>CP108997.1:6084862-6693348 GCA_036226585.1 Streptomyces sp. NBC_00708
GACCTTGTCCTGCTCCAGGGTGTAACCGGTGACGTCGTAACCGGCCTTGATCAGGTTCTCCGACATGGGCGAACCCATGATGCCGAGACCGATCCACGCAACCTTGGGGAGGTTGTTGCTCATGAGGGTGCCTTCCGATCAGCGTGTACAGGGGCTCCGGGGCCTCAGCGGGCGGGACGCGCCGCGGCCGGGAGCCAGTCGAAGGAGTCGGCGCTCGGGCGGTCGCCGGGCTTGTACTCCAGCCCGACCCAGCCCTCGTAACCGGCCTTCGTCAGCTCGTCCAGGAGCTGCTCCAGGGGGAGTGAGCCGGTGCCGGGCGCGCCGCGGCCCGGGTTGTCGGCGATCTGGACGTGTCCCGTCCTGTCGGCGTACGCGGTGATGACCTGGCTGAGGTCCTCGCCGTTCATCGACAGGTGGTACAGGTCCAGCAGGAACTTCGCGTTGCCGAGGCCGGTCGCGGCGTTGACCCGGTCGACGACCTCGATCCCGGCCGGTGCACTCACCAGCGGGTAGCGCGGGGACTCCGGCGCGTTCAGGGTCTCGATCAGCAGCACCGCGCCGATCCGGTCGGCGGCGCGGGCCGCCAGGACCAGGTTCTCCAGGGCGAGTTCGTCCTGGGCGGCGGGGTCGACGCCGTCGACCCGGTTGCCGTAGAGCGCGTTGAGCGCCTTGCAGCCGACCGAGGCGGCGAAGTCGGCCGCCACCTCGATGTTGGCCCGGAAGCGGTCCGACTCCGTGCCGGGCACGGAGAGCGCGCCGCGGTCGGGGCCGGGAAGCTGTCCGGCGTAGAAGTTCAGGCCCACCAGCTGGGTGCCGGCGTCGTCGAGCGCCTTCTTGAGGGCGTCGAGCTCGGCCTGGTCGGGGGTGGGGGTCTCGATCCAGGGCCACCACAGCTCGACCGCCGTGAAGCCCGCCGCGGCGGCTGCCGCGGGACGCTCCAGGAGCGGGAGTTCCGTGAAGAGGATCGAGAGGTTCACATCGAAGCGCTGGTCCGGGTAGCCCATGAGGGTTTCGGCGCTCCTTCCGTATTGCGGAAGTTTGTTTCTGCTTAATGGAAGATTGCCCGGCGAGTGGCGGGGCTGTCAAGGGGGTGGCCGGAATTCGGGCCGGTCAGGAGGTCCCTACGACTCGGGGCGGCGGGTGCGGGCGGAAGCTCCGGACACGCGAAGGGCAGGCGGAGGACGGCCGAAGGGCATGCGGCAGACATGCGAAAGGCGGGGCGGGGGCCCGTCGGCCCGCCGCCCCGCCCGTTCGTCCCGCTACCGGATCACCCGGCCGGAACCGTGTCCTGGAACGTCGTCCCCGCCGCGCGGTACGCGGCCACCTTCGCGTTCACCTGCGCCGGTGTGAGGACGTGGTCCTTCACGTGCAGCACGTAGTCCACCTGCTGGTCGTACGCGCGGGGCGTGGTGCTCGTCTGGCCCGCCAGGTCGATCAGCCACTGGTTGAAGTTGATCGACATGCCGCGCTCCGGCAGGTAGGCCGCGCCGTGCGTGCCGAAGAGCTGCCCGTCGATGTAGTACGTGATCGCGTTGTTGTCGATGGTCACTACCAGGTCGTGCCAGCCGGCGTAGCTCTGCCGGGACTCGGTGTGCTGGTTGACGGCCTCCCACGGGTCGGGCCGGTAGGTCTCCCACGAGGTCGTGTAGAGGATGTTGCCGCTCTCGCCCCAGCCGCCGTTGGGCAGGTACTCGAAGTCGTACTCGGCGTAGTCGTCCGCCATCGGCGCCTTGAGGTCGTTGATGGTGAAGAACGTCTGGACGAGGTGGTCGCCGTCCGGGCCCGACTTCGGCGCGTCGTTGAACTTGACCCGCGCCGCGTAGGTGCCGTTGCGGAACTTCATCGACTGGGTCAGGATCTCGGTCTGCTTCGTGGACTCGCCGGTGCCCGCCGTCGACGTCTCCAGGTTCATGAGGGAGTTGCCGCTCTGCGTGGCGAACGTGACCTTGTCCGGCGCCCAGGTGGCGCCGGGCACGCCGGGCCCGCCCGCGTTGGAGCGGACGCTCCAGCCGTGCGCGGCGATCTGCGGGTCGCTGTGGCCGCTGTAGTTGAAGTCGTCGAAGAGGGCCGGCCCGTCCTCGCCCGGGTCCGTCGGGTCCGTGGGATCGGTCGGGTCGGTCGGATCGGTGGGGTCGTTGCCCTCGGGAGCCGTGCCCCAGACCGTCGCGCCGCCGAGCTGCGCGGTCACCTTCGACCAGTCGCCGTACGCGGTCGAGCCGGAGCCGAAGGAGTAGTCGTCGCTCTGGGTCAGCGTCTGCCAGTTCGCCCGGTAGAACCGCAGCTGCATGTCACCGGTGTCGGCGCCCGGGGCCAGCGAGCCCGCGCCCGGGGTGAAGCCGATCTCCAGATAGCGGTCGGCGGTGGCGGTCGGCTTCGCGAGGGTGCCGAACGTCCCCGTGATGTTCCCGCAGCCCTTCACCGCCCAGGAGCAGGCGAAACGGTAGACCTCGCCCACCGCGTCGCCCTTGAAGTAGTAACGGACCTTGACGTCGCTGAGCTGCACGGAAGCGCTGCCGGTGTTCCGTACCTTCAGCCAGGGTTCGCTCTGGTCGGCCGTGGCCCCGGACGCGCCGGTGCGGTACTGCACGGCCAGCGGTCCGCCGGCGGCGCTCGCCGTCGTGGGGACGGCGGCCAGCGCCGTACAGCCGAGCGCCACGGTGGCGGCGGCAGCGGCGGCGGCGCGCAGCCGGCTCTTCGCGAGTGACTTCATGTGCCTATTCCTTTCGGGAACGTCGTGGGGGAGCAGGGGAATCACGGGGTCGGCGCTGTTCCTGGGGATGCCGCGGTGAGCGGCCGGGGGTTCAGGGGGCGGTAGCGGACGCCGAGAGCGTCCAGTCGGGCGGTATGAGGGCCCAGGCGGGCGAGGAAGCCGGGCCAGCCGGTGTCGCCGCCCGACCAGGCGCGGTCCGCGAGGGCGCACAGCCTCGGATACGTCCGGTACTCGATCCGGTCCGGAGTGGGCGCGTACTCGGTCCACAACTGGGCCTGCGTGCCCAGCAGTCGGGAGGTGTCGGCCGCGTCCCAGTCGTCGGTCAGCGAGCGGTCGCCGTGCACCGTGCGCAGGTCGACCGTCGGGCCGGGCTGCGCCAGCGGCTCACCGGGGTCGGCGGACTCGGCGTAGTCGAGATAGGTGGCCAGGTAGTGCGCGGCGACCACCTGGTGGCCGCGGCGGGCGGCGGCGCGGGCGTGGGCTGGGTCGCGCCAGGTCATCACGGTGAAGTCCAGGGGGAGTTCGGTGCCGGTCTCGGCCCAGCCGACCGGGATACGGCCCCGCTCGGTGACGTGCGCCCCGATCCGGCCCATGAACCAGCCGTGCAGCGCCCGCGCGTCCGGCAGCCCCTCGGCGGCGGCCCGCTCCCGGGCCGCCGGGCTGTTCTCCCACTCGGTCGTCGGGCACTCGTCGCCGCCGACGTGGATGTACGGCGACGGGAACACGTCCATGACCTCGTCCAGCACCGTCCGGCAGAAGTCGAAGACCTCCTCGTGGACCCCGAACACCGTTTCACAGACACCCCACTTGGTCCACACGCCGAGCCGCCGCGACGGGTCGTTGCCCAGCTCCGGATGGGCGGCCAGGGCCGCGCGCACATGGCCGGGCATCTCGATCTCCGGCACCACCCGCACCCCGCGCGCCGCCGCGTACGTCACGAGGTCGCGCAGCTCCCGCGTGGTGTACGCCCCCGAGTGCGGGACGCCGTCGAAGGTCTCCGGGACCCGGTCCGGGGGCCCCTGCATCGACTGGCTGCGGTGGCCGCCGATCCCGGTGAGCTTCGGGTACGCGGCGATCGGCATCCGCCAGCCCTGGTCGTCGGTGAGGTGGAGGTGCAGGGTGTTCAGCTTGTGCAGCGCCATGAGGTCCACGTAACGGCGCAGGTAGGACACCGGCTGGAAGTGCCGGGCGACGTCGAGCATCGTGCCGCGCCACGGGTGCGCCGGCACATCGCTGATCTCCACGCAGGGCAGCGTCCAGGCACCTCCGCTCCCGGCCCGCGCGGAGAGCGCATCGGCCGGCAGGAGCTGGCGCAGCGTCTGGACCCCGCACAGCAGGCCGGGCAGCCGGGCCGCCCGCAGCAGGACCGTGTCCGGGCCGATGGTGAGGCCGTACCCCTCCTCGCCGAGGCCGCTGAGCTGCGGGTCCAGGGCGAGCACCACGCGGCCGGTGGCACTGGGGGCCAGCGGCAGCCCGGTGGTCGGGCCGATGAGGGTGCGCAGCAGGTCGGCGGCGCCCTCCGCCCCCGGGTAGGCGCGGATGCCGGTGTCCGGGGCGAGGGTGAAGCGGCCGGGGCGGGAGGAGACCTTGCGCGGGCGGGGGACGAGGGTGTGTTCGGGGCGGGATACGGGCATGCGGGGCCTCCGGGAGGGGAGCTGGGTCGTCGGTCAGGCCGTGTCCGGTGGATCAGGGCCTAACCCTTGACGGCGCCGGCGGCGAAGCCGGAGGTGACATGGCGCTGGAGCAGCAGGAAGACCACCAGCGCGGGCAGGGCGAACAGGGTGGAGGCTGCCATCGTGGCGCCCCAGTCGGTGCCGAAGGTGTTCTGGAACGAGGACAGCCAGACCGGCAGGGTGCGGCTGTCCTGGTGCTTGATGATCAGGAAGTTGGCGTACGCGAACTCGTTCCAGGCGGTGATGAAGCCGAACAGCGAGGTGGCCATCAGACCCGGCGCGAGCAGCGGCAGCGCCACCTTCCGGAAGGCGCTGGTCCTGGTGCAGCCGTCGACCTGCGCCGCCTCCTCCAGCTCCGGCGGGATCGTCCCGATGAAGCCGCGCAGCACGATCACCGAGAACGGCAGCGTCACCATGAAGTAGACGAGGGTCAGCGTGGGCAGCCGGTCCAGCATGTCCGTGTCGCGGGAGATGATGTAGACCGGGATGATCAGCGACTCCCAGGGCGCCATCTGCGCGATGAACACCATGAGCATGAACTGCCGCCGCCCCTTCCAGCGCAGCCTGGCCACCGCGTACGCCGAAGCCAGCGCGACCACCAGGGCCAGCAGGATCGAACTTGCCGTCACCAGAAGGCTGTTGCGCCAGAACATCCCGAAGCCGTCGGCCTGCACGGCGGTACGGAAGTGGTCGAGGGTCCAGGTGTGCGGGAAGAGCTGCGGGTCGGTCGACTGGATGTCCCTGGACGGCTTGAACGCGGTCGAGATCATCCAGTACACGGGGAACAGACAGACCAGGACGGTCAGCGTGGCGGCGGCGTTCAGCGGCAGCCGCCGCAGACGCGCGGTACGGGCACGGCTCATCGGATCTCGTCCTCCTGGCGGAGCATCTGGCGGAAGTAGAGGACGAGCACCCCGGACATCAGGACCACGGTGACCATCGAGGCGGCCGAGCCCAGGTCGTAACGCTGGCCGGCGAGCGCGGTCTGCACCGCGTACACGGGCAGGATCGTCGTCGCGTCGCCCGGGCCGCCCCGGGTCATCACCCAGATCTGGACGAACGCCTTGAACGTCCAGATCACCTCCAGCGAGAACACCAGCAGGAAGATCGGGCGCAGCACCGGAAGGGTGACCGAGCGGAAGATCCGGGCCGCGCTCGCCCCGTCCAGCCGCGCCGACTCGTACAGCTCGGCCGGGACCGTGGTCAGCGCGGAGTAGAGCGTGATCGCCGCGAACGGCACCGACTGCCACACGACCAGCAGCACCAGGATGGAGAAGGCGGCGGTGCCGTGCGCGAACCACGGATAGCGGTCGAACGAGGAGAAGCCCGCACCGGTCAGCAGATGGTTGACGATGCCGAACTCGGAGTGGAACAGCCACTGGAAGACCGTGGTGGCCGCGATCACCGGCATGGCCCAGGCCAGCACCAGCGAACTGAGCACCACCGTCCGGGCGATCTTGCCCAGGCGCTCGGTCATCAGGGCGACCAGCGTCGCGATCGCCATGATCAGGACCACGTTGACGGCCATGAACAGGAAGGTGCGCCGGACCACCTCCCAGAACCGCGGATCGGTCAGCAGTGTGCGGTAGTTGCGCAGCCCGACGAACTCCGCGTCCCCCGTGATCAGCTGCCGCAGCCGGAAGTCCTGGAGCGAGATCAGGACCGCCCGCAGCAGCGGATAGACCAGCAGGTAGAGCATGCCGCCGACCGCCGGGGCGATCAGGGCGTACGGCCACAGGCCGCGCGGTTCCCCGGACCGCCGCCGGCGGGGCGGCGGCCCGGACGTGCCGGGAACGGCCCGGCGCTTGGGACTGGGGGGTGCGGTCCGTTCCCGGATGACCGACACGGCACGCCTCCTCTCGACGGTCTGGGCGGATGGTGAGGGATGGGTGGGGATCAGGAACCGGAGTTCATGGCCCGGGTGATGTCGGCGGACGCCTTGGCGGCCTCCTTCGCCGGGTCGCCGCCGGTGAGGACGGCGGTCATGTAGTCCTTGATCGGGTTCTCCGCCTCGACCGCCGCCCAGCTCGGGGTGTTGGGCGTGGCGTGACCGTTGGCGGCGCCGACCGCCATCGCGGCCGCGCCCGGGTCGCCGGCCACCGCGGAGGCGAGGGTGGTCCGGTTCGGCACGTAGCTCATGGCGACGGCGAGCTTCTTCTGCCAGGCGTCACCGGTGAGTTCCTTGATGAAGGTGAGCGCGGCGTCCTGCTTGCCGGACGCGGTGGGGATCACCAGGTCCGAGCCGCCGGTGAAGACGGCTCCCGGGGTGTCGGCCGTCTTGCCGGGGATCGGGAAGAAGCCCAGCTTCCCCTTGAGGTCCGGGTTCTTCTCGATGACGACGTTGGCGCCGCCCGGGGTGGAGATGACCTGGGCGACCTTGCCCTGGGCCATCACATCGGCCTGCGGCGGGTCGGCCTCGTCGGCGTCCTTGGGGCCCTTGCCGAGTGCCTGGAGCTTCCCGTAGAACTCCATCCCGCGCAGCGCCTCCGGGGTGTCCAGGGCGCCCTTCCACTTCTCCCCGGACTGGGTCGCGAGGTCGCCGCCCTCGTCCCAGACGAAGCCGGCCAGGGCGTACCAGGTCTGGCCCGGCAGGTAGATGCCCTGGTTGCCGCCCTTGTTGAGCTTCTCGGTGGCGGCGATCCACTGGTCGCGGGTCTTGATGGTCTTCGCGTCGATGCCGGCCTTCTCGAAGAGGTCGGTGCGGTAGATGACCACGCGGTTGGCCGCGTAGTACGGGATGCCGTACTGCTTGCCCTCGTACGCGCCCGGCTCGGCGAGGCCCTTGAGCCAGTCCTTGCCGTTCAGCTCGTCCACCTTGTCGCTGAGGTCGAGCAGTCCGCCGCTCCCGGCGAACTGGGCGACCTGCGTGTTGCCGCTCTCGATGACGTCCGGGGCGTCGTTGCTGGCGAGGGCGGCGGTGATCTTCTCGCCGATGCCGTCCCACTCCTGGATCTGGACCCGGGCCCGGATGTCGGGGTGCGCCTTCTCGAAGCCCTGGACGAACTCCTTCTGGAACTGCGCCGAGACGCTGTCGCGCATCAGCCAGACGTCGATGCTCGTCCGGCCGTCACCGGACGCGTCGGACGAGTCGTCGGACGAGCCACAGGCGCTGAGGACGGCGGCCAGCACGAGCACGGACCCACCGGCAAGCAAGCGGTACTTCACGGTTCACCTCTGGGAGAACAGGACCTGACCACCTGACCAGTGAAGGCCGCTGGACAGCTCACCTCTTGTTGGTGGATGAAGGTGGCATGGACCAATGGAGCCGTCAAGCCCCTTGTATTCAACGGGTTTTGGCGACCTTCCGGAGAGGCGGCCCGTGAAAGCGGCTACAATCCACCTGACCAGTGGTTCAGTGGTCAGGTACCTAACCCGCCAGAAGGGGGCAGCTCATGGACGCCGACGCATCGGGGACGGTGCTCAAACGGGAGCGGGCCCGTGACGCCATCCTGGAAATGATCGAGTCCCGGCGCCCCGGTGACGCCATCCCCTCGGAGCGGTCCCTGTGCGCCACGCTCGGCGTCTCCCGGCCCACCCTGCGCGCCGCGGTGGACGAGCTGGTCGCGACGGGCCTCCTCGTGCGCGAGCACGGCCGGGGCATGTTCGTCGCGCCCGAGAAGATCACCCAGGAGCTGATATCGGCCGACCTCGCCCTGTCGGTCCCGCAGGCGGCCGGGGCCTGGTCGAGCCGGCTGCTCGAGTTCACCACGCTCCAGGCCGGCGCCCGGGTCGGCCGCAAGCTGCGCATGTCACCGGCCGCCGACATCGTGTACGTCGCCCGGCTGCGGCTGGTCGACGGCGCGCCCATGGCCATCGAGCACCTGCACATCCGGGCGGAACTCGTACCCGGCCTGTCCGCCGAGGAACTGGAGAGCGGCGACCTGTACGAGCACCTGCGCGAGCGCCACGACGTGCACGTCCACGAGGCGGTCCAGGCGATCGAGCCGACCGTGGTGACCCGCGCCGAGGCCCGTCTCCTGGACGTGCCCGAACTCTCCCCGGCCCTGCTCTTCGAGCGGCTGACCTCGGACACCACGGGCCGCCCCGTCGAGTACGTGCACTCGCTCTACCGGGGCGACCGCTACCGCATCGTCTCCCGGCTGGCCCTGGGCCCGGCGGCCGCTGTCGAGCCGGTCGAGGGCGCCCACCATCCGGGCATCCCGCCGGGCGACTTCGCGCAGCGCGAGCCGATCACGTCCTCGACGCGCGGGGACATCCAGTCGGGGGACTGAGGGGGAGGGCGGGACGACGGCCCGCCGTGCGCAGGTCCTCGCTCCCGCAGGCCCTCGCCCGCGCAGGTCCCCGCCGTCCGCAGGTCCCCGCCGTGCCCGCAGGGCGCCACCGCGTTGCGCCCTGCGCAATGACCGGTGCACCTCTTGCGGTGGCCCTCGGGGAGGGCCACTGTGGCTGACACATCCGACGCTACCGACCCCACGAGGTGCCTCGCATGACGTCCCCCACCAGCCGCCGCACCCTGCTCGGAGCCCTCCTGGCGGGCGGCGCCCTCGCCGCCGCCCCCAGCCTGCCGCGCTCCGCGCACCACCCCGCGCCCCGCCACCCCCACCACCCGCCGCACCCCGCCCACCCCGCGACCCGGAGCACCCGCACTCTCTACCTCGGTACCTACACCTCGACCAGCCCCGGCGGCACCGGCATAGGTGTCGCCGCGTACGACCCGGCGGCCGGGAGCATCACCGACCGCACCGTCGTCACCGGCGTCGAGAACCCCTCGTACCTCGCCCTCCACCCCACGGGCAGCACGCTCTACGCGGTCGACGAGCAGCAGAACGGCGGCGTCACCGCGGTCGCCCTCGCCGACGACGGCACCTTCCGGGTCCTGGGCACCCGGTCCACCGGCGGCGCCGGCCCCTGTCACCTCTCGGTCCACCCGGGCGGGCGGTGGCTGTTCAGCGCCAACTACACCTCCGGCAGCGTCGCCGTGCACCCGCTGGCCGAGGACGGATCGGTGGGGGAGCGGACCGACCTGGTGGCCCATAGCTCACCCGCCCCCGGACCGGGCCAGGACGGCCCGCACGCGCACCAGATCATCACCGCCCCCGACGGCGGCCACGTACTCGCCGTGGACCTGGGCAACGACACGGTCTACACGTACCGGCTGGACGAGACGGCCGGCACCCTGGAACAGCTCTCGTACGCCGCGCTGCGGCCGGGCGCCGGGCCCCGCCACCTCACCTTCCACCCCGACGGCCGCCACGCGTACCTCGCCTGCGAGCTGGACAACACGGCCGTCGTCTGCGGCTACGACCCCGCCACCGGCACGCTCACCCCGGGCGACCCGCAGTCCACCGGCACGGGCTCCGGCACCAGCTACCCCGCCCAGTTCCTGGTCACGGCGGACGGCCGGTTCGCCTACCTCGCCAACCGGGGGCACAACAGCATCACCCGGTACGCGATCGAGGACGGCGGGGCCGCGCTGCGCCTGCTCGACACCGTGTCGGTCGGCGGCGACTTCCCCCGGCACACCGCCTTCTCGCCGGACGGCACCCTGCTCCTCGCCGCCAACCAGAAGTCCGGCACGGTCACCACCTTCCGGGTGGACACCTCCTCCGGCGCGCTGACCCCGGTCGGCACCCCGTACGCGGCTCCGGCGGCCGTCTGCGTGCTGCCGGTGTAGGGCGCTAGGGTCGAGCCCGAGCCGCAGGTCGCACCGGACGCGGTGCGACGTATCAGGGAGGCACCATGCGCTTGAGAGTGGAGTTCACCACCGAGCCCTTCGATCTCGACGAGGCGCCCGCGCACGCGGTCGTGGCGCGCGAGGTCATCCAGTCGGCCGAGCTGGACGCCGTGGACGTCGGCCCGTTCGGCAACACGGCGGAGGGCGGTGCCGACCAGGTGCTCACCGCCGTGGACAGCCTGCTGCGGCAGGCGCTGGCATCGGGTGCCACCCGGGTCTCGCTCCAGGTCAACGTCATCGGAGAGGACGCGAAGTGACCGGACCGGTGGACCACCCCCTCGTCACCGCCGTGAAGCCGCTCGCCGACGCCATGGGCGCCGAGCTGCTCGGGCCGGGGGACGCGCACCCCGACGACGTGGTGCTGGCCTGGGAGGGCGAGGACGTCGTGGCGGTCCGGCTGCCCCAGCTCTCGGAGTCGCTGGACCACATCCTGGCGGCCATGGAGCGCCGGCACGGCATGCCGCTGGCCGAGCTGGACCGCAAGGCCAAGCAGGAGGCCGTCCGGCTTCTGGAGGCACGCGGTGCCTTCTCCGTACGACACGGGGTGGAGACCGTGGCGGGGGCCCTGGGAGTCTCCCGGTTCACCGTGTACAACTACCTGAACAGGGAAAACGGCGCGAAGAGCGGGTAGTTGGACACCGCACGCACAGCCGTTTGACGCATGATCGATCAAGCCGCCGCCCGTACCACCGGGCGGCGGCTTTTTCTGTATACGGAATTTCAACAAACTGTTGACGTCGTGTTGCGGAGGGCGTTAGCTATCCGCAGCCCGACCAACGCACAGCGAAGAACAGCCACGGAGGCTCCCGTGACTTCGAGCTCCACGCCGGGCCTCGCCCGGTTCAACACCCAGGCGGACGCCGAGGCGGCCGCCGCACTGCACGAGGTGTGTGCCAGTGCGGCATGGGGAAGAGCGATCCTCTCCCACCGCCCGTACGCCACCACCGAAGCCCTGCTCTCCGCGAGCGACACCGCCACGGCGGCACTCGGCGCGGAGGACCTGGCCGAGGCCATGGCCGGTCACCCGCCGATCGGCCGCCCGAAGCCCGGAGACCCGACCTCCTCCCGTGAACAGCGGGGGATGGCCGGGGCCTCCGAGGAGCTCAAGGCCGAGATGCTCGAACTCAACCTGGCCTACCAGGAGCGGTTCGGACATGTCTTCCTGATCTGCGCCACCGGGGCCACCGGTGAGCAGATGCGCGACGCGGTGAAGTCCCGGATCGGGAACTCGCCCGAGCAGGAGCGGGGGATCGTGCGCACCGAACTGGGCAAGATCAACCGCATCCGTCTCACCCGCCTCGTCACGGAAGACGCCTAAGAGAAGGAGAGAAGGTCTTGAGCACCTTCGCCACCGCATCGGTGTCCACCCACATCCTGGACACCAGCATCGGCCGCCCCGCCGCGGACGTCGCCGTCTCGCTCGCCGCCCGCTCGGGCAGCGACGCGGACTGGGTGACACTCGGCGGCTCCGCGACCGATGCGGACGGGCGCTGCAAGGACCTGCCGGCCCTGCCGGAAGGCACCACCCACGTACGGCTCGACTTCGAGACCGAGCCGTACTTCACCGCCAAGAAGCAAGCCGAGGCGCAGCAGGACGCCCCCCGCGTAAGGGACAGCGGCGCGTTCTTCCCCGAGGTGGCGATCACTTTCGCCGTCACCCCGGGCGAGCACTATCACGTACCGCTGCTGCTCAACCCGTTCGGCTACTCCGTATACCGAGGGAGCTAGCAGACACATGCCCACGATTCTCGGCCAGAACCAGTACGGCAAAGCAGAGAACCGCGTCGTCAAGATCACGCGGGACGGCGACACCCACCACATCAAGGACCTGAACGTCTCGGTCGCCCTCTCCGGCGAGATGGACGACGTCCACTACTCCGGCTCCAACGCGCACGTCCTGCCCACGGACACCACCAAGAACACGGTGTTCGCGTTCGCCAAGGAGCACGGGATCGAGTCCGCCGAGCAGTTCGGCATCCACCTCGCCCGTCACTTCGTGACCTCGCAGGAGCCGATCAAGACGGCGCGCATCCGCATCGAGGAGTACGCCTGGGAGCGCATCGCCACCTCCGACGCGAACTCCCGCTTCATCGGGTCCGACGAGGTCAAGCACTCCTTCGTCCGCAAGAACCAGGAGATCCGCACCGCCCAGATCACCTACGACGGTGAGAAGTGGCAGGTCATCTCCGGGCTCAAGGACCTGACCGTGATGAACTCGACCAACTCCGAGTTCTGGGGCTACGTCAAGGACAAGTACACGACGCTCAAGGAGGCGTACGACCGCATCCTCGCGACCGACGTCTCCGCCCGCTGGCGCTACAACTGGACCAGCGACGAGCAGCGCATGCCGAACTGGGAGAAGTCCTACGAGCAGGCGCGCAAGCACATGCTCCACGCCTTCGCCGAGACCTACTCGCTCTCGCTCCAGCAGACCCTGTACCAGATGGGTTCGCGCATCATCAACAACCGCAGCGAGATCGACGAGATCCGCTTCTCGCTGCCGAACAACCACCACTTCCTCGTCGACCTGGAGCCGTTCGGCCTCAAGAACGACAACGAGGTGTACTTCGCGGCCGACCGTCCGTACGGGCTCATCGAGGGCACCGTGCTCCGGGACGGCGTCGAGCCGCAGATCCCGGTCGACATGACCAACCTCTGACGCGGCGCCGCGCCGGTGCCCGCCCGCCCACGACGGCGGCCGGGCACCGGCCGGGCCGGAGGGAACCCTCATGGCACAGCCAGCATCCGGGGCCGCGGAAGCAGAAGGCCCCTGTTCCACCCCGCCGGAGCGTGCGGTGCATCCGGTGGACGAGAAACTCACCCCCTCGCGGCTCCTGCCGGCCGCGCTCCAGCACATCGCCGCCATGTACGCGGGTGTCGTCACCCCTCCGCTGATCATCGGACAGGCCGTCGGCCTCGACGCGGCGGGCATGACCCGGCTCATCGCGGCAAGCCTGCTCATCGCCGGCTGCGCCACCCTGCTCCAGACCCTCGGCATCCGCGGCCTCGCCGGAAACCGGCTGCCGTTCGTCAACGCCGCGTCCTCCGCCGGTATCGCCCCGATGCTCGCCATCGCGGAGACCAACGCGCCCGGACACCAACTCCCCGCGATCTACGGGGCGGTGCTCGTCGCCGGGGTGTTCTGCCTGGCCGTCGGGCCGTTCTTCGGCAGACTCCTGCGCTTCTTCCCGCCCCTGGTCACCGGGGTCGTCATCACCCTCATCGGGGTGACCCTGATGCCCGTACCGGTCTCCTGGGCGCAGGGCGGCGACAAGACGGCCGCCGACTTCGGTGACATGAAGTACCTCGCGCTCGCCGCGTTCACCCTGGTCGTCATCCTGCTGATCCAGCGCTTCGGTCGCGGATTCCTGCGCCAAGTCGCTCTGCTGATGGGCCTGTTGATCGGGACGCTGGCCGCCGTGCCCTTCGGGCTCGCGGACTTCTCCTCGCTGCGCGACGCCCCGCTCGCCGCCGTGCCCACGCCGTTCGCCGTCGGCGCGCCGGAGTTCCAGCCGGCCGCGATCCTCTCCCTGTGCATCGTGATGCTCGTCCTGATGACCGAGTCCTCCGCCGGGATGCTGGCCGTCGGTGAGATCTGCGACCGCCGCACCGACGGACGCACCCTCACCCGCGGCCTGCGCACCGACGGCCTCGCCACCCTCATCGGCCCCGTCTTCGGCGGCTTCCCCACCAGCGCCTTCGCGCAGAACGTGGGCGTCGTCTCGCTCACCAGGGTCCGCAGCCGCTACGTCGTCGCCGCGGCGGGCGCCGCCCTGCTGGTCCTCGGCCTCTTCCCGGTGCTCGGCGCGGTCGTCTCGCTCGTCCCGATGCCCGTGCTCGGCGGCGCCGGCATCGTCCTGTTCGGCTCGATCGCCGTCAGCGGCATCCGTACGCTCTCCGAGGCCGGACTCGACGACAGCTCCAACATCATCCTCGTCGCCGTGGCCCTCGGCGCGGGCATCGTGCCGCTCGCCGCGCCCGGCTTCTACGCGGACTTCCCGTCCTGGGCCCAGACCGTCCTGGGCTCCGGCATCAGCGCGGGAGCGCTCGTCGCGGTCCTGCTCAACCTGTTCTTCCACCATCTCGGCACCCACGGCCGCACCGCCGTGGCACTCAAATCCTCCTAGGGTCCTGCCGTGCCCACATCCCGCATGAGAGAAGGAAGCACCATGGCAGCACCGGCAGCCCCCGACCGGGTGGAACGCATCGTCATCGAGAACTGTTCGATCGCGACCGTCGACGTCGCCGACACCGAGTACGCCTCGGGCTATGTCGTCGTCGCCGGCAACCGCATCGAGTCCGTCGGCGCCGGCCGGGCACCCGAGGGCCTGGAGAACGTCGTACGCCGGATCGACGGCACCGGGCACCTCGCCACGCCCGGCCTGATCAACACGCACCACCACTTCTACCAGTGGATCACCCGCGGCCTGGCCACGGACCACAACCTCTTCAACTGGCTGGTCGCGCTGTACCCGACGTGGGCGCGCATCGACGAGCAGATGGCCCGCGCCGCCGCGCAGGGCTCGCTCGCCATGATGGCGCTGGGCGGCGTCACCACCGCGATGGACCACCACTACGTCTTCCCGAAGGGCTCCGGCGACCTGTCCGGCGCCATCATCGGGGCCGCCCGCGACATGGGCGTACGCTTCACCCTCGCCCGGGGCTCCATGGACCGCAGCGAGAAGGACGGCGGGCTGCCCCCGGACTTCGCCGTGGAGACCCTGGAGGGTGCGCTCGCCGCCACCGAGGCGACCGTCGACGCCCACCACGACGCCTCCTTCGACGCGATGACCCAGGTCGCCGTCGCCCCCTGCTCGCCGTTCTCCGTATCCACCGAACTCATGCGCCAGGGCGCCGAACTGGCCCGGCGCAAGGGTGTGCGACTGCACACCCACGGCTCGGAGACCGTGGAGGAGGAGAAGTTCTGCCACGAGCTGTTCGGCATGGGCCCGACCGACTACTTCGAGTCCACCGGCTGGCTCGGCGAGGACGTGTGGATGGCGCACTGCGTCCACATGAACGACTCCGACATCGCCGCCTTCGCCCGCACCGGCACCGGCGTCGCCCACTGCCCGTCCTCCAACGCCCGCCTCGCCGCCGGCATCGCCCGTGTCCCGGACATGCTCGCCGCAGGCGTCCCGGTCGGCCTCGGCGTCGACGGCACCGCGTCCAACGAGTCCGGCGAGCTGCACACCGAACTGCGCAACGCCCTCCTCATCAACCGCCTCGGCCCGCACCGCGAACGCGCCCTGAACGCCCGTCAGGCCCTTCGCCTGGGCACCTACGGCGGCGCCCAGGTCCTCGGCCGGGCCGCCCAGACCGGCTCTCTGGAGGCCGGCAAGCTCGCCGACCTGGTCCTCTGGAAGCTGGACACCCTCGCCCACGCCTCCATCGCCGACCCGGTCACCGCGCTCGTCTTCGGCGCCGCCGCCCCCGTCACCCTCTCGCTGGTGGACGGCAAGCCGGTCGTCGAGTCCGGCCGCCTGGTCACCGCGGACGAGGACGCCATCGCCCGCGCCACCCGCGACGAGGCCCGCCGCCTCGCGCAGATCGCCGCCGGGGCCTGACGGACCCGGCCCGGCGATCCCGATACCGGCCGGACGAGGGGGACGGCCCTCGGCCCGGCCGCCGCGGACCCGAGCGGGGCCCGCGGCAACCGGTACGGGAGGCGCGCCGCACACGCGTACGCGCCTCCCGTACCGGCGACACCGGCTGACCGCACCAGCTGGACGACCTGCCTCACCGCACCACCGCAGCACACGGGGCCCGGTCAGCCGGACCGGCCCCGGTTCCACCTCCCTGAACCCCACGTCACCGCCGACGTGTAACCGACCGGAGGAACCGCCGTGGCAGCTACGCCCAGGTTTCGCGACGACGCAAGTGCGACCCCCCACCCCGACGGCGCGCCGGAGACGGCCCCGTCCGACCGGAAGCATCCGGTCGACGAAACGCTCCCCCCGCTGAAGATGTTCACCAGCGGCCTCCAGCACGTGGCCGCGATGTACGCGGGCGTGGTGGCCCCGCCCATGATCGTGGGGCCCGCCGTGGGCCTCACCCCGAAGGAGACCGCCTTCCTGATGGGGGCGAGCCTGTTCACCGCGGGCATCGCCACCCTGCTCCAGACGCTCGGCTTCTGGCGGATAGGCGCCCGGCTGCCGTTCGTCAACGGCGTCTCGTTCGCCGGCGTGACCCCGATGGTGGCGATCGGCAAGGACCGGGGGCACGACGGGATCGCCGTCATCTTCGGCGCGATCATCGTGGCGAGCCTCCTGGGCTTCGTCCTCGCCCCCTACTTCTGCAAACTGGTCCGCTTCTTCCCACCGGTGGTCACCGGCACGGTCATCACCCTGATCGGTGTCTCCCTGCTGCCGGTCGCCTTCAACTGGTCCCAGGGCGGCAACGCCACCGCCCACGACTACGGCTCCACCACCAACATCACCATGGCGGCGGTCACCCTGGTCGTGGTGCTGGCCCTGCGCAAACTGCTGCGCGGCTTCCTCCAGCAGATCGCGATCCTGCTGGGGCTGATCATCGGCACCCTGATCGCGATCCCCGTCGGCATCACCGACTTCGGCGCGATCAAGAACGCCGACGCGATCGGCTTCCCCACGCCGTTCCACTTCGGGGCACCGCAGTTCGAGATCGCCGCGATCGTCTCGATGAGCATCGTGATGCTGGTCTGCATGACCGAGTCGACGGCGGACATGCTGGCCCTCGGCAAGATCGTCGACCGCCCCGCCGACGAACGGACCATCGAGGGCGGTCTGCGCGCCGACACCCTGGGCAGTGCCATCAGCCCGCTGTTCAACGGCTTCATGTGCAGCGCCTTCGCCCAGAACATCGGCCTCGTCGCGATGACCAAGGTCCGCAGCCGCTTCGTGGTCGCGGCCGGCGGCGGCATCCTCATCCTGCTCGGCCTGGTCCCGGTCGCCGCATCCGTGATCGCGCTGGTGCCGCTGCCGGTCCTCGGCGGCGCGGGCATCGTCCTGTTCGGCTCGGTCGCGGCCAGCGGCATCCAGACCCTGGCCGGCGCCGCGCTGGAGAAGGGCGAGAACGCGCTGATCGTCGCCGCGGCCGTCGGTGTCGGGCTGATCCCGATCGCCGCGCCGGACTTCTACCACGCCTTCCCGAAGGACCTCCTGGTCGTCCTCGACTCCGGGATTTCGACGGGCTGCGTGGTGGCGATCGTCCTCAACCTGGCCTTCAACCACCTCGGCCGCACACCGGATTCGCAGGAGGCGGGGACCGCCCCCGGCGGCCACGACCCGGTCAAGGCGATGGAGGTCGCCGCCCACTGACGTATCGTCAATACAGCGTGGCGCGTACGGGGTTGGCCGTACGCGCCACGAGTGGGTTCAGCCGATGTGGAAGCTGTCCCCGTAGACCTTCCAGTCGAGCGGCGGGTCCAGGTTCAGATTGCCGTTCCGCAGGAAGACCCGCTGGGCGGTGTCCACCCGGCTGGTGTCCGAGTGGGCCTCCTCCTGCTTCATGGCCCACACCCGCGCGTCCAGGAAGGCGTCGAGGTAGGCCACCTCGTCACCGCCCTGGGCCGGCGGCTTCGCCTTCTCCAGGGCCCGCTGCCGGATGGATCCGAAGCTCGTGCTGTCGCCGCCGTCGCCGTGCATCACGATGGCGTCGTAGTACGCGAACTGGCCGAGCGTACCCAGGCCGTCGCTCTTGCCCCGGCTGACGGCCGGGTCGAAGTACACCCGGTCGCGCTCGTCGTTCTGTGCCTGCTGGAAGTCCGGATCCTGGGCGGCCGTCTCCCAGGCGTCCTGGAAGCCCGGGTCCAGGCCGTCGTGCGAGTCGCTGCCGTCCACCTCGCGCAGGGCCGGCAGATACCCGGCCAGCACGTTGTCCGGCTTGCGCTGGGTGTACAGCTCCACCAGGTCGAGCATGTCGCCGGTGCCGGAGCAGAAGCCGATGATGCCCGCGGTGTAGCCGCGGCCGTCGTCGATGTCCTCGATGTAGCCGTACTGCGCCTTCCAGTCCAGCGAGGAGTTCTCCGCGCTGGAGACCAGCTGCATGGCGATGTCCTTCTTCGCCGGATCGTCGAGACCGGTCGAGGCCGCCTCCGGTTGGTGAGCCGCCGTGGGGGCGGGGGTGGGGCCGGCGAAGGCGGTGGCGGGCACCGCCGTGAGGGTCAGTCCGAGCGCGACGAGCGCGACGCGCACGGAGCGGGTGGTGCGACGTGCGGTGCGCTTGTGGGGAGCGTACACCTGTCCTCCAGGGGAGTTCGTCGTTCCGGTGTTCTGTTAGGAAGCTTTCCTATCAGGGTCGAACGGCAGGCGTACACCCCTTCGACACAGGTGAGTTGAGCGGCCCCGCGCTAGGAGCCCTTGATCTCGTAGCGGTCGCCGTAGACCTTCCAGATCAGTGGCGGGTCCAGGCTCAGGTTGCCGTTCCGGAGGAAGACGCGCTGGGCGGTCTCCACCCGGCTGGTGTCGCTGTGCGACGGCTCCTCGCGGATCGCGGCGACCCGGGCGTCGAGGAAGGCGTCGAGATACGCGGCCTCGTCGCCGCCGTCCGCGGGGGAGCGGGCGTTGTCGAGCGCCCGGTCCCGGATGGTACGGAAGCCGGTGCTGCCGTCCGCGTCGGCCTCGCCGTGCATCACGTACGCGTCGTAGTAGACGAACTGCCCCAGCGTCCCGAGCCCGTCCTGCTTCGCCCGGCGCACCGCCGGATCGAAGTACGACGCGTCCCGCTCGGCGTCCTGCGCCTCCCGGAACCTCGCGTCACCCGCCGCCTCGGCCCAGGCCCGGGTGAACGGGCCGCCGAGCCCGGTGTGCGCGTCGCTGCCCTTCACCTCCCGCAGTGCGGGCAGGAACCGTTCCAGCGCGTTGCCCGGCCGGGACGTCGCGTACCGCTCCACGACCCGGAGCATGTCGCCGGTCCCGGAGCAGAAGCCGATGATGCCGCCCGTGTAGCCGCGCCCGTCCCCGATGTCCTCGATGTACCTGTACTGGGCCTTCCAGTCGAGCGTCGAGTTCTCCGCGCTGGAGACCAGTCGCATGGCGATGTCCTTCTTCGCCGGGGCGGCGAGCCCGGCGCCGGAGCCCTTGCCGGACGAACCCCCGGCCTGGGCGCAGCCGGTGAGCACGGTGGCGGTCATGAGGAGGGCGGCGAGCGGGGTGACCAGGGAACGCGCGGAGAGCTTCACCGGTCCAGCCTGCCAGGCCGGCGGCGTGTGACTGGCGCATTCGGCGGTAGCGTCGGGGGCATGGATGATCAGTCTGTGGTGGATGTCGGCGACGTGCGGCTGGCGTACCGGAGCTGGGGTGACCCGTTCGGGTCGCCCGTCGTACTGCTGCACGACCTCGGCGCGAGCGCGGCGAGCTGGGAAGCGGCCGGGAGCCTGCTGGGGCAGGAGTGGCGGGTGTACGGAATCGACCTGCGCGGCCACGGCGAGAGCGACTGGCCCGACGAGTACGACCTGGAGCTGATGCGCGACGACGTGCTCGGGTTCCTGGACGAGTGCGAGGTGGACCGGGCGGGCGTGGTCGGCCACGGCATGGGCGGGGTCGTCGCCCACCTCCTGGCGCAGGAGCACCCGGACCGGGTGGAGCGGCTGGTGCTGGTGGAGACCCCGCCGCCGTTCCCCGGTGCGGCGGGTCCGGCGGTCGTCCCGGACGGGCCGGCCGACTACGACGAGGCCGTGCTCGCCTCCGTGAACGCCGAGCTGGCCGATCCCGATCCCGCGTGGGCGGAGGGGCTCGGCGAGATCGTCGCGCCGACGCTGATCCTGGCGGGCGGGCCGGGCAGCACGATGCCGCAGGGGCGGCTCCAGGACATGGCGTCGCTGATCCCGGACTGCCATCTCGTGACGCTCGGCGGCGGCCACAGCCCGCACCGGGCCGATCCCGAACAGGTCGCCCAGCGGATCACGGAGTTCTTCACAAGCTGAGGCGCGGGGCGGTTCTTCACCGGCCGAGGTGCGGGGCGCGTGCGTGCGCCCCGCCCGTCTCAGCCCTCCGGCCGCCAGTCCGGCCGACGGCCGCCCCGGGCGACGGCCCGGTCCAGCAGCGGCGCGTTCCCGGCGACCGGGACCGGCGGGCCGAACGGCGAGGTGGCGGGCGGGTTGTCACCCAGCTCGGCGAGCAGCGCGAGCGAGTTGTGCAGATGGGCGTCCTCGGCGTCGAACGGCTGCCCGGTCGCCTTCGCCAGGTCCCAGCCGTGCAGCACCAGCTCGTTGAGCGCGACCATCCCCGCCACCTGTCCGGGCAGGTCCACGCTGCCCGCCCTGGTCATGCCCTCCCAGGCGTCCGGGGAACGCCAGGCGGCCACCATCTCGTCGAGCGCGGCGGGCAGCGTGGTGCGCCAGCCCGGCTCCAGGACGCCGGACTCCACGGAGGGGGCGCTGTCGGTGGTCGCTCCGAGGTCCTTGCGGGCCGCGTCGCGGAAGGCGACGGCCAGGCCCTCGACATGGGCGAGCAGGGCGCCCACGGTCACCCCGGGGCACGGGGTCGCGGCCCCGAGCGCGGCATCGTCGACGGCGTCGAGCTGCGCGGTGATCCGACGGGCGGCGGGTTCCAGATCCAGCGGTGGTGTGTCCATACCCGTAGAGACTGCCGGACCGCCCGGGACTCATCGCTCGGCGCACCACGTGTCCCGGCGGAACGATCCGGTGGCAGAGTTCCACCTCACGGCGTGACCGCACGTCGTGCGGCGGTCCCTGGCCGGTCGGCCCGAAAATCGGAGCGGCTGTCACAGCTCGCCGATATGGTCACGACGGGGCGGATGGGGTGCTGCTGACGGTTCTTCACCTGCGAGGGGGGACGGGCCGGACGGCGGGCCGCCCGCTTCGGCCATGCCATGAAGCGGGTCCCCGTTCCGACCGATCGGGAGTCGTATCTTGCGAAGAACCAGGTTGCGCGCACTGACCGTCGTACTCGCGGCGGGGATGGCCGTGGGCACCTCACTGCCCGCCTTCGCGCTGTCCGGGCAGCGGCCGGCACGGCCTTCCCTCGACCAACTGACGACGGGGGACCGGCCCTGCGACGCGGTCACGCCGACCGCTGTGCGGTCCTCACCCACCCTCCGGGCCGTACTGAACGACCCCGACGGCGATCCGGTCAGCGCGCAGTTCGAGGTCACCTGGAACACCGAGGGCTCCACGTCGCCGAGTCGTCTGCGGGTCGCCACCACGGCCAAGGCCAACGGTTCGTCGTTCTCCTGGACGGTCCCTGACACGGTCCCGGAGGGACCGGTCGGCTGGCGCGTACGGGCCAAGGACGCCGACGGCTACGGCCCCTGGAGCGACTCGCTGCACCAGGGCAGGTGCCAGTACGTCAAGGACGTCCACGTACCGGCCGCGCCCCAGGTCACCTCGCCGGACATACCGCTCGGCAGCGACGAGTGGGTGGACGCCGTGGGGCGCTACCCGAGCTTCACCTTCGCCTCGTCCTCTCCCGACGTCACCGCGTATCGCTACGCCTTCCCCGCAGGGTCGGCCATGTCCACCGCGCGACCGGACGAGCCCGGGGGGCCGGTGACCGTGCGGTTGACGCCGCCCTCCGAGGGAGTGAACACCCTGGAGGTCCAGGCGGTCGACGGGGCGGGGAACGTCAGCGAGCCCACCCGGTACTTCATCCGGGTTGGATCACCCGCGGGTGACGTCGCCCGGTGGAAGCTGGACGACCCCGTGGGCTCCATGACCGCCGAGGCGGCTGCCGGCGGGGTGCCGGCCTGGGTGAAGCCGGGCGCCACCTTCGGGGCCGAAGGGCCGAGCGGCACGACCGCCGCGGGTGCCGCCGCGTTCGACGGCTCCTACGGCGCCGGTCTCGTGGCCGAGACCACGGCCGTGGACTCCACCAAGACCTTCACGGTCAGCGCGTGGGTCCGTCCCGAGGACACCGACCGGCGCATGACGGCGGTCAGCCAGACCGGCTTCATGGCACACTCCGACTTCACTCTCGGCACGGTCCTCGGCGAGGACGGACAGCCCTCCTTCACCTTCTCCCTGCCCGGGGTGGACGGGGCGACCCGCGTCACGGGCGGCTCCCCGACGCCGGGCGACTGGTCCCACCTCACCGGCGTCTACAACCCGGTGACCAAGACGGCGCGGCTCTACGTCGACGGCGCCCTCGCCGCGTCGGGCGACGCGGCCGTCCCCGCCGACACCATTCAGGGATACCTTCAGATCGGGCGCGAACTGGAGGACGACGGCATCCACTGGACCGGCGCCTGGCACGGGGACATCGCCGACGTCCGCGTCTGGGACCGGATCGTGCTGCCCGACGAGATCGCCGACATCGGCCACCGCACACCGCAGCGCACCGGGTACTGGGCGATGAACACCGTGCGCACCGACGATTCGTACATCGACACGCCGGATGCCGGCGGAAGCCAGAGCCTCATCCTCTCCGGCGACGCCCACCTGGACACGACCGACCCGCTGACCGGCGAAGGCAGCATCTCGCTCGACGGGGACGGTGACTACCTCGACAGCGACGGCCACCAGGTCGACACCGACCGGAGCTACACCGTCACGGCCCAGGTGCGGCTGCACGAGTGGCTGCCCGAGCGGGACATGGCGGTGTTCGCCCAGGGCGGCGACGAAGCCGACGCCTTCACCCTGCGCTACCGGGGAAGCGACTGCACCTGGCAAGCCGTCTTCGCCCACGCCGACAGCGCCGAGGCGGCGACGACCACGCTGACCGCCTTCTACGGCGACGGCACGCACCACCTCGCGGTGCAGTACGACAGCAAGGCCGGTGAGGTCCGCCTCTTCGTCGACGGCGGGCTCGCCGACAGCGCCCCGTACTCCGCGACCGACGCCTGGAACGCCTACCGGGCGCTCCAGGTCGGCCGGGACGGCAACGGGCAGGGCGGGTTCCACCATCTCGACGGCGACGTGGACGAAGTGCGCACCTACGCCGGTCTGTTGTCGCCCAAGGAGATCAGCCGGCTCAGCGAACCGGGCGAGCACCCGGACCTGTAGAGCCGGGGCCCGCTCGCAGCGCCCCTGCGAGCGGGCCCCGGGGCCGGCCCCATCGGAGCGAGCTCCCTCGTCCAGGTCATGCCGGGTGACCGGACAGAGGGCCGGGGGCACACCGGCACATTGCGGAAGGTTCCGCTCCGT
Organism: Streptomyces sp. NBC_00708; assembly: GCA_036226585.1. Taxonomy (GTDB): domain Bacteria; phylum Actinomycetota; class Actinomycetes; order Streptomycetales; family Streptomycetaceae; genus Streptomyces. The sequence continues at coordinate 6,108,022 of CP108997.1, forward strand.
CCTCTTGTCGGCGACCCCCACCGCATGCGATACAGGTCTGGACCATTGCTCCCGGATGGAAGGCAAGACCGTGCGATCCCCCCACACGCATGCCGCGTTGGCCTGTTCCGCCGCCCTGCTCGTCGCCGCACTGACCACCGCCTGCGGCTCGGAGGCCGAGGCGGACACCGGGAAGCCCACCGCGCCGCACGGGGTGACCGCGCAGGCGAGCAGCGCCACCTCGGCGCACGTCATGTGGGAGGCGGCCACCGACGACACGGCCGTCACCGGCTACGACGTCTACCGCCAGGGCAAGAAGGTCAAGTCCGTCGCCGCGAGCCGGGTGATGATCGACATCGACGGGCTCACCGCGTCCACCGCCTACACCTTCACCGTCCGCGCCCGCGACGCGGCCGGCAACCTCTCCGCGCCGAGCGCCGCCGCCTCCGTCACCACCCCCGCCCCGACCCCGGCCGACCACGAAGCTCCCACCCGGCCGGTGAAACTGCGCGGCAAGGCCGACGGCAGCCGGGCGGCGACCCTGTCCTGGGGCGGCTCCACGGACGATGTCGGCGTCACCGCGTACGACATCTACCAGGAGGGTTCGCGCATCCACAGCGTGCCCGGTACGCAGACCACCGCGCGGCTGACCGGCCTGCGCCCCGGCACCGTCTACACCTTCACGGTCCGCGCCCGCGACGCGGCCGACACCTCCTCGCCCGACAGCGACGGCCTCGACATCACCACCGCTTCGGCCCCCGGCGCCCCCGCCTCCACCGCCCCCACCGACCTGCGGATCACCAGTGGGGCGGACGGCAAGGAGTACGCCGTCGAGCTGGACTGGAAGCAGCCGGAGACGGGCGGCAAGATCCCCGCGTACCAGCTCTACATGAACGGCCGGCTGACCACCACCATCGTCTGGGGAGGCGAGCCGCCCGCCGGCCGGGCGCACTACCGGCTCACCGTCAACGACCCGCGCGGCACCCGCTACACGATGAAGATCCGCGCCAAGCTGCCGGACGGCACGTGGGGCGACTTCTCGGCCGTACGCACGGTGGTGCTCGGGGACTGAGGCACCCGCCGGGGCCGGCCGGGGACCCGGACCGTCCCGATGGTCAGCCGGGGACCCGGACCGTCTCGATCCAGGACGGGGGCTGCGGGGCCTCCGTCCCGATGAGCGCGGCGATGAGCCGGCATGAGGGCGACTCGTCGGGCCAGGGCGTGCAGCCGTCGGTGAGGACCACCACGATTCCGGGCCGCTCCGGGGCGGCCAGCGCCCTCGCGATGCCCACCCGCATGTCGGTGCCGCCGCCCCCGCCGAGCGTGATCTGCTCGGTGGACGTCACGCGCGAGACGGCGTGCACATCGGCGTCGCAGGCCAGTACGGAGACCCGGTTGCCCCGGATGCCCACCTCCCGGAGTACGCCGGTGACCTCGCCCAGCGCGGCGGCCAGCTCCCCTTCGCCCATCGAGCCCGAGGTGTCGACGACGACGGCCACCCGGGGCAGCGGCCTCCGCAGGCTCGGCAGGACGATGCCGCGCAGGGCCGCGCTGCGCCGGGACGGGCGGCGGTAGGTGTAGTCCACCGCCCCCGAAGCCCAGGCCGCCGCCTCCCGTACCGCGCCCGCCAGCGCCTGCCGCCAGTCGACGGTCGGCTCCAGGACCTCGTCGGCCCAACGCCGCCAGCCCTCCGGCAGGTTGCCCCGGGTGCGCCGGTGCGCCCGCATCGACTCCGCCGTCCGGCGCCGCAGCGCCTCCACCTCGGTCGCGCTCACCGGCGACGGCCCGTCCGGGCCGGCCAGCTCCCACGGTTCGGGGCGGCCGTGCGCGCCCGAACCGCAGTTGTGCGGTGGCGGGCCCGGCGGCAGCGCGGGGAGATACGCCTCGAAGAGCTGCCCGTTCGGCAGGCCGAACAGCGCCGGCTCCATCCGCCCCTCGGGCAGCGCCAGACCGTCGCTGATCAGGTCGTCGTTGATCTCGCAGTCCTGGGCGACGTTGACCCGGTGCGCGTCGCGCTGATCGGCCGCCGGGAGCCGGCCGGCCCTGCCGTGGTGGTCGCGCAGCAGATGCGCGACCTCGTGCACCCACACCCCGGCCAGCTCCGCGACGGGCGTGCGCTCGACGAAGGCGGGCGACACATAGCACCGCCAGTGCCGGTCCACGCCCATGGTCGGCACCCGGTCGCTCTCCACCACCGACAGCGCGTACAACGCCGTGGCGAGATAGGGCCGTTCGCTCGCCGCCCGGTAGCGCGCGGCCAGCAGCTTGGTGTGGTCCAGCCGCGCGGGTACGGGCACGGCTCAGCCGCTCCCCGGCAGCGCGCCGGAGAGCTGGAGCAGTTCCAGGAAGGCGTCGATGCCCTCCGGCACCGGCCAGTCGGTGTCCCGCATCGACGCCAGGTCCACCGCGGCCCGCGCCGCCACATCCGGTACCCCCGCCGCCACGGCCTTCGCCAGCACCGCCCAGCCCGCCTCCCAGCGGGGCCGGGTCAGCTCGGCCTGCACGGCGGCCACCACGGCGATCAGGAAGGCCAGTTGCCGGTCGCCGCGGTCGGGCAGGGCGAAGGCGTCCGGGTCGGCCAGTACCCGGTCGGGGTCGGGCAGGTCGAGGTTCTCCAGGTACGAGAGCAGCTCGATGCCCGCCCCGTCCCCGACGGCCCCGGTCAGCGCGGCGGCCATGGCCTCCCGGCCGGTGCCGGTCGCGTACCCGGTGGCGAGCAGCCGCAGCGCCATGTCCCAGGTCCGGGGCGACGGCCAGGCCCTGCCCCGGCTCTCCGCGTCCTCCGGGAGGTGGTGGACCAGGCCCGGCCGCGCGGTGAGGAAGCCGGAGACCGCGCCCCGGGCCCGCGCCACCGCACCGGCCGTCCTCGCGGGGTCGACGACCGGGACGGCGGCCTCGGGCCAGGTGCCGGCCATGCCGCGGGCGACGGTGCGCGGGTCGTGCGTCCAGTGCAGGTGCACGAAGCGGTTGGCGAGCGGCGGGCTGAGGTGCCAGCCGTCCGCCGCGCTCGACGGCGGATTGGCCGCCGCGACGATGCGTACGCCGTCCGGCAGCTTCAGGCTGCCCACCCGCCGTTCGAGGACGACGCGGAGCAGGGCGGCCTGCACGGCCGGGGGAGCGGAGGACAACTCGTCGAAGAACAGCAGCCCCTGACCCCGCCGGGCCAGCCGGACCGCCCAGTCCGGCGGCGCCATCGGCACCCCGGTCGTGGCCGGGTCGTCACCGACGACGGGCAGACCGGCGAAGTCGGAGGGCTCGTGGACGCTGGCGATCACGGTCTCCAGGTCCAGGCCGAGGCCCGCCGCGAGCTGTTCCAGCCCCGCCGACTTGCCGATGCCCGGCTCGCCCCACAACAGCACCGGCTGGTTCGCGGTCACCGCGAGGGCCAGCGCCTCCAGTTGGGGGCTGTCGACGGTCACGGTGCGGGTGGCACGCAGCCGCTGGTTGAGCGCGTCGGCGGCGTCCAGCGGGTGCGAGGCCGCCTGCGCCGGGACGCCGGGGGCCACGGTGGTCACGCGTCCTCACCTTCCTCGTCGTCGTTCTCGTCCTCGTCGTCGTCCCACTCGTCCCACCACTCCGCGCCGATGTCCGGGTGGTCCGCGAGCACCCGTTCCGCGAGGAACCTCAGATCGGTCCGCCGGTACTTGCGGATCATCTGCTCCAGCGACAGTTCCGTCTGGTCGGTCACGTCGGTGCGGGCGCCCGCGTCGAGCAGCGCCTGCACGAGGTCCGCCGGGCCCCGGCCCGAGACCGCGACGCTGAGCGGGGTGCGCTGCCGGTGGTCCCGGGCCTCCAGGTCCAGCCCGGCCTTCAGCAGCCGGGGCAGCAGCACGGTGTGGTCGAGCAGCGGCAGGACATGGAGCAGCGTGTGACGGCCGCCGTCCCGCAGGTGCGGATCGACGCCCGCGTCCAGGAGCGCCACGACGCCTGCCGTGTCCCCGTGCTGGGCGCGCAGAAAGAGGTCGCGGCGCTGGGCGGCGAGCGCCTTGGGGAGGCGGCCGGTGCCGGTGCGGCAGGCGTGCTCCACGGCGAAGCAGCCGGTGACCGCGCCGCCGAACGCGCGCAGGGCGTTCTCGCGCTGCCGCTCCTGCGGGGTGTGCGGCGAGGCGAGTATCCCGTCCTGGAAGCGCACTTCGTGCCAGTCGCCCCGGCAGCGCACCCGCACCGGCGCGGGCGGCGTGACTCCCGGCGGGCCGAACGGGCCCTCGTGGCCGGGGAAGAGCGCCCCGCCCACCAGCGGGTGCAGCTGGGACGGGGTCACGACGCCCTCGGCCAGCAGCTCCAGGTCGGGCAGCCTGCGCCAGACCGCCTCGGGCAGGAAGGGCGCGCTCCCGGCCGCCTCGCGGTCGACGATCCTGATCCGCATCCGGCCGCCGAGTCCCGGGCGGGTGAAGTCGAGCAGGGCACGCGCCCGCCAGTCCTGGCCGATCTGGAACCGCTGTGCCGTGCCGGGCGCGGCGAACCGGCGGACCTCCGCCTCCAGCCGGGCCAGGTCCAGGTTCAGGGCGGACACGATCGCCTCGGGGGCGGTCCGGTAGTACGAGGGCATCTCCGGAGGCGTCGGATCCCACTCGATCCCCGCCCCCGCCAGCGCGTCGGCGACCCGGCCCTCCCGGTACACCAGGTGCAGCCACTCGGCACGGGCCACCGGGTCCCCGGCGCCCGGGTCCCGGTCCGGCAGGCGGTCCGCCGGGAGAGGTGAGCCGCCGGCGTCGAGGAACGGCAACCGGTCCGCGCCGCCGGACCGTTCGCGCAGCTCGCCGGCCCGGCTCGCGCGCCACAGGTGCCCGAGGGTCCGCCAGTCGTCGGTGCCGCCGGACACGGCCAGGCTCCGCTGCGGGCCGAACCGGAGCAGGACCCGCTGGGGGCCGTCGACCATGGGTACGGTCCGCAGCTGAAGGTACGCGGTGCCGGCGTCCGGGCCCCGCGCCCCGGAGTCGTAGCCCGCGAGGAGCACGGTCCGGTCGGTGGCCAGCGTCGAGCGTCCGGCGAGTATCCGCGGCAGATGCCAGCGCAGCAGGTCCGGCACCAGGTCGCGGAGGTCGTCCAGAACGGCCTCGGCCACCGGGGTGCCGTAGCGGGCGGCGACCTTCGCGAGGTCGATGCGCACATCGAAGCCGGCCGCCGCGCAGGCCCCCTGCCAGTCACCGGCCGCCCGGCGCGCGGCCGAGGCCTCGATCATGGTGCGCGGCACCGCGTAGCGGCGGACCTGGCGCCAGCTCGCCGCGTCCTGCGAGCCGAGGAACCGTACGGCGTCCCGGGGGCTCATCGGTACAGACTCCTGACCGCCCGCAGATCGGCGTGGGCGCCGCCGTCCGGGCGCAGCAGCGTCGCGAAGGAACGCTTCACCCGGCGCGGCAGTCCCGGGCCGAGCCCCACGTACTCCAGCCGGGAACCGGGCTCGACCGCGGCGAGCAGGGTCTTGGCCCCCCGGCCGGTCAGCCCGGTGTGGCTGAGCTCCAGGCGGCGCAGCGGACTGCCGGCCAGCGCCTCGGCCAGCGCGCCCGCGCCGAGGTCGCCGGTGACGTTCGGCGGGGCGCCGAGGCTGCGTTCCGAGGGCGGCCGGCCCAGGTCCAGCGCCTCGATCCCGTCGAGCGCGCCGGCGAGGGCGCGGGCTCCGGCGGGCCCGATCCCGTTGCCGCCGAGACCGAGACGGACGGGCCGGGCGGGGTCGGCGGCAGCCGCGAGCACGGCGGCGCCCTCGTCGCCGAGGTGGTTGGACGGCAGGTACAGCTCCCGCACCCCCGCGTCCAGGATCAGCCGGGCCAGCAGCGGCGCGTCGTCGGCGCCGAGCCCGTTGCCCCCGAGGAACAGCCGCTCGACGGGGCGCGTCCGGCCGGTCAGGACGTCCAGCAGGGCCGTCAGACCGTCGGCCGTGACGCCGGTGTTGACCAGGTCGAGGGTGCGCAGGGCGGTGTTGCGGCGCAGCATCGGGACCAGGGCGCGGACGCCGGCGTCCCCGAGAGGGTTGCGCTTGAGCCAGAGGGCCCGGACGGTGGCGTCGTCGGCCAGGGCGGCGGCGAGCGCGGCGGCCCCGTCGGCGCCGATGCGGTTGCAGCCGAGGTAGAGCGTGTGCAGCCCGTGGCCGCCGCCGACCGCCGCCGCGACGGCCGCCGCGCCCTCGTCCCCGAGGGAGTTGGTGCCGAGCAGGACGTGGGTGGCGTGCGCGGACCGGGCGACGGCGGGCATCACCCGGACCGCCCCGGCGGCGCCGAGGCCCTGCTTGCACAGGTCGACCCGGCCGTCGGCCCGCAGCGCGCCCAGCGGGAACGTCTCGTCGGCCCCGACGGGCCCCTGCGCCGCCAGCCGGTCGAGCAGGGGGCCGAGCAGTTCCGGGTCGGCGAGGGGCAGGTCCGGATGTTCAATGGCCGGACAGCGCACCGGCATCGGCTGCGACATCGCTTCTCCCCAGTCCCCCGTCGGGCCGGTTCCCGGCGGGGGAGGGCGACCGTGCGCTCCGCCCGCTCGGGACGAACCGACTCCGTCGACTCTCCTCTACGAAAAGGTGGCAAGACAGGTCGGATTCGAACCGACGTCCTCCAGCTTGCTGCTTGGGCGCGACGACCTCTGCGCTACAGCCTTGCCGTCGGTGATCCTAACCATGGTGCCGGGCAATTCGCACACCTGCACCATCAGTTGCCGTGGTGTGAGGGGGATCCCCGCCCGAATCCCAAGTGGTCTGTACCTCTTGACGGCTTGGTCCAGACCAATTACTTTCCCGTGTGCTCCATGGCACGACATCCGCACCTCCCCGAGGACCGCCTCACCGGTCCCTGCCGTAAGGGAGAACCATGTTCGAGCACCTGACACTCAGACGGAGAACGGCGACCGCGCTGCTCGCCGTCCTCGGTCTCCTCCTCACCCTGCTGTCCCTGCAGGCCGTCCCCGCGCACGCGGCGGGCAAGCTCACGGCGACCTTCACCTCCGCCGACAACGGCCCCTGGTGGAAGGGCACCTACGTCCTGCACAACGACACGGACACCGCCGTCACCGGCTGGAGCCTGGAGTTCGACCTGCCCGCCGGGGTCGCCATCAGCTCCTCGTACAACGGCACCGTCACCACCCAGGGCAGCCACCTCACGGCGGTCAACGCCCACTACAACGGCACGGTCGCCGCGCACAGCACCACCGAGCCGTACAGCTTCTGGTTCGTCGCCACCGGCCCGATCAAGGAGCCGGCCGGCTGCCGGATCAACGGCGACAAGTGCGACGGCTCCGCAGACGCGCCCCCGGGTGCGCCCGGCGGGCTGAAGCAGACCGATGTCACCGCCCGTACCGCGTCGCTGTCCTGGACGGCCGCCACCGCGGGCGACTTCCCCGTGGCCTCGTACGACATCCTCGCGGGCGGCGAGGTCCTCGGCTCCGCCACCGCGGCCACCTCCGCGACGGTCACCGGACTGACCCCGGCGACCACCTACGCCTTCACCGTCCGGGCCAAGGACACCCGGGGCAACGTCTCCGCCGAGAGCGCCCCGCTGACCGTGAAGACCGTCGACCCGGCCACCGACACCTCCGCCCCCACGGCCCCCGGCGCCCTGCGCTCCACCGCCACCGACTCCTCGTCCGTGACGCTCGCCTGGACCGCGTCGACGGACAACCAGCGCGTCGCCGCCTACGACATCTACCGGGGCTCCGCCCTCGCCACCACGGTCTCGGGCACCACGACCACCGCGACCGTCGGCGGCCTCTCGCCCTCCACCTCGTACACCTTCACCGTGAAGGCCCGGGACCCCGCGGACAACGCCTCGCCCGCGAGCAACGCCCTCACCGTGAAGACCGACGACATCGTCGGCGCCGGCAACTACGCGAAGGTCGGCTACTTCGTCCAGTGGGGCATCTACGGCCGCCAGTACTTCGTCAAGAACCTGGAGACCTCCGGCGCCGCCGCCAAGCTCGACATCGTCAACTACGCCTTCGCCAACATCGACCCCAACAACCTCACCTGCCTCAACGGCGTCACCAAGGGCACGACCGCCGACCCGCAGGACCCCGAGCAGGGCACCGGAGCGGGTGACGCGGACGCCGACTACGCCCGTCCGTTCAGCGCCTCGCAGTCCGTGGACGGTGTCGCGGACGACGGCTGGGGCAAGCTGCGGGGCAACTTCAACCAGCTCAAGAAGCTGAAGAAGCTGCACCCCGACCTGAAGATCGTGGTCTCGCTCGGCGGCTGGACCTACTCCAAGTACTTCTCCGACGTCGCCGCCACCGACGCCGCCCGCAAGAAGTTCGTCTCCTCCTGCATCGACATGTACATCAAGGGCAACCTGCCCGAGTACAACGGCGCGGGCGGGCCGGGCAGCGCGGCCGGCATCTTCGACGGCTTCGACATCGACTGGGAGTGGCCGGGCACCGGCACCGGACACCCCGGCAACCACTACTCGCCCGACGACAGGAACAACCTCACCCTGCTGCTCGCCGAGTTCCGCAAGCAGCTCGACGCGCTGGGCGGCGGCCACCGCCTCCTCACCGCCTTCACCCCCGCCGACCCCCAGAAGATCGACGAGGGCTGGGACCTGTCCAAGGTCTTCGACTCGCTCGACGTCGCCAACGTCCAGGGTTACGACTTCCACGGCTCCGGCAGCGACAACTCCTGGGAGCCGAACCGCACCGGCCACCAGGCCAACCTCTACAACGACGCCCAGGACCCGTACGACTTCCACTTCAGCGCGGACAGCGCCATCAAGGCGTACACCGACGCGGGCGTCGAGCCGCGCAAGCTGACCCTCGGCATCCCCTTCTACGGGCGGGGCTGGCAGGGCGTCACCGACGGCGGCGTCGCGGGCGAGTGGCAGCCGGCCGGCGGAGCGGCCCCCGGCCAGTTCGCGGAGGAGGCCGGCACCCGCGGCTACTCCAACCTCATCGGCGCCTATCCGGCGATGACGGTCCATCACGACGAACAGTCCGTCTCGACGTACGGCTACACCGGCAGCCAGTGGTGGTCCTTCGACGACACCTGGTCGATCGGAAAGAAGACCGACTACGTGAAGGACAAGGGCCTGCTCGGCGTCATGGTCTGGGAGATGTCGGGAGACACCACCCAGGGCACGCTGATGGGCGCCCTGGACAACGGACTGAAGTAGCGCCTACCTGCCCATTCCCCTCAAATCGAGACTTACCGCACATAGCGGTAGGCTGGTCGCGGCGGTGCCCCACGTGGCACCGCCGTGCCTCACCACCGGATCCGGTACGGGGTCCGGCCCCCAGCCGTTCGATGCGCGGGAGGAACCATGACCAGTCCCGACCAGGACCCGAACCAGCAGGAAGGCCCCGCGGACGGTGGTGCGGCCGGTACGCCGGGCGTCCACGACGGAGGCGCGGACGGCGGGGCGGAAGGTCCCGCGGACGGCGGTGCCGCGGGCACGCCGGGTGTCCATGACGGCGGTGCGGACGGCGGGGCGGAAGGCCCTGCGGACGGCGGCGCTGCGGGTACGCCCGGCGTGCACGACGGAGGCGCGGACGGCGGGGCGGAAGGCCCTGCGGACGGTGGTGCCGCGGGTACGCCCGGCGTCCACGACGGCGGTGCGGACGGTGGCGCCGAGGGTCCGGCGGACGGCGGCGCGGCAGGCACCCCCGGTGTGCACGACGGTGGTGCCGACGGCGGCGCGGACCGTTCTTGAGCACGTCCCCGGCCGGCATCCAGGACCTCCGGGCCGCGAAGGCGGCCCCCGGGGTCCTGGAGTCACGTCTGACGCCCGGCACGAGCCGGGAGACGTTCGCCCATGACATCTGGGCCCGCACGGCCCTGCTCACCCGCCGGGCCGGCGACTTCTCCGACCTCTTCTCGTCCGGCGCCGTCGACGAACTCGTCTCGCGGCGCGGACTGCGTACGCCGTTTCTGAGGGTCGCGAAGGACGGTGCGACGCTGCCCGAGGCCTCGTTCACCTCGCCGGCCGGGGTGGGCGCCACCATCGCCGACCAGGCCGACGACACCGCGCTGTGGCGGGAGTTCGCCGACGGCGCCACCCTCGTCCTGCAGGCGCTGCACCGCACCTGGGCCCCTGTGGGCGACTTCACCGCCGCGCTCGCCGCCGAACTGGGCCACCCGGTGCAGGCCAACGCCTACGTCACCCCGCCGCAGAACCGGGGCTTCGACGCCCACTACGACGTCCACGACGTCTTCGTGCTCCAGATCGAGGGCACCAAGCGCTGGATCGTCCACCCGCCCGTGCACCCCGACCCCCTGCGCGACCAGCCCTGGACCGACCGCCGCCGGACTGTCACCGAGGCCGCCCGGGGCGAGCCGTATCTCGACACCGTGCTGGCACCGGGCGACGTCCTCTACCTGCCGCGCGGCTGGCTCCACGCCGCCGAGGCGCAGGGCGAGGTCTCGGTCCACCTGACGCTCGGCGTGCACGCCTGGACCCGGTACGCCCTGGCCGAACAGCTCATGCGCGCCGCACTGGCGGACCTGCGCGAGGACCCCTGGATGCGCGGCTCCCTCCCACTCGGCGTGACCGGCCCCGACGAGGAGGCCGCCCCGGTCCGCGAACGCCTGCGCGCGGCCCTCGCCGCGGCCGACCCCGCGCCGCACTTCCACCGCACCCGGCGCGCCCAGGCCCGCCCCGCACCGCTCGGCCCGCTGGCCCAGCTCGCCGCCGTGGACGGGCTCGGCCCCGGCACCCCGGTCCGGCTGCGGGACGCGCTGGAGGCCCGCCTCGAAGGCCGCCGCCTGGTCACCCGGGTGGGCTGGCTCGACTTCCCGGACGCGGACCTGCCGGCCCTGGACCGCCTGCTCGCCGGCCAGGTGCGCACCGCCGGTGACCTCGGCCTCGCCTGCGCGGGGAGGCTGCTGCGCGCGGGCGTCCTCGTCCCGGCGGCGCAGTGAGGACGGAACGCTTCTTCTGCGCCGACGCGGCACGGGCCCGCGGTGACGCGCTCCCGGGCACGGCGCCGTACGGCCTCGTCTGGGTGCTCGTCGAGTACCACGCGCCGTGGCCGGCCAACGGCTACGACGGTCTCGCGCTCGACCCCGGCGCCAAGGCCCTCCTCTTCGAGGCGGCCCGCGCGGTCCGCGCCCGCATCCTCCTGATCAGACGCCACGGCCGCCGCGCGGGGGACGCCGGCCCCCGGCGCTGGGCCGTACTGCGGTACGACGCCACCGGCGCCCACCGCCAGCAGTGGGGCACCTGGGAGCGCGACGAGGACCTGGCCAGGATCGCCGACGTACTCGGGGCGCCCGGGGAGCCGGGGGAGACGGGCCTCCCGCCGGTCGTCCTCGTCTGTACCCACGGCCGGCACGACACCTGCTGCGCCCTGCGCGGGCGTCCGGTGGCCGGCGCGCTGAGCGAGCGGTGGCCGGACCTGGTGTGGGAGTGCACGCATGTGGGCGGCGACCGCTTCGCCGCCAATGTGCTGGTCGCGCCCGACGGCGTCTACTACGGCGGCCTGGATGCCGCTTCGTCCGTCGCCGTCGTCGAACAGCACCTCGCGGGGCGCGTCGACGCCGAGCACCTGCGCGGTTACACCGACCTCTTCCCGGCCCAGCAGGCGGCCCTCGCCGCCGTACTCGCCCGCTACGGCCCGGCCGCCCGCCACGCCTACACGGTCACCGGCACCACCCGCGCGGGCCCCCACTGGCTGATCCGCCTCACCGGCCCCGCCCCGAGCACGACGGCGTACGACGTGGAGGTCACCGCCCACCGCACCCCACCCCGCCAACTCACCTGCAACGGCCCGGCGACGAGCGCGGCCATGCTCCACGAGGTGACGTCGATCCGAGTCGGCTGAAGGACCCGCGGAGGGCCCTGCGGGCCCGGCCTTGCGCGGCACGGCACGACCCGCCCCTGTGCGAAGCGGCACGGAGCGTGCACCGGGCAGATCACTGCGGAGAGTGGCCGGCCACCAGACGGGCGGACAGGTCCCCGAACCAGGCCAGCAGTTCGGACGGCTCACGGTCCAGGTCCACGACGTGCTGGTGCAGTCGCACCCCGCTGCGGTCGCCCGGCCTACGGCTGCCGCGGACCTCGTGGATCCGCTCCCCGTGCTGTCCGGCGGCGTAGACGAGATGCCCTTCGCCCAGACCGAGCACGGTGCAGTAGGCGAGCATCTGGTAGAGGTCCGCGCTGGGGTACGCCCCGGCTTTCTCGGCCTTGTACTTGGCGTCGACGACCGCGACCGGAGTACGTCCGTCCGGCTGGTGGACGACCAGGTCCGGGCGCATCCGGATGCTGTGGGCAGTGTCGAGGTGATGCGGGTCCTGCAACCGGCCGATGAGCCCGTGTTCACGCAGGGCCTCCCGCAGGGCTCCGGTGATGAAGTCCTCGAAGAGGACGTTCATGTCGAAGAGGAAGCCATGCAGGGGGAGTTCGCCGGGCCGGTGCTCGGGTGACGTGCCGCGGAGCACTGCCTCGGACAGCTGCAGCGCCGGCCGGTAGCGGGCATTGAGCCGGGACGGTGTCCACCCGGGCAGGCCCCGCCCTCGGACGAGCGGCGCGGCGTCGGCGAGCCGTACCCGTTGGTGGTGCAGGCGCCGTCGCACGTCACCGGGAACATCGGGAAGCCGTAGCAGCGCCTCGCAGGCCGCCCGCAGGATCCGGTTCTCGGGGATGTCCGAGGTGTACGCGTCGTAGGCGATCTCGACCGGCGGGGTCCGGCCGAAGTGCCGCCGGATCTGCTCTGCCTCGCGCACCCGCCCGCGCAGGACGAGCGCCGACTCCGCGACCCGCTGGTAGCCCTGGAGAACCCCCTGGCGCAAGGCATGGTCGATCTGCCGTTCCACGGCGTACGCGAGTGCGGGCACGACCTCCTCGTGGACGCCGACATCGACGGTGCCGTCGCGCCCCTGCCGCCAGGCCCGGGCGGGATCGAGGCTGAAGCCGAGGAGGAAGAACAGGCGGCGGACAGGGGTTTTCGGCATGATACGCAGGGTGAGCGCCTCGCGTGTCCGGAGGGCCGGGGCGCCGCCCGGGGTGGGGGCGGTGGGCAGCGGCACGCGGACGGCTCCGACGCGGCTTCCTGCCCGCAGAAGCCAGTGGCCGGGACGTTCGGGGTCAGGGGTGGCTGACTCCAGCACGCCGGAGGCGGCCAGCGCGCGACCGGCGGCGGTGTCGAGCGGGACGGAGCGGGCCGGGGCATGCTCCCGCAGCGTGATCGCAGGTTCCGCGCCGTGACCCCGGGGTGGCGTGACCGGCGACGCGGCGGGGCGCCCGTTCCGCGGTGTGCTCACCCTTGCGCTTCCCGCAGAGCGTCGAGCCCGTAGCAGTGCTCGATGTCGATACCCTCGCCGAAGTGGTACTCGCTCAGCAGCGGAAGGATCTTCGTCCGCCACGTACGGTCGAGGCCGCCGGGTCGATGGGCCCCGGGCTTCATCAGGTACGAGGGGCCGATGGCGAAGTCCGGGTCGTTCAGTCGGCCGTTCAGCGCGTCGAGGAGGCGGGCGGGCTCGTCGTCCCTGCCCTCGCGCTCCAGCCAACGAGCCAGCAGGCCCCGCGTCGGCTCGGAGCGGGGGGAAAGCTCCACGAAGGCGAACCGGCGGCGCATCGCGGCATCGACGAGAGCGATGGAACGGTCGGCGGTGTTCATGGTGCCGATCACGAACAGGTTCGGCGGCAGGGCGAAGTCGTCCCCGGAATAGGTGAGGCGGACGGTCTTTTTGCGGTACTCCAGCAGGAAGTACAGCTCCCCGAACACCTTGGCCAGATTGGCGCGGTTGATCTCATCAATGATCAGAAAGTGCGGGATGTGCTTGTTGCCGTCGCGCGACGCGAGGTCGGCGAGCTCGCGTAGCGGGCCGGCGTTCAGCCGGAACGCGACCTCGCGGGTCTCCGGATCCTCGACGGGCCGGAATCCCTCGAAGAAGTCCTCGTAGGCGTACGACGGGTGGAACTGCACCAGCTTGACCTGTTCGGCGCCACCTCCGAAGTGCTCGGCGAGTTTCATCGCCAGGTAGGTCTTGCCGGTTCCGGGCGGCCCGTAGAACACCAACTGGCGTTCATCCCAGAGTAGTTCCCGGATCTCGTCGAGCCAGGACCGGTCGTGGACCAGGAGTTCAGAGGCGAGAGCGTCCGTGACGGGGGCGAGTTCCAGTTCCTTCGTCCGCGCCGGGGGTACTTCCTCGTCCGTGACGGGGGCGGGGGCGCCGAGCGCGGTCAGGGCATCCGCGACCGACGTGAGATCCACGACGTCGTGCTGCACGGAGAGCTTCTGCTGAAGGTCTTCGGGCAGTTCGTCGTACGGATGTGCCTGGGACTGCCACGAGACGGCGCGGCGCAGGTTGGTCAGCCCGCCGGGGGAGTCGGTCTGCTGGGCCTCGCCGGCGATCTGCCCGAGATGCAGCTGCCCCTCGGACAAGGTGGCGACGGTGTCCCCGACGCGCATCTGCGTCAGGAAGGCGTGCAGGTCGTCGACGAGGCCGCGCTTCTGACTGTAGGAGGCGGTGCCTTCGTAGCCGTCCTCGACGTAGCGGCGCAGGCCGCTCTTCGTCGGGTCCGGCTCGTCCAGTGGCGGCAGATGGGCGCCGGACAGTGAGACGAGTCCTTCGCTCAGCCACATCCGGTGCACGAGATCCCTGCCGGACACGTTGGAACCGCGCACCAGCCAGGACTTGCGCGGCGCACGCCAGCTCGGAGTGAGGTAGTCCGAGAGCGGATGCCCGGAGGCGTCCCGCCATGCCTCCGGCCCGCTCACGCCGTAGCCGATGACGAGCGAGGCCGCGGCGGAGGCGGAGTTGCACTCGATGTCCCGCGCCGCCACCCAGTACCGGCTTCCCCCGTCGGGGGCGTTGGCGAGGGAACCGTCCGCACGGAGCGCGGCCCGCTGCCGGCGCGTGTGGTCGCTCAGGCCGGGCCACTCGGTGGCGCTGACGGACGACCCTTGACGTACCAGGAACCTGAGAGAACCGTTGTTCCCGGATTCGGTGCACAGACATCCGTGCGCGGTGGGACCGTCACCAGGAAGCCGGAGACGGAACTCGGGGTAGTCCGGGTGTTTCATGGAGAGCGGCCTTCCGTGCGGAGGGGCGGGCACGGCAGCAGTGTATCTGTTGACGCTGTACACAAGTCGCGTCCCCCTCGCGACCTCGCGAGCCGAGACTCTGCGTGACCGGTACCGCCGTCGGCTGCCCAATCGCCTGGACGAGCTCGACGGTCCTGCCCACGGGACTGTCGACCTGCCACTGCATGTTGTCTGGTCCGGCCGCACGAACTACACCCTGGACCGCCCCAAGTCGTGTATGACCCCGGTCGCCGAACAGGCAGCCCATGTAAGGGACTCGAAGGACCTCGTCCGCCCGGCCTTCGCGGTGGGGCGCGAGGGCCGGGGCGAGTTCGTCAGGTTCGCGGCGGGAGCGTGAGCGTGCCGTGCGGCGCCGAGGTGCCCGCCTGCGGGGCCCTCATGGGGACGCCGGGCGCGTGACCTTGCCGGCCGGGCCCGTTTCCGGTGGTGGGGACGGCCCCGGCGCCAGACGCGCCGCGTCTCAGTCGTGCGCGTTCTCGGCCTGGGGCGGAGCGTCGTCCGCCTGCCGTGACCACGATGTCGGGGGCGGGCCGAACGCGCGCCGGGCGGCCCTCACCGACAGGGTGGCGACTGCGGCATTGGCACCACCACCGATCACCGCGCCGATGCCGAAGGGGACCACGCGACCGAGCACGATGATGCCCTGCTTCGTTCCGTACTTCGTGATGAAGTTCCGCCCAAGGACCTTGTTGATCTGACGGAGTGTCTGCGCGGGGACCGAGGCGACGACCTGACGCCCCCAGTGCTGCCCCGTGCGTTCGGCGATCTTGCCGATGGTGGCGGAGCCGGATTTGCCGAGCAGGATCCCCATCACGATGGTTCGGCGCCGTTCCAGCTCGTCCAGGGGGATTCCGTGGACCTCGGCGACCGAGAGCGCGAAGAGGACGCTCATCTCGAGGGAGGAAAGGGCCTCGCCCGCAGACAACGCGAGCGCGACCGCTGTGCCGACGCCGGGCGCGGCCGCACTCCCTCCGACCGCTGCGCCCGTCCCGGAGAGGGCGCTCACGTAGAGCCGCTCCAGATTGCGGATCACCTCGGCCGGCGAAGCGTCCGGGTTCCGCTGGCGGGCCCGGGCGATGTTCTTCCGCACCAAGGGGCTCTGGATGGCGAGCGCCTTGTCCAGAAGCTCGAGGGCGCGTCCTCCGGATATGTTCTCTTCCGGCGTCGGCTCATCGGCGGTACCTGCTGTCATGTGAGGAACTCCTTGGGCTCGTGTTGACCGGCTTGTGCTGTGCGCGATGCCGCAGCGGATCGCGGGCCGGGCTGATCGACGGGGCCGTATCCGAGCGAGGCGCGATTGATGAGCCGGTCGCCGAGTTCGCCTACGGGCTTGGGCGTGGACGCGGACTCGGGCTTCCGTCCCGCTCCCTTGCTCGCGGGTCTCTTCTTGGCAGAGGTCTTCGGGGCGGGCTTTTTGCCGCCGGCACGCTGCGGCGGGACCACTTTGGCCCGGCGGGCGCTCTGCGCGGCCGGCGTGTTGCGCGCCGCGTACTTCTTGCGGAGCGCCGCGAGCCTCTCGCGTTCCTGGGGAGCGATGTGGGCGGGGAGGGCATGCGTGATCGCCCGGGCCCGGCTGAGTGCGTAACGCGCCTCGTGCCAGCGCTTCTTCTCGATGGCCGAGCGGAGCGCCTCGATGGTCTGCTGCAGCGCCTTGATCTTCGCGGGCTGCCGCCTGGGTAGGGAGGACTCGGCGCCGCTGCTTCGCTTCTGGCCGGCGGCACGGGTGCCCCAGTCGGTACCCGAGGACAGGACGACGATCGCGCGAGGGTTGCTGGACTGGTTCAGGCGTACCACGTGTCTCGGTTCCTTGGGCGAGGGTCGGGCACCCCCGGGATGGCCACGGGCGTGGTCACCCCGGGGGATCGGTCAGTCGTGGCGGGGGCCGTGGCCGGGAGGCGGGGTGAGGGTGGAGCGGTAGCTGCCGTTCTCCCCTTCGGTGAGGGGCGTTTCCAGGGTGACGCCGGCGGCGGCCATGCGGTCGTACTCGTCGAGGATCAGGCGCTTGGTGCGGTACTCGCCGTGGGCTGCCTCGTCCTTGCGCTTCAGGATGGGGAACGTGTCGAGGATGTACGACGCGTCGTCGCGGGTGATGCCGTAGAGGTGGAAGAAGAGGGCGTCGAGTTCGGCGCGGATGACGGTTCGCCGGTCTTCGACCCAGCGGAAGGGGCTTCCAGTGTCGCCGAGGTCACGGGCGAAGTGGGCCATGTCAGAGCTCGTATAGGTCAGTTCGACTAGGCGTGGGGTAATCCACTGAGCGTGGTCGTCGAGTTGCTCAGGGCTGAGAAACGGAAGCTGTTCGAACTGAAAAAAGTTCAAGTTGGTTCCACCGAGCTTTTGGCGAAGCACGTAGTCGAGGATGATGGCGGTGGAGTTCACGTAGAGCAGGGAAGGTGCGATTGCGGTACTCGGCACCAGAATATTTCCCGAGTCGCCGAGACCTGACTTTGGGAACGCGTATGTGACGGCGGTCCGTTCATCGGTGGCCCGGCAAATCTTGCGGAAGCCAATGCTCCAGTTTCGATCCCAACCCTTGCTGGCAAGGCGAGAGGTGACGCCTGATTCCTTGATCTCCTTGCCGATTTCATCGAATTTGCCAGTCGGGATGTCGTTTTCTGGCACCCAGTAGCGCGGCAAGGGGGCGGCTGAGGGATCCTGTTTCTCCGCGGGGGTGAAGGCGCGCACAGAGCCGTCGACTGTGTAGGTCGCCCAGCGGTGGTCGTAGTGGTGAAGCATCTTGGCCTCGTTGAGCGGAAGAAGGCGCTCGGCACCGCGGACAAGCACGTTTCCATCCAAGGCCCAGCCGTCTTGGAGTAGGTCGTCGAAGGTCTCGTTGTTCTGGGCAGAGGGTCGGAACAGGTGGGAGTCGCTGGTCATGTTGAAGAGACCTTGCATGAAGCTCACCCCCCACGGGTTGCCGTCCTTCTTGCCTTCGTTGACCAGTACTGGGACGCGGCGGTAGATACTCAAGGTGATTTCAGCGTCCCGGCGACTTCGGAAGACTGGGCAGGTGCCTGTATTGGGGTTGAGAAGAATGATCTCTTGGGGGGAGAGCGTGAACGTCTTCTCCGAGTTTGAGAGTTCGGCCGGATCGTGGAGGAAGAAGCCGAATCGGGCATCCTGTATCGGATTGGCGCGACCGGTCAGGGACAGGACGCTGAACTTGAACGAGCGGTGGACATCAGGGAAAACGGGCGCGGCATTCTCGAAGTCGTGGAGGGCTGCGATCGCGCCCTTGGCAACCAGGTCCTTGAAGAAGAACTGCGTCGTCGCGTCCGTCGCGATGCCAGTCGGAACGATGATTCCGATCCGACCTCGGGGCGAGCCGAGGCGTCGGTCTTGTTCCGCAAAGATCGTGTCAGTTTTGATACGCCCCCGGCCGCACAGGGGGTAGAGCCCAGAGACACTTGCAAAGTGCCGAGTCCCATCGATTTGTCGCTTGGCGGCCTGATATGCGCCGTAGAGGTACGCGTCTTCGGTTCTGAGTCCATCGATGAGTCTCTTGCGGAGGGCCCCCGCAGCATTGGCGATCTCGGGAGATCGAGCAGCGAAGAACTCCTGTTCCTTGAGTTCCAGGTGTTCCCACGGCGGATTCCCCACCACCGCGTCGAACCCGCCGGCCCATCCCGTCCCCGGCTGGACACCCGTGCCCGACTCAGGGACCGCGAACACCTCGGGGAACTCGAGGTGCCAGTGGAAGAAGTGGTACTGCTTTCGCAGCTCCCAGATCTCGGTGTGGGTGGTCTCCGGTACGGCTGACCGGATTCGGCTCCGTAGCGCCCGGAATACCTGGTCGGTCGGGGCCTCGGGGGCGCCGTCATGCTTGGGCCAGACGAAGGCGGCGCACCAGGCGTCGGCGGCGTGCATGTCGTCGACGTAGGCATCCGACTCGGTGTGGGCCCGGTAGGCGGATTCCTGCGCTCGCACCTGCTCCAAGAGGTCGGAGGGGGCGGCGGTGATGCGGGCGAGCTCGGCGGCGTAACGGTCGTTGCCAGGCAGGGTCTCCGTGTCGAAGGTCAGCTCGTCCTGGCCCCCCCGCTGGGACTTGTTCCGCTTGACCAGCCCGGCCGCGTACTTCCTGTCGTCCCCCTCGATCGGCTTGAACGCGTCGTCCGGCACGCCGCCCGCCAGAAGCTTCGGCGTCGCACCGATCAGGCCGTTGCCGTGCTTCACATGCGCATCCAGGAACCCCAGCGGCTTCCCCGGTTCCAGCGCCTCCAGCCACAGCGAGACCTTCGCCAGCTCCACGGCCATCGGGTTCAGGTCGACGCCGTAGATGCAGCGGGCGATGACCTCGTGCAGGGCGTGGCGTACCGCGTCGACCGTCGGCTCCGGGTTGCGCTCGCGTACCGACGCGACCCGCTTCGCGATGCGGCGGGCCGACGCCACCAGGAAGTGGCCCGAGCCGCAGGCGGGGTCGCAGACCGTCAGGGACAGCAGCTCGTCGACGATGTCGTCCGCCGGGTCGGGGCGGCCGGCCGTGGCGGCACGCTCCTCACCCCGCTTGACCGCATCGTCTATCACCGGGTTCAGCGTGGTGTCGAGCAGGCACTCGATGAGCGAGGACGGGGTGTAGTAACTTCCCGTCGTCTTGCGGCTGTTGCCCGCGACCTCCACCAGCTCGAAGGCGCGGTCGGACGCCGAGTGCTTCGGTTCGAGTTCGAGCAGGGACTCGTAGACCGAGCCCAGTTCCTCGGCGTCCAGGTGGCGGTAGTCGACGGAACGCCAGCGACGGGCGCCGGGGTCGCGGACCTGAGCGAGGTGGCGGACGGCGGTCAGCAGCGACTCGTTCGACAGCTTCAGGCCGTCGAGCGGGGCGTCCACGTCCTTGTGGGAGAAGAGGCCGCCGAGGCCGGGGAGGGCCAGCTCCTCCCGGCCGCCCTCGGCGCCCAGCGCGTCGAGGACGATGCGCAGGGCCTCGTAGAGATCGCCATGGGCCGTGCCCTGCCGGCGGCGGGCGTGGGTGCGCAGACGGGCGGAGGAGAAGTACTTCTCGTACGTCTCGCGCTGATGCTCGGTCGCGTCGGGGCGGAGCAGGGACTCGCGGTCCTCGGCGACGAAGACGAAGAGGAGCCGGTAGACGAGACGGAGGAGGGCGGCCTGAAGCTCCTTCGGCTTCACGTCCTCGCGCAGTGCCGTGTTGGCGGGGTGGCGCAGGAAGCCTGTGCCGAGGACGGTGAGCGCGTGCTGGACACCGAGGCGGAGCTGATCGAGGGCGCGGGCCCCCGACGTCACCGCCTCCGAGCGCCACTTCTCCAGCCAGCACCCCGACGCCGGCTGCCCGTCACCGACCTCGAAGCGCGAGGCGTGCAGCGTCATGTAGAGCAGCACGAACTCGCTGAAGAGTTCACCGTCGAAGATCGACTCGAGGTCGAACTCGACGTACGCGGCCGTCGCCAGCGCCGACGAGTCGCGCAGCAGGCGGACGCGCCGGCCGTTGGTGAGGATCGCCCACAGGTGGGCCTCGGTGCGGTTGAGGCAGTCCTGGAGCATGGACTGTGCCGGCACCTGCCCGGCCGAGGCCCGCTTGTCGAGCTCCTGGTTCCAGGGGATCTGGTGGACCAGCGCCGCGCCGTGCCGGTGGGAGACGGGGAAGTACTTGGACGGGTCGATGCCGGCGGGGATGCCCGGCGCGCCCACCTCCGTCAGGCGGCCGAAGTCGAGCTTGCGGAACAACTGGGCGAGCCAGTCGTTGCCCGCGCGGCCCGTCGGGTCGGCGGCCGGGGCGCCCGTCTTCGGGTCGGAGGGCAGGGCGGTGCGCAGGTCGCGCCAGAGCGGCTTGAGGTACTCCCAGGCGCGCTCCGCCTCATCGCGGACGGCAACGGAAGCGGGCAGGTGGTAGTCGGCCGGCTTCGTGCCGGGCAGCTTCGCTGCCTCCGCGATGCGCAGCAGCATGTCGGAGGGGAGCAGGCCGCCGACCGTCGTGACGGAGGTGAAGGCCGGGGCGGTGCGGGTGGCGGCGGACATCAGGCGACAGCTCCAGCGGGGGTCACGCCGGCGGCGGCCGGGTTCGCGGGCAGGTATACGTAGGCGCCGAGGATGTCGGCGGGCTTCTGCGGGACGACCTTCAGACCGCGGACGATCTCCCGGAGCCGGGTGTCGGTGTCGGCCCTGCGGACCCGGCGGTGCGAGGCGTCCAGTTCGGCCGCCAGCCGCTCCCCGTACTCCTCCAGGTGGGCCGTGAGTTCGCCCAGGCCGTCCAGCGTGCGCGTGATCTGGTTGCGGGACATCTGCGGGTTGGTGTTGGACGAGGCACGGGCCGCGAGCAGCTCGGCCGCCGCCTCGTCGTCGAGCCAGCGGGCGCGCTGCGGCATCCCCTCGAAAGCGAGCAGCCGGGCGTCCTCGGCGACCACCTGTTTCTCGCCCGTACGGGACGGAAGGGTGAGGTGGAAGCGGTAGCGGACCAGGAGCAACGTCGTACGGGACGTGACCGCGTCCGTGGTGACGACTCCGCAGCGGCGGGCCGGCCGAGGCCCCGATGTGTCGCTGTCCAGCGCGGAGTTGAGGACGTACGAGGCGAGGGCGCCGATCGCCGGGTCCGTGCGCACCAGGGCTGCCTCGCCCCGGGCGATCGCCGGGGACGTGCGGAACGGGATCTCGCGGTCCTCCTCCACGACGCGGTTGCCGAGCGTGGCGGCCAGCGCGTCGCGCAGCCCGGCCGGGGCGCCGCCGATCTGGGCCGTGAAGTCGCCGGAACCGTCGCGCGGGTCGCGTACGAGGGCGTCCAGGCCGTGCAACGCGGCGAGGGCGAAGTCGCGGACCTCGTGGGCGCCGCCCAGCGCGGCGCGTACCGACGCCACCTCACGGGCGACGTCCTCCGGGTGGATGGAGCGCTGCGCGTACTTGGAGCGGGAGGTCTTCTCGCGCTCGGCGGCCGAATTCCAGTCCCGCTCGACGCGGTCCAGGGTCTGCTGGGCACCCGGGACCTCGAAGAGGGCCTCCTGGCTGCCCCGGCGGCCGTGCAGCAGCAGCCACTCCACGACGGCGTCGGTGACACCGGACGCGGTCTCGTCGGGGACGGAGACGGAGATGCCGAGGTCCTTCTGGATCTGGCGGTGCTTCTTGAAGAGGACTTCGAGGACCTTGCCGTCGATGCCGTTGTCCTCACCGAACATCGTGATGACCCGGACCTGGTCGCGCTTCTGTCCGTAGCGGTCGACGCGGCCCTCGCGCTGGTCGTGCCGGGTCGGGTTCCAGGCCAGGTCGTAGTGGACGACGGCATCGAAGTGGTGCTGGAGGTTGACGCCCTCGGACAGGCAGTCCGTGGCGATCAGGACCCGGCGGGAGGCCGGGTCGTCCACGCCCTCGGCGCCGAGCTGCTCGATCCGCTCCAGGCGCTGCTGCGGCGACAGGGTGCCGGTCACGGCCGCCACGTGTACCTTCCTGCCGAGCTTGCCCGGCTTGCCGTCCGCGTCGCCCAGCTCCGCGGCGAGGTACTCCGCGGTCGGGATGTAGCGGCAGAAGACGATGGGGTGGTAACCGTCGGCGAGCAGCGACTTGAGGTGCTTGACCAGTGCCTTGAGCTTCGCGTCGCCCTGCTGGCCGGCCAGGGCGGCGGCCCGCTCGGACAGTTCCAGCAGACGGGCACCCGCGTTCTCGCTCTCGCTCGCACCCGGGGCGACGTCCAGCCCCTCCAGCGCGTCCGTGTCGGCGGCGTCCTGGTTGAGCGGGGCGCCGAGGATGTCGGCCTCTTCCGCGCTGCGCGCGACGGCCGCCGTGGAACGGGTCCTCAGCGTCTGGGCGGCCGCCTCCGGCGACGAGACCATCGAGCGGAGCAGAGCGATCACCGACCACCAGGCGATCCGCGCCTCGCGCTTGCCCTGGCTGCCGGCCGTCTTCACGCGGTCGGCGGCATACGCGATGGCGTCGTCCAGCAGGGCGCGGTACTCGGGCGTGAGCTTGTACGGCTCGTCCTTCATCCAGCGGTCGGACGGGAAGGCGGTGCGCTCGGCGAGCGAGTCGTCGGCGAGGCCGTCCTCCTTGGTGAGGTACTGGCGTACGTCGGCGCGCTTACGTGCGACGAAGTGCTCGGCGAGCCTGGCGCGGCCGGCCGGGCTCTCGAGGTCGACGGTCGCCAGTTCGGGGCGGACCAGGCCGAGCAGGTTGCGGAACGCGGACTCCTTGCCGGAGTGCGGGGTCGCCGTCAGCAGCAGCAGGTGCCGGTCCTGATCGGCGGCGACGCGCTGCAGCAGCTCGTAACGGAGCTGACTGGTCCCGGACCTGCCGCCCGTGTGGGTGTCGTCTGCGGAGACGCAGGTGTGCGCCTCGTCGACGATGACCAGGTCCGGGCAGTGGCGGACGAAGTCCTCGCGGTGGCGGGTGGACTTGATGAAGTCCGTCGAGATGATGGTGTGCGGGTGCTTGTCGAAGAGCGACTGGCCGAGATCCAGACCGCGCTCCAGACGGGACACGGTCGAGGCGAGGACGAGCTCGGCGTCGATGCCGAACTTCTCGCGGAGCTCCCCCTGCCACTGCTCCGCGAGCGCGGGCGCGCACAGGACCGTCATCCGGCTCGCCTCGCCCTGTGCGAGCAGTTCGGTGGCGATGAGCCCCGCCTCGACGGTCTTGCCGATGCCGACGTCGTCCGAGATCAGCAGCCGGACCGTGTTCTGACGCAGGGCCATGAGCAACGGGACGAGCTGGTAGGCGCGCGGCTCGACGGCGATCGAGGCCAGCGAACGGAAGGGGCCCGCACCCGAACGGAAGCCCACCCGCAGCGCGGTGCGCAGCAGTCCGGCGGCCCGCTGGTCGCCGAGGTCGTCGGCGTCCGGGGCGGCGAACTCTGCCGGGCGCACCTCCTCGAAGGCGGGGAAGACGGCCGCGATGTCGTCGTCGCCGCCCCCCAGCGGGCGCAGCACCAGCATGTCGGGTGCGCTCTCGGGCAGCACCACCCATTCGCGGCCGCGGGCGGCCACCAGGGAACCGGCGGAGTACGTGAGGCTCATGGAATGTCTCGGATCCTTCGACGCGTACGGAGGGTGCGGAGCGAGTGAGGTCAACGGGTGCGGAAATAGCCGAAGTTGGCGCCAACGATGGCGTCCCAGTCCGCTCCGGGGGCGAAGTGCAGCACTTCCCAGCCGGCGTCTTCGAGACGCTCGACGGCGCCACCGTCCCGGGTCGGATCAGTACCGTGGGAAGGGCCGGCGACGAACACCGCGACGTTCGCACCGGCCGGCCGGAAGACGAAGTCCGGCCTGGCATCCGCCTCCGGGACCAGTGTGCCCGACTCGTCCGGCAGCCGGTGGCCCTTCGCCCGGAGCCAGCCGAGGAGATCCCCGGCCTCGACGAGCGCGGTGAGATCCGCCTCCAGCGGGGTGCCGGCGGAGGGCCGTTGGGGGTTCTGCGCCGCGAGCCGCCGGAACTGCTCGGTGCGCGACTCACCCCGGTCCTCCTTGAGCGTCGTCGCGCTTGCCAGGCGCAACAGCAGCGGGCGCGCCGCATGGCGGCTCAGCTGCCGGTGGACGCCCTGGTTGCCATAGGTGAGCAGGCACTCGTAGCAGCCCCGGGCACACTTCTCGTCGCTGCTCGGGCCGCCGTTGTCCGTGCCGTCGGCCGGGTCGAAGTGGCAGATCTCCAGTGCGGTGCGGGCGGCCTCGGCGAGGGCACGCTTGTCGTGCTGGATGCGGCGCAGCACGCCCGCCCCGCCCTCCGCGGCCTCCGTGAACAGGACCCGGCGGCGCGGACCGTCGTCCGGCGGCAGGAGCTCGGCCGTCAACTCGGCGTCCTCCAGCTCGAATGCGGCCTCGATGCCGCGCTCCATGGCGTACATGAACGACAGTGCGACGGGCTCCGGCTGCGGCTCGTCGAGCGTGACGACGAGGATGTTGCGCCGGTCCTCCACGTACGGCAGGACGCGCTTCTTGCGGCGCTTCTCGTTGCCCTCCTCGTCGACGACCGGCATGCCGGTGCCCTCGATGGCCTCGGCGGCGGCCTTGTCGTTGAGCCAGCGCCCGTCGCCGAGATCGAGCCAGTAGCCGTCCGGCTCGCCCTGCTTGTCGCGGACCCGGCCCAGGTTGGTGATGCGGACGGTCGCCGAGTCGCCGTAGTCCAGGTCCAGGACCGGTGCGCCCTCCGCGTCCGTGACGTGCGAGGTGAGGCGGCCCTTGCGGGTGCCGTGGTCCTGGAAGGCGTACGAGGTCTCCAGCCGGAAGCCGGCCCGGCGCCGCTCCTCCTCGTCGGAGGAGATCCGCTCCCGCGGTGTCGTGAACACGGTGTGCAGATGCAGCAGGCTGGTGCGCCGGCCGGTCAGTGGCTCCTGGCACAGGTCGCAGACGTCGGCGCCCGCGGACCCCTCGTAGTGGTAGCCGCAGTGGTCGCAGCGCTTGGCCTCGGCCGTCGCCAGGTCGCCCGAGGCATCGGGAGGCAACTGCACGCGGGTGACCTGGTAGCGGGCGCCCTCGTGGTAGATCAGCGCGCCGGGGCCGAACTCGCGGATGGCGAGGAAGCGGGGCCGCTGCAGATAGTCGCCGTCCGCGTTCCGCCGGTTGCCGGAGCGCGGGATGTACGCGGCCAGCGGCAGCCGGGGGAAGCTGTAGCCGGGCAGGAACCCCTCGGAGGCCAGGTAGCGGTACGGGCTGAAGTCGCTCATCACGGACTTGGAGTCCGACGAACGGTTCAGGAGCAGCGCGGTCTGGGTCTCCGCCTCACGCCTCCGGGACCGGGCCCGCCCCTGCTCGCCCTGGCTGAGGGTGTGGTCGACGACCCTTCGGTTCTGCTCGTACTGGTCCAGGACAGCGGCACGGAACAGCTGCCGCCACCGGTCGAACGCGGCGTCGAACGCCGTGGGCGCCTTGGCGACCTGGTCCTCGATCCACTCGTCGTACCACCAGGTCGTGTCGGCGAAATCCGGGATCAGCGGCCCCAGGGCCGTGCGCGCGGCCGTGACCGCCCGACGCCGCGCGTCCTCGTCCAGCGACCGGTCACGGGTGTCGGACAGCAGCGGTAGCGGCATGTCCGGGTCCGGGCGCTCCTCGCCGTCCGGGTCATACGCGACATCGACGACGTCGGGCACGGCACGGCCCAGCTTCATGCCTGTCTCGGCGAGCCAGATGCCCTGCAGATGCGAGCGGACCAGGTCCTCGTTGGCGAGGTCCAGGCGGGGCGGCGCGACCTGGCCGGCCACCATGTCCCGGGAACGGCGGAAGTAGTACTGGTCGTGGCTGTTGCCCGTGGCGCAGTACGTGGTGACGAGAGCGGGCTGCCCCGACCGGCCCGCCCGGCCGGAGCGCTGGGCGTAATTGGCCGGAGTGGGCGGGACATTGCGCATCATGACGGCGTTGAGCGAGGAGATGTCCACGCCCAGCTCCATCGTCGGCGAGCAGTACAGCAGGGGCAGCTCGGCAGAACGGAACTCCTCCTCGCGGCGTTCACGGTCCTCGGGCGCCACCTGTGCGGTGTGCTCACGCGCGTACAGACCGGCCAGCTCTGCGGCGGCGTCCTGGTAGAGGCGGCGGAAAAACGGGTTCACGCGCGGGCCCTCACCGCTGTGGTACGTCCGGGTCAGCGGGTCCTGCGCTCCGCTCTCGCCCGTCCCCGCCTTCCAGATCAGGGACGCGGCCGAGACCCGGAAGCCGGTGCGCTGCTCCGCCCGGCGACGGCGATACACCGGCCCGGACTGCTCCGGCCCCGCCTGCACCTCGTGCACCAGATCAGCCTCCCGCAGGACCTTCAGCAGGTCGTCGATGACCGTCTGGACGTCGTCCGATCCCAGGCCCCGGAACGCGGCCGCCGTGCGCTTGAGGTACTTGCCGAACTTGCCGCGCGCCGACAGGAACAGTGCGGAACGCTCCATGCCGGGCTTCGACGCGTACGGGTACGCCGTCCCGACCTGCGGCTTGTCGCCCTCGGAGAGCACCCAGGGATCGACGAGCCGCTCCTCGCTTGCACGCTGAAGGGCGTCGAAGTCGTCGCGGAAGTACTGCACATCGATGGCGAGATGACGGCGCATGTGGTCCAGGAGCGCGTGGGCCACCTCGTAGCGCAGGGCCGGTTCGGCGTCCCGCAGTGCGAGGTGCGTGGACTGCCAGCGGTCCTGCTGCTCCGCCAGCCAGTCGAGGTCCTCGTAGTCGATGCGGAGCAGGCCCGACTGCTCCAGGTTGGGCATCGTGATGCGCCAGCCGCGTTCGAGGTCGCGGTAGAGGCGGTAGCCGACGACGTCCCGGAACACCTTGGTGGCGCGACGCTCCAGACCGGGGGCCATGTTCGCGTTGCCGGTGTACTCGCGGGGCCTGAGATTCATGACCTCGGTGACGGCCTGGGTGAGGTCGTCGTGGCGCAGCCCTTCCTCACCGGCCAGGAGCGCCGCCTGATGCAGGGCGCTGCGCAACTGCGTCACCTGGGCGAAGTCGTTGAAGTGCCCGGCCTGCAGTGAGGCGTCCTGCCGGTTGTCCACGAACGTGAGGAGCTTGCGGGCCTCCTTGGACAGCACGTCCTCGGGGACCGAGCGCAGGGACTTCACGATCGACGCCGACACGACGGATGTCGCCGACGAACGCCCCTCCTGGTCGAGTGTGGCGAGTTTGGCGAAGTCCCGGCCGCGCGTCTGCTCGTAGGAGATCTGGCAGTGCAGGCAGAACAGGAACGGAGCAGGGATGAACGCGGCGACCAGGCCTTCACCGGACTCGTGGCCGAACGCGTCGACGACGACGCGCTTCGGCACGCGCGGCCGGTAGGACTTCTTGACGGCGTTCACACCAAGGCCGTCAGGCTCCAGCCAGGACTCCGGCAGCCGCCGGTCCTGGACGGCCTGCTGGGGATCGGCCGGCCACTCGTAGTCCTCGCCGGGCGTGCCGATGTACAGGTAGCCCTCGCCCTCCCGGCCGCCGGATCCGGAGGTGTCACGGCGCGGCTCGTAACGGAAGGTCCCGTTCTCGTCGGCCCGCCACACGGTGACGTACTCCTGCCCGCACTCGCGGCAGAACGCCAGCGGGAACAGCGGCTTGCCGTCGCTGTCGGGCTGCTCCAACTGGTAGGTGCGGGTCAGCGGGCGGGTCAGCGGATCCTGGAGCGTCGTGTAGACGGTGTCGCCCTTGGAGAGGAACTGATGCAGCCGGAACGCGAACAACGGCCGCTCGGTCACCGGGTGTTTGGCCTGCGACCCGGCCTCCAGCGTGGCGCGGATCGCCTCCCTGACGGCTTCCGGGGCGACGCCGGACCGGGCGGCGAGGTCCTCCGCCGCGCGCTCGATCGTGCCCGGCGGGCAGCGCCGCAGACGGCCTGTACCGGGCTCGCGCTCCAGACCGAACCGCGACTCCAGCCACCGCGCCAACGGGTCCTTGGTCAGTGCCTCGTACGCCAGAGGTGCGGCGGCCGCGCGCAGTCGCTCGGCGGGAACCTCGTCCGGGGCCTCATCGGTGGCGCGCACCAGCGTCTCGCCGATGACGCGCCGGGGCAGCACGGTGGTGCCGAAGAGCCGGCCCGCGACTTTGGCGACCTCACGCTGCTGGTCCGGCCAGGTGCCCTCGGTCGACATCGTCGCGGACGTGCCGATGCACTGGAGGGTGTCCGCGGCGCGGCAGGCTTCGCGGACCCGGCGGATCAGCAGGGCGACGTCCGCCCCCTGGCGGCCACGGTAGGTGTGCAGCTCGTCGAAGACCAGGAACTGCAGACCCTCGGCCATCCGGATCAGACTCGCCCGGTCGTCGGGCCGGGTGAGCATGAGCTCCAGCATCACGTAGTTGGTGAGCAGGATGTCCGGCGGGTTCTTGCGTAGTTCGCGCCGCTGCTCGTCGCTCTCCTGGCCCGTGTAGCGGGCGAACGTGACCGGTTCGCGGCCGGCCCCGAAACCGTGGCGCAGATACTTCTCCAGCTCCTTGAGCTGCGAATTGGCCAGCGCGTTCATCGGGTAGACGATGATGGCCCGCACCCGGCCGGGCGCGCCGGGCCCCTCGGTCTCCCGCTCCTTGAGGACCTGGTTGACGATCGGCACGATGTAGGCGAGCGACTTGCCCGAGCCCGTGCCCGTGGTGAGTACGTACGAGTCGCCGGCCTGCGCGGCGTCGATGGCCTCACGCTGGTGCCGGTGGAAGGTGAGCGGCCGACCGTTGGGACGGCGGGCGTCCTCCTTCTTGCCTGCCTGGAAGATCTCGGCGCACTTCTGGTGCAGGACGCCGTCGCGGACCAGGTCCTGGACGTTGCCGCCGTCGTCGAAGAACGGATTGAGGGACAGCCAGGGGTTGGGCCACTGGGACTTGCCCGCCAGGTCGTCCTCGATGAAGCCGCTGATCCGGCCGTCGCGCACGACGGTGGCGCCCTTGGTGAAGCGCTCGTATTCGTCGATCAGTTCGCGGTGGATGCCGAAGACATCCATCGCGTCCGGAACGCGGGGCGCGCGGCGTGGCACGGGAACGGGCGCCGGGGCGGACGGCGCGGGGAACTCCTTGCGCAGCCTCGATACCGGGTCCATCGCCGTCCACTCCGGGCCGAGCAGGGCCGCGCTGTCGTCCGGGGCGAGGGCGAGCGGGACCAGGATCTCGCGGACCTGGGCGGCGCTCGACGGCCGGTTCACCGCCTCCTTCTCCAAGAGGCGGTTGACCAGCAGGACGAGCTCGTCGGGCAGGTCGGGGCGGATCACGGTGAGGGACGGGGGCTGCAGGTTCTGGTGCTGCTCGGCGAGGTCGAAGGCGACCTTGGCGTTGAACGGCGGCTTGCCGATGAGGAGTTCGTACAGGACGCAACCGAGCGCGTACAGGTCGGCGGAGGCGGTGACCAGCTCGGCGCGGAACTGTTCGGGGGCCATGTAGCGGGCGGTGCCCACGGCGACGCCGGTACTGGTGAGGCGGGTCTGGTCAGTGTCGTCGACCATCCGGCCCATGCCGAAGTCGAGGATCTTGACGGTGCCGTCGCGGGTGAGCATAAGGTTCGCGGGCTTGAGGTCGCGGTGGACGATGCCCGCGCTGTGGGCCGAGGCGAGTCCACCGGCGATCTGCGCGGCGAGGGCCGCGGCCCAGGAGACGGGGAGCTGCGGCTCCTCGTCGATCAGCTCGGTCAGGGGATGGCCGTCGAGAAGCTCCATGGCCAGATAGGGCAGGCCGCTGCCGCCCTGCGCGACGGCGGTGTCGACTCCGCCGGCGATGAGGCGGGTGAGATTCGGGTGACGCGGGGAAAGGCGCCGCATGATGTCCACCTCGCGGCGGAACCGCTCGACCAGGTGTCCGTCCTGAGTGGCCCCGATCGCCAGACCCGTCCGGCTGCGCAGGATCGTTTTCAGGGCGACCTCGCGGTCTGCCACGTTCTCCGCTGCTTGCAGATCGAGGGCTCGGTGGACCTGCCCCATGTTCCCGCGGCCGACGGCCCCTGTGATCCGGAACCGCCCGGCCACCGTCTGCAGGTCCACTGGCACTCCCTAGCGTCATCCGACAGATGGAGGGGTGATGCGCGCGGTGCGAGCCCCCGGCAGGCAACAGTACACCCCCTGCGACTTCACATGACCAGTATGGAGCTGTTGACGTAGTTAACGTATTTGCGTGCCATACCCCGATGTGCGTGGCGTCGTTGAATGAGCCACCTGGGTGGTAGGCGTCCGAGGCCCGTGGAGTTGTCGAAGCGCTGCACGGGGAGCGGCCCTTCGCCTCCAAGGCTGTGATTCTGCGGGATCGAGATGTGTGTGAGTTGTGTCAACGTGCCCGCGCTTCTCGGTTCAGGGTGAGCCGCCGTGTACGGTGACGCTCATGCCCGACACCGTCAAACCCACCCCGAGCCGGTCCGCCGGGGCGTCGTCGGCGCTCGTCACCGGCGCCGAGATCGCGCGACTGGCCGGAGTGACCCGCGCGGCCGTCTCCAACTGGCGTCGCCGCTACGAGGACTTCCCCCCGGCCGCCGGTGGCAGTGCCTCCAGCCCGCTCTTCGTCTGGGACGCGGTCCGGGAATGGCTGGAGGGGCGGGACAAGAGTCAGGAGGTCTCCCTCGAGGTGCAGACGTGGCAGGCGCTGCGGGCCGCCTACGGGGACGCCACGGTCGCGGCGGTCGCGGCCGCCACGGAGTACCTCGCCGGCGACGCGGTGCGTGAGGCGGCGGACCGGCCCACGGGACCGGACGGCCCTCCGCTGCTCGATCCGCCCGATGCTCCCCTCCGGAGCTTGCTGGACCGACTCGCCAAGGACGCGGGCCGGGCGGAGGCCGTGGACGCCCTGGTGGCCCGGCTGACCGATTCCGCCCGCCGTTCCGGCTCCGAGCTCGTCACCTCACCACGCATCGTCCGGGCCGTTGCCCACTTCGCTCCCGACCTGCGTGGCGGGCAGACGGTCTTCGATCCTGCCTGTGGCGTCGGGACGCTGTTGTTCGAGCTGCGCCCCGCCCGCGGCCTCATCCGGCTCGGCCAGGACAGCGATGAGGACTGTGTCCGTATCGCCCGCGCGCGCACCGCATTGGCCGGCCGGGAGAACATCCGCATCACACACGGCGACGCGTTGCACGCTGATCGTTTTCCCGGTCTCGCCGCTGATCTCGTGGTGTGCGACCCGCCCGTCGCCGTCACCGACTGGGGCCGCGAAGAACTCCTGCTCGACCCCCGGTGGGAGTTCGGGACTCCGTCCCGGGCGGAAGGCGAACTCGCCTGGCTTCAGCACGCCTACGCGCACACCGCTCCCGGAGGGCACCTGCTCGTCGTCATGCCGGCCTCCGTCGCCTATCGCAAGGCGGGCAGGCGCATCCGTGCCGAGCTGGTCCGGCGCGGAGTCGTCCGGCGGATCGTCGCCCTGCCGGGCGGCGTCGCCTCGTCGCACGCCCTCCCGGTACACCTCTGGCTCCTGCGCCGGCCCGATGACACGGGTGCGCGGCCGGACACCGTCACCATGGTCGACCTCACGTCGAACGATCCCGACGGCGACCTCGTGCCCGCGGAGGCCCAGACCGCGGAGATCCCCCTGATCGACCTCCTCGACGACGACGTCGACCTGACCCCCGCTACGCACATGCCCGTGGTGCGGCGCGACATGATCGCCGAGTACGGGAGGGCCCGTGCCGAACTCACCGCGGCGCTCTCCGCCCTCGAACGATCGCTCCCCGATCTGCGCGCGGGCGCCGGTGCCGACCTGTGGGACGGAGCCACCGTCAGCGTCACCGATCTGGTCCGCGCCGGCCTGGTGGACATCGAGGGGGGTGTCGTCCGGGCCACCGGTGACCGGGTCGACCCCGACTATCTGGACGGTTTCCTCGGTTCCGGGCCCAACGTTCGCCGTTCCACCTCCCAGAGCGGCACCTACCGCCCCGACCTCCGGAGTGCGCGCATCCCGCAACGCGATCCCGGCGTCCAGCGTCGCTACGGCTCCGCGTTCAGAGCACTGGGCGAGGTGGAAGCGCAGGCGGCGCACCTCCATGCGACGGTGCGCCGCCTGGCTCAAGTCGCCAGGGAGGGGCTGGGTAGCGGAGCGCTCGAGCCAGGGGAGGGGCAGCCGCCGCACGGCGACGACTGACGCGCGGGACGGACGCACGGCCGCGCCCCCAGGGCGCCCGGCGGCGCTCCGTGCCCCTGACGCGGCTCAGCCCCGGTGCCAGGAGGTACCGGGGCTGAGCCACATGAACCCGGGTCAGCGCAGCCGCTCGTACGCCGGCAGCGTCAGGAAGTCCGCGTAGTCCTGGTCCAGGGAGACCTGGAGGAGGAGGTCGTGGGCCTCCTGCCACTGGCCGGCGGCGAAGGTTTCCTCGCCGATCTCCGCGCGGATCGCGGCCAGTTCCTCGGCGGCGACCTTGCGGGCCAGGTCCGCGGTGGCGTGCTCGCCGTTCTCGAAGACCACGTCCGCGTTGATCCACTGCCAGATCTGCGAGCGCGAGATCTCGGCGGTGGCGGCGTCCTCCATCAGGTTGAAGATGGCGACCGCGCCCATGCCGCGCAGCCAGGCCTCGATGTAGCGGATGCCGACGGCGACGGCGTTGCGCAGGCCGTCGTACGTGGGCTTGGCGTGCAGGGTGTCGATGGCGATGAGGTCGCCGGGCGCCACGGAGACGTCCTCGCGCAGGCGCTCCTTCTGGTTCGGCTTCTCGCCGAGGACCGCGTCGAAGGAGGCCATGGCGATCGGGACGAGGTCGGGGTGGGCGACCCAGGAGCCGTCGAAGCCGTCGTTGGCCTCGCGGTCCTTGTCGGCCTTGACCTTCTCGAAGGCGACCTTGTTGACCTCGGCGTCGCGGCGGGACGGGATGAAGGCCGCCATGCCGCCGATGGCGTGGGCGCCGCGCTTGTGGCAGGTGCGGACGAGGAGTTCGGTGTACGCCCGCATGAACGGGGCGGTCATCGTCACCGCGTTGCGGTCCGGCAGGACGAACTTGGCGCCGCCGTCACGGAAGTTCTTGACGATGGAGAAGAGGTAGTCCCAGCGGCCCGCGTTCAGCCCGGAGGCGTGGTCGCGCAGCTCGTAGAGGATCTCCTCCATCTCGTACGCGGCGGTGATCGTCTCGATCAGGACCGTGGCGCGGACGGTGCCCTGCGGGATGCCCAGCTCGTCCTGCGCGAAGACGAAGATGTCGTTCCAGAGGCGGGCCTCCAGGTGCGACTCCGTCTTCGGCAGGTAGAAGTACGGGCCCTTGCCGAGGTCGATCAGGCGCTGGGCGTTGTGGAAGAAGTAGAGGCCGAAGTCGACCAGCGCGCCGGGCACCGGGGTGCCGTCGAGCCGGAGGTGGCGCTCGTCCAGGTGCCAGCCGCGCGGGCGGGTGACGACGGTCGCCAGCTCGTCGGCCGGCTTCAGCGCGTACGACTTGCCGGACCTCGGGTCGGTGAAGTCGATGGAGCGGTTGTACGCGTCCATCAGGTTGAGCTGGCCGAGGACGACGTTCTCCCAGGTGGGGGCGGAGGCGTCCTCGAAGTCGGCGAGCCAGACCTTCGCGCCCGAGTTCAGGGCGTTGATGGTCATCTTGCGGTCGGTCGGACCGGTGATCTCCACCCGGCGGTCGTTCAGCGCGGCCGGGGCCGGCGCGACCTTCCAGGAATCGTCCGCACGGATCGCCGCGGTCTCCGGCAGGAAGTCCAGCGTGGAGGTGCGGGCGATCTCGGCACGGCGCTCACCGCGGCGGGCGAGCAGCTCGTCGCGCCGGGGCGTGAACCGGCGGTGCAGCTCGGCCACGAACGCGAGGGCCGCGGGGGTGAGGACCTCGTCCTGCCGGGGCAGGGTCTCGGCATCGACGATGGCCAGCGAGGACGGCGCTGGTGCGGACATGAGCTGTCACTCCTTCAGCGGGCGGTGCGGACGGCGGCACGGCCGCCGGGCCACCCGATTCGGCACGGCGTGCCAGGGCTCCGGGATACGGCTGTGGCCGCCGTCTGAGGTGCAGAGGGCTTCTGATCAGTGGATAGTAGTTTCCTCATGGTGGAAGTTCAATGGTTTGTTGATGTCGAGATTCTTCGGGTCGACACAACCGGCCGGGTGCTGGCGCAGCGTGCCAGGGCCCTCACTCCAGGTGCGAGAGGTCCGCCGGGGTGTCGATGTCGTACGCCTGTGCCACGTCGGAGCACTCGACGAGCCTCAGCGCCGCGCGGTGCTCCCGCAGATACGCCCGCGCCCCCTGATCGCCCACCGCACCCGCCGCGATGTCCGCCCACAGGTCCGCCCCGAACAGCACCGGATGGCCGCGTTCCCCCGCGTACGAGGCCGCCACCAGGCTCGTCCGGTCCCGGTACGCCGCGCACACCCGGGCCACCGCCCGCGCGTCGATGCCCGGCTGGTCGACCAGCAGCACGAGCGCCGCGTCCGCCCCCGTGTCCGCGAGCGCGCCGAGCCCCGTCCGCAGCGAGGAGCCCATGCCCTCGGTCCACTCCGGGTTGACGCTCACCGCGCAGCCGGCCAGATCCGCCCGCGCCCGCACCTCGTCGGCCGCCGCGCCCAGCACCACGTGGACCGGGCCGCAGCCGCCCTCGCGCAGGGTGCGCACCGCGTGCTCCACGAGCGGGCGGCCACGGTGTTCCAGCAGGGCCTTCGGGCGTCCGCCGAGCCGCCGGCCGCCGCCCGCGGCGAGCAGCAGCCCGGCGATGTGTGCATGTGTCATACCGCCCTGGATACCCCACCGCGGCCGTCAACGCGCACCGGCCCGTACCCGTACGGCGTGTGTTGCGTACGCGGAGTGGCGCCCGGCACCTTTTATGGCGTTAACTTGCCCGCACTCCCGGACACTTGACCACGGTTCGGGAACCGGCCGGAACACTGGCACAAAGGTGTGCGAGGGGGAGCTTTGTTGAAGAGCGTCGGGCAGGAGCGGGTGACCGGCAGCGGTGAGGACCCCAGGGTCGCGGAGCTGCGCACGGCGGTCTCCCGGCTCCGGCGGGCCCTGGCCGGCCACCCCGCGCAGTTCCCCGACCGCGCCATCGCCGAGGACGAGCTGGCGGCGCTGGACGCGATGGCGCTCAGCGGGACGCCCGAGATCCCCCGGCTGCGCCGCTCACTGCTGCTGATCGCGGGGGCGATCGGTTCGGTCAGCGCCCTGGCGTCGGCGCTGCGGGACGTGCGGGTCGCCGTCGACCTCTTCGGCGAGCCGCCGCGCCGCTGACCCCGGCGGATTCAGCGGCGGATCAGCCTGCGGGCCGTCGCCGCCGCCACGGCGGCCGTACGCGAGTCGACGCCGAGCTTGGCGTAGATGTGGACCAGATGGGACTTCACGGTCGCCTGGCTCAGGAAGAGCCGCTTGCTGATCTCGGCGTTCGACAGGCCCTCGCCGACCAGTTGCAGCACTTCCAGCTCGCGCTTGGTGAGCGCCTGGGCGGGGGTACGCATCCGGTCCATCAGCCGGTGCGCGACCGCCGGGGCCAGGGCCGAGCGCCCGGCCGCCGCCGTGCGGACCGCGGCGGCCAGCTCCTCGGGCGGCGCGTCCTTCAGCAGATAGCCCGCCGCCCCCGCCTCGACCGCGGCCAGGATGTCCGCGTCGCTGTCGTACGTCGTCAGGATCAGCACCCGGGGCGCGTCCGGCGCCGCCGTGATCGCGGCCGTGGCCTGCGAGCCGTGCATCCCGGCGCCGAACTGGAGGTCCATCAGCACGACGTCCAGCCCGCCCGCAGCCGCACGGGCGACGGCCTCCTCGGCGGTGGCGGCCTCCGCGACCACCCGGAAGTCCGGCTCGGTGTCCAGGACGGCCCGCAGCCCCGCCCGGACCACCGGATGGTCGTCGGCGAGCAGCAGCCGCACGGGCCCGCTCATGCCGCGTCCCGCCCGGTCCGGCCCACCGGGAGCGGCAGCGTCAGCGCGACGGCGGTGCCCTGGCCGGGCGCCGACTCGACGCTCAGGGTGCCGCCGAGCGAGCGGGCCCGGGAGCGCATCGCCGGCAGCCCGAATCCGCCGGACGCCGTGGAGGCGTGCGCCGAGGCGTCCTGCGCGAAGCCGCGTCCGTCGTCGACCACGTCCAGCGCCACCGAGGTGTCCATGAAGCTCAGCGTGATCTCCGCCCGCCGGGCCCCCGCGTGCCGCACGGTGTTCGCCAGCGCCGACTGGGCGGTCCGCAGCAGCGCCACCTCGTACGGCGTCGGCAGTTCGACCGGTGTGCCGCTGACCGCGAACTGCACGGCCAGCGCCGGCGTGCTCGTACGGGCCGAGAGCCGTTCGAGTGCGGCGGTCAGGGAGCCGTTCTCCAGGTCGGGCGGGGTCAGGGCGCGGACGAAGCGGCGGGCCTCGGCGAGGTTGTCCTGTGCCGCCTCGCGCGCCCGGTGCACATGGGCGGCGGCCGGCGAGTCCTCGGGCAGAGCGCGCTCGGCGGCGCGCAGCAGGAGCTGGATGCTGGACAGGCCCTGGGCGAGGGTGTCGTGGATCTCGCGGGCCAGCCGCTCCCGCTCGGCGAGGGTGCCGGCGGTGCGCTCCGCCTCGGCCAGCTCCGCGCGGGTCGCGACCAGCTCCTCGATGAGCTCGCGGCGCCGCTCGCTCTCCCGGAACAGCGCCTCGTAGCCCAGGACCGTGGCCACGGCGACGGCCGCGCCCAGCAGCGGACCGATGAACGTGCCGGGCGTGACCGCCTGCCCGTGGAGCAGGAAGCTCGCGATGGCGGCCGCCGCCGTCGCCACCACGGCGGGCAGGCTCCAGCGGATCGGCAGCAGGTGCAACTGGAGGAAGTAGAGCGGGAAGGCCACCCACAGCGCGTCGGGCGACAGGACCAGCAGCGCCGCCCACAGCAGACCGAGCGACGCGAGCCATGCGGCGCCCGCCCGGGTCCCCGGCTGCACGGACCCGGCCGCCGCGCCGGCCACGTACACCGCCGCCAGCACACAGGCGAGAGCGGTCACCGCGCCGGGGTGCGGGCCGCCGTCCCCGTACGCCTTGGCGGCGGCGAGGGCCAGCAGGCCGAGCATCAGGCCGTGCAGACACAGCCGCAGCGCGGCGGCTACCGGGGGGTGAACGCGCGTTTCCATGATGGATCCAGCGTAGGCGCGGCCCGCCCCGGGCCGGTCAATCGAAAGGTTGATGTCGGCACCAGCCCGGGGGCGATGTCTCCGGGCCCGGACGGAACGAGGCTGGAGCCATGTTCGTCGCATGGAGAGATCTACGGTTCGCCAAGGGCCGGTTCGCGCTCATGGGCACGGTGGTCGTGCTGATCACGCTGCTCGTGGGCCTGCTGTCCGGCCTGACCGCCGGGCTGGCCCGGGAGAACACCTCGGCCGTCACGGGGCTGAACGCCGACCATCTGGCGTTCGCCGCCCCGCCGGACGGCCGCTCGGTGTCCTTCACCGACTCGTCCGTCGAGGAGTCCGCCTGGCGCGCCTGGGCGGGGCGGCCCGGTGTGGAGGCCGCGCAGCCGCTCGGCATCCGCACCCTGAACGCCACGGCCGGTACGGGGAAGCGCACCGCCGCCGTCTCGGCGTTCGGCGTCGAGCCGGGCGGCGGTCTGGCGCCCGCCCGGGTCGGCCCCGGCGAGGCGGTGCTCTCGCGCGCGGGCGCCGACGAGCTCGGCGTACGCAAGGGCGACCGGCTGCGGCTCGGCGACCGGGAGGTCACCGTGGCCGCCGTCGCGGGCGACGCCTCGTACAGCCACACCCCGGTCGTATGGACCGCCCTCGGCGACTGGCAGCGGGCCGGGCACGCGGACGGCGGCGCCACGGTGATCGCGCTGACCACCACGGGCTCCGCCGATCTGGCCGCCGGTGACCGGGCGGCGGGCACCCGCACGCTCACGCTCGACGACTCCCTGACCGCGATCGGCTCCTACCAGGCCGAGAACGGCTCGCTCCAGCTGATGCGCGGCTTCCTCTTCGCCATCTCCGCCCTGGTCATCGGCGCGTTCTTCACCGTCTGGACGATCCAGCGCAGCGGAGACGTCGCCGTCCTCAAGGCGCTCGGCGCCTCCACCCCGTATCTGCTCAAGGACGCGCTCGGACAGGCCGTCGTGATGCTCGTTCTCGGTACGGGGCTGGGCGCCGCCCTCGCCTCCGGCATCGGTGCCCTGGTCGCCGGCGGGGCCGTGCCCTTCGTCCTGGACGCGGCGACGGTCCTCGTCCCGGCCGCCGTGATGATC
This sequence comes from Streptomyces sp. NBC_00708, assembly GCA_036226585.1. GTDB lineage: Bacteria > Actinomycetota > Actinomycetes > Streptomycetales > Streptomycetaceae > Streptomyces. The sequence continues at coordinate 6,146,362 of CP108997.1, forward strand.
GCCCTCGGCGCGGCCGGGGCCGCCCTGTCCATCCGGCGGATCACCGCCGTCGACCCGCTCACCGCGCTCGGGAGTGCCCGATGACCCTCACGCTCACCGATGTCACCCTCACCTACCCGGACGGCGACGGGCGCCTCACCGCGCTGGACCGCGTCGCGCTCGACGTGCCCGCCGGCACCCTGACCGCCGTCGTCGGCCCGTCCGGCTCCGGCAAGTCCAGCCTCCTCGCGGTGGCCGCGACGCTGGTCGCCCCGGACGCGGGGGCGGTCGTCGTCGCCGGTACGGACACCACGGGGCTCGGGCGCGCGGAGAAGGCGGCGCTGCGCCGCGAGCGGATCGGGATCGTCTTCCAGCAGCCCAACCTGCTGCCGTCCCTGACCGCCGTCGAACAGCTCCAGGTCATGACGCACCTCTCGGGCGGCCGGGCCGGGGCGGCCCGCGCGCGGGCGCTCGACCTGCTCGACGCGGTCGGCCTCGGCGGGCAGGCCGGCCGCAGGCCCCACCAGCTCTCCGGCGGCCAGCGCCAGCGGATCAACATCGCCCGTGCCCTGATGAACGACCCGGCTCTGCTGCTCGTCGACGAGCCGACCAGCGCGCTGGACCACGAGCGCGGGGCGGCCGTCCTGGACCTGCTGGTCTCGCTGACCCGGCAGCGGTCCACCGCGACGGTCCTGGTCACCCACGACCGCACGCACCTGGACCGCGTGGACCGGACGGTCACGATGCTCGACGGCCGGCTGACGGCCCCGGTGCCGGCCTGACACGCGGGCGGGCCCGGACCTCTCGGAGGTCCGGGCCCGCCTCACGGTTTCTCAGCCCGCCGCGCCGCTGCTGGCCAGCGCGTCGGACAGCTCCTTGGCGGCCTGCTGGAGGATCGGCACGATCCGTTCGGTGGCCGCCTCGGTGACCCGGCCGGCCGGGCCGGAGATCGAGATCGCGGCGGAGGTGGGCGAGTTGGGCACCGACACCGCCAGGCACCGGACCCCTATCTCCTGCTCGTTGTCGTCGACCGCGTAGCCCACCCTGCGGACCTGGTCCAGCGCCTCCAGGAAGCCGTCCGGGGTGGTGATGGTCTTCTCGGTGGCGGCGGGCATCCCCGTACGGGCGAGCAGCGCGCGCACCTCGTCCGGCGGGGTGTGCGCCAGCAGCGCCTTGCCGACGCCGGTGGAGTGCGGCAGCACCCGGCGGCCGACCTCGGTGAACATGCGCATCGAGTGCTTGGACGGCACCTGCGCCACGTACACGATCTCGTCCCCGTCGAGCAGCGCCATATTGGCCGTCTCGCCGGTCTCCTCGACCAGCCGGGCCAGATACGGGCGCGCCCAGGTGCCGAGCAGCCGCGCGGCGGACTCGCCGAGGCGGATCAGGCGGGGGCCGAGCGCGTAACGCCGGTTGGGCTGCTGGCGTACGTAACCGCACTGGACCAGCGTGCGCATCAGGCGGTGGATCGTCGGCAGAGGCAGACCGCTGCTCGCGGAGAGCTCGCTCAGGCCGACCTCGCCCCCCGCGTCGGCCATCCGCTCCAGCAGGTCGAAGGCGCGCTCAAGGGACTGCACACCGCCGCTGGAACCGGCGGGCTTGGAGTCGGAAGTGCTGGCGTGGGACGGCGGCACGTCAACGGTCCTTTCGAAGCGGAGGAGCAAGGCAGCAGCCTACCGGGCCCTTTCCGGTCGGCCCACAGCCGGCGGGGGCCGTCATGGCCGGTCAGCGCCCGTTTGTCCGGGTGTCCGCAGGCCGGGCGGGAGCCCGTCCGCGCCGCACCTGGCCCATTCTACGTTCCGCACTCCGAAATTACCCTTCTACTTTGTGGAAACGTCCAGTGGAGGTGTCGAGGGGCCCGGGGCGCGGGGAAGAGGTCTTGACGGGTCGCGCTCCCGAGTGAAGACTCCTTCAACAGTTCGTTGAAAGTGCGATGTGAGGAGCACGGGTGTCCGGTTCGGACGTGAAGCTGCTACTGCGCTCGACGCGCGTCGTCACCCCCGAGGGGACCCGGCCCGCTTCGGTCGCCGTCACCGGCGGGACCATCGAGGCTGTCCTGCCGTACGACACCGAGGCCGCCGCCGGCGCCCGCGTGGAGGACTTCGGCGACGACGTCCTCCTGCCCGGCCTCGTCGACACCCACGTCCATGTGAACGACCCGGGCCGCACCGCGTGGGAGGGCTTCTGGACCGCCACCCGCGCCGCCGCGGCGGGTGGCATCACCACGCTGCTCGACATGCCCCTCAACTCGCTGCCGCCCACCACCACGGTCGAGAACCTGCGGGTCAAGCAGGCCGTCGCCGAGCCCAAGGCGCACGTCGACACCGGCTTCTGGGGCGGCGCGATCCCCACCAACGTCAAGGACCTGCGCCCGCTGTACGAGGCCGGGGTCTTCGGCTTCAAGTGCTTCCTGTCGCCCTCCGGCGTGGAGGAGTTCCCCGAGCTGGACCAGGAGCAGCTGGCCCGGTCCATGGCCGAGATCGCGGGCTTCGGCGGGCTGCTCATCGTGCACGCCGAGGACCCCCACCACCTGGCGTCCGCGCCGCAGCAGGGCGGCCCCGCCTACGCCGACTTCCTCGCGTCCCGGCCGCGCGACGCCGAGAACACCGCCATCGAGGGCCTGATCGCCCACGCCCGGCGGCTCAACGCCCGCGTCCACGTCCTGCACCTGTCCTCCAGCGACGCCCTGCCGCTCATCGCCGCCGCCAAGCGCGAGGGCGTCCGGGTCACCGTCGAGTCCTGCCCGCACTTCCTCACCCTCACCGCCGAGGAGGTCCCCGACGGGGCCACCGAGTTCAAGTGCTGCCCGCCGATCCGGGAGGCCGCCAACCAGGACGCGCTGTGGCAGGGGCTCGCCGACGGCACCATCGACTGCATCGTCTCCGACCACTCGCCCTGCACCACCGACCTCAAGACCCCGGACTTCGCCTCCGCCTGGGGCGGTATCTCCTCCCTCCAGCTCGGCCTGCCCGCCATCTGGACCGAGGCCCGCCGGCGCGGCCACAGCCTGGACGACGTCGCCCGCTGGATGTCCGCCGCCCCCGCCGCCCTCGCCGGGCTGCACCACAAGGGCGCCATCGAGGCCGGCCGCGACGCCGACTTCGCGGTCCTGGCCCCCGAAGACACCTTCACCGTCGACCCGGCCGAGCTGTTCCACCGCAACCAGGTCACCGCGTACGCCGGCCGCACCCTGCACGGCGTGGTCCGCTCCACCTGGCTGCGCGGGGTACGCATCGCCGCCGACGGCGTCCTCACCGAACCCACCGGCCGCCTCCAGACAAGGGACAACCGAGCATGACGGCGACAGCGCACTTCACCGGCGACGCGAACCCGTACGGGGGCGGCGACCCGTACGCCGACTACCGCGCCGCGGACCTCCCCTTCACCCACCTCGTCGACCTCGCCGACCGGCGGCTCGGCGCGGGCGTGATCGCCGCCAACGACGAGTTCTTCGCCGAGCGCGAGAACCTGCTCAAGCCGGAGCCCGCCCACTTCGACCCGGAGCGCTTCGGGCACAAGGGCAAGATCATGGACGGCTGGGAGACCCGCCGCCGGCGCGGTGCGGGTGCCTCCGAGCCGCACCCGACGGACGAGGACCACGACTGGGCCCTGATCCGGCTCGGCGCCCCCGGCATCGTGCGCGGCCTGGTGGTCGACACCGCGCACTTCCGCGGCAACTACCCGCAGGCCGTCTCCGTCGAGGCCGTCTCACTGCCCGGTTCGCCGTCCCCAGAGGAACTGCTCGACCCCGGCGTGAAGTGGACGACGCTCGTCCCCCGTACCGCCGTCGGCGGCCACGCGGCCAACGGATTCGCCGTGGACACGGAACGCCGCTTCACGCACCTGCGGCTCAACCAGCACCCGGACGGCGGGATCGCGCGGCTGCGGGTCTACGGCGAGGTCGCCCCCGATCCCGCCTGGCTGACCGCGCTCGGTACGTTCGACGTCGTCGCCCTGGAGAACGGCGGCCGGGTCGAGGACGCCTCCGACCGCTTCTACTCCCCGGCGACCCACACCATCCAGCCCGGCCGCTCCCGCAAGATGGACGACGGCTGGGAGACCCGCCGCCGGCGCGACCGGGGCAACGACTGGATCCACTACCACCTCGTCGAAGAGGCGGACATCCGCGCCGTCGAGATCGACACCGCGTACCTCAAGGGGAACGCGGCCGGCTGGGCGCGGCTGACGGCCCGCGACGCGCAGACCGGCGAGTGGACCGAGTTCCTGCCCCGGACCCGGCTCCAGCCCGACACCAACCACCGCTTCGTCCTGCCGGAGGCCGTACGCGCCGACCAGGTCCGGATCGACATCTTCCCGGACGGCGGCATCTCCCGGCTGCGCCTCTTCGGCACGCTCACCGAACGCGGCGCGGCCCGGCTGACCGCCCGCCACACGGAACTCGGCGGCTGACGGAACGGGACCCCGGGGCGTGTCGCAACGGGGCGTCTCAGAACTCCTCGTGCTCCTCGGGGTCCCCGCCGAACCGCTCCCGCGGCCCGCTGGAGATCCGCCCCAGCTCCTCGGGCGTCAGCTCGAACCCGAACAGGTCCAGGTTCTCGCGCTGCCGCCCGGGATCGGCCGACTTCGGGATCGGTACGGCACCGAGCTGGGTGTGCCACCGCAGCACGGCCTGGCCCGGCGTGACGCCGTGCGCCTCGGCCACGGCCACCACGTCCGGGTCGGCCAGCAGATCACGGCCGCGCCCCAGCGGGCTCCAGCTCTGCGTGACGATCCCCATCGCCGCGTGCACTGCCCGCAGCTCCTCCTGCGGCAGCCGGGGGTGCAGCTCGATCTGGTTGACGGCGGGCACCACGCCCGTCTCCTCCTCCAGCCGCTCCAGGTGCTCGGCGGTGAAGTTGGAGACCCCGATCGACCGTACGAGCCCCTCCTCGCGCAGCTTGATCAACGCCCGCCAGGTGTCCACGTACAGCCCCACCTTCGGCAGCGGCCAGTGGATGAGATACAGGTCCACGTAGTCCAGGCCGAGGTTCGCCCGCGACTCCTCGAACGAGGCCAGCGTCTTCTCGTATCCGTGGTGCCGGCCGGGCACCTTGGTCGTGACGAAGACCTCCTCGCGCGGTACCCCGCTGCGGGCGACGCCGCGGCCCGTACCGGTCTCGTTGCCGTAGTTCAGCGCGGTGTCCACGAGCCGGTAGCCGAGGTCCAGGGCTCCGGCGACGGCCTTCTCCGCCGCGTCGTCGTCGAGCGGGTAGGTGCCGAGCCCGACCGCCGGGATCGTACGGCCGTCGTTCAGGGTGTGCGCCGGGGTACCGGACATGATCGTCCCTTCTCGCCTGTTCACGTCTCGCGGTATGCCTCCCCGCCCAGCGTAGGCGGGGAGGCGGCGAGCGGCAGAGCGGCGGGGGCGCCCTCCGGTCAGGCGGCGTGCCCGCCGTCCGCGACCAGTTCGGCCCCGGTGACGAAGGCGGCCTCCTCGCCCGCGAGGTACGAGATCAGCGCGGCGATCTCCGCCGTGGTGCCGAACCGGTCCAGCGCGTTGGCCGCGCGCTGCCCGTCGGCGTACGGGCCGTCGGCGGGGTTCATGTCCGTGTCCACGGCGCCGGGCTGGACCAGGTTGACGGTGATGCCGCGCGGGCCCAGCTCGCGGGCCAGCGGCTTGGTCAGCCCGGAGAGCGCGGACTTGCTCATCGCGTACAGCGTTCCGCCGGGGCCGCCCGCGTGCCGGCTCAGGGCGGTGCCGACGGAGATGATGCGCCCGCCGCTCTCCATCACCTCGGCCGCCGCCCGGCAGGCGAGGAAAACCGCCCGGACGTTCACGGCGAGCACCCGGTCGACATCGGCGGGCGTGAGGGTGCCGATCGGGCCGAGGACGCCGATCCCCGCGTTGTTCACCAGGATGTCGAGCCTGCCGAAAGACTCGACCGCCCGGTGCACCACCTCGGCGGCGGCGTCCGGGTCGGCCGAGTCGGCGCGCAGGGCGACCGCGCGGCGGCCGGTTGCCTCGATCGCCGCGACGACCTCCTTGGCGCCCCGCTCGTCCTGGACGTAGGTCAGCGCCACATCGGCGCCGTCCCGGGCCAGCCGCAGGGCGGTCGCGGCGCCGATGCCCCGGCTGCCGCCGGTGACGAGCGCGGTGCGGGGGGTGGGGAGGGTGCTGTTCATCGTGGTTCCTGTTCGTCGCCGGTCGTGCTGACAGGAACCAGGAAAGTCGTTCGGCGCCCCGGACACCGGCGGGAATTGGACGCCGAATCCGGTGCGGTCAGCGCCAGTCCGGCGAGCGGCCGAGCGCCGCCAGTACGCGGGGGAGCGGGCCGCCCTCCGCCGCCGGCAGCGCGGGCCGGAAGGCGGCGTCCGGCCCTTCGCGCGCCGGCCCGCCCGGGACCCGCAGGGCGATCGGCAGGGCCGCCTCCACCACGTCGTCCGCCAGTACGAGGGGCAGCCCGAGCGCCGCGGCCACGTCCCAGGAGTGCACGACGTAGTCGAGGAAGTGGAACCCCATCGCGGTGGCCGCGGGGAACGTCGCCTCCGTGCTGATCTCCGGCAGCGTGAACCGCCGTTCCGACGCCTCCGGCCGGGCGAAGGCGTCGAGCACCGTCCGGGCCGTCGCCCGGTACCAGGCGGCCGGATCGTCCCCGGCCCGCCGGGGCTCCCAGGCGGCGGCGTCGCCTCCCTCGCCCCGTGCGGCGGCGGCGAACCCGAGGTGCTGGCCGCCCATGTGCTCCACCAGCGCGCGCAGCGTCCAGCGGTCACAGGGAGTGGGGCGGCTCCAGTCGCCGGGGCCCGCCCGGTCGACGAGGCGTACGGATGCGAGCACCGCGATCCGGTCGAGCCGGATGATGTCCATGGCTGGTGTCCCTTCGCCGGGCGTATGCGTGGTGTGGTGTGGGCCGTGCGGGGTCAGCGCGTGGTCACGGGCCACGGGTCCGTGCCCGACACCAGTCGCCACGCGGAGTCGTACACGGCGGACCTGTCGGTGAACGGGGCCGTCCAGGTCGCCGAGCGCAGGGTGCCGCGGTCCCGGTGGGCACGGACGATCCGCCGGTGGTCGGGGCGGGCGACGAAGCCCAGCAGGTGTTCGTGAGCGGTCCAGACGGTGATCGAACCGGAACGGTTCATCCGCGGGCCCAGGTCCACCCAGAGCCACATGCCGACCGCGCCCGGCGTCCCCGGCCAGGTACGGCGCAGCCGCATCCCCTCGGCACCCACGGAGAACGTGCTCCAGGGGCGGTGTGTGACGAACTCGGTGACCCCGACGACCACCTCCGCGCCGGGCTCCACGGACCCGGCGGCGGAGCCGGGCTGCCATCGGGTGCTCCAGAGCATCTGCGGCACGGTCGGTCTCCTTCTGGCGCGCGGGTCCGCCCGATGGCGGCTGCTCCGACCCTATAACTAGACGAACGATCGTGCTATTAGTTTCTCCGACGGGCCGACATCCGACGGGCCGACCGTCGTATCCGGGACTCGGCCTACGCGTCGGCGGGCAGCGACGCGGGGTCCACCGCCACCGCCCGGAGCCGCCCCAGGATCGCGCGCCGCGCCCGCGTATAGCTCTCCGCGCTGCCCCGCAGCACCGAGTCGCCGTTCGCCAGCTCCAGGAACGCGATGATCTCGAAGGCGAGCTGGGCGGCGTCGCAGTCGTCGCGGATCTCACCCAGGGCCCGAGCCTCCTCGATCCGCCGCTCCACGAAGGCGAACCAGCCGGCCTGCGCGGTCGCGAGCGCGTCGTGCACCGCGCCCTCACGGGCGTCGAACTCGGCGAGCGCCGCGTAGAAGAAGCAGCCGCCGGGAAACACCCGGTCCCGCGAGTAGGCGATCCACGCCTCGCACATCCGCCGCACCCGGCCCAGGCCGGCGGGGGTCTCGCGCGTCGGCACGACCACGTGCTCGTCGTGGATCGCGACCGCCGCCCGGACGGTCGCCAGCTGAAGTTCCTCCTTGGAGCCGAACAGCGCGAACACCCCGCTCTTGCTCAGCCGGAGGTCCGTGGCGAGACGGCCGAGCGACAGCCCTTCGAGGCCCTCCACCGAGGCGACCGCCGCCGCTCGGGCGAGGACCAGCTGCCGGGTGCGGTTGCCCCGTTCGACCCTTCCGTCCTGGCGTGTTCCGGCCATCGGGCGACTCCGTGCTCCGTGGGTGCGGGTGGCCGCCGACGGGCCGGTCCCCGGGGCTCGCCATTGTAGGAGGGCGCCCGGTAGCGTGATCGTTCCCCCGTGCGAGCCGGTGCCGTCTCCACGTCGTCCCTGTGGAGAAACGGGAGTTCCAGGTGTCCTCCGTCGCCGTCACCGTCCCTGCCGTCGCCCCGCCGCGCCGGGCCTGGCTCACCGATCTGCCCGTCCTGCTGGTCGCGGTGGTCTGGGGCTCCAGCTATCTCGCCGCCAAGGGCATCACCACCCCGCGGACCGTCGTCGCCGTCCTCGTGCTGCGGTTCGCCGTGGTGCTGCCCGTCCTGGTGGTCGCGGGCCGGCGCCGGCTGCGCGCGCTGAGCGCCGCCCAGTGGCGGGGCGCCGGGCTGCTGGGCCTCGTGCTCAGCGGGATCTTCCTGCTGGAGACGTACGGCATCGTGCACACCTCGGCGACCAACGCCGGGCTCATCATCAGCCTCACCATGATCTTCACCCCGCTCGCCGAGGCCGCCGTGACCCGGACCCGGCCGACCGGGGCCTTCCTCGCCGCCGCCGGGCTGTCCGTCGCGGGCGTGGTGCTGCTGACCCAGGGCGGCGGATTCACCAGCCCCTCCGGCGGTGACCTGCTCATGCTGGCCGCCGCCCTCGCCCGGACCCTGCACGTCCTGCTCATGGCACGCGTCAAGGCCGTGCAGAGCGCGGACTCGCTGTCCCTGACGACCGTGCAGCTCGGCAGCTCCGTCGCCGTCTTCGCCCTGCTGGCCGCCGCGCCGGGAACGGGCGCCGCGCCCTGGACGGTCGCCGCCGGGTTCGGCGTCCGGGAGTGGGGCGGGCTGCTCTTCCTCTCGGTGTTCTGCACGCTCTTCGCGTTCTTCGTGCAGATGTGGTCCGTACGCCGCACCTCGCCGTCCCGGGTCAGCCTGCTGCTCGGTACGGAACCGCTGTGGGCCGCCGCCGTCGGCATCGCGATCGGCGGCGAACGTCTGGGCGCCGCCGGGATCGCGGGCGCCGTGCTCGTGCTGGCCGGAACGGCGTGGGGGCGGCGCGGCGCGGGCCCGGCCGCCCCCTGAGCGCACCGCCCCCTCACTCCTTGATCGCGTCCGAGGCGACCATGACCGCCGCCCCCGCCACCACCAGCACGAGGGACACGTACAGGGAGTAATCGGCGGCGAACGGCAGCCGCTGCACCAGGTTGAAGAAGCGGAACCAGTCGAACCATTCATGGAGCAGCCCCGCGACCCCCTGGACGAAGACCAGGAAGCCGACCGTCTCGCAGAGTTTCTTCATGGCCACGAGCCTGGCCGCCGGCCCACCGCCACCGCGTCGGCCGGTGGGCTGCCCGCCGGGTCCGAAAGTCTCCGACCGCGCGACTTTGGTCGCTCCGGCGCCCCGAACCCCCGGAAGCCGCCGCCCACCTGCGTAGCTTTGTCGATATGACGCGTACGGAGTACCCCTGGCTGCTGCCCTCGGCGATGGCCGACCCCGAGCTGCCGGGCGACCGAGGCCGGTCCCGCCGCACCGTGCGGGACTGGGCCGTCGACCTCACGGCCTTCCTCTGCGCGGCGGGCATCGGCCTGGCGACCCTCACCACCATCGAGGCCGACCCCACCACATCGGACACCTTCGTGCTGGTGGACTCCCTCGTCGGCGCCGCCGCCTGCTGCGCCCTGTGGTTCCGGCGGCGCTGGCCGGTCGGGCTCGCCGTCGCCCTGACCCTGCTGTCCACCGTGGAGCCGGTCGCGGCCGGGGCCCTGCTGGTGGCCCTGTTCAGCGTGGCCGTCCACCGGCCGTTCCGGCCGGTCGCCCTCGTCGGCGCCGGGGCCCTCGTCGTCGTCCCCGTACAGCCGTATCTGCGCCCCGACCCGAACACGTCGTTCCTCGCGTCCACCATCATCGGGGTCCTGCTGATCCTGCTCGTCCTCAGCTGGGGCATGGTCGTGCGCTCCCGCCGCCAGCTCGTCATCTCCCTGCGGGAGCGCGCCCGGCGCGCCGAGACCGAGGCCGCCCTGCGCGCCGAACAGGCCCAGCGGCTCGCCCGCGAGGACATCGCCCGCGAGATGCACGACGTGCTCGCCCACCGGCTGACCCTGCTCAGCGTCCACGCCGGGGCCCTGGAATTCCGGCCCGACGCACCCCCGCCCGAGGTCGCCCGCGCCGCCGGAGTCATCCGGGACAGCGCGCACGAGGCGCTCCAGGACCTCCGCGAGATCATCGGCGTACTGCGCAGCCCGCGCGACGGGGACACCGACGGCAACCGGCCGCAGCCCACCCTCGCCACGCTCGACGCCCTGATCGCCGAATCCCGGCAGGCCGGCATGAAGGTCACCCTCGACAACCGGATCGACGACCCCGACGCCGTGCCCGCCGCCTCCGGACGCACCGTCTACCGCATCGCCCAGGAAGCCCTGACCAACGCCCGCAAGCACGCCCCCGGCGCCGAGGTCACCGTCACCGTCACCGGCGGCCCCGGCCCCGGCATCACCGCCGAGGTGCGCAACCCGGCCCCCACCGAACCCTTCGCCCGGGTGCCCGGCTCCGGCCAGGGGCTCATCGGCCTCACCGAGCGGGCCACCCTCGCCGGGGGCAGCCTCGACCACGGGCCGGAACCCGGTGGGGGGTTCGCGGTCCGGGCCTGGCTACCGTGGGCCTCATGACCACCCCCGCCGCGCCCGTCCGGCTGCTCATCATCGACGACGACCCGCTCGTCCGGGCCGGGCTGACCCTGATGCTGGGCGGCGCCGACGACATCGACATCGTGGGGGAGGGCGCCGACGGCAGCCAGGCCGCCGCCCTCGTCGACCGGCTGCGGCCCGACGTGGTCCTGATGGACATCCGGATGCCGGTCCTGGACGGGCTGAGCGCCACCGAACTGCTGCGCGGGCGCCCGGACGCCCCCGAGATCGTCGTCCTGACCACCTTCCACGCCGACGAACAGGTGCTCCGCGCCATCCGCGCCGGAGCCGCCGGCTTCGTCCTCAAGGACACCCCGCCCGCGCAGATCGTCGAGTCGGTGCGCCGCGTCGCGGCCGGCGACCCGGTCCTGTCGCCCGCCGTCACCCGGCAGCTCATGGCCCGCGCGGCCGGCCCCGGACAGGAGGAACGGGTGGACCGGACCGCACGGGCGCGCGAACGCCTCGCGCTGCTCGCCGACCGGGAACGCGAAGTGGCCGTCGCCGTGGGACAGGGACGGTCCAACGCGGAGATCGCCGCGACGCTCTACCTCAGCGTCGCCACGGTGAAGACCCAGGTCTCCCGCATCCTCGCCAAGTTCGGCTTCAACAACCGCGTCCAGATCGCCCTGCTCGTCCACGACGCCGGTCTGCTCGACGACGAGAGCGGATCGAGCCTGCCCTGAAGTCGCTCGTCCCCGGCGAGCCCCCGGGCCTACGCTGAACGGACCGGCTCCGAGGGCCGGGACGAAGCGACCGGGAGGGTGGGCCCATGTCCGAAGTCGAGGTAGATCTGCGCGGGTTGGACGGCTTCACCGCGGATCCGTATCCCTCCTACGACCGGATGCGCGCCGCCGGGCCCGTACACCTCATCCGCACGGACGAGTTCGAGCGGGCCTGGCTCGTCGTCGGCTACGAGGAGGGCCGGGCCGTCCTCGCCGACCAGCGCTTCGGCAAGGACTGGCGGGCGCTGCCCGGCGAGTTGGGCGGCGACCCCATCAACGCCAACATGCTGGAGATGGACGCCCCCGACCACACCCGGCTGCGCAAGCTCGTCGTCCGCGCCTTCACCCCGCGCCGGATCGAGGCGCTGCGCCCCCGGGTCCAGGAGATCACCGACGGGCTGCTCGACGTGATGGTCCCGGAAGGCCGCGCCGACCTCGTGGACGCGCTCGCCTTCCCGCTGCCGATGACCGTTATCTGCGAGCTGATCGGCGTCCCCGACCTCGACCGGTCCGCCTTCCGCAAGCTGTCCAACGGGGTGGTCGCCCCCGCGAACGCGCTCGAGGAGGGCGAGTCGATCCGCGCCATGGGCGTCTACCTCGGCGAGCTGATCGAGGACAAGCGCCGCTCACCCGGCGACGACCTGCTGAGCGCGCTGATCGCCGCCCGTGACGAGGACGACGACGCGCTGTCGCCCGACGAGCTGGTCGGCATGGCCTTCCTGCTGCTCGTCGCCGGCCACGAGACGACGGTCAACCTCATCTCCAACGGCGTCCGCGCCCTGCTCGCCCACCCCGGCCAGCTCGCCGCGCTGCGCGCCGACCCCGGGCTCCTCGACGGCGCGATCGAGGAGATGCTGCGCTACGACGGACCCGTGGAGACGGCCACCATCCGGTTCGCCCGGGAACGCGTCGAGATCGGCTCCCGTACCGTCGAGCCCGGTGAAGCGGTGCTGGTCTCGCTCGCCGGCTCCGACCGCGACCCGGCCCGCTTCCCGGAGCCCGACCGCTTCGACATCCGGCGCGACACCCGCGGCCACCTCGCCTTCGGGCACGGCATCCACTTCTGCATGGGGGCGCCGCTGGCCCGGATGGAGGGCCGCATCGCCGTCCGTACGCTGCTGGAGCGCTGCCCCGGCCTGGAGGCCGATCCGGAGGGCGCCCCGTTCGACTGGCTGCCCGGCACGCTGATCCGGGGAGTGCGCCGCCTGCCGGTGCGCTGGTGAGCGACGCGCCGCCCGCCTCCGCGTGCCCCTCCGGGTGACGGCGGGGCGGGCTCGGGGATACTTGCCCAGCCGGGCCGGGACCACACAGGGCCCCGGCACCACCGGCAGCACAGCGAGCAGCACAAGAAGGGCACGGCGTCGTGGCAAGGGTTCGGACAGGGGTACGTGCGATGGGCGCCGTGCTTGCGGCGGTGCTGGGGGTGTCCCTCATGGGATGCAGCAGCACCGGCGGCAAGCGGGCGGAGGAGCGTGCGGCCAAGGCCGCGGCCGAAGGCCGGGCCGCGGTGAACACGCCCCGCTGGACCTTCGCCATGGTCACCCACTCGGGCGACGGCGACACCTTCTGGGACATCGTCCAGAAGGGCGCCGAGATGGCGGCCAAGAAGGACAACATCAACTTCCTGTACTCGAAGAACGACGAGGGCCAGCAGCAGGCCCAGCTCGTGCAGGCGGCCATCGACAAGAAGGTCGACGGGCTGATCGTCACGCTCGCCAAGCCCGACGCCATGAAGGACGTCGTCGCCAAGGCCGTCCGCGCCGGCATCCCCGTCATCACGGTGAACTCCGGCTCCGCCGAGTCCAAGGCGTACGGCGCCCTCACCCACATCGGCCAGGACGAGTCCATCGCCGGCGAGGCCGTCGGCGAGGAGCTGAACAAGCGCGGCCGGAAGAAGGCCCTGTGCATCCTGCACGAGCAGGGCAACGTGGGCCACGAGCAGCGCTGCGCCGGAGTGAAGAAGACCTTCGACGGCCGGCTGCAGAACCTGTACGTCGAGGGCACCAACATGCCCGACGTCCAGGCGTCCATCGAGGCCAAGCTCCAGTCCGACAAGGACATCGACGCCGTCGTCACGCTCGGCGCCCCCTTCGCCGACGCCGCCGTCAAGGCGAAGCAGACCGCCGGCAGCAAGGCCGAGATCGACACCTTCGACCTGAACTCCAAGGTCGCCGCCTCGCTCCAGTCCAAGACCCTCGGCTTCGCCGTCGACCAGCAGCCCTACCTCCAGGGCTACGAGGCCGTCGACCTGCTCTGGCTCTACCGCTACAACCGCAATGTGCTCGGCGGCGGCCGCCCGGTGCTGACCGGCCCGCAGATCATCACCTCCGACGACGCCGCCCAGCTCGCCGAGTACGCCGACCGGGGCACCCGATGACCGCCGGCCCCGGATCGTCCGCCGTCGTCGACGAGCGGCTGGTGCGCACCTCACCGCTGCGCAGGCTCCTCGGCCGCCCGGAGCTGGGCTCCGTCGTCGGCGCGCTCGCGGTCTTCCTCTTCTTCGCGCTCGTCGCCGACAGCTTCCTGCGCGCCACCAGCTTCGGGACCGTGCTGTACGCGGCCTCCATCATCGGGATCATGGCGGCGCCGGTCGCGCTGCTGATGATCGGCGGCGAGTTCGACCTGTCCGCCGGTGTGATGGTCACCAGCTCCGCGCTCATCTCGTCGATGTTCAGCTACCAGATGACGGCCAACGTCTGGGTCGGCGTCTTCGTGTCCTTGCTGGTCACGCTCGCCATCGGCGCGTTCAACGGCTTCATGCTGACCCGCACGAGACTCCCCAGCTTCATCATCACGCTGGGCACGTTCCTCATGCTGACCGGCCTGAACCTGGGCTTCACGAAGCTGATCAGCGGCACCGTCTCGACGAAGACCATCGGCAACATGGAGGGCTTCCCCTCCGCCCGCAAGCTCTTCGCCTCGTACTGGACCGTCGGCGGCGTCGAGCTGAAGGTGACGCTCCTGTGGTGGGCCGCACTGGTGGCCGTCGCGACCTGGATCCTGCTCCGCACCCGCTTCGGCAACTGGATCTTCGCGGTCGGCGGCGGGGCGGACGCGGCCCGCGCGGTCGGCGTCCCGGTGATCCGGACGAAGATCGGTCTCTACCTCGGCGTCGCCTTCGCCGCCTGGGTCTCCGGGCAGCACCTGCTGTTCAGCTACGACGTCGTGCAGTCCGGCGAGGGCGTCGGCAACGAGCTGACCTACATCATCGCCGCCGTCATCGGCGGCTGTCTGATCACCGGCGGCTACGGCTCCGCGATCGGCTCGGCGGTCGGTGCCTTCATCTTCGGCATGACCAGCAAGGGCATCGTGTACGCGGAGTGGAACCCGGACTGGTTCAAGTTCTTCCTGGGAGCGATGCTGCTCCTGGCCACCCTGCTCAACGCATGGGTACGCAAGCGCGCGGAGGCGACGAAATGACGGCCCCCCAGGCCCAGGACGGGCCGCAGGACGCCGGCCGGCAGGCTCTCGTCGAGCTCGACGACGTGGCCAAGTACTACGGCAACATCAAGGCGCTGGAAGGCGTCTCGCTGGAGGTCCACGCGGGCGAGATCTCCTGCGTCCTCGGCGACAACGGCGCCGGCAAGTCCACTCTCATCAAGATCATCGCGGGGCTGCACCGGCACGACGCGGGGCGGTTCCTCATCGACGGCGAGGAGACCACCCTCGCCAACCCGCGCGACGCCCTGGACCGGGGCATCGCCACGGTCTACCAGGACCTGGCCGTCGTCCCGCTGATGCCCGTCTGGCGCAACTTCTTCCTCGGCTCCGAGCCGACGACCGGCGCAGGACCGTTCAAGCGCCTCGACGTCAAGGTGATGCGCGAGACGACCCGCTCGGCCCTGCTGCGCATGGGCATCGACCTGCGCGACGTGGACCAGCCCATCGGCACCCTGTCCGGCGGCGAGCGCCAGTGCGTGGCCATCGCGCGCGCCGTCCACTTCGGCGCGAAGGTCCTCGTCCTGGACGAGCCGACCGCCGCGCTCGGCGTCAAGCAGTCCGGGGTCGTCCTGAAGTACATCGCCGCCGCCCGGGACGCCGGCCTCGGCGTGGTCCTCATCACCCACAACCCGCACCACGCGTATCTCGTCGGCGACCGGTTCGTCCTGCTCAAGCGGGGCGTCATGGCCGGCAGCCACACCAAGGAGAGCATCACGCTCGACGAGCTGACCCGCCAGATGGCGGGCGGCAGCGAGCTGGAGGAGCTGAGCCACGAGCTGGAGCGCGCCACCGGTCCGGGCCCCGTCGACAAGGCGTAGGACCACAGCCCGTCCGCCCCGCCCGACGGCCGCACCCTCCGGGCAGTGGCAGAATCGGGACGGACGGGCGCCGTCCGCCACCGGGACCACACCCTCCCGGTCACACCGATCCACCCGGGGACGATGAGCACGTACCGCGACTTCGCACACCGCGGCTCCGCCCGCGCCACCGTCCTGCGGACCGTGGGCACCCGGGAAAGGCGCTCGCACCTCACGGCGCCCCGGGTCCCCACCGTCGGTATCGACATCGGCGGGACCAAGGTCATGGCCGGTGTCGTCGACGCCGACGGCACGATCCTGGAGACGGTGCGCACCGAGACCCCGGACAAGTCCAAGAGCCCCAAGGTCGTCGAGGACACCATCGTCGAACTGGTCCTCGACCTCTCCGACCGCCACGACGTGCACGCCGTCGGCATCGGCGCGGCCGGCTGGGTCGACGCGGACCGCTCCAAGGTGCTCTTCGCTCCGCACCTCGCCTGGCGCGACGAGCCCCTGCGCGACGCCATCGCCTCCCGGCTCGTCGTCCCCGTCATGGTGGACAACGACGCCAACACGGCCGCCTGGGCCGAGTGGCGCTTCGGCGCGGGGCGCGGCGAGGACCACCTCGTCATGATCACGCTCGGCACCGGCATCGGCGGCGCCATCCTGGAGGACGGCCAGGTCAAGCGCGGCAAGTACGGCGTCGCCGGTGAGTTCGGCCACATGCAGGTCGTGCCCGGCGGCCACCGCTGCCCCTGCGGCAACCGCGGCTGCTGGGAGCAGTACAGCTCCGGCAACGCGCTGGTCCGCGAGGCCCGCGAGCTGGCCGCCGCCGACTCCCCGGTCGCCCACCAGATCATCGAGCGGGTCAAGGGCAACATCCCCGACATCACCGGACCGCTCATCACCGAACTCGCCCGCGAGGGCGACGCGATGTGCGTCGAGCTCCTCCAGGACATCGGCCAGTGGCTCGGCGTCGGCCTCGCCAACCTGGCCGCCGCCCTCGACCCCTCCTGCTTCGTCATCGGCGGCGGCGTCAGCGCCGCCGACGACCTCCTCATCGGACCGGCCAGGGACGCCTTCAAGCGCCACCTCACCGGCCGCGGCTACCGCCCGGAGGCCAGGATCGCCAAGGCGCAGCTGGGCCCGGAGGCGGGTATGGTCGGCGCGGCCGACCTCGCCCGGCTGGTGGCCCGCCGCTTCCGCCGCACCAACCGCCGCCGCGTCGAGCGGTACGAGCGGTACGCGCAGATCTACGACCAGGCCGCGAGCACCCTCCGCAGCAACCGCAACACCCGCACTTCGTAGGGACCCCCACACCCATGACCGCAGCCGAGCACCCCGTCGTGCCGCGCCAGTCCCCGCCGCCGGACGACGAGGAGGGGCGGCGGGGCGAGACCCGCAGGCACCTGATCCGCCGGCGCCTGATCACCGCGACGATCATCGTGCTGCTCATCGGCGTCCCGGCCGGCTATCTGCTGATCTCGGCGGGCCAGAGCCGCCGCTCCGGCCAGGACAAGGCCGCCGAGGCCGCCGCGCAGGGCCTGCGTCCCGGCTGGCCGTCGCGGATGCTGCGCCGGATCTTCGAGGTGCCGATCCCCGGCTACGCGACCGAGGTCCAGTACTACGAGACGAACAACTGGAAGGCCAGCCGGATGTACGCGCAGTTCCGTACGACGTCCAACGGCCTGGACAGCTTCCTGACCGCGATCGGCACCGGTCGCGCGGCCCTGGAACCCGGCAAGGTCACCATCGGCGAGCGCGACACGAAGATCGCCGGCTGGTACTTCGGCAAGGGCGTCTCCTGGGCGGGCACCACCCACACCAACAAGGACCCGCGCCCCACCCAGGACATCACCGTCGACATGACGGACCCGATGTCACCCGTCGTCTACGTCGTCTCCGCCGCGACCCCCTGACCCGGCCCCCGGCGCCAGCGCCTGCACCTCCCCGTACGACGGCGTCCCGCCCTTCACCGGCCGGCCGTCGCGGATCGCGGCGGCGGTGGCGACGGCCCCGGACAGCGCCTCCCGGTAGAGCAGTGAGCCGAGGCTGACCCGGCGCACGCCGAGGGCGCCCAGCTCGGCGAGGCCGGGCCCGGCCGGGCTGTACAGCACGTTCAGCGGGGTGACGAGGGAGGCGGTCAGGGCGGCGATCCCCGCCCGGTCGGCCAGCCCCGGCACGAACACCCCGTCCGCCCCGGCCCGCTCGTAGACCGCCAGCCGGTCCGCGGTCCGCTCCTGCTCGCACCCGAGCCAGTACGTGTCCGTGCGGGCGTTGACGAACAGCCCGGGTGCGGCCTCCTTGACCGCGGCGATCTTCGCGGCGTGCAGCCCGACGGGGGTCAGGGTGCCGTCCGGCCGGCCGTCCTCCAGATTGATCCCCGCCGCCCCCGCCTCATGGAGCCGTCGGGCCAGTACGGCGACCTCGGCCGGGTCGTCGCTGAAGCCGCCCTCGGCGTCCACGCTGAACAGGAACGGCCCCCGCCCCAGCCGGCGGGCCAGGGCCACGGTCGCCTCCTCGGTGGCCGCCGCCCCGTCCGCCAGGCCGAGGCCCGCCGCGACCCCGAGGCTCGTGGTCCCCACCGCCTCGAACCCCTCGGCGGCCAGCGCGGCGGCCGACGCGTAGTCCCAGGCGTTGGGCAGCAGGAAGGCTTCGCCCCGGTGGTGGAGCCGGGCGAACGGGGTCATCGGCCGCCCGAGCAGCCCGTCGGCATCCGGCGGGGGAGGGACGAGCGCGGGGTCGGCGAGGGCTGCCCGGGTCTCCGCGTACCGGCTGAACTCATGGGGCGTCGCGTGGCTCATGGCTCCCACGCTAGGGCCGGAACACTTCGGCAGCCGCCGAACCGTCCCTGCGGCACCATGAAGGCATGTCCTCACTCGCCGAGACCGCCGCCCTCTTCGCCGACCGCACCCGGGCCGCCTTCTGCCAGGCGCTGCTGGACGGGCGCGCCTGGACGGCGGGCGAGCTGGCCCGGCACGCGGGCGTCGGCGCGTCCACCGCCAGCGAGCAGATCTCCCGCCTGGTCGCCGGCGGCCTGCTGGCCGAGGAGCGCCAGGGCCGGCACCGCTACGTACGGCTGGCCGGCCCGGAGGCCGCAGCCCTGACCGAGGCGCTGGCCGCGTACGCCCCCGGCACGCCCCGCCCGCACACCCTGGCCGCCTCCGGGCGCCAGGACGCCGAGGCGCGGGCGCGCACCTGCTACGACCATCTGGCGGGCCGGCTGGGCGTGGCCCTCGCGGACGCGATGACCGCGCGCGGCCTGGTCGACACGGGCTCCGGGATCGCCGTCACCCCGGCGGGCCGGGACTGGCTGGCCGACGCCCTGGACTACCGGCAGCCCGCCGGCGCCCGCCGCCCCCTCGTCCGCACCTGCCTGGACTGGACCGAGCGCCGCTCCCATCTCGCCGGCGCCCTCGGCGCGGCGCTGTGCACGGCGGCCCTGGAACGCGGCTGGGTGCGGCGGGTCGGCTCGGGGCGGGCGGTGAAGGTGACGCCGGAGGGGAGCGAGGCGTTCGGGAGGCTGCTCGGGGTGGAGGCGTGAGCGGGCATCAGCGCCAGACGACCTCGGTGGAGGCGAAGTAGGGCAGGTCCCGGTCGGTCCACAGCCGTCCGTGGTGGGCCAGACGGTTGCGGTACTCCTCCCACGCGGGAGCCCGCCCGCACCACGCGGCCTCGGCCACCGAGGGCAGCCGGGGCAGCAGGAGCAGGGAGACGTCCTCGAAGCCCTTGAAGCGTTCGGCGAAGACCGTGGCCTCCACACCGGCGACGCATCCGTCCGGGACGGCGTACGCGCCCGGGTCCCAGGCCGCCGTGTGCCGGACGCCCAGCGGCCGATATCCGTCGAACCCGAGCCGGGCGGCCTCGGCGGCCTGCTCGGGCGGCGCGAACCCGGCCGCGTACGGGCGGTCCAGATACAGGTGGGACTGCGGCGACAGCAGGACGCGCCCGCCCGACTCGACCACCCGCCGGAGGTCGTCGTCGGTGGGGGCGAAGAACTTCTTGAGCGCCGCGATGATCTCCATGGACCGCCCGGCGGCCACGAGTTCGGGGCGTGCGGCCAGCTCCTCCGCCGTGTCCGGGAGGTCCATCATGGCCACGTCCACCCAGTACTGGGCGATGTCCTCGGGCCCGATGCCGGCGCGTGCGGACTCCTGCCACGCCACCGGGCGCTTGCCCAGCCCGCGGACGAGCGCGCGCAGTTCGCGTACGGAGGCGTCGAAGCTCTCCGGGGTCGCGCCGAACGCCTCGTCGGC
Organism: Streptomyces sp. NBC_00708; assembly: GCA_036226585.1. GTDB lineage: Bacteria > Actinomycetota > Actinomycetes > Streptomycetales > Streptomycetaceae > Streptomyces. The sequence goes on from CP108997.1 coordinate 6,166,313, forward strand.
GCCGATGTGCACGTACGGGCCGGTCGTCAGCGCGCAGACCTCGGCAAGGACGCGGGTGACGGCGGCGCGGGTCTCCGCGTCGGTCAGGTCGAGCGGGGGGACGAAGGGGAAGCGGTCCGCGAGTCCGGCCGGGGCGGGGGCCGGGGGCAGTCCGGGCACGGCCGCCCGGAGCGTCGCGCAGTGGCCCGGCAGGTCGATCTCGGGGACGACGGTGACGAAGCGCCGGGCGGCGTACTCCTGGAGCGCGCGGTAGTCGGCCACCGTGTAGAAGTCCGCGTCCGCCGCCGTCAGTCCGGGGGTGCCGGGCAGTTCGATGCGCCAGCCCTCGTTGTCGGTGAGGTGCAGGTGCAGGACGTTGAGCTTGTAGAGCGCGGCGAGGTCGATGACCCGGCGCACCTCGTCCGGGGTGAGGAAGCTGCGGGCCGGGTCGACCATGAGGCCGCGCCAGGCGTAGCGCGGGGCGTCCGCCAGCTCCTGGAACGGCAGTTCACCGGTGACGCGGGCGGTGGCGATGAGCTGGAGGGCCGTCGTGGCACCCCGGAACACCCCCTCCGGGGTGCGGGCGAGACAGGTGATGCCGTCGGCGTCCACGCGCAGCCGGTAGCCCTCGTCCACCGGGTCCGCACCCCCGTCCGGGGCGACCCCGAGGGGCGGCGCGGACGTCACGTCGTCCAGGCCGAGGGCGAGTGCGCGGGGTGCGCCGCCGGCCGCGTCCGGCAGGTGCGGGGCGAGCAGCGCCCGTACGGTCGCCGCCACCTCCTCCAGCGCCGGATCGGCCGCCCGGACGTGCCACGCGCCGGCGGCGGGCAGGGCGCCGGCGGGGGAGGACGGTCGGGCGCCGGCGTGCGGAATGACGGCGTTCACGGGCTTCTCCCTGATGCGTGCGCGATGGGCCGGGGAGCCGGAGCGGCGGCGTCGGGTTCCGGCGGGTCCGGCTCCCCGGGCGGTCGGCGGCGGGGCGAGACCGGACCGGCCGCCTCTTCTCCCGTACCGCTGCCACCTGTACGCTAACACGAAAACCGATCAATGAACGTTTTTCGCGGAGTGGGGTCACGGCCCGCCTCCGGGGCGAAAGGAGAACCCGATGGTGAACGAGGCCGGACCCGGTTTCGCGCTGCCGGAAGGCTTCCTCATGGGAGCGTCGACCTCGGCCCACCAGGTCGAGGGCAACAACGTCTCCAGTGACTGGTGGACCCTGGAGAGCCACCCCGGGAGCTTCGTCCAGGAGCCCAGCGGGGACGCGGCCGACAGCTTCCACCGGTGGCCCGAGGACATGGACCTGCTGCGCGGACTCGGCTTCGACGCCTACCGGTTCAGCATCGAGTGGGCCCGGGTCGAGCCGGAGCGCGGCCGGATCTCACGAGCGGCCGTCGCGCACTACCGGGCCATGGTGCGCGGGGCGTTGGAGCGCGGGCTGACCCCGGTGGTGACACTCCACCACTTCACCTCGCCGCAGTGGTTCAGCGACCTCGGTGGCTGGACGGCCCCCGGCGCGGACGAGCTGTTCGCCGACTACGTACGCACCTGCGCCGGCATCCTGCGCGAAGGCGTCCGCCATGTCGCCACCATCAACGAGCCCAACATCATGGCCCTGATGTACGCGCTCAAGCGGTACGCGGCCGAGCACGGCTGGGAGAGCGTCGCGCACGGGGCGAACGCCGCCCGCGAAGCCGGGGCCGCCGCCGTCGACCCGGCCGCCTTCGCCCCGGACCCCGAGGTGATCCGGGCGCTGATCCGCGCCCACCGGGCCGCCACCGCCGTGCTGCGGGAGACCGTGCCCGGGGTCCGGGTCGGCTGGACCGTGGCCAACCAGGTGTACCAGCCCGAACCGGGCGCCGAGGCCGCCGCGACCGCCTACGCGTGGCCCCGCGAGGACGTCTTCCTGGAGGCCGCCCGCGAGGACGACTGGATCGGCGTCCAGGCGTACACCCGCCACCGGATCGGGGCCGACGGCACCCTGCCCCCGCCCCCGGGCGCCGAACTGACCCTCACGGGCTGGGAGTTCTACCCCGAAGCGCTCGGGGATGCGGTCCGGCACACGGCGGAGGTCGTCGGCCGTCACGTGCCGATCCTGGTCACCGAGAACGGCATCGCTACCGACGACGACCAACGCCGCATCGCCTACACCGCGCGCGCCCTCGCGAGCCTCGCCGAGGCGATGGGCGAGGGCATCGACGTACGCGGCTATCTGCACTGGAGCGCCCTCGACAACTACGAGTGGGGAAGCTACCGGCCGACGTTCGGGCTCATCGCGGTCGACCGGGAGACCTTCGTCCGCACACCCAAGGAGTCGGCGCGCTGGCTGGGCGGACTGGCCCGGGACCGCCGGCTGCCGGCCTCCGGGCCGCTCGGCTCGGTGACCGCCCCGTCCTCGCGTTAGGGTGACCGGCATGGCGAAACGGGGCCCGTACGAGAAGGGCGAGGCCAAGCGCAGCGAGATCCTGCACGCGGCACTGGAGATCTTTGCCGCCGAGGGGTACCGCGGTACCTCCCTGCGCAAGGTGGCGGCGAAGTGCAGTCTCAGCCTGCCCGGCCTGATGCACTACTTCGACTCCAAGGAGGACCTGCTCACCCAGGTCCTGCGCATGCGGGACGAGACCGCGCGGGCGCGGCAGGTGGAGCGTGCCGATCCGCACGGCTACCGCGAGATCATCCGGGAGGGCGCGAAGACGCCCGGCCTGGTCGAGCTGTTCGTCTCCATGGCCGCCGCCGCCAGCGACCCGGCCCACCCCGCCCACGCCCACTTCGCCGAGCGCTACCCGGTGCTGCGCGAACGCGTCGCCGACTTCGTCCGGGACGGGATCGCGGAGGGGCGGATCAGCTCCACCGTGCCGCCGGAGCGGCTGGCCGTCCTCCTGATCGCCGTGGCCGACGGCATCCAGCTGCAATGGCTGATCGACCGGTCCACGGACATGGAGCAGCCCATCGAGGACCTGCTCTCGATCCTGGATCCGCGTACGGCTCCCGAAGGGGCCTGAACCGCGCGAAGGTGGAGGGGCGGCGCGATCGCGCCGCCCCTCCACCCTTCCCATCGGGGCCCGTACGGGTCAGAGCGCCGCCGCCGTGCGTGCCTCGACCTCGTCGGCCAGGGCGGGCAGACTCTCGGGGGACAGCGGGCTCTGCGGGAACTCGCAGATGACGTCGAGCGGCACCCCCGCCAGGAACCGCCGCATCACAGGGTCGGCCAGCGCGCCCGCGCCCTCCTGCGAGGAGTCCGTACGGGCCTTGGCGAACGCCTCCCTCAGCAGCGGGCCGCCCACCGGGTGCTCGAACCACTCGGCGAGGGTGTTGCGGCCGGTCAGCCGCAGACCCGACGGATCGCCCTCCACCTCGGTCTCCGCGCAGGCGCGGATGTCGCGCGAGGAGGCGCCGGCCTCGAAGCGGTAGCGGCCGCCCTCGGTCTTCCAGCCGCCCTCCCGCTCGCTGAAGTACGCCAGGTCGTGCCGCGCCACGCGCACCGCCACCTCGCGGCTCTCGCCCGGCTCCAGGAACACGGAGGCGAAGCCGCGCAGTTCGCGCACCGGCCGCAGGACGCGTGAACCGTCCGGCCCGCCGACGTAGATCTGGACGACCTCGCGCCCGGCGACGGAGCCGGTATTGGTGACGGTCAGCGTGACGTGGAAGCCGTCGCCGTCCTCCCGCACGGCCAGTCCGTCGTAGTCGAACGTCGTGTACGACAGGCCGTGGCCGAAGGGGAACGCCACCTCGCGGCGCTGGGCGTCGTAGCCCCGGTACCCGACGAAGATCCCCTCGCCGTAGCGGGCCCTGCCCTCCTCGCCCGGAAACGTGAGGTGGCTCGGGGAGTCCTCCAGGCGCAGCGGTACGGTCTCCGCCAGCTTCCCGGACGGGTTGACAGCGCCGAACAGGACGCGGGCGAGGGCACCGCCGCCCGCCTGGCCGAGCAGCCAGCCCTCCACGAGCGCGGGCACCCGCTCCTGCCACGGCGAGGTGCGGACGACGCCGCCGTTGGACAGCACCACCACCACGCGCGGGTTGGCCTCCAGGACCCGCGGCAGCAGCTCCGTCTGGGCGGCCGGCAGGTCCAGGTGGTCGCGGTCGAAGCCCTCGGACTCGTCCTGCGGCGGCAGCCCGAGGAAGAGCACCACCGTGTCCGAGTTCTGCGCCAACTCCACTGCCTCGTCAGCCAGTTCGGCGTCCGACGGCCCCTCATCGGCGCCGGGCAGCGTGTACCCGGCGGCGAACCGCACGTCCGCGCCCGTGGCCAGTTCGCGCAGGCTGTCCAGCGGGACGTCGAGCCGGGTGGGGGTCACCTGGGAGCTGCCCGCGCCCTGGAAGCGGGGCGTCCGGGCGAACTCGCCGATGACGGCCACGCTGCCCCGCGCCGGGTCCAGCGGCAGCAGCGCCTCGTCGTTCTTCAGCAGCACCACGCACTGGTCGGCCGCCCGCCCGGCGAGGCGGTGCGAGGCGTCCGCGTCGAACGCTCCGGGGGTGCCGGTCCCGCCGGTCGTGCGGTCGGCGAAGAGAGCGAGGCGGTCGACGGTCCGGTCGAGCAGCGCCTCGTCCAGCGCGCCCGACTCCACGGCGGCGGCCACTTCGCGGTCCGTGCACCCGCCGGGGCCGGGCATCTGGAGGTCCAGGCCGGCACGGAGGGCGGCGACCCGGTCGCGTACCGCGCCCCAGTCGGAGACGACGATCCCGTCGAACTCCCACTCCTCGCGCAGGATCTCGGTGAGCAGGCGGGTGTTCTGCGAGACGGGCACGCCGTTGACGCCGTTGTAGGAGGCCATGACGGACCAGGGGCGGTCGCGGCGGACGACGCGTTCGAAGGCGCGCAGATAGATCTCCCGCAGCGGGCGCTCGTCGATGTCGGCGCTCACCCGCATCCGGTCGGTTTCCTGGTTGTTGGCCGCGTAGTGCTTCAGGGACGCCCCGACCCCGGCCTTCTGCAGCCCGCGCACCATGGCGCCGCCCAGCTCCGAGGAGACGAGCGGGTCCTCGGAGAAGTACTCGAAGTTACGGCCGCACAGCGGCGACCGCTTGATGTTGATGCCCGGTCCGAGCACGACGTGCACACCGTGCTCCACGGCCTCGGCGGCGATGGCGCCGGCGACCTCCTCGGCCAGCTCCGGGTTCCAGCTGCTGCCGAGGGCGGCGGCGGGCGGGAAACAGGTGGCCGGGCCGGCGCTGTGCAGGTCGAGCTGGCCGCCGTCGCCGCTCTCGCGGGGCAGCCGCAGCCCGTGCGGGCCGTCGGACATCCGGACGACGGGGATGCCCGCCGCCTCGGACCCCTGGCTGACGAAGTCCCCGGAGCCGCTGGTCAGGGCGGCCTTCTCGGCGAGCGGGAGGCCGGCGGCGGGGGAGGGGCGGGGCGCGGATCGCTGAGTCATACGGGTACCTGTCGGGCTTTCGTGAAGGAGGGGCGGCCGGGCGGGCCGTGCCGTCCGGTGGAGCGAATCGGGGCAAGACGGCATGCGACCCAAAAACGTATGGTGATCGGTTTTCGCTGTCAAGGGTCCCCGCGTGCGGCGTCCGGCGGCCCCTCGATCGGCCGGATTTCATTTTGGACGCGGCTCTTGACGGTCAGAAACCGATCACCGTACGGTTTTCGTGCTCGGGCGGTCCGCTCCGATGAGCTCTCTGCTGCCGTCCGCCCCGTCGGCTCCGCTCTCCCATGAATCGAGGAACGGTCATGTCGGTATCCGGTCGGTCGACCACCCCCGCGCGCTTCGAGGCGGGCCACCCGTCCCGCACCCCGCGCCTGGCCCTCGCGGCGGCGGCGGCCGTCGCACTGCTGGCGGGCGCCGCCTCTCCGGGGGTCGCGGCCCCGGCCGCCCCGGCGTCCGGCGACGCCGTGCGCTACGTCGCGCTCGGCGACTCGTACAGCTCCGGGCTCGGCATCCCGCAGCAGACCGACACTGTCTGCGGGCGCTCCGACCACAACTACCCCTCGCTCGTGGCGGCGGCGGTGGGCGCCCAGTCCTTCACCGACGTCACCTGCGCCGGCGCCGAGACCACGCACATGGCGGGAGCGCAGGACACGGTGGCGCCGCAGCTCGACGCGCTGCGGCCCGACACGACCCTGGTCACCCTGGGCGTCGGCGGCAACGACCTCGACCTGGCCGGCGTCATCACCCGCTGCGTGCTCGTCGGTTACCTCGCACCGCACGGCTCGCCCTGCAAGACGAGTTTCACTCTGCTCGGCACGGACGAGATCGGCTCCCGCATCAACGCCACCGCGCCGAAGCTCGACGCGGTGCTCGACGCGATCCACGCCCGCTCCCCGCAGGCCCGGGTGATGGTCGTCGGCTACCCCTCGCTGCTGCCCGACGACGGCAGCTCCTGCCGCGCCACGATCCCGCTGGCCGAGGGCGACTTCGGCTGGGTGCGGGACAAGGAGAAGCAGCTCGACGCGATGATGGCGCAGCGGGCCGGGACGCACGGGGCCGGTTACGCCGACACCTACGGCCCGTCCGTAGGGCACGACGCCTGTCAGGCCGCCGGTACGCGCTGGATCGAACCGGCCGACTCGGACCAGGGCGCGGGCTTCCACCCCAACGCGTCCGGACACAGGAGCATGGCCGATGCCGTCCTCGCCGCCCTCGGTCACTGATTCAGCCGCGTCCCGCCTCCACGCCGTACCGCCGGAGGAAGGCGCGGACCTGCTCCGCCATGTCGACCGCCTCGGGCTCCAGCAGCCACTGCGTCTGGAGCCCGTCCATCAGGGCGAGCAACTGCTGGGCCACGGCGGCCGGATCGTCCCGTGCGTCCGCCGCCGCGAACAGCTCCGCCAGCAGGCCGGTCGTCTCGCGGCGCAGGACCTGGTAGCGCCGTACGAAGTAGAGGTGCGCGGGGTGCTCCGGATCGGACGCCTCCGCCGACAGCTTCGCGTACAGCGCGACCAGGCCGGGCGTCCCCGCGTTGCGGGTGACCACGTCCAGCAGCCGGCGCAGCCGCTCCGCGGGCTCCGGTTCCGGTTCGCCCGGGGCCAGGACGCCGGGGAACAGCCGGCGCCCGTCCAGCTCGTCGCGCCGGCCCAGCACGTCGAGCAGCAGGGCCTCCTTGCCGGGGAAGTGGTGCAGCACCCCGGCATGGGTGAGCCCGGCATGCGCGGCGATGTCGCGCAGCGAGACCGCGAGGTAGCCGGAGCGGGCGAACAGCTCGGTCGCGGAGTCGAGGATGCGGGCGCGGGTGCGCTCGCCCTTCGACAGCCGCCGGGGCGCCTCGCTTGCGGGGTCGGTCACTTCGGTCGTCTCCTGCCGCGGTCGGTCCTCGTCGGGCAGAACTTACCGGCTGGTTGATTCCGCCGAGCAAAAACCTACCAAGTGGTTAATTCCGTGTGTAGGCTCACCCGCAATCTTCGCCGGGGCGGTGCCCCCGGCTCTCCAGACGGAGCGAAAGACATGAGCAGAACCTCCCGAACCGCGACGGTGGCCGCCTGTGTCGCGGCCTCGCTCGCCCTCGCGGGATGCGCCGGCGAAGGCGGCGGCGCCGCGGGCACCGGATCGTCCACGCTGAACATCGCGACGATGACCCTCCCACAGAGCCTCGACCCCGCCGTGGCCACCGGCAGCGCCCTGCCGTACTTCCAGGCGGTGTACGACACCCTCGTCAAGCGCGAGCCCGACGGCACCTTCAGCCCGATGCTCGCCACGAAGTGGACGTACGACAAGACCCGCACCCACCTCGCGCTGACCCTGCGCAAGGACGTGAAGTTCGCCGACGGCACCCCCTTCGACGGCGCGGCGGTCAAGGCGAACCTGGAGCGCTTCCAGAAGGGCGGCGGCGCCTCCGCGAAATGGCTGAACGACCTGAAGGCCGTCGACGTCACCGACGCCGCCCACGTCACGCTGGAGCTGACGCAGCCCAACCCGGCGCTGGAGTTCTACCTCAGCGACGCACCCGGTCTGATGGCCAACCCCCAGCAGTTCGCGAAGGCCGACAGCCTCAAGACCACCCCGGACGGCACCGGCCCGTACCGCCTCGACAAGACGCGGACCACCGTCGGCACCAAGTGGTCCTACACGCGCAACGCCGGCTACTGGGGCGAGAAGCTCCCGTACAAGAACATCACCATCAGCTTCTTCGACAACGAGACCGCGATCACCAACGGCCTCAAGACCGGGCAGATCAACGCGGCCCTCCTGCAGACCGCCGACCAGCAGATGGCCATCGAGTCCGACCCGAAGGTCAGGACGCAGAAGCAGGAGATCGACTTCCAGGGACTGCTGCTCTTCGACCGCGACGGCAAGATCACGCCCGCACTGCGCGACCCGCGCGTACGCCAGGCGCTCAACTACGCCGTCGACCGCGACACGATGCTCGACCGCATCCGCCAGAACCGGGGCCGGACCACCTCGCAGATATTCGGCCCCGAGACCCGGGCGTACGACAAGAAGCTGGACGGCTACTACGCGCACGATCCCGCCAAGGCCAAGTCCCTTCTCCAGCAGGCCGGTTACGCAAAGGGATTCACGCTGAAGCTGCCGAGGATCACAGCGATCGTCAACGACGCGCTCGCCGCCTCCCTCCAGTCCGACTTCAAGGCCATCGGCGTCAAGCTCGTCTGGGACACCCTCGACGGCGCCTCGGCCGTCCAGAAGGTGTTCAAGGACCGCCTCTACTCCGGCATGGTCATGAACATGGGCCAGCCCACCTACGACTGGGCCGCCGCCGACGAACTGGTCACCCCCGGCGCGTTCAACATGTTCGGCACCACGGACAAGGTGACGCGGAAGCTGCTGCCCCTCATCAAGGCCGGCACCGAGGCCGAGGCGAAATCCGCCGCGCGCGAACTGAACCAGCACCTCGTCGAGGACGCCTGGTTCCTCCCCTTCTACCGGATGAGCTACCTGCACGTCTCGGACGGGACCGTGAAGATCTCGCCGCAGTCCGGCATGGCCGTCCCCTCGATCTACAACTACGCGCCCGCCAAGTAGCGCACCCGCGCCGACGGATACCGAGTGTCATGCTGAACTTCATCGCCCGCAGGATCGCCTCGGGAGCCGTGCTCCTGGTCGTGATCTCCTTCCTCTCCTATCTGCTGCTGTCCGTCCCGCACATCGACGTGGGCCGGCAACTGCTCGGGGAGAGCGCGTCCCAGAGCGCCATCGACGCCAAGAACGCGTCGCTGGGCCTCGACGAACCGGTGCTCCAGCAGTACGGGACCTGGCTCGCCCACGCCGTCCGGGGCGACCTCGGCACCTCCTGGTTCACGAGCGAGGACGTGGGCCAGGCCGTCGGCAACCGCCTCCCGGTCACCGCCAGCCTGATGCTCGGCGTCACCGCCGTCACCACGGTCCTCGCCTTCCTGCTGGGGGTGTGGGCCGGGGTGCGGCGCGGGGCCGCCGACCGCTTCGTGCAGGTGCTCGGTGTCGTGGGGTACGCCCTGCCGGGATTCCTGCTCACCCTGGTCCTGGTCCTGGTCTTCGCGGTACGGCTCCGCTGGTTCCCCGCCATCGGGTACACCGGCTTCACCGAATCGCCCAGTGGCTGGCTGTCCACCATCACCCTGCCGGTGCTCTCCCTGTCGGTGGCCTCCGTCGCGGGCGTCTCCCAGCAGGTGCGCGGCGCTGTCATCGACGCCCTGCGCCAGGACTACGTACGCACCCTGCGCGCCCGCGGACTGCCCGCGTCCCGCATCGTGTTCAAGCACGTCCTGCGCAACGCCTCGGCGCCCGCGCTCTCCGTGCTCGGCATGCAGTTCGTCGGCCTGCTCGGCGGGGCCGTGCTCGTCGAGCAGATCTTCGGGCTCCCCGGCATCGGCTCCATGACCGTCACCTACACCACCCGCGGCGACATCCCCGTGATCATGGCCCTCGTCATGCTCACCGTGGTCGGTGTCGTCCTGATCAACCTCCTGGTCGACATCCTGATCGGCTGGCTCAACCCCAAGGCGAGGGTCGCATGAGTACCGGCCGCACCCTGCGCAGGGTCCTGCGCAACCCCCTGGGCGGACTGTCCGCCGCCCTGCTCCTGCTCATCGTCGCGGCCGTCCTCCTGGCCCCCGTGATCGCCTCGCAGGACCCGGGCGCCTCCTCGCTGAGCCAGGCGTTCGCCGGCCCGAGCGGCGGCCACCCCCTCGGCATGGACTCGGCGGGGCGCGACATCCTCGCCCGGGTCCTGTACGGCGGACGCACCACGCTCGGCGGCGCGCTGCTCGCCCTGGCCATCGCCCTGGCGCTCGGCGTGCCCACGGGACTCTTCGCCGGATACCGGGGCGGCCGGTTCGACTCCGTCGCCAACTGGACCGTCAACCTCGTCATGGCCCTGCCCGCCATGGTCGTGCTGCTCGCCTCCCGCGCCATCCTCGGCCCCGACGTCCACGTCCTGATGATCGTGCTCGGCGTGCTGGTGGCGCCCAGCTTCTTCCGCCTGGTGCGCGGCATCGTCGCCAACGTCCGGGGCGAGCTGTACGTGGACGCCGCGAAGGTCTCCGGCCTCTCCGACACGCGGATCGTCGCCCGGCACGTCCTGACCGTCGTACGCGGCCCCATCATCATCCAGGTCGCGCTGGTCGCGGGCATCGCCATCGCTCTCCAGGCCGGCCTCGAATTCCTGGGTGTCGGCAGCGGATCGACGGCGACCTGGGGTGCCATGCTCAACGAGGCGTTCCAGAACATCCAGCGCGCGCCCCGGCTCATCCTCTGGCCCGGCCTCGCCCTCGGCCTCACCAACTGCGCCCTTGTCCTGCTGGCCGGAGCCGTGCGCGACGCCCTGGAGGACCAGGCACCCCGGCCCGCCCGCCGCAGGCGCGCCGCGCGGGCCGCCGAACCGGCCGCCGAGCCCGCCGAGCCCGCGGAGTCCGCCGATTCCGCCGCGCCGCGCGCCGCGCTGCTGTCCGTCCGCGGCCTCACCGTCGCCTACGCCCGGCCCGACGGCACCGACAAGGAGGTCGTGCACGGCGTCGACCTCGATGTGCGCCCCGGTGAAATCGTGGGCCTGGTCGGGGAGTCGGGGTCCGGGAAGACCCAGACCGCGTTCTCGGTCCTCGGCCTGCTGCCCGAGGGCGGGCGCGTCACACGCGGCAGCATCACGGTCAACGGCCGCGAGACGGCGGGGATGCGGGAACGCGACCACCGCGCGCTGCGCGGCCGCACCCTCGCGTACGTACCGCAGGAACCCATGAGCAACCTCGACCCCGCCTTCACCATCGGCAGCCAGCTCATGGAGCCCGTACGCCACCACCTCGGACTCGGCCGCAAGGAAGCCGCCGACAAGGCAAGCGAGTTGCTCCGTCTCGTCGAGATCCCCGACCCGGACCGCACCCTGCGCCTCTACCCGCACGAGATCTCCGGCGGCATGGCCCAGCGCGTCCTGATCGCCGGTGCGATGTCCTGCGACCCCGACCTCCTGATCGCCGACGAGCCGACCACCGCCCTCGACGTACGCGTCCAGGCCGAGGTGCTCGACCTGCTGCGCCGGCTCCGGGACGAACGCGGCCTCGGCGTCCTCCTGGTGACCCACAACCTCGGTGTCGTCGCCGACGTCTGCGACCGGGTGGCCGTGATGAACGCCGGCCGCATCGTGGAGACCGGCACCACCGAACAGATCCTCGGCGCACCGCAGGACCCGTACACCCGCACCCTGCTGGCCGCCGTGCTCGACGACGCCCCGGCCCGCGCCCCCTGGCAGCCCCGAGAAGCAAGGACCGTCACCGCATGAAGAAGTCCCCCGACGCCCTGCTCGATGTGCGCGACCTGCGGGTGTCCTTCCGCGGCAAGGGCTGGCGCGCCCCGGACACCGAAGTCCTCAAGGGCGTCTGCCTGTCCGTCAGGCCCGGGGAGACCCTCGGCCTGGTCGGCGAGTCCGGCTCGGGCAAGTCCACCATCGGCCGCGCGGTCCTCGGGCTTGTCCCGGTCCGCTCCGGCTCGGTCACCTTCGACGGCGAGCGCATCGAACACGCCCACGCACGGCGCCGCCGGGCCCTCAGCCGCGACCTCCAGGTCATCTTCCAGGACCCGTACACCTCGCTGAACCCGTCCCGCACCATCGGCGACACGCTCGCCGAACCGCTCATCGGCCAGGGGACGAGCGCGCGGGAGGCCCGGGGGAGGGTCGCCGGGCTGCTGGAGCGCGTCCATCTGCCGTCCGACGCGGCGGGGCGGCTGCCCCGGGAGTTCTCCGGGGGCCAGCGGCAGCGGGTCGCCATCGCACGCGCACTGGCCCTGCGGCCCCGGCTGGTCATCTGCGACGAGCCGGTGTCCGCGCTGGATCTGACGACCCAGCGGACGGTGCTCGACCTGCTCCTGGAGATCCAGGAGGAGACGGGTGTCTCGTACCTCTTCGTCTCGCACGACCTGGCCGTCGTGCGCTTCATGAGCCACCGCGTGTCGGTCATCCACCGCGGCGAGATCGTGGAGACGGGCGACGCCGCCACGGTCACCACGGAGCCGGCACACCGGTACACGCGCACCCTGCTGCTCGCCTCGCCGGTGGCGGACGTGGCCGAGCAGCGCAGGCGCCGGGAGGCGGCCGGAGCCGGGACATCACCGGCCTGACCTGCGAGGAAGGTGGTACGGAGCGGGGCGTCCGGCGGGCGCCCCGTTCGCGTGTACGGCGCGCTTCGGGTGGAGGCGCTATCGGCTACTCAGGGTACTTGTCGCACTTTTCAGAGTGTTACGCCGTATTTATCCCGAGAGTCATGGCATCTCTTAGGCGATCGGTTGATCAGTACGACAATCATCCCGGCTCGAAGGAGTTCAGCATGCGTATGTCCGCTTCTGCCCGTTCCCGCAGCGCTCGCGCGGCCGCCGCGATCGCCGTCGCCGCAGCCACGCTGGGCGGGGCGACCGCCGCCTACGCCGCCCCCGGCGACAGCGGTGACATCGACATCCGCTCGGGTGGCTGGGCGGCGCGCGGCGGCGACGGCAACGAGGTCTGCAAGTTCGTCCTCCAGGCCAGCAACTTCGGCGACATGCCGGCCGTCCCGTGGACCATCACCGCGCAGCCCCCGACCGTTCCCCCGGGGGACACCCTGGCCAGCACCCTGCCGCTGGTGAACGGCTCGGCCCGCAGCCAGGAGTACCTGCTCCCCGAGGGCACGTACCAGCTGGTGTGGATCGTTCCGTCCGGCCCGAAGAACAAGGCGTTCAAGGTCGACTGCACCAAGCCGGCCGGTAACAACGGCTCCGCCGGCAACAGCGAGCGCGGCTCCGCCGCTTCGGGCTCCGAGGCCGCTTCCGAGGGCGGTTCCGAGGGTGGCTACGAGCAGCCCTCCGGCGGAGTGCCCGCCGGTGGCGGCGGTGTTCCGGACATGGACAGCGTCAGCTCCGAGAGCGACTCGAACGTCGGGACCACCGCCGCGCTGGCGGCCGGCGCCGCCGGAGCCGCCGGGCTGATCATGGTCCGCCGAGCCGCACGCCGCCGTGCCCGCAACGAGGCATAGTCCGCGCAGAAGACGCCGACGGGGCCCGAGCCGGGCGTGTCGTCTCACGATGACGTTGTGCGTGACCTCCTCGCTGGTGACCGGCATCGTCTGGGCGAGTTCCGACTCGTCCGACGATCCGGTCGCCGCCGCCCACGGCAATGACGCCGCGGGCGGCGGCGACCGGCCGGCCTCGCACGCACCCCTGTCACCGTCGCGGCCGGTGAAGGTCGCGGTTCCCGCCATCTTCATCGAAGCGCCGGTCACCGGCCTCGGGCTCGACAGGAAGGGGCACCTGGGGGCCCCGCCGATGAGCAGACCGAGGGAGGTGGGCTGGTACAGCGGCGGGCCCTCGCCCGGCGAGAAGGGGACCTCCCTGATCGTCGGCCACCGCGACACGGAGACCGGGCCGGCGATCTTCCTCAACCTCAACGCCCTGCACAAGGGCGACAAGGTGACGGTCACCCGGGCCGACAAGCAGACCGCCGTCTTCACGGTCGACGCGGTCGAGACGTACACGAAGGACAAGTTCCCCGACGACAAGGTGTACGGCAGCACCGGCCGTCCGGAACTCCGGCTGATGACGTGCGGCGGACGCTTCAACAAGAAGGACGGCTACGCCTCCAACGTCGTCGTCTTCGCCCACCTCACGTCACTGAAGAAGCAGAAGGTCTGACGGGCCCGTGCGCGGTCGCACGGGCCCGCCGCCGTGCCCGTCGACGGCCGCCACCGGAGGCGACGTGGGGCAGCGGAGGTCAGTCCGGACCCGCTCCGCCGACGCCCTCCCGGCGGACCGCCACCGCCGCCCGGTGGCCGGATGGGACGGCGATGTCGGCCAGGAGCCAGCCGGCCGGGGCGGCCGGTGCAGGACCGGCGCCGACGTACTCCGTCGACGGGTCCGCGCCCAGGCCGATGCCGAGGCCCTTCAGGTACGCCTCCTTCCTGGTCCACACCCGGGCGAAGGCGGCCGGGCGCAACGCGGGTGCGAGGGAGGCGAGTTCCGCCGCCTCCATGCGGTGGACGACATCGGCGGCCTCGACGAGCGTCTGCGGGTTCGGTACGGGTTCGACGTCCACGCCGACCGGGGCGGCGGCGACGGCGATCAGGCTCAGGCCCTCGCAGTGCGAGAGCGAGAAGTGCAGGGGCTCGCCGGGGAGTACGGGCCGGCCGTGCGGTTCGCCGCAGCACGGGCAGGGAGCACGGGCCACCGAGACCGTGCGCGGTGCGATGCCCAGGTGGTTGCCGAGGACCCGGCGCAGCCCGACGTGGGCGCACAGATAGGTGGCGCGGTCGGTGGGGCGGCGGAACTCCTCCGCCCTGGCCAGCTCCGACGGGCCGAGGACGAGCGGGGCGTAACGGGCCGCGGTCTCCTCGTGCGCCGCCGTGGCGACCAGCCAGAGCTGTGGGCGGCCGGGGCCGGGGTCCGTCAGCGGTGGCAGGGCTGCGGGCAGCGGGGGGAGCGCGGTCGGGAGAAGGAGGGAATCGAGGGCGGGCGGCGGGCTGGGTTCCAACAGGGACATGTCTGCCTCACACGGCTGTGGCGGTGGGCTCGGGGGCGGCGGACGCCTTGGTGGCGGGGGCGTTCCGCGTCAGGGGCGCGCGCAGGGCGAGCGTCGCGGCGACCGGCGAGAAGAGCGCGACGGACGCGCACAGCAGCCAGGTGCCGGTCACGCCCAGCGGGGCGGAGAGCGAGCTGAAGACGGCCAGGGACAGCGGCGCGGCCCCGATGCTGGACAGCGAGAACGTCGACATCGCGGCGCCCAGCTTCCCTTCGGGGACGGCCTGTTGGTACGCGGTGACCAGGGCCGGTCCGTTGAGTCCCGAGAACAGGCCGACCGTGCACGCCGTGACCGCCAGGACGGTGGGCGAGGGCACCAGGGCCATGGAGCCCATGCCCACGGCGAGCCCGGTGCCGGTGACGATCAGTTTGACCGGGACCGGGATGCGGTGGGCCAGTGCGGCACCGGCCGCCGCCGACGCCAGGGCGCCCGCGCTGAACGCGGTGAGGGCCGCCGCGACCGAGCCGATGCCCCAGCCCTCGCCGGCCGCGCGCAGCGGCAGCGCGACCTCGGCCGGCCACAGGAACGCGAAGTCCATGCAGAAGCAGGCGAGGAACATCCAGCGCAGCCTGGGGTGACGGCCCAGCAGCGCCAGACCGTCGCCGGAGCGCCGGAACAGTGACGTACCCCGTGCCCCGGTGCCGCGCTCGGGCCGGGTCATACCCCGGGTCACATGGAACGCGCAGACCAGCCAGACGGCGCAGCCGGCCGCCGAAACGAGCATGACCCCGGACAGGCTGCCGGCCACGACCAGCCAGGCACCCAGCGGAGATCCGGCCATCGGGGCCAGCCGCATCACCATGGAGAACAGGGAGTTGGCCCGGCCCAGATGCTCCTTCGGGGCCAGCCGGGTGAGCAGGACGCCCGACGCCGGGCCGGTCAGGCCGAGCAGCGAGCCCTCGACCACGGCGACGGCGACCAGCGGCCAGACGCTCTCGGCGCCCGCCGTGACCAGGGCGCCGATCACGAGGACGGCGAACCGGGTCGCGGTGGCCCGCAGCAGGACGGCGCGCGGGCCGAGGGCGTCGGCGAGGGCGCCGCCGAACAGCAGCATCAGGGCGCGGGGCAGCGTGGAGGCGAGGATCACGAGCGTGACCGCGCCCCGCCCGCCCAGCTGCACGGCCGTCCAGTTCATGGCGATGATCAGGGCGAAGCTGCCGCACTGCACGGCTGCTTGGCCGGTGACGAAGCTGCCGATGCGCCGCCAGTCGGGGGCGGGCCCCGCCTCGGGAGACGGGGTGGTGGTGTTCGTTGTCATGGGGTTCGGCTTCCTGGGGGAGTGGGTCGGCTTCCTGCGTCAGGTGGGCGGGCCAGTTCAGCGGCGGGTCGTGCGGACGCTGACGCCGGTGTCGTCGCCGCGCAGCGTCGCCGCGACGGCCAGGGCGGCGGCGCGGCCGGCGGCGCGGCGCAGGGCTCGGCGGTCGCGCGTGGCACGGGCCGGGCCGTGGGTACGGAGTTCCAGGCGGCCACCGAGATAGCCCCGGCCCGCCTCGGCGAGGGCACGCTGGGCGGCGAGCCGGGCGGCATCGGCCACGGCGTCCGGGGCGCCGGTGTCCCGTATGCCTCGGTCGGCGGAACCGGCGGAACGGACGATAATCCCGGGGGCCTCCAGCAACTCGAACCAGGCCTGGACGGTGCGGCGGCGGCCGGTGAGGCCGGCGGCCTGTCGGGACAGGGGCCGGACAGCGCGCCCGTGCCCGGTGTGGCCGGGGGTCTCCCGTGACAGCAGTCGCACGGACCGCCCCCGCCTCCGGTGCGCCCGGGCATTCATGACGTCGCTCCGGCGGCGGCCGGGTCAGCGGACTGCGGCGACCAGGCATCGCCGTGGCCGCCGTCCGGCCACCACAGGTCCTCCGGGGCCAGCGCCCCCACCGTGTACTTGCCCAACGCGCTGATCAGCAGCCGTAGTTCGAGCGCGATGCTCTCCGCGAGGCGTACCAGCCCGTGGTCCGGGTCCTCGTCGACCGCGATCAGCGCGGCGCGTCCGAGGCCGACGGCGCCGGCGCCCAGGGCGAGGGCCCGCAGCGCACGTCCGCCCTCCCACATCCGCCCGCTGGCGAGCAGGCAGCCCTCGGGGCGGCCGATCCGGCGCAGGCACTCGGCGAGCGGCAGGCCGACCTGGTCGAGGAAGACCCGGGGGGCCCAGCCGGTGCCGCCCTCCGCGCCGTCCACGGTGACGGCGTCCGCCCCGGCGGCCCAGGCGGTGCGCGCGGCGTGCCCGATGTCGCGGCCCGGGTGGAACTTCACCCACGTACGGGCCCTGGGGAAGTTGTTCCGCATGAAGCGCAGCTGCTGGCGCAGGATCTCGTCGGTGAAGGTGCCCGGCGTGGCGCACCGCAGCCGGCGCTCGTCGTCCGCGCCGAACGCCTCGGTGACCGTGAACCGGTCGGCCAGCTGCGCGGCCTCGGCACCCGCGACGACGGTCATGCCGCCGAGACCGGGTTTCGCACCCTGCCCGGTCTTCAACTCGAAGGCCAGGCGCCCGGATTCGAGGAGGGGCCGGGTGGCGGGATCGCTGTAGAGGAGGTTCCAGACCTCCGAGTCGGCGTCCTCGGTGGACTGCTGGACGACGATCCCGCCGACGCCCTCGGGGGCCGCTTCCAGGTACGCGTCGATGCGGGCGAGGAGCGCGGAGCGGGCGATGTCGCCGCCGCGCCGGTAGCCGTGGACGGGGACCATGTTCTCCCCGATGACCATGGGGATGCCGAGGCGGCCGGCCTGCCGGGACGCCTGGACGGCGAGGTCGCCGCTGCCCGCCCGGGTCGACCCGAAGGCCGACAGGTAGAGGGGCAGCGAGGCGTTGAAGCCGCCGGTCCGGACCGCCAGATCGACATCACCGAACTCGGGCTCGCGCGCCAGCTCGATCAGCTTCTCCAGCCGCTCCGGCATGAAGACGGGCGGGACGATACGGGCCCGGTCGAGCGCGTCGGCCCCGGCCGCCGCGCCGGGGCCGTGGAGCTCGCCGCCGTACGAGCCGGGATCGGGGAACACCTCGGCGGTGCCGCGCCGGGCGCGGGCGCGGATCTCGCGCTCGGGGAAGCCGGGGGAGGAGAGGGCGCTCACGGGGCCATCACCCCGGGGAGCTTCGGGTAGGCGCTGACCTGCCACAGGGAGTCGAGGCCGGTGAGGAAACGGACGAGGCGCTGGAGGCCCATCCCGAAGCCGGCGCTGGCCGGGATGCCCTCGCGGGCCTCCTTCAGATACCAGGCGTACTTGGCGGGGTTCTCGCCGCTCTCGCGCATCCGCGTGACGATGGTCGCGTAGTCCGACTCGCGCTCGCTGCCGGAGACCAGCTCACCGTAGCCGTGCGGGGCGATGAGGTCGAAGTTCCTCAGCACACCGGGGCGTTCGGGGTCCTCGCGGTCGTAGAAGCCGCGCGAGCCCTTCGGGTAGTCGTTGATGAAGAACGGCCGGTCGCTCTCCAGCGAGAGGAGCCGTTCACCGGTCCAGTCGATCTCGCTGTCAGGGCTCTGCGGATGACCCGCCGTCAGAAGTCGTGTGACGGCCTCGTGATGGGTGCACACGTCGTACTTGCCGCTGCGTACGTCCGCGAAATCGGCCTCCTGGCGCCCCAGTTCGGCGAGGACATCGGGCACGGCGGTCCACACGTGCTCGGCGACATGGGTGAGCAGGCCGGCGGCGACCTCCTGGGCGTCCTCGCGGCTCGCACCGGCGATCTCGACGTCGATCTGGTGGAACTCGACCAGATGGCGGCCGGTGGTGGCGGTCTCCTCCGGCTCCACGCGTACGTTGGGGGCGATGTAGAACAGCTTCGGGAAGCCGTGCAGGGACGCCTGCTTGTAGAGGATGGCGCTGGTCATCAGCTTGTACGGGCGCCCGTAGTAGTCGACGTCCAGCGCCTTGGCGCCCCGGCCGCCCGGGTCGGTGACGGGCCCGACGAGCGGGGGCAGCAGCTCCGTGAAGCCCGACCGCCGCAGGAAGTCGCGGGCCGCTTGGAGGGCCTCCTGCTGCACGAGCATGGCGGCGCGCAGCCGCGGGGAGCGCAGGTGCTCGCCGAGCGGGGGCGGCAGGGCGGGTCCTGCGGGCTGCGGGGCGTGGTCCATGACGGGCTCCTGTTCGTGGCGGTGGTGAGGGGGCGGAGGAAGAGCGCGTGCGGTGGCGGGGCGCCGGTACGCCGATACGGGGTCGGCCGGCGGCCGGTCGTAGCGGTCGGCCATGTGGTTCAGGGCCGTGAGCAGGCCGTTCGCGGTGAGCGGCGCCAGATCGGCCGGGGCGTCGGGGCGGATCGGCATCGCACCGGTGTCCGACCAGCGCAGCCGCCCGTCCGCGCCGATGACCCCGCGGGAGCGGCCCGCGTTGTCGGGGTGGAGGCAGAACGGCACGTCCAGCAGCCCGCGTTCGAAGGCGGCGGGCAGGGCGCGGGCCAGGTCG
Organism: Streptomyces sp. NBC_00708; assembly: GCA_036226585.1. GTDB lineage: Bacteria > Actinomycetota > Actinomycetes > Streptomycetales > Streptomycetaceae > Streptomyces. Next base: position 6,185,588 of record CP108997.1, read on the forward strand.
GGGTGGAGTCCGAGGACGGCTTCGATCAGGGCGCGGGCCTGCGCGTAGACCTCGCTGCTCTCGTCCCGTCCGGGCGCGAGCGGGGGACCGGCGAGCGCGGCGGCCGCGGCGGCGGTCTCCAGGGCGCGGACGTTCTCCTCGACGGTCGGGATACGCCGGGACTCGGCGGTCGTCTTCACCAGGAGCCGGTCCGCCCCGGCCCGTACCGCGAGGCGGGCCGACGCCTCCAGGAGCCGGGTCGCACCGCGTTCGGTGCGCGGGTAGACGCCCATGTAGGTGTAGAGGACGACGTGGTGGCCGACGCCGGCCGGCAGGAACTCACCGGCCAGTCGGCGCAGGGCCCTGATCGCCTCCTCGTCCTGGCCCGGATCGGTCTGCTGGGCGTAGCTCAACGAGACGCTGCGCACCCCGTGCTGGGCGAAGAACAGGCACTCCAGCACGCTCGTCGCGACCAGCAGACCGGGCGGGCAGAGCTGGCCGAGCAGACAGCCGCCGAAGCTCTCCAGATGCGGTATCGAGCCGGGCCGGGCGCCCGCGGCGAGGAGTTCGCACCCCTCGGCCCAGGCCGCGACGGACTCCCGCAGCGGGGTGCGGCCGTAGGGCAGGCAGTACGAGACGGGCCCGCCCTCGGTCGCGTCGAGGCCGGCGGCGAGCAGGGCCCGGACGATGGCCTGCGGGCGGGCGGAACCGTGCCGGACCTGGACGGGGAAGCCGTCGTCGTACAGCCCGTCGAGCAGGGAGCGCGTGACGTCCAGGGGGTGCGTGGCGATCGGGTAGCCGTTGAGCCCGGCACCCTCGGCGAGGGCGGCGCGGGCACCGGCGAGGTCCCCGACGCGGGTGTAGCTGTCGATGGTGAGCGTGCCCACGGTCGTCGCGGTGGCGGCCCTCGTCCGCTCCAGGCCGGTGCGCATGGCGCCGGGGTCACCGAAGCCCATGCGGGGCTGGACGACCAGCCGTCCGGCGGCGGCCGAGGCCGCGACGAACGCGCCGAAGGGGCGCGGGGCTCCGGCGGCGGTCATGCCACCACCCGGGCGCGGGCCGCGAGGAACGCGCACAGGGCCTCCAGGTCACCGGCCCCGTCCCCGAGGACCGCGTCGCAGCCCGCCTCGCGGAGCCGGGCCGCCTCGGTCTCCCCGGAACGGCCGGCGGTGCCGAGCTTGCCGCCGACGGCCACCGGCAGCGCGGCCAGCTCCGGTTCGGCGCGCAGCGCGCGTACCGCCGCGAGGGCGTCCCGGTGACCGTGGCCGTTGACGCTGCTGAGCACGACCACGTCGGGGGCATGCCGGCGACAGGCGGCCGTGAGCAGACGGGGACTCACACAGGGGCCCAGCGCGACGACGTCGTGCCCCCGCTCCTCCAGGAACAGCCCGAGATACACGAGGTTCCAGGTATGGGAGTCCGAAGCGGTTCCGCTCAGGAGTATCTTCATGCCTTCGAGGTTATGTACGAAAAAGGCCTCCGAGCGGAAGTCGAGCGGCAGTCCCGGGCGGCAGTTTCCCTTTCTCTGTTTCTTCGTCGAGGTGCCCTGATTTCCCGGACGGCGGGCATGCGAAAATGCCGCGCCCCGCAGGAGCTGCGGGGCGCGGCATTCGGTGGAGGGGGCCGGTCAGGCGTACTGGGCGACCAGGCTGCGCGGGCGGATGTCGGTCCAGTGGGCCGTGATGTACTCCAGGGCATCCGCCCTGTTCCCGGGCCCCCAGACGCTGTCCCAGCCCGCCGGGACGTCGGCGAACGCCGGCCACAGGGCGTGCTGCCCCTCGTCGTTCACCACGACGTGGAAGGAGCCCTCGGCGTCGTCGAAAGGGTTCACGATGTCGCTCATGAATAACTCCTCGTTTCGTTTTCCCGCAGGTTCTTGTCCTGCAGTGCGGAGAGTTTCTCCGCGATGACTTTCCCGATGTGTGCGAGAGGTTCTTCCTCCGTCATCCGAAGATGACTGGATTCCACGGTGTGGTTCTCGGCCGTTCCCGTCAGGAACGGATTCCAGGTGGCGGCCAGCGCACCTTCCGGTTCGCCGGGTCGGCGGGCCGTGAAGAAGACCGCGCCGGTGTCGGCGACCCCGGGTACATGCCGGGACATGAGGGCCGCGTGGGTCTCGGAGGCGCGCAGCACGGCCCGTATCTCTTCCGTGCTGAAGCCACCGAGCACCGGGTCCTCGCGGCGCACCCGCTCCACGGCGGCCGGCAGTTCGTCCTCCCCGAGGGGCCCGGGGGCCTCGCGCTCCCGCGGCGGCAGCACGGACACGCTGCCCGGCCCGGTCTGGTGGACGTCCATCAGCGCGAGCAGTTCGACGCGCTGACCGGCCGCGCGGAGCCGGACGGCCATGGTGTGGGCGACGATCCCGCCGAAGGACCAGCCCAGCAGCCGGTACGGCCCCCAGGGCTGGACCTGGCGGATGCGCTCCAGGTAGTCGTCGGCCATCTCCTCGACGGTGCGCGGGCGGTGGCCGGGCTCGCTCAGCGCGCGGGCCTGGAGGGCGTACAGCGGCTGCTCGTCCCCGAGATGCCGGGCCAGGCCCGCGTAGGACCAGCCGACGCCGGTGCCGGGGTGCACGCAGAACAGCGGGCGGCGGGTGCCCCGGGTGCTCAGCGGCAGCAGGACGCCCATGGCGCCGGCCGTGCCGTCCGGGTCCTGGGTGCCGAGGAGCCCGGCCGGGGTCGGGGCGCGGAACAGGTCCCGGACGGTCCGGTCCACGCCCAGCACCGACCGCACCCGGCTCACCAGGCGCACACCGAGCAGCGAATGCCCGCCCAGCGTGAAGAAGTTGTCGTCGAGGCCGACCCGGTCCACCCCCAGGATCTCGGCGAACAGCCCGCACAGCACCTCCTCCCGGGCGTTGCGCGGCGCGCGGTGCTCGGCGGCGGCGCCACGGTCCGGCGCGGGCAGCGCCCGGCGGTCCGGCTTGCCGTTGACGGTCAGCGGCAGGGCGTCCAGGACGACGACCGCCGACGGTACGAGGTGGGCGGGCAGCGCGGTACGGGCCAGAGCCAGCAGTTCCGCCCCGGTGACCGTGGACCCCGCACGCGGCACCACGTAACCGACGAGACTCCGTTCGCCCGGCCGGTCCTCCCGGACCACGGCGAGCGCCTGGCCGACGGCGGGGTGGGCGGCGAGCGCGTGCTCGACCTCGCCCGGCTCGATCCGTACCCCGCGCAGCTTGATCTGGCCGTCCGCCCGCCCCAGGAACCGCAGTTCACCGTCCGGTGTCCAGACCACCCGGTCACCGGTGCGGTACATCCGGCTGCCGTCGGCCTCGAACGGGTCGGGCACGAAGCGCTCGGCGGTCAGGTCCGGACGGCCCGTGTACCCGCGCGCCACATGCGTGCCCGCGATGTACAGCTCCCCGGGCACACCCGGCGGCACGGGTCGCAGCGCCCCGTCCAGGACATGGCTGCGGGTGTTGTCCATCGGCCGGCCCAGGTGCAGCCCGGCCCCGCCGAGCGAGCCCCGGCCATCGGTGAGCCACTGGTTGTGCGAGGCGAAGGTCGTCTCGGTGGGCCCGTAGGAGTGGACGAGGACGGTGTCCGGGCAGTGCGTCAGGACCCGCTGCACGGCAGCCGGTGAGGCGACGTCGCCGCCCGTCCACACCTCCCGCAGCAGCCGCAGGGTGTCCAGCGCCTCGTCGGCCATCACATGGAACAGGCCGACGGTGAAGTAGGCGTCGGTGACCCCGTGTTCGCGTACGGTCCGGGCGGTCTCCGCGAGGTCGGTTCCGTCGCCCCGTATGACGACCAGGCTGCCGCCGTCGAGGAGCGGCACCCACATCTCGAAGACCGAGGCGTCGAACCCGGTCGCGGAGTGGACCAGCATCCGGCGGGGCCCGCCGGAGGTGGTGTCCCGGTCGGCGGCGAGTTCGGTGACGTTGCGGTGGGTGACACCGACGCCCTTGGGCCGGCCGGTCGACCCGGACGTGAACATCACGTACATCAGATCGTCCCCGTCGACCGCCACGGGCGTGCGGTCCGAGGGCGCGTCGCTCCCGGGGGACGCGTCGACCAGGAGGGCCGGTACGGAGACCTCCTCCGGCACCGCACCTGCCTGCCCGGCGTCGGTCGCGACGAGGCGGACACCCGCGTCCCGGACCATCAGCGCGATCCTGGCCCCGGGCAGCGCCGGGTCCAACGGCACATACGCGGCACCGCACTTGAGGACGGCCAGCGCGGTCACCACCAGCGGGGCACCCCGTTCGAGCAGGACCCCGACGGTGTCGCCCCGCCGCACCCCCGCCGCTCCCAGCCGGGCGGCCAGTGCGTCGGCGCGGGCGTCGAGCTCGCCGTAACCGACGGTCTCCGTGTCCGTGATCAGGGCCGGCAGCGCGGGGCCGAGCGCGGCCCGGCGGGCGATGACCTCGTGGACGGCGGCCCGGTCCCGCGTCACCGTGGCGGTGTCGTTGTACTCCGCGAGCAGCCGGAACCGCTCGGCGTCGGTGAGCAGGTCCACGGCGCCGATCCGCACCCCCGGATCGGCGGCGACGGCGTGCAGCAGTCGCCCGACGTGGGCGGCGAGCAGACCGGCGGTGGCTGTGTCGAACAGATCGGTGGCGTACTCCAGACCGCCCGCCAGACCCGCCGGCCGCCCCTCGTCGTCCTTCCGCTCCCACAGCGAGAGGGTCAGGTCGAACTTGGTGGACAGTGCCTCCAGCGGCGCCGGTTCGAGCCGCAGCAGCGGCCCCTCGGCCGGGGCGGAGGTGTAGTCGTGGTGGAGCTGGACGACGTACTGGGCGAGCGGGTGGTGGGCGGTGGAGCGGGCCGGGTTGAGGTGCTCCACGATCCGGTCGAAGGGCAGGCCCTGGTGGGCGTAGGCGGCGAGGTCCGTGTCGCGTACCCGCTCCAGGAGTTCGGTGAACGCCGGGTCCCCCGAGGTGTCGGTGCGCAGGACCAGCGTGTTGACGAAGAAGCCGACCAGATCGCTCAGCGCCTCGTCGTCGCGCCCGGCCGTCATGGTGGCCAGCGGCAGATCGGTGCCCGCGCCGTGCCGGGTGAGGACGGCCGCGAGGGCCGCCTGCATCACCATGAACAGCGTCGCACCGTGGCGCCGGGCCAGCTCCTCCAGCGCCTCATGGGTAGCCGCGTCCACGGTGAGCGGTGCGTGGCCGCCCCGGTGCGTGGCCTCGGCCGGGCGCGGCCGGGCCGCGGGCAGTTCGAGGACGGGCGGGGCCCCGGCGAGGGCGCGTTCCCAGAACGTGAGGTGGTCATGCGCCGCCGGCCCGTCCAGAAGCTCCTGCTGCCAGAGGGTGTAGTCGGCGTACTGGACGGGAAGCGGCTGCCAGCCCGGTACGCGCCCCTCGGCGCGTGCGGCGTACGCGGTGGCCAGGTCGGCGAGCAGCGGACCGGTCGACCAGCCGTCGGCGGCGATGTGGTGGACGAGCAGCACCAGCACCTGCCCGCCGCCGTCGTCCGGGGTCAGAAGGGCGGCCCGCAACGGGATCTCCCCGGCCAGGTCGAAGACATGCCCGGCGGCTGAGGCGACGGCCGCCCGGAACTGCCCGGCCGGCACCGTACGGACGTCGAGAACGGGGTGCGCGCCCTCCACGATCTCCTGGTGCGGCTCCCCGTCGACCGACCGGTAGCGGGTCCGCAGCACCTCGTGGCGCTCCACCAGGTCGGCCAGAGCGAGGCCGAAGACACCCGCGTCCAGCGGCTCGGCCGGACGCAGCACCAGTGGGATGTTGTACGAGGCGCTGGGACCCTCCAGCGCGTCGATGAACCAGAGCCGCCGCTGCGCCCGCGACAGCGGCAGGCGCTCCGGCCGGTCCGCGCGGCGGACGAGCGCGGGGCCCTTGTCCTCGGCGGCCGACCGGGCGTCCGCGATGCGCCGGGCCAGCGCGGCCGGCGTCGGGGCGAGCAGCAGGTCCCGTACGTGGACGTCGGCGCCCAGGCGGGCCCGGATCCGGTTGGCCAGCCGCACCCCGCTCATGGAGTGGCCGCCGATGGTGAAGAACCCTTCGTCCGGGCCGACTTCACCGATCCCCAGGATCTCGGCGAACATCTCCCGCAACGTGTCGACATGCTCCACATCGGGCGCACCGCTCCGCGCGGCGGCCTCGGCCTCGGCTTCGGCGGCCTGCCGGGCAGCGAGGGCCGCCACGCGCTCTCGGCGCCCGTCCAGGGACCAGCGGTCGTCGGGGCCCAGCAGCGCGGCGTCGGCGACCGGTGCCTCCGGGTCCTCGGCGGCTGTACGCAGGGCGCGTTCCAGGGCGCCCAGGAGGAGGCGGGCGGTGCCCTCGTCGAGCACGTCGCACGCGTACTCCAGGTTGAGGTCGAGGCCGGCGGGTGTGCCGTCGGCGTCCCGGTGCTCCACACACGCGGCGGTCAGGTCGAACTTGGTGGTTCCGGGGCCGTCCGCCCGGAAGCGGCCGGTGAGCCCGCCGAAGGGGAACGGGGCGTCGTCCGGGGCGGCGGTGACCAGCGTCAGCATCGTCTGGAAGAGCGGGTGGACCCCGGGCGTGCGCGGCGGGTTCAGATGCTCGACCAGCAGGTCGAACGGGAGGCCCTGGTGGGCGTAGGCGGCGAGGTCCGTGTCGCGTACCCGCTCCAGCAGCTCGGTGAACGCCGGGTCCCCCGATGTGTCGGTGGGCAGCACCAGCGTGTTGACGAAGAACCCGACCAGCACCGCCAGTGCCTCGTCGTCGCGGCCCGCGACCGGCGTGCCCACGGCCACCCGTTCCCCGCAGCCCGCCGCACGCAGGGCGAGGGCCAGCGCGGACTGGAGGACCATCAGCATGCTGGCGCCGTGCGCGTCGGCCAGGCCGGCGAGGCGGCGGTGCGCGGCCGGTTCGAGGCGCGCGGTGACCACACCGCCCCGGTGGTCCGGCACGGCGGGCCGGGGGCGGTCCAGCGGCAGGCCGGTGACGGCGGGCAGCCCGTCGAGCGCGGCCCGCCAGTGCGCGAGCCCGCGCGAGACGGCCGCGTCCGGGTCATCGGTTGTGCCGAGGACGTCGTGCTGCCAGAGGGTGTAGTCGGCGTACTGGACGGGAAGCGGCTCCTGCTCCGGCGCGCGGCCCTCGACGCGGGCCGCGTACGCGGTGGCCAGGTCGTTCATCAGCGGCGCCAGCGACCAGCCGTCGCCCGCCACATGGTGCAGCAGCACCGCCAGCACCGCCGCCGGCCCGTCACCGGCCGCGTCCTCGGGCACGAACAGCGCCACCCGCAACGGCAGTTCCCGCGCAAGGTCGAAGGTCTCGGAGACGAAGCCGGCGACCTGGCCCCGGAGTTCACCGGCCGGGCACTCGACCACGCGGGCCCGGACCGTGGAGGCCGCCAGCACGTGCTGGTAGGGCTCGTCCTCCGGCGCGAGGAACACCGTGCGCAGCACCTCGTGCCGCTCCACCAGATCGGTGACCGCGGCGGCGAGCGCCGCCCGGTCGGGCACCCCGTCCAGCTCCAGGACGTTGGGCATGTTGTACGCGCAGGACGGCCCGTCGAGCTGGTCCAGCAGCCACAGCCTGCGCTGCGCGTGCGAGAGCGGCACCCGGTCCTCGGCGGGCAGCGGCTCCTCGTGGACGACCGAAAGACGTGGGTCCGTGGTCCGCAGCACCTTGCGGTTGATCTTCCCCGAGCTGGTGCGGGGCAGGGCGGCGACGATCCCGACGGAGGCCGGGACGGCGGCGGCCGGCATGCGTTCGCGCACCAGTGCGCGCAGCTCCTCGGCCCCGACACCGCCCTCGGTGACGACGAACGCGACGAGCCGCTTCACCCCGTCGGCGTCCTGCTGGGCGACGACGGCGGCCTCCCGCACCTTCGGGTGGGCCGACAGGACGGAGTCGACGGCGGCGGGGTCGATGCGCTGCCCGCCGATCTTCACCTCGTCGTCCAGCCGTCCGTGGTACAGGATCTGGCGGTCCTCACCGATCGTGACGAGATCTCCGGTGCGGTAGGCGCGCTCCCCGTCCAGCTCGGTGAAACGGCGGGCGTTCAGCTCCGGGTTGCTGAGGTAGCCCCGGGACAAGCCGCCGCCGAGCAGCCAGAGTTCACCGGCGACGACGGCCGCGCGGACCCCCGGCAGCGGGCGGCCGATCGGCACAGGACCGTCCCCGTGCCGGGTCAGATCGGCGACCGTCGCGACCACTGTGGTCTCCGTGGGGCCGTACGCGTTGAGCAGCCGCACCCGCTCCCCGGTCAGCTCGCGCCACTGGGCGACCCGCTCCGGCAGCGCTGCCTCCCCGTAGATGATCACCGTCTCCAGGCAGCCGGGCAGCCGCACCGAACCGGCGGCCAGGACGTGGACCAGCTCGTGCCAGTACGCGGCCGGCAGGTCGAGCAGCGTGATCCCGTGCCGTGCGCAGCCGGCGAGCAGATCCCGTACGTCCAGCATGTCGTCCGTACGCAGCACCAGCGTCCCGCCGGCCCCGAGGGTCGCGAACAGCTCCTGCACGCTGGCGTCGAAGTGCAGCGGCGAGAACTGGAGGACCCGGGAGGCGGGCCCGATGCCGTACGCGGGGGTGGCGCCCGCGATGAAGTGGGCGAGCGAGTCGTGGGCGACGACGACGCCGTTGGGGGTGCCGGTGGAGCCGGAGGTGTAGATCACGTACGCGGCGCCGGCCGGTGCGCCGGGGCCGGGCAGCACGAGCTCCCCGGCGGCGGCCACCTCGGCGGGCGTGGGCGCCAGGTCGCCGCAACTGTCCTTGAGGATGGCCGCGTTCCGGGCGTCCGGGGCCTGGATGTCGAGCGGAAGGTAGGCGGCGCCGGTGCTCAGGACGGCGAGGAGGCCGACGACGGCGTCGATCCCGCGCGGGCGGTGGAGAGCGACGAGGCGGCCGGGGGCGGCGCCCTCGGCGGCCAGGACGCGGGCCCGTTCCCGTACGGCACCGGCGAGTTCCGCGTAGGTCAGGCGCGCGGTGTCGTGGACCAGGGCCGGCGCGTCGGGGCGGGTGCGTGCCTGATGGGCGATGAGGTCGAGCACCGGCGGGGCGGGTGCGGGAGAGGGACCGCCGTCGAGCAGGTCGTCCGTTCTGATGGGGGGCATCCTGGGTTTTCCTCCGGTTAGGGCCGAGAGAGACCGGGGCGGCGAACGGTTCCTCTCGCCTCCGTGGCCTTCACGCTAGGGGCCCGGGACTGCCCCCCTCGGCAGTCCGCCCGGCAGCTCGGACCGGCAGAAACGGGGGTACGGAGCTGCCGCTCCGCACCCCCGCACGCCTCGTCGGCTCACCCCCGGCGGGCGCCCGCCCTGGTCCGGCGGCGCAGCGTCGGGGCGGCGGCCGGGCCGGCGTCCTCCGGCTCGATCGCGTCGGCCACGGCACCGGCGAGCCGCTGGGAGAGCGTGGCCGCCGTCGGATTGCGGAACACATCGCGCAACGTCAGGTCCTGGCCGAACTCGGACCGGATCCGGTTCAGCAGACGCACCGCGAGCAGCGAGTGCCCGCCGGACTTGAAGAAGTTGTCGTCCGCCCCGACGTCCCGCCCGCCCAGCACCTCCCGGAAGATCCCCAGCAGCCGCGCGTCCGCGCCCCCGCCGGCCGCCGCTGCCGGCGCCCCCGCGTCCTCCTCCGGCAGCACCGCCGGGTCCTCGCCCGGTGCGGGCAGCCACGACGCCCGCACCACCCGGACCGGTGCCAGATACTCGGGCAGCCGCTCGGCGGCCCAGGCGCGCAGCGCGCTCTCGGCGGGCGGCGTGCCCGGGGCACAGGTCACGAAGGCGAGCAGCCGGCCGTCGCGGACGAGGGCCCGCGCCCCGGTCACCGCCGGGTGCCGGGTGAGAACGCCCTCGACCTGTCCGGGCTCCACCGGGTAGCCCTTGACGGACTGGACGGCCACGGGCCGCAGCACCCCGTCCGCGTCCCGGTACGCGCGCCGCCCGGTCGCCCGCAGACCACCGCCCGGCGCGGGCTCGTGCACCTCGCCCGGCACCCGGACCGGGGCGGGGCGCCCCTGCGCGTCGACCACCACCTCCGGGCCACCGGGCGCGGGCCGCCCCTCACCCAGCGCGGAGAGAAGGGCCTCGGGCTCGGCGGCGCACGCGTCCAGGGTCTCCGCGAGCCGCCGGGTCAGCAGCCGGGCGGTCTCCGCGTCGTACAGGGCCGTGGCGTACTCCAGGACACCCCGCAGCCCGGCCGGCGCCCCGTCCGGGCCGGTGGTCTCGGTGAGCGCGAAGGTCAGATCGGACTTGGCGCCCGCGCCCCGGAACGCCATCGGTTCGCCGTCCAGCGCGGACGGGGCCGAGGAGGCGTCGGCCGCCCCCGCCGCGTGCACCTGGAGCATCACCTGCACGAGCGGGGCGTGCGCGGACGAGCGGTGCGGGCTCAGGTGCTCGACCAGCCGGTCGAACGGCAGATCCTGGTTGCTGTACGCGCCCAGGCCCGTGTCGCGGACCCGGCGCACCAGCTCGGTGAAGGCCGGGTCGCCCGAGGTGTCCGTGCGCAGCACCAGCGTGTTCACGAAGAACCCGACGAGCGGGTGCAGCGCCTCGTCGCCCCGGCCCGCGACGGTGGTGCCGATCGCCAGGTCCTCACCCGCTCCGTGCCGCGTCAGCAGGGCGGCGAGCGCGGCCTGCACCACCATGAACAGCGTGACGCCGTTCTGCCGGGCGCACCGCAGCAGCGCCCGATGCGTCCCGGCGCTCACGTCGAACGGGGCGAGCGCGCCCCGCCCGTCCGGCTCGGGTTGGCGGGCCCGGTCCGTGGGCAGCGCGAGCAGCGGCGGCATCCCGTCGAGCGCGGTGCGCCAGTACGCCAGCTGCTCACCGGCCACCCCGTGCTCACCGTCCAGCAACTCGTGCTGCCACAGCGTGTAGTCGGCGTACTGGACGGGAAGCGGCTGCCACCCGGGCGCCCGGCCCTCCGCCCTGGCCCGGTACGCGTGGTCCAGGTCGGCGAGGAGGCAGCCGGTGGACCAGCCGTCGCCGGCGATGTGGTGCACCAGCAGCACCAGCACCTGGCCCCCGTCGCCCTCCTCCAGGAGCCACGCCCGGAACGGGATCTCGGCGGCGAGGTCGAAGACATACCCGGCGGCGGCGTCGACGGCCGCCCGCAGCCCCTCCGGCCCGTCCGTCCGCACCACGTCGAGTACGGGTTCGGCGTGCGCCCGCACCTCCTGGTACGGCTCGCCGTCCGCCGACCTGTGGACCGTGCGCAGCACCTCGTGCCGTCGTACGACATCGGTGAGCGCGGCGCGGAACGCGGCCGGTTCGACCGGGCGGCGCAGCCGGGTCACCACCGGGATGTTGTAGGTGGCGCTCGGTCCCTCCAACTGGCCGACGAACCAGAGGCGTTGCTGCGCGGCGGACAGCGGAAGCCGTGCGGGCCGCAGGGCGGCGGGCACCGGGCGCAGCGGCGGCCGGACCGGTCCTTCGCCCTGTTCCGCGAGGCGGCGCAGCAGCCGGGCGGGGGTGGGGGCGAGGAACACGTCGCGGATGGCGGCCTGGACGCCGAGCGCCTTGCGGATGCGGTTGGTGAGCTTGCCGGCGAGCAGCGAGTGCCCGCCCAGCTTGAAGAAGCTGTCGTCCGGGCCGACCTCGTCCCGGCCCAGCACCTCCGCGAACAGGCCACGAAGGATCTCCTCGCGGGGGTCGGCGGCAGCGGTGCGCCGGCTCCCGCCGTCGTGCGGTTCGCCCTGGGTGGCGGCGGTCCGCTCCGCGGCCCGGGTCAGGGCCTCGTGACGGCGGTCGATGGCCTCGCGGTCGGAGGCGGTGAGCAGGCCGGTCCGGCTGAGGGGTGTGCCGGCCGGCTGTTCGGCGTACGCGGTCAGCGCGCGGTGGAACAGGGTGAGGAGCAGGTGTGCCGTCTCCTCGTCGTACAGGTCGGTCGCGTACTGCAGGCCGAGCAGTACCCCGGCGGGATCGCCGTCCGGGCCGTAGGTCTCGGCACAGTTGAAGCTCAGGTCGAACTTGGCGGTGGCCAGGTCCGCGGTGTCGAGGGTGCCGGATACGGCGCCCAGGGTGCAGGTGGTGTCCTGCGCGGTCTGCGTGGTCAGCATGATCTGGAAGAAGGGGTGCAGGCCGAGGGACCGTTCGGGGTTGAGGTCCTCGACGAGCAGGTCGAACGGAAGGTCCTCGTGGGCCAGGGCGGCCAGGTCCCGTTCGCGGACCCGGTCGAGCAGCGTGCCGAGGTCCGGATCGTCGGACAGATCGGCGCGCAGGGCGAGCGAGTTGACGAAGAAGCCGACGAGGTCGTGCAGATCCTCCTCGGGCCGGCCGGCCACCGGTGTCCCCACCACCACGTCGGGCCCCGCCCCCGCCGCCTGCAAGGCGGCGCAGAGGGCGGCCCGTGCGGTCATGAAGAACGTCGCGCGGTGGGCGCGGGCGGTGCCGGCGAGCGCCTTGTGGGCGGCGGCGGAGAGACGGGCGGTGACCAGTGCTCCCCGGTGGCTCGGTTCGGCGGGGCGGGGGCGGTCGGCGGGCAGCCGGGTTACGGCCGGTGCGCCGTCCAGTGCCTCGCGCCAGTGGGCGAGTTGTTCGTACGCCAGGCTCTCGGGATCGGCGGGGTCGCCGAGCATGTCCCGCTGCCACAGCGCGTAGTCCGCGTACTGCACGGGCAGGGGTTCCCACCCGGGTGCGCGGCCCCCGCACCGTGCCGTATAGGCGCGGTCGAGGTCGTTGAGCAGGCAGCCGACGGACCAGCCGTCGGTCGCGATGTGGTGAACGAGCAGCACCAGTACGGCGCTTGTGTCGTGAACCATGAACAGCCGGGCCCGCAGCGGCAGATCGCGGGTGACGTCGAACGGCAGGCGCACAAAGGCGGTGACCAGTGCGTCCACGTCGTCGCCGGGCCCGCACTCCCGTACCTCCAGGCGCACGTCGGGATCGCCGACGATGTCCTGGTACGGCTCCCCGTCCACGGCCCGGTAGACCGTACGGAGCACTTCGTGGCGGTCCACCACGTCACGCACCGCCGCCTCCAGGGCCTCCCGGTCGGGCACCCCGTCCAGGCGCAGCACGACGGGTGCGTTGTACGCGGCCGACGGGCCTTCGAGACGGTTCAGGAACCACAGCCGGTGCTGGGCGTACGAGAGGGGGATCACGGTTGCTGCTCCTCGGGGATGACGGGGGCGGACGGGAGTACGGGCCGGGGCGGAGGCGGTCAGCCATCCTTGGCGGCCAGCAACTCCTCGATGTGGGCGGCGAGATCACGCAGCCTCGGGTGGGCGTAGACCGCCTTCACCGGCAGTGCGACGGCGAGTTCGGCCCGTACGCGCGAGACCAGCTTGATGGCGAGCAGCGAGTGGCCGCCGAGCTTGAAGAAGTTGTCGTCCGGGCCGATCGACGCGGCGCCCAGGACCTGCGCCCACACGCGGGCGATCAGCTCCTCGGCCCGCCCGTCGAGGCCGGCACCCTGCTCCGGCTCCTCGACCGGCGCCGTCGCCTCGATCCGGGCCGGCAGCGCGGCGCGGTCCAGCTTGCCGCTGGGCGTCGTCGCGAACCGGTCGACCGCGACGAACGCGGATGGCGTCATGTACGACGGCAGCGCCGCCGCCACGGCGGTACGCAGCGCGGTGGCGTCCCCGCCCCGGTGGTAGGCGATCAGGCACGGGGTGCCCCCGGCGTCCTCGCCCAGGACCACGGCCGCCTCGGCGGCGCCCGCCCGGGTCAGGGCGGCCTCGATCTCCTGCACCTCGATGCGGTGGCCGCGCAGCTTCACCTGGCCGTCGAGCCGCCCCAGGTGCACCAGCCGCCCGTCCGGCAGCAGCCGGCAGCGGTCCCCGGTGCGGTACATGCGGCTCCCCGGCGCGCCGAACGGGTCGGCGACGAAACGCTGGGCGGTCAGGTGCGGGCTGCGGCGGTAGCCACGGGCGATCCGGGGCCCGGCGAGGTACAGCTCCCCGGCCTCACCCGGGCCGACGGGCGCCAGGCGCTCGTCGAGCAGCCGCATCCGCAGCCCCGGGAGCACGGCACCGATGTGCGGCTCGCCCGGCTCCTCGATCCAGCCGGCCGTCGCGTCGACCGTGCACTCGGTGGGTCCGTACACGTTCACCGCGCGCAGCAGTCCGGAGCGGTGCGCGGCGGCCAGCCGGTCCCAGAGCGCCGGACCGATCGCCTCGCCGCCGACCAGCAGGGTCAGCGGGCGCGGGCCGCCGTCCGGGGTGAGCAGGTCCAGGAGCGGTTCGGCGTGCGAGGGGGTGATGTCGAGATCCGTGAGCCCCTGCTTGTCGACGAAGGCCGCCAGCAGGGCCGGGTCGCGGCGCGTCTCCTCGTCGATCATCACCAGCGTGTCACCGCGCGACAGCCGCACCCACTGCTGCACCGACGCGTCGAACGACGGCGACGCGTTCCACCCGACGCGCGCACCCTCGCCGCTCGCCGCACCCTCGTCCTCCAGCTCCCGCAGCAGCAGCGAGGCCGAACCACGCGCGATCTCCACGCCCTTGGGCCGGCCCGTGGAACCGGAGGTGTAGATGACGTACGCGAGTGCGCCCGGCCCCACCGGCACCGGCGCGAAGGCCCCGCCCGGGAAGGCGGTCAGCTCGTCGGCCGTGACCGCACGGGGCCCCACGGGCGCCGGACCGGTGCCGTCGGTGACCACCAGGTCGGCCCCGGAGTCCTCGACGAGCAGCCGCCGCCGCTCCTCGGGCAGCGCCGGGTCCACCGGGAGGTACCCGGCCCCCGCCGTGAGGGTGCCGATGATCGCGGTGACCAGAGCGGCGCCGCGCGGCAGGCTCAGCGCCACGACGCTCTCCGGCCCGGCGCCCCGCGCGGCGAGTCCGGCCGCGAACGCGGCGGCCCGCTCCCGGAGTTGATCAAAGGTGAGCTCCTGGTCCCCGGCGACCACGGCGGTGCGGCCACCGGGCACGGCCGCGAGCCGGGCCATCAGGTCGGCCGCGCCGGTCCCGGCGGCGGCGCACGTCTCGCAGGGGCAGCCGGCCGGGTGGGCGAGGGCGGGGGCGGTCGCGCGCTCGGGGAGTACGGCGGTCATGGCGGGGCTCACTTTCCGTACAGGGTGGTGGAGGGGGCGGAGGCGGGCGAGCAGTCGGACAGCGGCACCGGCTCGCCCATGGCGACGAGGATCTTCCGCTCCCCGGTGAACGCCTCGCGGCCGTGCGCGCAGAGGATGTTGTCGACGAGCATCACGTCGCCCGACTGCCAGCTCTCCCGTACGGTGACCGCCTGGTACGCCTCGTTGATCGCGTCCACCTCCGCGTCGGTGAGGGCGGTGCCGTCCCCGAGGAAGGTGTTGAAGGGCAGCCCGTCCTCACCGAAGGTCTCGGCCAGCACCTCGCGGACGTCCTCGTCGAGGCTGCGGGCGTTCCAGAACGCGAAGTGGTTGAACCAGACCTTCTCGCCGGTCACCGGGTGCGTGATGATCGCCGAACGCCTCTGCCGGGTACGCAGGGTGTCCTCGTCCAGCCACTCGTAGCCGATGGCGTGCGCGTCGCAGTACTCCTCGGCGCCGGCCGGGTCCTCCGAGGAGAACGCCTTGCGCCACGGCATGCCCGCCAGGTCCGAGTAGTTGCGTACGAGCAGCCAGCCGGCCTCCGCGAACCGCGCGGCCAGCTCCGGCGGCAGCATGGCCAGCGCGGCGCGCATGTCACCGATGGTGGTGGCGCCGCCCGTCTCGGCGGCGGTGACACAGCCGAAGAGCAGCACCCCGGGGAAGTCCAGCGTGTAGCTGTTCTCGTTGTGCAGCCGGATCGGCTGGACGGCCGGCAGGTCGGTGGAGGAGAACACGCCCTCGCCGAAGTCGGTGCGCGGGGTGGCCTTCTCCTTGTAGCCGGCCCGCTCCGCGATCAGCGCGTCACGTGCCTCGGCGAACGTCGCCGCGTCCCGTACCGGCAGGCCGCGCAGCATGACCGCGCCGGAGCGGTGCAACTCGGCCTGGATCGCGGGCCGCTGGGCGGTCAGCCATGCGGTGGCCTCCGCCATGGAGCCGAACTCCGGCGTGTGGACGATCACCGGCTTGCCGGGCTCCCGGACGGGCGTGATTCCGGTGGCGGCGGCGGGCGGCTGGGCGAGAGCGGTCACGATGGGTTCCTCTTCCTGGGCTGGTTGGAACGAAGTCGGGTGGGGTTACGCGGACGCGGTGGCGGAGTCGCGCAGGGCGTCGAGGACCGGGTTCAGGTGGGCGAAGAAGCCCGCCAGGTCCTGCTGGAAGTAGAAGTGGTCACCGGGCAGCACCTGCGGCACGACCTCGTGCCCGGTCACCAGCGACCAGCCGGCGAGCATCTGCGCCGGGACGATCGGGTCGGCGTCCCCGCCGAACACGGCGACCGGGCAGTCCAGCCGGGCGTCCGGGGCGGTGCACCGGTAGGCGTCGTCGATCGCGAAGTCGGCGCGGATGGACGGCAGGACGATCTCGCGCAGCTCGGGGTCGTCCAGGATGCCGTCGTCGGTGCCGCCGCGCTCCTTGATGGCCGCGACCAACTGGTCGTCGTCCAGCAGTTCCGGGTGCACGGGGCACTGGTTAGGCAGCACCGGCGCCCGGCACGCGGAGGCGATGAGCAGGCGCGGGGTGCGGCCGGCGGCCCGCAGGGCGCGTACGACCTCGAAGGCCACCAGCGACCCCATGCTGTGCCCGAGCACCACCAGCTCGCCGGTGTCGGCGGGCAGCGAGTCCACCACGGGCTGCGCCAGGTCGTCGACCGAGACCGGCAGGTCCTCGCAGTAGCGGGCGCCACGGCCCGGGTACTGGCCGATCAGCAGCCGTACATCGGCCGGCAGGTGCTCGCGCCAGCCGCCGTACGCGTGGGCGTTGCCCCCGGCGTGGGGCAGCACCAGCAGCGACAGGCGGTGCGGGCCGTCACCGGGAAGGTCCCAGACGACGTCTTCGGGGGCGGGGGAGGCGGAGGTCATGAGCTGATCCGTTCTGTCTCGGTACGACGGCGGAGGGCGGGCCGGGCCTTCTTGGCGGCCGGCGCGGTCTTCAGCGCGGTGATGTGCTCGGCCAGCCGGGCCGGCGTCGGGTGCTCGAAGACGTCGCGGACGGTGAGCCGGACGTCCAGGGAGACGGCGATGTGGTTGGTGAGGCGGGCACCCAGGAGCGAGTGGCCGCCGTGGTGGAAGAAGTCGTCGTCGATGGTCAGCGCGTTCTCGGCGCCCAGCGTCCGCGTGAAGAGGCCGACCAGGGTCTCTTCCAGCGGGGTGCGCGGGGCGCGGCCCCGGGAGACGACGGCAGCCGGTTCGGGGAGCGCGCGCCGGTCGATCTTCCCGTTGGGCGTGAGCGGGAGCCGGTCGAGGACGGTGAGGTAGGTGGGCACCATGTGCTCGGGCAGTCGCTCGACGAGGTGCCGGCGGACGTCTTCCGTCGCCACCGTGTCCGTGCCCGTCACCACGTACGCGGAGAGCCGGCTGCGGTGGGTGGTGACGGTGGCCTGGGTGACGCCGGGGTGGGTGAGGAGCGCGGCCTCGACCTCGCCGGGTTCGACGCGGAAGCCCCGGATCTTCACCTGGCTGTCGGCGCGGCCGTTGTAGTGCAGGTGGCCGTGCTGGTCGAAGTGGGCGAGGTCGCCGGTGCGGTAGAGGCGGGTGCCGGGGGTGCCGTGGGGGTGGGGGATGAAGGTGGTGGCGGTGAGGTCGGGTCGGTTGAGGTAGCCGTGGGCGAGGCCGTGGCCGGTGAGGTAGAGGTGGCCGGTGACGCCGGGTGGGACGGGTTGGAGGGTGGCGTCGAGGATGTAGGCGGCTTTGTTGGTGAGGGGGGTGCCGATGGGGATGGTGGGGTGGGGTTCAGGTGTCGCCGTGATGGTGTGGGTGGTGGTGAAGCCCATGGATTCGGCGGGGCCGTATCCGTTGACGACGGTGGTGTGGGGCGAGAGTTGCTGGAGTCGGTGTACGTGGGCGGGGGAAGCGGCCTCGCCGCCGGTGTAGGCGATGGTGACCGACTCGAACGCTTCGGGGTGTTCGTCGGTGAGGTAGTTGAAGAGGCTCGCGGAGAGCTGGAGCATGGTGACGCCGTGCCGGCGGGAGAGTTCGGCGATGAGGGCGGGTTCGGGTTTCTGGCCGGGTTGGAGGACGGTGGTGCCGCCGTGGAGGAGTGCGCCCCAGAATTCGAGGCTGAACGCGTCCCAGGAGACGGGTGAGCACTGGAGGAACACTTCGTGGGGTCCGAAGGTGCCGTAGGTCTGCGCGGTGACGGTGGATACGAGGTTGCGGTGCGAGGAGAGGATGCCCTTGGGGCGTCCGGTGGACCCGGAGGTGAACATCACGCACGCCACGTCCTGAGCGCCGATCGGCACATCGAGGTTGCCGGAGTCGTGGCCCAGCACGTCGTCGGGGCCTTCGGTGGAGGTGGTCCAGGCCCCGGAGAGGCGGTCCGCTAGCCCCGTACGCGTGACCAGGTGGCTGATCCCGGCCTCGCCGGCCGCCGACCGCAGCCGCTCGTCGGGGAAGTCCGGGTCGAGCAGCACATGTCCGGCGCCGGTCTTGAGTACGGCGATGAGGGCGGCGGCGAAGGTGGCGTTGCGCTCCAGGAGGATGCCGGCCAGCTGCCCTCGGCCCAGGCCGTGTGAACGCAGCGCGCGCGCCCAGCGGTTGGCGGTCGCGTTGAGCTCCGCGTACGTGATCCGCTGATCGCCGTCGATGAGCGCGACGGCCTCCGGTGCGCGGGCGACCTGCTCCTCAAATCGCTGTACCAGTGAGGTGTTCGCGATGGTGGTGGACGATCCGGCCCACGGCCCGAGCAGCAGTTCCCGCTCCTCCTCCGACACCACCTCCAGCGCTCCGAGCCGCATGTCGGGATCGGCCAGCGCCTGGCGCAGGACCGTGGCGAGCACGTTCACCATGCGCTGGACGGTGGCGTGGTCGAACAGGTCCTCCGCGTAGAGGACCGTGCCGTGCATCCCCTGGCCGTCCTCCGTACGGAGCAGGAATTCCAGGTCGAACTTGGCCGCCCCGCTCGTGACCTCCGGGATCGCGGTGGCCCGGGTGTCCCCGAGCCGCAGCTCCGGTACGACTCCGGATTCCAGGGTGAGGCAGATCTGGAAGAGCGGGTGGCGGGAGAGGGTGCGGGTGGGGTTGAGGGCGTCGAGGACGAGGTCGAAGGGGGCGTCCTGGTGGGCGAAGGCGTCGAGATCGGTGGTGCGGACGCGGCCGAGGAGTTCGCGGAAGGTGGGGTTGCCGTCGGTGTGGGTGCGCAGGACGAGGGTGTTGACGAAGAAGCCGACGAGGTCGCGGAGT
This sequence comes from Streptomyces sp. NBC_00708, assembly GCA_036226585.1. Taxonomy (GTDB): domain Bacteria; phylum Actinomycetota; class Actinomycetes; order Streptomycetales; family Streptomycetaceae; genus Streptomyces. Next base: position 6,204,623 of record CP108997.1, read on the forward strand.
GCTTCGTCGGTGCGGCCGGCGACGGGGGAGCCGATGGCCAGGTCCGTGCCGGCCCCGAGTCGGGTGAGGGCGGTGGCGAGGGCCGCGTGGACCACCATGAAGGGGGTGCATCCCTCGGCGCGGGCCAGCTCTCCGACGCGCTCGAACAGGTCGTCACCGAGGGCGACGTCGACCTGACCGCCCCGGTGCGTGGCCCGTGCGGGGCGCGGGCGGTCCAGGTTCAGGGCGTGCTCCTCGGGGAGCCCTTCCAGGGTCTTGTGCCAGAAGGCCAGCTCCTGTGCGAGCACGCTGTCCGCGTCGTCGGACGCGCCCAGCACCCGCTGCTGCCACACCGCGTAGTCCGCGTACTTCACCGGAAGCGGCTCCAGCGCGCTTGCGGTCGCACCCGCGCTCCGGGCCTCGTACGCCTGTGACAGGTCGTCGAAGAACACACCGGTGGACCGGCCGTCCGTGGCGATGTGGTGCACCAGGAGGAAGAACACCCAGGAGTCGTCGTCGACCTTGAACAGGGAGGCACGTACGGGGAGTTCGCGCCGGAGGTCGAAGACATGGCGAGCGGCGTCGGTGATCGCCCCGTCCAGCTCGTCGGCAGTCACCTCGCGCCGCTCGATGGGCACCTGGGCGTCTGCGGCAGGAAGGACGTGCTGGCGGGGTTCGCCGTCGACCGTGGTGAACACGGTCCGCAGCGGGGTGTGGCGTGCGACCACGTCGTGCAGCGCGGCTTCGAGCAGATCCGCGTCCAGGGCGCCGGTCAGCCGTACGGCCATCGGCACGTTGTACGCGGCGCTGCCGCCGTCCAGTTCGGCCAGCAGCCACAGGCGGCGCTGGGCGAAGGACACGGGCGCGTCGCCCTCGCCGGTCCAGGCGCCCGGGGTGAGGGGCGGCAGCGCGGGCCGTCCGCCGAGGGTGCTGATGTGCTGGGCGAGGCGCGCGGGCGTCGGGTGCTGGAACACGTCCCGGATCGTCAGCCGGATGCCCAGGACTTCAGCGAGGTGGTTGGTGAGGCGGGCGGCGAGGAGGGAGTGCCCGCCGTGGGCGAAGAAGCTGTCCTCGACGCCCACCGGCCCTTGCGTGCCCAGGACCTTGCTGAACAGAGCGACCGTGACCTCTTCCAGCTGGCTCTGCGGCGCGCGGCCCCCGGACACGACAGTCGCCGGCTCGGGGAGGGCGCGCCGGTCGATCTTTCCGTTCGGTGTGAGCGGGAGCCGGTCGAGGACGGTGAGGTGCGCCGGGACCATGTGCTCGGGCAGCCGGTCCGCGAGGTGGCGGCGCGCGTCCTCCACGGTCACCGTGTCGGTGTCGAGGACCACGTAGGCGGAGAGCTGGTCGTGGTGCGTGGTGACGGTGGCCTGGGTGATGTGGGGGTGGGTGAGGAGAGCGGCTTCGATCTCGGCCGGCTCGATCCGGAAGCCCCGGATCTTGATCTGCTGGTCTGCCCGGCCCTCGTAGTGCAGCCGCCCGTCACGATCGAACCGGGCGAGGTCGCCGGTGCGGTAGAGGCGGGTGCCGGGGGTTCCGTGGGGGTGGGGGATGAAGGTGGTGGCGGTGAGGTCGGGTCGGTTGAGGTAGCCGTGGGCGAGGCCGTGTCCGGTGAGGTAGAGGTGGCCGGTGACGCCGGGTGGGACGGGTTGGAGGGTGGTGTCGAGGATGTAGGTGGCCTTGTTGGTGAGGGGTGTGCCGATCGGGATGGTGGGGTGCGGGGCATCGGCGGGCGCGACGGTGTGGGTGGTGGTGAAGCCCATGGATTCGGCGGGGCCGTATCCGTTGACGACGGTGGTGTGGGGCGAGAGTTGCTGGAGTTTGTGGACGTGGTTGGGGGAGGCAGCCTCGCCGCCGGTGTAGGCGACGGTGACGGTGGTGAATGCCTCGGGGTGTTCGTCGGTGAGGTAGTTGAAGAGGCTGGCGGAGAGCTGGAGCATGGTGACGCCGTGCCGGCGGGAGAGTTCGGCGATGAGGGCGGGTTCGGGCTTCTGGCCGGGCTGGAGGACGGTGGTGCCGCCGTGGAGGAGCGCGCCCCAGAACTCCAGGCTGAACGCGTCCCAGGAGACGGGTGAGCACTGGAGGAACACTTCGTCGGGTCCGAAGGTGCCGTACGTCTGCGCGGTGACGGTGGAGACCAGGTTGCGGTGCGAGGACAGGATGCCCTTGGGGCGTCCGGTGGACCCGGAGGTGAACATCACGCACGCCACATCGTCACCCCGGACCGGCACACCCGGGTTGCCGTCCACCGTGTCCGCCGGAGCCCCGCCGGAGCAGGAGACGACGGTCCAGGGGCCCTCCACGCGCGGCCCGAGGGTGTCGTCCGTGAGGAGCAGGGCGATACCCGCGTCGTGCGCGGCGGAGCGCAGGCGCTCGTCCGGGAAGTCCGGGTCGAGCAGGGTGTAACCGGCCCCGGCCTTGACCACCGCGATCACGGCGGCGGCAAAGGCGGCGTCGCGCTCCAGGAGGACGCCGGCCAGGTCACCCCGGCGCAGTCCCCGCGCACGCAACTCATGGGCCCAGCGGTTGGCGGTGGCGTTCAGCTCCGCGTAGGTGATCCGCTGCTCGCCGTCGATGAGGGCCACGGCGTCCGGGGTGCGGGCGGCCTGCTCCTCGAACCGCGCGACGAGTGAGGTGTCGTCGATGGCGGTGGCGGTCCCGGCCCACGGCCCGAGCAGCAGTTCCCGCTCGGCGTCCGACACCACCTCCAGCGCCCCGAGACGCACCTCCGGGTCGGCCAGCGCCTGGCGCAGCACCTCGCCCAGGGCGGTCACCATGCGCTGGACGGTGGCGTGGTCGAACAGGTCCTCCGCGAAGACCACCGCACCGTGGAGGCGGCGGCTGTCGTCCGAGCGGAGCAGGAATTCCAGGTCGAACTTGGCCGAGCCGTTGGTCAGCCCGCGCACCTCGGCCGTACGACCACCGCCCAGTTCCAGCGCCGGCGCCTCCCCGGCCTCCAGGGTGAGGCAGATCTGGAAAAGCGGGTGACGAGAGAGGGTGCGGGTGGGGTTGAGGGCGTCGAGTACGAGGTCGAAGGGGGCGTCCTGGTGGGCGAAGGCATCGAGGTCGGTGGCGCGGACGCGCTCCAGCAGCTCCCGGAAGGTGGGGTTGCCGTCCGCATGGGTGCGCAGGACCAGCGTGTTGACGAAGAAGCCGACGAGGTCGCGCAGTGCTTCGTCGGTGCGGCCGGCGACGGGGGAGCCGATGGCCAGGTCCGTGCCGGCACCGAGCCGGGTGAGGGCGGCGACAAGGGCGGCGTGCACGACCATGAAGGGGGTGCAGCCCTCGGCGCGGGCCAGCTCTCCGACGCGCGCGAACACGTCGTCACCGAGAGCGACGTCAACCTGACCGCCCCGGTGCGAGGCGACCGCCGGACGGGGGCGGTCGAGGCTCAGCCCGTGCTCCTCCGGCAGATCGGCCAAGGCGCCCTGCCAGAAGCCCAGTTCCTGTGCGAGTGCGCTCTCCGCGTCGTCCGACGAGCCCAACACCCGCTGCTGCCACACCGCGTAGTCCGCGTACCGCACCGGGAGCGGCTCCAGCACGTTCACGTCCGCACCCGCGCTCCGGGCCGCGTACGCCCGTGACAGGTCGTCGAAGAACACACCGGCGGAGCGCCCGTCCGTGGCGATGTGGTGGAAGAGCAGGAAGAGGACGGGGTGGCCGTCACCTCCTTCGAAGAGGGTGGCCCGGAGCGGGTTCTCCGTCCGGAGGTCGAAACGGTGCCGGCCGGCCGCGTCCAGGTCGCCGTCCAGCGAATCCGGCGCGGACGTCCGCCGCTCGATGGCGACGCGGGCCCGCTCGGCCGGCTGGACGAGCTGCCTCGGCTCGCCGTCGACACTCGCGAACACGGTCCGCAGGGGAGCGTGGCGTTCGACGACGTCGTTGAGCGCGGCTTCGAGCGCGTCGATGTCGAGCGGGCCGGTCAGCCGTACGGCCATCGGCACGTTGTACGCGGTGCTCCCGCCTTCCAGTTCGGCCAGCAGCCACAGGCGGCGCTGGGCGAACGAGACCGGGCTGTCGGAGCCGTCGCCCGCTTCACCGGCGACCGGGGACGGCAGCGCGGGCCGCCCCTTCAGCGAGGCGATGTGCTGGGCGAGGCGTGCGGGCGTCGGGTGCTGGAACACGTCCCGGATCGTCAGCCGGACGCCCAGGACCTCGGCGATGTGGTTGGTGAGGCGGGCGGCGAGGAGGGAGTGCCCGCCATGGGCGAAGAAGCTGTCCTCGACGCCCACCGGTCCCGAGGTGCGCAGAACCCGGCTGAACAGCGCCACCGCGACCTCTTCGAGCTGGCTCTGCGGCGCACGCTCGCTGCTCCCCATCGGGACCGGTTCGGGCAGCGCACGTTTGTCGATCTTCCCGTTCGCGGTGAGGGGGAGCCGGTCGAGTGGGGTGAGGTAGGCGGGGACGAGGTGTTCGGGGAGGCGGTCGGTCAGGTGGCGTCGGAGGTCGGCCGTGTCGGCGCTCGTGATCACATAGGCGGAGAGCTGGTCGTGGTGTTTGGTGACGACGGCTTGGGTGACCTGCGGGTGGCTGAGGAGGGCGGTCTCCACCTCGGCGGGTTCGATGCGGAAGCCCCGGATCTTGATCTGCTGGTCTGCTCGGCCCTCGTAGTGCAGCCGCCCCTGGCGGTCGAAGTGCGCGAGGTCGCCGGTGCGGTACAGACGGCTCCCGGCGGGCCCGTAGGGGTGGGGGACGAAGCTCGCTGCGGTGAGGTCGGCGCGGTTGAGGTAGCCGTGGGCGAGGCCGTCACCAGACACGTACAGCTCACCCGTCGCACCGGGTGCACACAGCTGGAGCGCCGGATCGAGGACATAGAGCGGCTTGTTGACCAGCGGCGTTCCGATCGGGATGACGGTGTGCGGCTGATCGCTCGGCTCGATGGTGTGGGTGGTGGCGTAGATCATCGCCTCCGCCGGGCCGTACCCGTTCATCACCCTGATGCCGGGGCGCGCGGTCTGGAGCTTGTGCACGTGGGCGGGCGAGGCGGCCTCCCCGACGGTGTAGGCCGTGGTGACCGACGCGAACGTCTCGGGGTGTTCGTCGGTGAGGTAGTTGAAGAGGGTGGCCGACAGCAGGAGCGTCGTCACGCCGTGCTTCGGGGCGAGCTCCGCGATGAGCGAGGGTTCCGGCTTCTGCCCCGGCTGGAGTACGACACGCGCTCCGTGCAGGAGCGGGCCCCAGAACTCCAGGCTGAAGGCGTCCCAGGACACCGGCGAGGACTGGAGGAACACCTCGTCCGGGCTGGTCGGCAGATACGTCTGGCCCACCAGGGTCGATACGAGGTTGCGGTGCGAGGAGAGGATGCCCTTGGGCCGCCCTGTGGACCCGGAGGTGAACATCACGCAGGCGAGGTCGTCGCCCTGGATCGGCACACCGAGGTTGCCGGAGTCGTGGCCCAGCACGTCGTCGGGGCCTTCGGTGCAGGTGGTCCAGGTCCCGGGGAGGCGGTCGGCCGACTCCGGCGGTGTGACCAGGTGGCTGATGGCGGCCTCGGTCGCTGCCGACCGCAGTCGCTCGTCGGGGAAGTCGGGGTCGAGCAGCACATGTCCGGCGCCGGTCTTGAGTACGGCGATGAGGGCGGCGGCGAAGGTGGCGTTGCGCTCCAGGAGGATGCCGGCCAGCTGCCCTCGGCCCAGGCCGTGTGAACGCAGCACGCGTGCCCAGCGGTTGGCGGTCGTGTTCAGTTCCGCGTATGTGAAGCTCTGCTCCCCGTCGATCAGCGCGACCGCGTCCGGGAACCGCGCCACCTGTTCCTCGAACCGGGCCACCAGCGACACGTCGTCCCGGTCGGCCACCGCCCCGGCCCACGACCCGAGCAGCGACCCCCGCTCGTCCTCCGACAGCACCTCCAGCTCCGCGACGCTCCGGTCACCCGGCTCCGCCGCGTCCAGGGAAGCGGTGAGGAACGCGGCGAAGCGGTCCTGGTGTGCGGCGACCGCCTCGGCGTCGACACCGTCCACGGGTGTGTCGAAGTCGATCCGCAGGCCGTCCGCCGCGCCCAGGTCGTACACCGCGACGCTGAGGTCGTCCACCGGCCCGTTGCTCACGTTGTGGTTGACCGTGGGGTGGCCGCAGACGGTCAGGTCCGCGTTGAAGCCCATGATGTTGAGCACAGGACCGGTCAGCCGGCGGCCTCCCGTGAGCGTGCCGGCGTCCCGTCGCAGGTCCTCGTAGCGGGTCAGCTGGTGGCGCAGACCGTGCTTCACCTCGGCGGACACGGCACGCACCAGGGTGCGCAGCGTGTCGTCGGCGCCCACCCGCAGCCGCAGCGGGACGACGTTCGACGCCATGCCGGGCGTGCTGCGGGCCATCTTCGTGGTCCGGCCCGCCACCGGCAGGGCGACCATCAGCTCGTCCTGGGCCGTCACCCGGTGCAGGTACACCGTGAACAAGGCGACCGTCAGCACCGGCCACGAGACCCGCTCCGACCGCGCGACCGTACGCAGCCGGTCCGCGTCCCACGCCGGGATCAGGACCGTACGCCGTGCGAAGGGCAGCGCGCCCCGGGACGGGACCGCCCGTCCGGCACCCCGCACCAGGCTCGGCGCCGTCTCCGGAGCGCCGCTCAAGTGCTCGCGCCACGCGGCCCGTTCGGCAGCGGCTTCCTCGGAGCACCGGTAGGCGGCGTCCTCGGCGTGCAGGTCCGCCAGCCGGCCGAACGGGGAGTCGCCCCACGGCTCACCCGCGACCGCCCGCTCGTACAGCTCGACCAGCCGGTGCAGCAGCATCGACACACTCGCGCCGTCGACGAGCAGGTGGTGGAAGCCGTAGAAGTAGAAGTACCGGTCCTCGGCCAGCTTGATCAGCGCGCAACGGACCGGGGACTCGCGGGTCAGGTCGAACGGTGCCCCGATCGCCGCGTCCACCAGGCCCCAGGCCGCGCCCTCCGGGTCGGCCTCGCCGCTCACATCGGTGTACGTCAGGGTGCGGTCGCCCGGCTCGGCGTCGATGACCTGCCACACCTGCTCGCCGTCGTCCTCGAAGCGACGGGTGCGCATGACGTCCGCCTCCTCGACGAGGCGGCGCCAGGCGGTGCCCATCAGGGCCGGGTCGACCGGGCCCAGGATGTCCCGGCACTCGGCGACGTTGTACTTCAGACCGGTGGGGTCCAGGGTGTGGGCCGTCCAGATGTCGCGCTGGGCCTCCGAGAGCGGCAACCGGAAGGCGGCCGGAACGGGTGCGACGGTCGCGTCGGACGGCATGGGGTCTCCTGTGTGGGTCGCGGCGGGAGGGGCGGGAGCCCGGGAGCGAGGGTGGTGCTCGGCCGGCTCGGCGGGCCGGGTCTCCGGGCCGGGCGGGCAGTGCCATACAACCGCCGGGGCCGGGCCGGGACCGGCAGTTGTTCCGGCGGTAGGGCCAGCAGTTCGCCGGGGCTGCGGCAGTCCAACGGCAGCCGCACCGCGCCGCGCGGGGCCGCGGCAGTCAGACCGTGGCCGCCGCGCCGGCCGCCGCCCGCACCACGCACAGCACGCGGAACGCCGAGCGGCCGCCGTCCGTGCAGGTCCGGATCACCCCGCCGACCAGCAGCTCGCGGATCAGCCGGCCGCACTCGGGCAGCGTGCGGCCGGTGAGCCGGACGACGTCCTGGAGCAGGAAGTCCCCGTCACCCACCTGGCACAGGTCGCCGATGAGCGTCCGGTACGGGGCGGGCAGCGCGGCGAGGGTGCGGCCGACCCGCACCTGGAGGCGGGAGCCGTCCGGGCCGCCTGCCAGGTGGTCGAGGAGCGGGGCCGGGTCCGAGTCCACGATGTTCCGCAGCGTCGACAGGTCGCAGACCGTGAGCCAGGAGGCGGCGGCACCGAGCGCCGCCGGGTGGCCGTCGAGGCGGTGGCAGATCCAGGCCACATCGGCGAGCGCCTGCTCGTCGGGCACGAGATCGGGGCGGACCCGGCGGAGCTGGCTGAGGAAGAACCGTACAGCGGGCGCGTCACTGTGCCCGGCGGCCGGGGCGGGCGCCTCCAACGGGGAGAGCAGGAAGAGGCGTTCACCCGGCACGTTCCACGGCCGCTCCCCGGTGATCAGCAGCCGCAGGCCGGGGAACGTACGCAGCAGGCGGCTCAGACGGCCGAAGTCGAGGACGGCGGTGTCGACCCCGTCGAGGACGAGCACCGCCGAACCGCCCTCCGCACCCTCGCCGTTGAGGGAAGCAAGCGCCTCGGCGAGTTCGGGCAGCAGTTCCTCGGGTTCGCCACCGCCCCGCAGGAACCCGGCGCAGGCGTCGGCGAGCCGGGGCAGCGGGTCGTCGTCGGCCCGGAGGCAGTCGGCGGTGGCGCCGTCCCCGTAGTGCCACAGCACGGGCAGCCCGGTGTCGTGCAGCCGGGCGGCGGCCTCCAGGGCGAGCCGGGTCTTGCCGACACCGCTCAGCCCCACGACGGTGACCAGCCGTTCCGCGCCGGACCCCAGCTCCTCCACGAGCACCCCGGCCTCCGCCTCCCGCCCGACCAGCGGGTACAGCGGCACCGGCGGCGCGGCCCGCTCCATGGACAGGCGCCGGACGTCACCGCCCGCCCGGGGGCCGCGCCGGGCCGCCGCCTCCAGCGCGGTCCTGGACCGGGGGCCGAGTCTCAGCGCGTCGGCGATGAGCCGCACCGTGTCCGTTCTGGGGCGCTGGGCCTTCCCCTTCTCCAGGTCCCGGATGGCCCGCACGCTGATGGTGGACAGGTCCGCCAGTTCCCGCTGGGTGAGGCCGATACGGAGCCGGTGGCCGCGTATCAGGGAGCCGAGCGGGGCGGTGGCGGCCGGGGTGTCCTGCGGGGGGTGGCTGAGCGTCATGGAAGGACTCCTGCTCGTCGGGGAGTGGCGCCCTCGGGAAAGCGGCTTCGAGCCAGGGCGCCGTAGGGGACGGCTGTCGTGCCTTGCTGCTGGCCGAATCGTCTCCACGCCGGCTATCCGGGAGGCATCGCGCCGCCAACGCCGTCCCGGCCCGGCCGGCCCCCGCGGAGATAGCGGCGGAGCGCGTACGAGCCGCTGGTCACGGCCCTGTCACCCGTGGGAGCGCGACCAGTGATAGCGGGGCCCCGACCTGCGGCACAGGGCACTCGATCCGTGATAGCGGGGGGATAGGGCCGGGACCGGTGCGGTGAATCCGGCCGTTCCTAACGTGGTGTCCACAAGCAGACGGAACACCGACGAAGGGACAGTCCGATGACGAAGAACACCACCACCCGCAACGCCCTCCGCGCCGCTTTCGCCACCGTCGCGGTCGTGATCGTCACCGGCATCGGCGTCCAGGTGGGCTGGGCCGACGACGCGTCCGGCACCGGCACCCAGCCGGCCACCACCAGCAGCACCCCCACCCCGGGCAGCACCGGCTCCACGGACAACAACCCCTGGGACTGACCCCCGCCGGGCGCCGACCGCGCCCCGCCCTCGGTCCGCGTGGCCCTAGCCCGCGCCGAGCAGCCGCCGGGTCTCCGCCAGTTCCCGCTTCATGCCCCGGCTCGTGAAGACCTCCAGAGCGGGGGTCAGCAGTTCCCGGGAACGCCCCGGCTCGTCGTCCAGCAGCCGGGCCAGATCCAGGCGGGCCAGAGCGCCACCGCCGAAGTCCATGATCTGCTCCCGGGCCGCGACGGCCCGGTCGAAGAAGTACGTGGCCCGGTCGGGCCGGCCCATCAGCACGAACGCCTGGCCCAGATCCCGCAGCAGATGCCCCTCGCCTATCACGTCACCGGAATCCCGGCACAGCTCCAGGACCTCCGTGAACGTCAGCACCGCGAGATCCAGCTCGCCCCGCTCCAGCAGCAGTTGGCCCACCCGGCGCAGGGTCCGCGCCCTGCCGCCCAGGTAGCCCACCCCGTCGTAGATCTCCAGCGCCTCGTCCAACTGCGCCTGCGCCGCGTCCGTCTCGCCCCGGCGCATCCGGATGTGCGCGCTCTGCGTCAGCACGATCGCCCGCCCCACCACGTCACCGGCCCGGTCGAAGTCGGCCAGCGACCGGTCGTACAGCTCCAGCGCCGTGTCGTCCTCACCGTTCGTCCGGGCGATCAGCGCCATGTCGCGGCGGCACAGCGCCTCGCCCTGCGGCTCGTCGAGCGCCTGGAACACGTCGAGCGCCGAACTCAGCGCCTGGCGCGCCATGTCGAACTCGTTGCGGCTCATGTACAGGGAGCCGAGCGAGGCCCGTACGGCGGCGGTGCCCCGCAGATTGCCGGCCTTGCGGACGGCGGCCAGCGCCCGCACATGGGTCTGCTCCCACAGGTCGTAGTGGCCGCGCACCTCGAACAGCGTGACCAGCGTCGTCGCCAGATTCCAGCTGACGTCGTGCAGGCCCTCGTCGGCGGCCTGCTCCACCATCCCGCACAGGGCGCCCTGCTCCGCGTCGAACCACGCCAGCGGATCGGTGAGCAAGTCCTCGGTGCAGGACGGGGGCGGCGCCCAGCGCGGGGCGTCGCCGTGCAGCACGGTGAAGTCACCCCCGTACACCTTGCGATGGGCCTCCTGCGCCAGATACATCCAGCCGCCCGCCATCCGGACGAGCGCGGCCCGCCGCAGCTCCGGGCTGTCGTGCGCGGCCAGCTGCTCGCGCGCGTACACCCGGATGATCTCGTGGAACTGGTAGCGGTAGCCGCCGGTCCGCTCCACGCCCACGACGTCCAGCATCTGCATGTCGACGAGGGGTTCCAGCAGATCCGACGGCACGGGGCGGTCGTCGTCCAGCAGCGCACCGGCCAGCCAGCCGGGCAGCGTCGGTGTCCGCGCCATGCTCAGCAGCCGCAGCAGCCCCCGGTCCTCCGCCGCCAGACCGTTGTACGTGAGCGAGAGGCTGGCCCGCATCGTCATCTCGCCGTGCGCCAGCTCGTCCAGCCGGTGCCGCTCGTTGGCCAGCCGGTGCACCATCGACGCGAGCGTCCAGTGCGGGCGGGCGGCCAGCCGGGCGGCCACGATCCGCAGCGCCAGCGGCAGTCGTCCGACCGTACGCACCAGCGCCTCCGCCGACGCGGCCTCGCCCTCGACCCGCTCCTCCCCGATGATCCGGGAGAGCAGCTTCAGCGCCCGCTCCTCGTCCAGGACGTCCAGCTCCACGCGGTGCGCGCCCGGCAGCGCGGTCAGCCGCGCCCGGCTGGTGACCAGGACGGCGCAGTCGCGGCTCCCCGGCAGCAGCGGCTGCACCTGGCTCTCCGTCGCGGCGTCGTCCAGGACCACCAGGACGCGGCGGGAGGCGAGCCGGGTGCGGTACATCTCCGCCCGCTCGTCCAGCGAGTCCGGGATCAGCTGGCCCGGGATGCCCAGCGCCCGCAGGAAGCGGCCCAGCACCTCCAGTGTGGTGGCCGGGGTGCCGGTGCCGCGCAGGTCGCAGTAGAGCTGGCCGTCGGGGAACCCTGTCTCGGCGAGGCGGTGCGCGAGGTTCACGGCCAGCGTGGACTTGCCGGTGCCCGGCTTCCCGGTGATCACCGCGAGGCCGACCGCCTTGCGCTCGCGGCCGCCGGTCAGCGCCTTCTCCAACGCGGCCAGCTGGGCGTCGTCGGCCACGAAGTCCGAGGTGGAGGCGGGCAGTTGCTGCGGCCGGGCGTCGTGGGGCTGTGGTTCGGCGCGGGCTGCGGGGGAGTCCTGGGCGGTGGGGGCGGTCCGCCCGTCCGCGTCCCCGGTTCCGGTCCGGTCCTCGACGGGCCCGGCGGCGTCGGCCGGCGCCGTTGCCGCCGGCGGCCGGCGCGGGTCAGGAGCGGGGGTGGTGGTCCCCCTCACCTCGGGCTTGTCGTCACGGCTCCGAGGCGGCTGCGCCCGTACCGGCGGGGGCAGTTCGCCGGCGAGGATCGCCCCCTCCAGGCGCCTCAGCTCCCTGCCCGGTTCCAGGCCCAGCTCCTGATCGAGAATCCTGCGCCCGGTCCGGAACGCCTCCAGCGCCTCCGCCTGCCGGCCCGACCAGTACAGGGCGCACATCAGCTGACCGCGCAGCCGTTCCCGCAACGGGTTCTCATGGGTGAGGAGTTGGAGTTCTCCCACGAGCCGGTCGTGCCGTCCGAGCTCCAGTTCCAGCTGCATCCGCAGTTCGACGGCGCTCAGGCGCTCCTCGTCGAGCTGGCGCGCCTTGTTGGCGAGCGGGCCGCTCTCCAGTCCGCTCAGGGAGTCGCCCTGCCACAGCGCGACCGCCGACTTCAGCAGCACCACCGCCTTCTCCGTCTCGCCCTCGTCGCGCTGCCGCCTGGCCATCGCGACCAGTCCGGTGAAGAGCAGCGAGTCGACATCCCCGGTGTCGACGTGCAGGACGTATCCGGGCGGCCGGGTCGATATGGAGACCGTGCTGTCCGCACCGGCCAGCAGTTTCCGCAGCCGGGAGACGCAGATCTGCACCTGGGTGCGGGCGGTCTCCGGGGGGTTGTCCTCCCATATGAGGTCCACCAGGTAGTTCGTGCCGACCACCCGGTTCGCCTCGAGCAGCAGGGCGGCGAGGATGACTTCCTGCCGGCCGGGCGGCACCCGCAGCGGACCGGCCTTGCCCCGCACCTGGAGGGGGCCCAGCAATTGGAAGGGCGGTCTCGCCGCGCCGGAGGCATCCTGGACCGTGTGCGTCGTACCCTCGGCCACCGAGACCCCCAGCTCGTAAGCGCGTTGATACTCCGGGATCAACGTCCCCAAAGTTTTCACAATCCTCACGCATCTGTCCATCCTGCATGCCCAGCGTGACCGAACGGCGAATAGCGGCGCGATAGGCGGGGGTTGGCGCGGCCCGGAAGAGTGCCGGGTGAAGGAGAAAGGAGGCGTCCATGCACACCGACGCCTGGACGAGCACAGACCCGTACACGGTGGGCGACCTGGTCACCGCGGCGGGCACCGACCACGTCCGCCTCGTCTACGACTACCTCGACGCCGGCGACCTCGACGCGTGTGCGTCGCTGCTGCACGAGCACGTCGAACTGGACCTGCCCGGCGTCCCGACGGCCCACGGGCGGACCGCGTTCGTGCACACCCACCGCGACCACCTCGGATCCCGCGCCCGCCACCGGATCGAGCACGTCGTCGCCCACGCCCGGACCGTGGTGGCGGCCGGCCGCCGTATCGACACGGACGCCGACGGGGCGGGGGTGCGCTTCGTGGACTTCTTCCGCATCGCCGAGGACGGCATGGTGGAATCCTGCACGCGCTACTACCACGCCGAGCCCTGAGCGGCCCCGGCCCGGGGCATCCCGGGCGGGACCGGCCACGGCCTCAACGGCCCAGGTCCGCAGCCTTCTCGGCCCGCAGGGCGAAGACCTCGTCGCGGTGCTCGGCCATCTGCCGGAGCGCTTCCTTGCGGTCCCGCTTGGAAAGCCGGTCCAGGTAGGTGTGGCCGAGCAGGTGGTCGCTCTCGTGCTGGAGGCACCGGGCGAAGTAGCCCGTCCCCTCCACGACGACCGGGCTGCCGTTCTGGTCGAATCCGCGCACGACGGCCCGATCGGTGCGGGGGACCACCATGCCCGCGCCGGGCACGGACAGGCAGCCCTCGTACTCGTCGACGAGCCGGCGGTCACCCGGGGCGGGCAGCTCCAGGACCGGATTGACGATGTGACCGGTATGGCGGACCCCGTGGTCGTCGGGGCAGTCGTACACGAACAGCCGGAGCCCGACGCCGACCTGATTGGCGGCCAGCCCGGCGCCGTCGGCGATCCCCATCGTCACGAACATGTCGTCGATCAGGCGCGCCAGTGCGGGAGTGCCGAACTCGGTCACCTCCTGGCAGGGGCGGCTCAGGATCTCCTCGCCCACCTCCGTGATCCGCCGCACCGCACCGTTGTCCCCAACTCCCTGTACGGACATGGACATCCCTTCATCACGGTTGCCAGATGCTTTGCAAAGTAGCAGAGTTTGCAAAGTGCCAGAGGATGAAGTGACCCAGGACGACGTCAGTAACGGGCCCTCCCGCTCCGCCGGCAGCGGGGAGGGGCTTCGCGAGCACGAGGTCCGCACCGCCCTGCTGGACCTGCTCGCCGAGGTCGGCGCCGTCACGGCGACCGAGGCGGCCGCCCGGCTCGGCCACAGCTCCGGACTCTGCTCCTTCCACCTGCGACAGCTCGCGCGGTACGGCTATGTCGAAGAGGCCCCCCACAGCGGCGGCCGCGCCCGCCCCTGGCGCCTGAAGCGGGCCGCCCCGGACACCGGCCGGGCCGCGGAGGACGAGGCGTTCGGCGACCTGGCCCGGGGCCTGGAGGACGAGAGCTGGCAGCGGTGGCGGGACCGGCGGGACGAGGTGCCGTCCGAGTGGCGCCACGACGAGGCGTTCAGCGCCGTCGCGTATCTGACGCCCGAGGAGATGAGCCGCGTCGCCGAAGTGATCCGGCGGACGCTCGCGCCCTACCAGGACCGCGAACAACGCCTCCTGGCCCGGCCCGTCGGTGCCCGGCCGGTGGCCCTTGTCACCCGCCTGTTCCCGCTCCTTCCCGCCGCCCCGGACGAGAGGGAGAAGGAGTGAGACCGCCCGCTGTCACACGCCCCCGTCCGCCTGTCGCAGGGCGTCCGCGCGGTAGTCGCGGGGCGTGACGCCGTACGCGGTACGGAACGTGCGGCTGAAGGCCGTCGCGCTGGTGAAGCCCCAGCGGGCGGCGACGGCCTGGATCGGCTGCCGGCGCAGCGCGGGGCGGGCGAGGTCCGCGCGGCACCCCTCCAGCCTGCGCCGGCGGATCGTCGCGGCGACGCCCTCGGGCTCGTCGTGGAACAGCGCGTGCAGGCTCCGCAGCGACAGGTGGTGGCGGGCCGCGATGAGGCCCGGAGTCAGATCGGGGTCCGCGATGTGGTGGTCGATGAACGCGCTGACCTGGCGGAGCAGCACATGCGACCGCAGCTCGGCCGGCGGCTCCACCGAGGAACCGAGCCGCCCGGCCAGACAGGACGCGGTGAGGTCCACGGCCATCTCGCCGAGCATGTCGAGCTGTCGGGGCGAACAGTCGGGGCCCGTGGTGGCGAGGTTGGACAGGAACCGGCCAGGATCGCGGCGAAGCCCGCAGTGCCCGGGATGCGCCGCGCGAGGAGCCGGTCCACCCGCTGCGACGGCAGGGGCATCCGGGCCTTCGGAATCTGCAGGACGACGACCTCGACCTCGCTGCCGTCCATCCCCGAGCCCGACTCGTACGGCTTCGAGGTGTCCCACAACGCCATGCCCCCGACGCCCAGTTCGGCCTCGCCGCCCTGCTGGGCGAACCAGGCGGTGCCGCTGGTCACCAGCCCGAGCTGGTACTGCTCCGGATCCCCCTTGCGGATCAGCGCCGGTGTCCTGCGCGAACTCAGGGGCGCGTAGCTGAAACGTGCCAGCTGCGCGGCCCCGAGGTCGAGCATCCCGCCGCGCGCGTCGAACCCGCCGGGGTCCGCGGCGCGGAACTCCGTGGGCAGCAGGACGTCGGACACCACCTGCTCGAACCACTCGAACCTGTTGTCCGGCGCCATCTCGGCCGCCGCCATCTCGTGCCACACCGTCGAACTCCCCCTCACGGCTGACCTGCACCGGAGGAGATCGGACTCCGGCCGTGTGCAGTCTGAGGGATCGGCCGAGATCGCGCCAAACGGCGCCATGGCCCGTTCCGTCAGGCGGTGGGTGACTCCGGCCGCCGCGGCGAGCACAGGACCAGCAGCGTGATCTCGCTGGGCGCGAAGACGCGGAAGGGCGGGCCCCAGAACCCGGTGCCCCGGCTGGTGTAGAGCAGCGTGCGGTCACCGTGCCGGCTGAGCCCGGCGACGGCCGGCTGGTCGAGGCGGACCAGGTAGTGGAACGGCCAGATCTGGCCACCGTGGGTGTGGCCCGAGAGCTGGAGGTCGACGCCGCCCTCGGCGGCCCGGTCGATGAACTTGGGCTGGTGCGCCAGGAGCAGGACGGGCAGAGCGGGGTCGGCGCCGTCCAGGGCACCCGCGAGATGGGCGCGGTGACCGGCCAGGCCGGAGGACTCGGCGGTGACGTCGTCCACACCGGCGACCACGAGCGTGTCGCCGCCGCGTTCGAGGAGCACATGGCGGTTGCGCAGCGGCTGCCAGCCCAGCTCGTCCATCAGATCGACCCAGCCCTGGGCCTCGCTGTAGTACTCGTGGTTGCCGGTGACGTAGACCCGGGCGTGGTGGGCGCGCACGGTGCCGAGCGGGGCGGCCTGGGCCCGGCGGCGGTCGGCGGTGCCGTCCGCGATGTCCCCGGTGTGGCAGACCAGGTCCGCCTCCAGGGCGTTGACCTCCGCGCAGACCCGCTCCGACCAGCGGACGCGGTCGAGCGGCCCGTAGTGGGTGTCGGTGATGAGGGCGACCCGGGTGCCGTCCAACCCGGAGCCGAGCCGCGGCAGTTCGACGTCTAGCCGGCGCACCCGCGGCACCCGGCGCGCCTCGGTGTACCCCCATACGAGCAGTACGGCGGCGACACCGAGCACCGCCCAGGTGACGGTCCGGGCCCGGTCCTGCCCGTCGCCCGCACCGGCCACGGTCAGGGCGAGCCGCAGCACCACACCGAACAGGACGGACCAGGTGAACAGCACCCAGGCGGACCCGAGCAGGGTGTCCCCGACGATCGCGGCCCGGTCCTGCTGCCGCTTACCGTGCCCGCGCACCATCGCGAACGGCATGGTGACCAGGCCGAGGGCGAACACACAGGTGCCGCCCACCGTCACGGGCAGCGGCCAGTCCTGGCCGCCGTACAACAGCACCCAGCAGGGCACGGCCCACAGCAGAACGGGTGCGACCAGGGGGATGTAGCGCATGAGACGGCGCAGCCGGCTCCGCGGCGCCGTGCCGCCCGCGGACCGGGCCTCGCTGGTGTCGGTCACGTTTCCCCTCCTCGGACGGCCGGAATGCCGCCGGGCACTGTACCCGGTGGCCGAGTCGGGGAACGTACCGGCGGTATGAGAGCGTGAGGCAGGTGAGCGAAACACCACCGAGCGCCCTGCAATACCGTGCGATCGCCGTCATGACGGACGACGAGTGCGCCGTCCGCCACTGCTTCGTCCCAGGCAGAGCAGCGCCGCAGGCAGTGGCGGGGCGCAGCATCGCCGAAGCCCTGGCAGCCATCGATGAGGTTCGCTGAAACAGCGGTCCGGACGACTCGGTTCGCTGAGAGAAGACTTGATCGAGCGGGACGGGGCAGGTGAATCCGCGCCCGGGACGGACTGCCCCGGACCCTATGGTGAGTCGACTGCTCGTAGAGTGAGGGCATGGTCGTTGCTGCTTCAAACTTACCTATAAGCCCTACAGGGCAGGGAACTTGTTCTCCGGGACCGTCTGGGGATCTCATCGCCCGTGACGAGGTTGAGCTGAGGGTGGCCGGGCTGAAGGCTATGGCTGATCCGGCCCGGCTGCAGATTCTGTATCTGATCCAGCAGGCCCCCGCAGGAGAGCTGTGCGTGTGTGACCTGACGGATTCGCTGGGGCTGAGCCAGCCCGCGGTGAGCCGCCATCTGAAGATCCTTGCGATGGCAGGCCTTCTCGCGCGCGAGCAGCGGGGTACCTGGGCCTGGTTCTCGCTGGTTCCCTCCGCGCTGCGAGACCTGCAGGACCGCGTCTTTGGGTCCGCGGTGCCGCACTAGGCGTTACGCGGTTGTGCCGATTTCCTTGATGAGGGCTTCGACCAGGGTTCTGATTTCGTCGCGGATGGGGCGGACTGCTGCGACTCCCTGTCCTGCGGGGTCTTCGAGTTGCCAGTCGAGGTAGCGCTTGCCGGGGTAGACAGGGCAGGTGTCCCCGCAGCCCATCGTGATGCAGACGTCCGACGCCCTTACCGCGTCGTCGGTGAGGATCTTCGGTGTCTGGGCGGAGATGTCGATCCCGACCTCTGCCATGGCCTCCACGGCTGCGGGGTTGACCGCGTCGCCGGGTGCGGAGCCGGCGGAGCGGACTTCGATGCGGTCGCCGGCTAGGTGGCGAAGCCAGGCAGCGGCCATCTGGGAGCGGCCGGCGTTGTGGATGCAGACGAAGAGTACCGACGGTCTGACGGGCATTGATTGCTCCTGTTGGTATGGGCGTGTGCCCGGTGGTCTGTCTCGCGGATGATCCCGATGTGTCACCATCAATCTCATGCTGACATCGGTCGACGCTGAGGTTGTGCGGGCGCTTGCGGACCCGCTCAGGCTGCGGATTGTGACGTTGCTGGCGCGGGAGGCGTTGTGTACGACGCATCTGGTGGCCGAGACCGGTGCGCGTCAGACCAACCTCTCCAACCATCTGCGCGTGCTGCGGGAGGCAGGCTTGGTGGAGACGGAACCGTGTGGTCGCTTCACCTATTACAAGGTCCGGCCCGA
The DNA here is from genome assembly GCA_036226585.1 of Streptomyces sp. NBC_00708. Lineage (GTDB taxonomy): Bacteria > Actinomycetota > Actinomycetes > Streptomycetales > Streptomycetaceae > Streptomyces. Next base: position 6,222,775 of record CP108997.1, read on the forward strand.
GGCGCTTGAAGCACTCGCAGCTTTCTTCGGTGGCCTGGCGCAGAGTGTGCACAACGCCGGAGATGCCCGGCGCCCCTGCCCGTGACTCCCCTCTGAACGGGAGACTCCGCATCCGGCGGTGCACGTGTGGAGTGTCCTCCTTCCCTGTCGGCGGGCGGTTGACCGCATTTTGATCGGCTCTGCCCGTTCGGAGCGGTGTGCTGCTCCGGAACGGCAGGTGCATCGAAGCATGCCGATTCAATGACGCTGGTGCTACCCCGGCTCAATGCTTGCTAACCCTCTTCACTCCCTGCCTTTTCAGGTCGAGGTCCCGAGAGGCTCGGTGCGTCGAACCGCGTTTGCGAAAGGTCGACTCTGCCCGTTTCCGCCGGTGACCGGGCTTGCCGTTGCATGGATCGGATCGCGCCATCGCGAGGGTTCCACTTTGCGCCGCTGTCCGGGGTCACGCACCAGCTATTCATCGATCTATTGACATACATCGTTTAATGCTGGGAGTGTTCCGCCGTCGGGCTGACAGGGCCGTCACCGACCAGCCCCGGGTTTCTGCCGGCCCGGCTGTTTCGTCGCTCACTCTGACCATTCCCTGGGGGGACGTGTGACCACACCCCGTGTGCTCGTGGCTTCTGCTTTCGAGGCGGAGCTCCAACCTCTGACCTCTGCCTGCGTGGCGGCTGCTCTGCGTGACCACGGCGCTGACGTGGTGGGCTGGGACGCCCATCTGCATCCTGACGCATTGCCCGAGGGCCCGTTCGAGCTCACCTTGGTCTCGGTTCAGCAGTTCGAGGGTCTGGAGCGCGGTATCGCTCTGGCCCGGCGCGTCAGCGAGGCGTATGGAACCTTGGTGGTGACGTTCGGTCAGTACGCGCAGATGAATCATCGTGAGTTCCTCCAGGTCGTGAGCGGGGTGGCGATGGAGGAGCCGGAACTGATCGCCGAGGACCTGGTTCACCTCGCTTCCGGGGCCATGCCCCTCGGCGAGGTGCCGGCGCTGATGACAGCCGGCGGGATGCGTCCCAAGCCGCCGCGCCGCCGGATCAGCGTGGCCGCTCCGGCCAGGGAGCTGTTTCCCTCGCTGGTGCACTACCCGGCCCACCACACCCCGTACGGCCTGATGGGCAACATCGAGGCGTCCCGCGGCTGCCACCACAAGTGCACCTACTGCTCGGTGTACGGGGCCTATGACGGCGGGGTGGCAGCCTTCGACGGCGACACCGTCCTGGCCGATGCCCTGCAACTGGCCGAGGAAGGGGTACGGCACTTCTGCTTCATCGACGCGGAGTTCTTCAATTCCCGCACCATCGGTGTCGGTGTCGTCGAGCGGCTCGTCGAGGCGATCGGGCCGATCACGTTCGAGTTCACCACCCGCGTCGACCACGTCCTGGACTACACCAAGGAACTGCAGAAGCTCGTCTCACTGGGCCTGCGCAAGGTGACGTGCGCGCTGGAGTTCCCCTCCAACCGAATCCTGCGGATCTTCGACAAGCACATCGACGTCGACCACATGAAGCAGGCGGTGGCGGAGGCCGAACGCATCGGCTTCGAGCTGTTTCCCACCTTCATCCCCTTCACGCCATGGATCGAGTACGAGGAACTCCTGGGGTTCGAGGACTGGCTGGTGGAGACAGGGCTGGCCCGGGTCACCGACCCCACCGCCCTGCAGACGCGGCTGCTGTTGTTCAAGGGATCCCCGCTGCTGTCCTCACCGTGGATGGAAGACATCGCCACCGTCGACCGTGGTTTCTGGGTGGAGTGGACCCACCCCGACAAGCGCGTCGAGGAGCTGTGGCAGGACCGGCGCACCGATGCCGAGGACGCAGGGAAAATCCGCTGTTGCGTGAAGTGCTGACCCGCCCCCTCACACGCGAAGGACACCGACATGGGTGGATCACCCCGCATCGTCATCTCCACCGGCCAGACCCTGCCCGACATGGACTGGTCCGGCGAACTCGACCGCCTCACCGACTCCTGGCCCTACCTGGGGCCCACGTGGCTGCGGGCCACGGAGAAGGTCCTGCCCGAGATCCAGCCCTGGCACACGATCGCGACCCGCGCACGCGGTGAACTGGCCCTGCTGCCGGGCTACATCATCACCACCCCGCCCGTCGTCGACCACGAGCCGCGCACCTACCTCGGCTGGCAGGCCCCCAGCGGTGAGGAGGTGTGCTGCGGCGCGGAGACCGACGCCGCCCGCAGCGCCGCGGTCGACGCCCTGGGAACTGAACCGTTCTTCCCGACCCTCCTGCTCGGATCGCCGCTGGGTTACCGCACAGAGGTCGCCTACAACTTCTGGACGCCCACCCTCATGGGTGCGATCGTCGACAAGCTCGTCCCAGCGGCTTTCGAGGCGGGCATCCGCTGCATCGCCGCCCCATGGATACCCGACCGGCGAGGCAACGAAGCCCTGGTCACCGCATTGAACGCGGCCGGTGGCCATAGCGCATTCTGGGGCTTCGAGGACTTCATGAGCCTGGACGCGGGCAGCTGGGAAGGGCACCTGGCCGCGCTGCCGCTGAAGAAGCGCCAGCGCATCAAGGGCGACGTGCGCCGCGCCCTGGCCGCCGGCGTCACCATCGAGCGTGTCGACGGCGAGAACATCCGCCCCTACACGGCCCGGATCGCGGAACTGACCTGCCTGAACCGGGAGAAGAACGGTGCGGGCGAGGAGCCCGGTCACATCGCCGGCATCCTCACCACACTGATCGACGAGGGCGCCGATGTACGCGCCTACCTCGGCTACAAGGACGGCGCCCTGGTCGCCACCTGCGTCACCGTACGCAAGAACCACCGCCTGTTCCCCAAGTGGGCCGGCTTCGACTACGCCGCGATCGGCGAACGCAGCGGCATCTACTTCGCCCTGGTCCTGGACGCACCCGTCAAGGACGCCTACGCCGAAGGGCTGCGCACCGTGGAGTTCGGCGCAGGCGCCCACCAGGCCAAGGCCCTGCGCGGCTGCACCCCGAGGAAGGTCACCACCACCATGGTGCTGTCCGACCCCGACCTGCGCCCCCAGGCTGCCGCCTGGCTGGATGCCTTCGGCGCCGGCCGCCGCATCGCGTTCGGTGACACGACGGCCGCGCCCTCCCAGCCCGCGCCCCTCACTCTGCTCGGCCAGAGCACGGACGGGGGCTGCTGCTCCACCGGCTGAACCCCTGCCAGACCTTCGAATCGGACCAGAAGGAACGACATGATCACGTTCATTCCGCTGACCGGCTTCCTCGGGGCGGGCAAGACCACCACCATGACCGCAACCGCGCTGGCCCTGCAGGAAGCCGGCCGCAAAGTCGCCGTCATCACCAACGACCAAGGCGTCGAGCTGGTCGACACCAAACTGGTCCGCAGCAAACTCGACAGCGTCGCCGAAGTGACTGGCGGATGCTTCTGCTGCAAGTTCGAGGACCTCGTCGAAGCAGTCGTCGCCCTGGTCAACTCCGACGGCGTCGACGTCGTGATCGCCGAGGCCGTCGGCTCCTGCACGGACCTGCAGGCCACCGTCGTACGCCCACTGCGCCAGTACTACGGCGACAGCATGGTCGTCGCCCCCCTCACCACGGTCGTCGACCCGTTGCGCCACCTGGCATTCGAACGAGCGGCCCAGAGGGGTGAACCGGAATCGGACCTCTCCTACCTCTTCCGTCAGCAGCTCACCGAAGCCGATGTCGTCGCCGTCAACAAACTCGACACCATCCCGGCGGCGCGAGCCGAGGCGCTGCTCGAGGACTTGGCCGCTCAGTACCCCAGGGCCACGGTTGTCGGCTATTCCGCCACTACAGGTGCCGGACTTGCGGACCTGACCGACGCCTGGCAGGCGCCGGCGGCCAACCAGGATGTCCAGCTCGACATCGACTATGACCGCTACGCCGCCGCCGAGGCGCAACTGGCCTGGATGAACCAGGAACTCGACCTCACCCCGGCAGTAGCGGGGGGCGGGTTCGACGCCACCGCCTGGTCCGGAACCGTGCTGGCCCGGCTCTCCCGCTGGGCGCAGGAGAGCAACGCGGTGATCGGGCACGCCAAGCTCACCGTGGAGCTGCCCGACGGGGACTTCGCCAAGCTCAGCTGTACCCAGGCCGGAGCCGACCCCACGTGCGACCGCGCCGCCGCTGCCCATGCCCCGGCCGGCCGGGCAGTCGTCAACGCCCGCATCGCCTGCGAACCCGACGCTCTCGACCAGGCCGTCACCGCTGCGGTCGACGCAGCTGACGAAGCCCACCAGGTCGTGTCCTCCGCGACCGCACCGGTCTCCTTCAAGCCGTCCTACCCCCGCCCTGTCCACCGCCTCGCCCCCGCCGGCGCCTGACCCATTCCTCAAGGACTTCAGACATGAGCGACACCACCACGGCCTCGGGCACCTTGCAGGAAGAGGTCCGCGCCTACTACCGAGCCAAGGCTGCCGAGGCTGAGAGCAGTGGCGCCTGCTGTTCCCCCGACCCCAACACCTTCGGCCCCGCCGCTTACGACGAGATCGGCCCCGGAACGGCACCGGACACCGCCCTGCTCGCTTCCCTGGGCTGCGGCAACCCCAGCGCGGTCGCCGAACTGCGGGAAGGAGAAACGGTTCTGGACCTGGGCTCCGGGGGAGGACTCGACGTGATCCTCTCCGCACGCCGCGTCGGCCCCGACGGGAGGGTCTTCGGGCTGGACTTCCTCGAGGAGATGCTCGCTCTGGCGGCCCGCAACATCGAGGACGCCGAGATCGACAACGTGGTCCTGCTCAAGGGCAGCATCGAGTCCATTCCGCTGCCCGAGAAGACCGTCGACGTGATCATCTCCAACTGCGTGATCAACCTGTCGCTGAACAAGCCGGCCGTGTTCGCCGAGATGGCCCGCGTGCTGGCCCCCGGCGGACGCCTGGGCATCAGCGACGTAGTGGCCGAAGACCGCCTCAGCCCCGAGGAACGGGCGCAGCGTGGCGGGCACAGCCAGTGCATCGCCGGCGCCCTGTCGGTGGGGGAGTACCGCGAACTCCTGGACGCCGTGGGCCTGAAGGACACCGAGATCGTCTTCACCCAGGAAGCCGCGGACGGCCTGCACGCCGCCATCATCCGCGCCCGAAAGCCCGTCGACAACGAAGCCGACGCTCCGCAGGAGTGTGCCCCCGGGGGCACCTGCTGCTGATCCGCACCGCCGGATTCCGGGCCGCGGCCCCTGACGTCCGCGGCCCCTTCACACACTGGAGACACCGCCATGTCTTTCACAGTCGTGCTCGTTTTCATCCTGGTAGCGGCCCTTGCCGCCGCCAACGGCAGCAACGACGTCCCCAAAGGCGTCGCCACCCTCGCCGGGGCGGGGGTGACCAAATACCGCACCGCCATTGTGTGGGGCACCGTCACCACCCTCGCCGGATGCCTGTGCTCCCAGGCCCTGGCCGACCGCATGACCAAGCTCTTCTCCGCAGGCATCGTCACCGCTGAACCGACCGACGCATTCGCCGTCGCCGTACTCGCCGGCACCGTCGCCTGGGTGGCCCTCGCCACCGTCCTGCGCCTGCCCGTCTCCACCACCCACGCCCTGATCGGTGCTCTCCTGGGCGCCGGGATGCTGCTCGCGTCCGACTCCATCGCCTGGAGCGCCATTCCGGAGAAACTCATCATCCCGCTGCTCGTCAGCATCGGCATCGCCTACGCCATATCCCTGGTCCTGGCCCTGGTCTTCAACCGCGGCGCCGCCTCCAAGCCCCCCACCACTGAGCAGGAAGCGACCACCGCTCCCGCGTCCCCGGCCACCCCGGCAGGCGAGAGCGGAGCCCTGCTCGCCGCTGAACGCGTCAGCGCCTCCCCGGCCACCGCAACCGAACCCCCCGCCGGGCGCGTCCTGGCCGCCGCGCACTGGCTCACCAGCGGCGCCACCGGCTTCGCCCGGGGCCTCAACGACACCCCCAAGATCGTCGCCATCGGCGCATTCGCCCTCGTCCCGGCCGGCATGACGACGTGGCAGATCATGCTCCTGGTCTCCGGAGCAATGGCCCTCGGTTCCCTCACCGGTGGCATGCGCCTGGCCCAGCGCCTGGGTGAAGGAGTCATCCGCATGAACCACCGTGAAGGGTTCATGGCCAACATCACCACCGCCAGCCTGGTCGGTCTCGGCGCCGGCTACGGGCTGCCCATGTCCACCACCCACACCTCGACGGGCGCCATCGCGGGCTCGGCCGGGGCCAACCTCAGCCGTCTGAGCGGCAAGACGCTGCGTCACTTCCTCATCGCCTGGCTGGTGACCCCGCCCTTCGCGGCAGGGGTGGCCGCCCTGGTCTTCCTGGTGGCCCGCTGACCACTCTCGAACACGAGCCCTCACTCGGGCGGGCAACCGCCGAGGAGTACGCCCGCTGGTTCCAGGCCCTCGCCGACCCGACACGCATTCTCATCGTGCGTTTCGTCAGCCGGGAGGAACGCCCGGTACCAGCGGGCGTCATCGTCGACCACCTCAAGCTCAGCCGGCCGACGGTCTCCCACCACCTCAAGATCCTGCGCCAGGCCCGCTTCCACCGGTAACACCGCGGCGATCCGCTTCCTCTACCCGGCCCAGGACCGCATCCCCCGAGCAGGCGACCGCCGACCTCGCCGATCCGAGCGCACTGATCGAACGGCGAGCCCAGCCCCCTGCCGACTGAACCGTCGGCGCAGGCCCGACCCGAAGGGACACCCACCAGTGAACCCACCCGGCACCGCGCAGTCGTCGCTGGCCTGGGACGACGGCACGATCGTCACCCTCGACCAGCGCGCCCTGCCTCACGAGACCCGGCAGATCCGGCTGACCACGGTCGAGGAAGTGGGGGAGGCCATCGCCACTCTCGCCATCCGCGGAGCCCCGGCCATCGGACTGGCCGGAGCCCTGGCCGTGGCCCTCTCGGCTCGCCGTCATCTGTCCGGACCGGCACCCGACCCCAGAGCGGTGCGGGCAGATGCGGAGCGGCTCGTCGCGGTGCGCCCCACCGCCGTCAACCTCGCTTGGGCCGTAGACCGGGTCCTGCGCCACCTTCCCGAAGGCCCCGACGCGGTCCTGACAGAAGCCTTGAACATGCTGGACCAGGACATCGCCGTCAACCTGCGTATGGTCACGCACGCCGTCGACGCAGTCACCTCCGTCTGCCCCGACAAACCGCTGGGCATATGGACGCACTGCAACACGGGCCGCCTTGCCACAGCCGCAGTCGGAACCGCTCTGGGCGCCATCCTCGCCCTCGCCGAATCCGGCCGAGTCCGTGAAGTCCTGGTGGGCGAGACGAGACCGCTCCTTCAAGGCGCCCGCCTGACCACATGGGAACTCGCCGAGGCCGACATCCCGCACCGGCTGTGTGTGGACTCCGCGGCCGCGACCGCCATGGCAGCGGGCCTGGTCGACTGCGTCCTGGTGGGAGCCGATCGCATAGCCGCCAACCACGATGTCGCCAACAAGATCGGTACGTACGCCCTCGCGCTGGCCGCCCATCACCACGGCGTCCCGTTCTTCGTCGTGGCCCCCGTATCGACCCGTGATGCCACGATCCCCGGTGCCAGTCACCTTGTCGTCGAGCAGCGCCCCGCCCACGAGGTCACCCACTACGGCGGGACACGCACCGCGCCGGCCTCCACCCGTGCCTTCAACCCCGCGTTCGACACCACCCCCGCCCAGCTGATCACAGCGCTCATCTCCGAGGACGGCATCACCTGGCCCGAGGGAGAACACGCATGACCTACGCCCCCGCCACCACCACCGGCCGCACAACGGCCGGGCAACTGGCCACGACCAGCCGCCGCCTGTACGAACAGGGCTGGATGCCCGGCACCGCAGGCAACTTGTCGATGCTCCTGCCCGACCAGCCGCAGCGCGCCCTCATCACAGCCAGCGGCCGGGACAAGGGCGAACTCGCCAACCAGGACATGGTCGAGATCGACGCCCACACCAGCGAACCCGTCCGCACCGGGTCACAGCGCGCATCGGCCGAAACCTGCATCCACTCCGCGCTCTACCGCACCACCGACGCACAAGCCGTCATCCACGTCCACTCGCCGTACGCCACCGTCATCGCCACCCGAGCCCAGCACCCCCAGCACACCAGCCTTCTGCACCTGGAACGCTACGAGCTCCTCAAGGGCCTCGGCCTGGCCGATCCCTCCCGGACCACCGTGCCCGTCTTCGTCAACTGGCCCGACGTCCCACGCATCGCCCACAATGTCGCAGCCTGGGCCACGGCCACACCCGGCGCTCCGCCCGGACTGCTCATCGCCGACCACGGCATCACCACCTGGGGCAGCTCCCTGGCCCAGGCTCGCAACCGTCTCGAATGCCTGGAAGCGATCTGCCAGCTCCTGGTCCTGGCAGCCACGCCCCTGAGCACTACCACCACACCTGACATCTCACCCACCGCGGAGCACTCATGACACTCCTTCAGGTCATGCCGGCCGAAGCACCTGGCACCGTCCTCACCCGGACCCGCGACACCGCCGAGATCACCGACATGCTGCGCACACATGGAGTGTCCTTCAGCCGCTGGCCGGTGCGGCTGAGGGTTACCCCCACCACCACCCCCGCCGACCTGCTGGAGACCTACCGCAAGGAGGTCGACGTCCTGTGCGCCGAGCAGGGCCTGCGTCTGGTGGACGTGGCCCGACTCCATCCCGAGGACAGCCCCGCATGGGCCGTGCGTGCCGACGCGGCCCGTTCGATGTTCCTCGAAGAGCACCGTCACGACGAAGACGAGGTGAGGTTCTTCGCCCACGGCACCGGTTGCTTCTACCTGCACCTGGACGACAAGGTTCACGCCGTCGTATGCGAGGCGGGCGACCTTCTGTCCGTCCCCGCCGGCACCCGGCACTGGTTCGACATGGGCCCCGTTCCGGACTTCGCCGCCATCCGCTTCTTCGAAAAGGAGGACGGCTGGGTCGGCGACTTCACCGCGGACCCCATCGCGACTTCCTTCCCCCGCCTCGACGCACTGCTGGCCGAGGACTGACATGAACCCGCGCCACCAGGCAGTCCTCCTCGACATCGAAGGCACCACAGGCGCCCTCTCCCACGTCCGCGATGTGCTCTTCCCGTACGCTCGCACGCGCATCGCCCCGTGGATGACCGCCCACCACCACACCGAGCAGGGCCAGCAGATTCTTCAAGCAGTCCGAACCGACCTCGGCGACCCGCGACTCAGCCCCACCGATGTGATCGCCCAGCTCGAAGAATGGGCCGACACCGACACCAAGGCAGCACCTCTCAAGAACCTCCAGGGCCACATCTGGGCAGCCGGATACGCCGCCGGCGAACTGGCCGGTCACGTCTATCCGGATGTCCCGCCGGCCCTCGCCGCCTGGCGGGAACGAGGCATCGCCCGCTACATCTACTCCTCAGGCTCCGAAGCCGCCCAACGCGACTGGTTCGCCCACACCGCCCACGGCGACCTGACCCTGCTCCTCGACGGCCACTTCGACCTCAACTCGGCCGGCCCCAAGCACGATGCCGCCTCCTACCTGAGCATCGCCGGAGCCATCCGCACACCACCGGCGCTCGTCCTCTTCGTCAGCGACTCGGGTGAAGAACTGGACGGCGCGGCCACCGCAGGCTTCCAGACCCTCGCCGTCCGCCGCCCGGACGATCCGCGTCCCGCACCTCCGGCCCATCGCCTGCTCACCTCACTGACACCTCTCATCCGGGCCGGCGCGCACACCGGCGTTCCCACGCACGTCGAAGGATCCCGCCCATGAGCACCGACACTCCCGGCCCGCAGGCCGACATCGCTGTCATCGGAGGCAGCGGCTTCTACTCACTCCTTGACGGTGCGCAGCTCGTCCACATCGCCACCCCCTACGGGGAGCCCTCCGATCCGATAGCTCTGGGCGCGGTCGCCGGCCGGCAGGTCGCCTTCCTGGCCCGCCACGGCACCGACCACCGCCACCCGCCCCACCGCATCAACTACCGAGCGAACCTCTGGGCGTTGCGGTCACTGGGAGTACGCCAGGTTCTGGCACCTTGCGCCGTCGGGTCGCTGCGTCCGGAGCTCGGACCGGGCAGCATCGTCATTCCGGACCAACTCGTCGACCGAACCACCTCGCGCGTGCAGACCTATCTCGACGAAGGTGCGGTCCACGTGCCTTTCGCCGACCCCTACTGCCCTGCCGGCCGCACCACTGTGGTCAAGGCCGCCGCAGGCACCGGCCTCCCGGTCCACGACGGCGGCGTCATGGTGGTCATCGAAGGCCCCAGGTTCTCCACCCGGGCCGAATCCCGTTGGTACGCCTCGTCCGGCTGGTCCGTGGTCAACATGACCGGGCACCCCGAAGCCGTCCTGGCCCGCGAACTGGCCCTGTGCTACACCCCGATCGCACTGGTCACCGACTACGACGCGGGCGCACAGGCAGGCGACGGTGTCTCGCAGGACGAGGTCTTCCGCATCTTCAGCGAGAACGTCGAAGTGCTGAAGGGCCTGGTTCTTGAGGCCATCGCCCAGCTCGACCTCACGCGCCCCTGCAGCTGCGCGGCAGTACTCGACGGCATCACACTGCCCATCAATCTGCCCTGAACGAGTCCGGTGCCGCCCGGACCGGGATCAGGAACCTTCCATGCAGACGGCCCCCGCTGCGCCTGAGTGGCGCGACGGGGGCCGGCAGGGGCGGGGGAGCGGTCCTACAGGAGCGGCAGGGCGGCCAGCCCGATGCCGACGCTGCCCACCAGGCCCACGCCGAGGTAGAAGGCGAAGACGTTGCCCTTCACAACGCTGCGGACCGCGACCATCGCGGGAATGGTCGTGATCGCACCGCCCAGGAGGAAGGTGACGCCGGCGCCGGCCGCCATGCCCTGATTCATCAGGCCCTCGACGACCGGAATGGCTCCGACGCCGTTGAGGTAGAGGGGAACACTGATCAGTCCGGCCAGCAGGACGGAGAAGATGCCGTCCGTTCCCAGGATGGAGCTGACGACATCACCCGGCACGTAGCGGACGATCAGCGCTTCCAGCACGATGGCCAGCAGCAGCCATCGGCCCAGGATGAGCGAGTCACTGACGATCTCCTTGAGGATCTCCACTGCGTTGAGATTCTTGATGTCACGCCTGACCAGGATCCGCCAAGGAGTGCCATCGTCCTCGTCGGGGGCATTTGCCGCGGCCTCGCAGGAGCTCGTGCCGGCGGAGCCATCCTGCGCAGGCTCGCCGGCGCCGGGAGCGGAACCCGCACCGACCGAGGCCGGGGCGGGAGACGGCACCGCCGAGCACGCGGAGACCTCGACAGCCGTCTGCGAGCACGCCTTGGCAGGAGCCGAATCCTTGGTGCCTTCGCGCAGCGGATTGGTGAAACGCCCCCGGCGCTCCATGGCCAGGACGATCAGACCCGCACCGAAGCTGAGGATCAGCGCGCCGACCAGACGTGCTGTAGCCACAGGAAAACCGAGCTGGGCGGCCGACAGCGCGTAGATCTCGGGGTCCATCGCAGGGGAGGCGATCCAGAAGGACATCACGGCCGAAAGGGGAACCCCGGCGATCAGAAAGCGCCGGATGAGGGGAATGACGGTGAAGGAGCAGAACGGACTGAAGGCGCCGATGGCCGTGGTGATCGCGATGCCGAGGATCCCTCGGCGGCCGTTCGCGAAACTGCGCTTGGCGACCACGTCGATGGACAGCCGCTGAACGGCGATGCCCAGAACGATGGCTACCAGAAACCACGGAAGGTAGTGCAGCACCTCGCGCAGTATGAACAGGCTCAGGGCCTGCACTTCGCTCACAGGAGGACCTCTCTGGGAAGGCGGCACACAGGTGTCAGTCGCCGAACTTGCACGGTCGGCAGCAGCGGGGGAGGCCAACAAGCGCCCCCATTCATCGAATATCGATGATAGGCGATTAATAAACGCTCGGGCAATGCCCTGCGCGCCCTGTCCGCGCAGGTCGGTCGATCTGCCCTGGCTCCTGTGGGCGGGAAACGGTGTGGCCGTCCTGCGGGCGCTCCCGATTTGGCAGGATCGATTCTCATCCATATAGGTGCGAAGGTCCCGCCGGTGCGGCACGTGGGGTGCTGTCGCCTGTTGCGCGCACCTTGCCTCAGCATCACGCCATCGACTAGCATCGATGGATCATGACCGGCACAATGAACGCCCAGCTGATCGACCGAGCCACCGCCGAGTCCTATGCGACGTGGTTCAAAGCACTGTCCGACCCCACCCGCGTCCAGATCCTCAACCTGCTCGCACTCGCCCCCGGCGCCATGAACGTCGGCGAGATCGTCGAGCGGGTCGGTGTGGGCCAGTCCACGGTCTCCCACCACCTGAAACTCCTGGCCGACGTCCGCTTCGTGCTGCGCGAACGCCAGGGGACCTCCATGCTTTACTCGATCAACGTTGCCTGCGTCGCTTGTTTCCCCAGCGCTGCCGATGCCGTCATGGGCCGTCCTGCGGCCTCCGCCTGAAACGTGGACGAATGTCTGAGCAGAAGTCGCAGATATCCGACGGCATAGCCGCCTGCTGCCCGCCCATCACCACGGCAGCACTGTCCGAACCGGCCGCTCAGACCATGTCGGTCATGTTCAAGGCCCTCTCCGACCCGGTGCGCCTGCGCCTGTTCTCCCGGGTTGCCTCGCACCCGAGCGGCGAGGCGTGTGTCTGCGACATAGCCGATGTCGGCGTCTCGCAGCCCACGGTCAGCCATCACCTCAAGAAGCTGCGTGAGGCGGGGCTGCTGACGTCCGAACGCCGAGGCACCTGGGTCTACTACCGGCTCGCGCCGGGCATCCTCGGTCTGCTCGGCACCTTTCTCACGGACCCGGAAGCCGCTTCCCGGCCCGAGGTGTCACCGAGAGCTGTTCGATAGGCGGCCACTCCTGAACGCCAGGACCGGAGAGCCTCGGGCCGGCAGTGCCGCTGACGAGGTGTGCTCCGGGCGGCGTCGTTCGCTCGCTGAAGGACCGGGGAGTGGAGCGAAGGCGATGTGCGATCCTGAGCCGCCTGTCAGTTCACGGCAGGACTGCGGCGTTCGATCAGCTGTACATCACGCCACACTCCGCGCAGCCGCCCGACCCGCTCACGAGTGCCGATGACCCGGAACCCGACGCGCTCGTGCAGGACGAGGCTGGCGGTGTTCTCCGGGAACACTCCGGCCTGGACAGTCCAGATTCCCGCAGCCTCCGTCGAGGTGATGAACGCTTCCAGCAAGGACCGGGCCACGCCGCGTCCCCGTGCCGACGGTCGGACATAGACGGAGTGCTCGACCACGCCCGCGTACGCAGGGCGGGCGGATACCGCTGAAGCAGCGATCCACCCCAGGAGAGTTCCGTCCGCCTGCAGGGCGACAAGGCGGTGGCTGAGGAGCTTTGACTTGTCGAACGCGGCCCACGTCGGTGCGCCGGTTTCGAAGGTGGCGTTGCCCTCGTCGATGCCTGCCTGGTAGACCGCCAGGACCTGCTCCGCGTGGCCGGCACGCATGGGTTCCAGAGTGAAGGCGCCGTGCACGGGCTGTCCTCCTGGGATGCGGTGGGGAAGGTGCTTGCGGCGATTCTTCCCGATAGCGGGACGGGGGTCATCTGCGGGCAGGACGGAGGGCGTCGGACTCGCGAACCGGTCGGCGGAAATACACGGCGACGGCGGGCACAGCGAGGCGGAAACCGCGCCCACGTGCGCTCACGGAAAGGCGGGGGCCAGCTCCTGTCCGCCAGGTCCGCCAACGCGGCGGACAGAAGCTGGTGCTGATGGGGTGGGGATGATCAGACGGTGGTGTGTCTGGTCACGGCCTCGGCAAGGGCTCCGGCCGGCGAGGGGATGGTCTTCGCGTGGTCGGTCGGCGAGGAGAGGTACCGCTCGGCGTCGAGCCCCGCCGCGCACCCGGACGCGGCTGCGGTGACGGCCTGGCGGTAGGGGTGGTCGACGACATCGCCCGCGCCGAGGACGCCGGGGATGCCGGTGCGGGGCGAGGGCGAATCGACTTTGAGATCACGCGGTTCGCCGGTGAACGTGTCTCGCAGCACCACACCGGCGAGCATGCCGCCCTCCTCCTTGATCTCGGCGATCTCGCTGTCGAAGGCGAAGGAGATCTTGTCGTCGGAGAAGGCCCGGTTCTGCACCCCGAACTGCAGAGGCTTGAGCTCGGCGCGGGCCGTGTACAGGGCCGAGGTGTGCCCGGCAGGTCCTGGGCCGAAGATGATGATGTTGCGCACCTCATTCATGCCGCGGGCTCCGGGGCGAGATCCTCGATCAGGTTTTCGATGAGGGCTTTGATCTCGTCGCGAATGGGGCGGACTGCTGCGACGCCCTGGCCTGCGGGGTCTGCGAGCTTCCAGTCGAGGTAGCGCTTACCGGGGAACACGGGACAGGCGTCGCCGCAGCCCATCGTGATGCAGACGTCCGACGCCTGCACGGCGTCCACAGTGAGGACCTTCGGCGTCTGATCGGAGATGTCGATGCCGACTTCGGCCATCGCCTCGACTGCGGCCGGGTTGACTTCCGCTCCCGGTACGGAGCCGGCGGAGCGGACCTCGATGCGGTCGCCCGCGAGGTGACTGAGCCAGGCGGCGGCCATCTGGGAACGGCCGGCGTTGTGCACACAGACGAACAGCACCGAAGGCTTGTCGGACATCAGGGGCTCTCTTGTCTTACAGCGGGATCAGGCACCATTGATATCAGCACTCAATGGCGTCAGCGGATACTGATGTGACAGTATCAGTACATGATGACGTCAGTCGATACTGAATTGATCAGGGTTCTGGGTGATCCGCTCAGGCTCAAGATCGTGACCCTGCTCGCCCGCGAGACCCTGTGCACCACCCACCTGGTGGAGGAGACGGGGGCGAAGCAGACGAACCTCTCCAACCACCTGCGGGTGCTACGGGAGGCGGGCGTGGTGGAGACGGAGCCCTGCGGCCGCTTCACCTACTACCGGCTGCGCCCCGACGTCATCACCCACCTCGCGGATCAGTTCGCCGATCTGGCGGCTTCCGCCCGTACTGCGGCTGAGAACAAGAGGGCATGCCCGTGACCACGACCCGGGCCCCCGCGACGAACGAGGATGCCTCGGTCGTGCAGCAGCTCTCGACCCTCGACCGCTTCCTCGCCGTCTGGATCCTCCTGGCCATGGCCCTGGGGCTCGGCCTGGGGAGGCTCATTCCCGGCCTGAACGATGCGCTGGCGAAGATCGAGGTCGGCGGGATCTCGCTGCCGATCGCCCTGGGCCTGCTGGTCATGATGTATCCGGTGCTGGCCAAGGTCCGCTACGACAAGCTCGACACGGTCACCGGCGACCGCACACTGATGATGTCCTCGCTGGTCATCAACTGGATCGTCGGGCCCGCCGTCATGTTCGCCCTGGCGTGGATCTTCCTGCCCGACCTGCCCGAGTACCGCACGGGCCTGATCATCGTCGGCCTGGCCCGCTGCATCGCCATGGTCATCATCTGGAACGACCTCGCCTGCGGCGACCGCGAAGCCGCCGCCGTCCTCGTCGCCCTGAACTCGGTGTTCCAGGTGTTCGCATTCGGCCTGCTGGGCTGGTTCTACCTCGACCTGCTGCCGCGCTGGACGGACCTGGGCGACGGCCAGGGCCTGGATGTGTCCGTCCGGCACATCGCCCTGAACGTCATCATCTTCCTCGGCATCCCGCTGCTGGCAGGCTTCCTCACCCGCCGCATCGGCGAGTGGAAGACGGGCCGCGAGAACTACGAGGCGAAGTTCCTGCCGAAGATCGGCCCCTGGGCGCTGTACGGACTGCTGTTCACGATCGTCATCCTCTTTGCACTCCAGGGGAAGACCATCACCTCCCAGCCGCTGGACGTCGTACGGATCGCACTGCCGCTCCTGGTCTACTTCGCGGTCATGTTCTTCGGGACCTTCCTCCTGGGCAAGGGCCTCGGACTCGCGTACGACCGCACCACCACGCTCGCGTTCACCGCGGCGGGCAACAACTTCGAGCTGGCCATCGCCGTCGCCATTGCCACCTTCGGCGTCACCTCCGGGCAGGCGTTGTCGGGCGTCGTCGGCCCGCTCATCGAGGTCCCCGTCCTGATCGGCCTGGTGTACGTCGCGCTGGCCTGGCGCGAGAAGTTCGCCCCCTCAGCCCTCGCCACCCCGGAAAGGGACGCCTGATGCAATGCGTCGTGACGCCGTGACCAGGCAGACGGATGTGGTGGTGATCGGCGCCGGGCAAGCCGGGCTCGCCGCCGGATACCACCTGCGCCGCCGGAAGCTGGACTTCGTGATCCTGGACGCGCGGGGCACACCCGGCGGGGCCTGGCAGCACGCCTGGGACTCCCCGCACCTGTTCTCGCCCGCGGCGCACTCCTCGCTGCCCGGCCGGAACGATTTCGCCGGCCGTCAGCGGCGCACCACCGGCTACCGGACGGCACACGGGCGGCCGCCGAAGGCGGATGCGAACCACATCATCACCTACGGACCCGAGTCGGAGATTCGACACCGGCCGGGTGTAAGTCGTCCTGGGCCGAAGGCCCCGCTGGCCCCACGGCTCGCATGTGCGCCGCGTACCGCCTGCCCTCGGGTTCGGACGAGTCCTGCACCCTGGGCGTGGTGATCTCCCGCAAGGAGGGCAAGCAGGTCTACTACCGGGCCGACGGCGCCACGATGACCCTGCGCGTCTCTGCGCTCCAGGCGCGCTGCTGCCCGCCTGACCGCAACGGCTGACGCTCAGAAGCCGGTCGAAGTCAGGTGCGGAGGTCGAGCATGGCGGACATGGCGGCGACGACCGGCGGGGCGACCTGATAGTAGACCCAGGTCCCGCGTCGCTCCGAGGTCAGCAGGCCGGTCTCGCGCAGCTTCTTCAGGTGGTGGGACACGGTCGGCTGGGAGACGCCGACGTCGGAGATGTCGCACACGCACGCCTCGCCGCCCGGGTGTGAGGCGACCTTGGAGAACAGGCGCAGCCGCACCGGGTCGGCCAGTGCCTTGAACATCGCGGCCATCCGCTCCGCGTCCTCCTGCGACAGCTCTCCCGCGGTGATCGGCGGGCAGCACGGCACCACGTCACCCGTACCGAGGACCGGCAGCTCCGCAACCTCTGAATTCGACATGTGTCTATGTTGACACTCGTCGATACCGGTGGCAACCTTCGGATATAGACAACAGTCGAAACAGCGGCTCGGAATGGTCGCTCATCCCGGAGGACATCACCGCCATGACCACCACTGAAGACCTCCCGGTCGTCGTCATCGGCGCCGGCCCCGCCGGCCTGGCGGCCGCCGCCCACCTGGTCGAACGCGGCATCGAACCCCTGGTCCTGGAGGCCGGCCCGACTGCCGCCACCGCGGTGCGCGGCTGGTCGCACGTGCGGCTGTTCTCGACCTGGAGCGAGCTGACGGACCCGGCCGCCGAGAAGCTCCTGGCGCCCACCGGCTGGGTCCGGCCCGCCGCGGACACCTACCCCACGGGCGGCGACTGGGCCGGGCAGTACCTCCAGCCGCTCGCCGACGTCCTCGGCGAGCGGGTCCGCTACGGCGCCACCGTCACCGGCGTCTCCCGCCTCGGCCGGGACCGGATCGTCGACGCGGACCGTGAGCAGCAGCCCTTCACCCTCCGGGTCACGCGTGGCGACGGTGGCGAGGAGCGGATCCTGGGGCGCGCCGTCATCGACGCGTCCGGTACCTGGTCCACCCCCGCCCCGATCGGTGCCGACGGCCTCCCCGCCCTGGGCGAGCACGCCGCCTCCGCCCGGATCTCCTACCGCGTCCCCGACCTCAAGGACCCGGCCGTCCGCGCCCGGTACGCCGGAAGGCGCACCGCCGTCATCGGCTCCGGGGCCTCCGCGTTCACCGCCCTGGCCGCCCTCGCCGACGTGGCGAGGGACGAACCAGGTACCCACGCGGTGTGGATCCTTCGCCGCGGCATCAGCGGCTCCACCTTCGGCGGCGGAAGCGCCGACCAGCTTCCCGCGCGCGGCGCGCTGGGCCTGGCCGCCAAGGCCGCCGTCGACAACGGCCACGCCGACGCCGTCACCGGCTTCCGTGCTGAAGTCATCGAGTCCGCCGACGACGGCCGCCCGGTCCTGGTCGGTGAGGACGGCCGTCGCCTCGACCCGGTGGACGAAGTCATCGTCCTGACAGGCCTGCGCCCCGACCTGTCCTTCCTGTCCGAGCTCCGCCTCGCCCTGGACGAGCGCATCCAGGCGCCGGTGGAGCTCGCCCCGCTCATCGACCCGAACCAGCACTCCTGCGGCACCGTCCACCCGCACGGCCACCGCGAGCTGTCCCACCCCGAGCAGGGCCTGTACCTCGTCGGCATGAAGTCCTACGGCCGTGCCCCGACCTTCCTGGCCCTGACC
This sequence comes from Streptomyces sp. NBC_00708, assembly GCA_036226585.1. Taxonomy (GTDB): domain Bacteria; phylum Actinomycetota; class Actinomycetes; order Streptomycetales; family Streptomycetaceae; genus Streptomyces. The sequence goes on from CP108997.1 coordinate 6,240,977, forward strand.
GGCTACGAACAGGTCCGCTCCGTCACCGCGGCCCTTGCCGGCGACACCGAGGCCGCCGACCGCGTCGAACTCACCCTTCCCGAGACCGGGGTCTGCGGCGGCGCCGGACTCTTCGACGACCCCGCCGCCGGGCATGCCGGCGAAGGCGGCTGCTGCGCACCGGCAGCCCCAGCGCTCGTACAGATCGGAACGGGAATCCCGCTCCCGGTCGCAGCCCTTGCCGACACGGCGTCCGGCGGGTGCTGCGGGTCTTGAAAACCGGCGCTTCGACCAACCTCGGCCGGAGGGCCACCCTGCGTCAGGAGGATCGTCATGTCCCGAGTACAGCTCGCCCTACGCGTCCCCGACCTCCAAGCCTCAATCGCCTTCTACAGCAAGCTCTTCGCCACCGAACCGGCGAAACTGCGTGATGGCTACGCCAACTTCGCCATCGCCGAACCACCGCTCAAGCTTGTCCTCGTCCAAGGCAACCCTGATGAGGACACGCGCATGGACCACCTCGGCATCGAGGTCGACACCACGGAAGCAGTCCACGCCGCCACCGCCCGTCTCCAGGACCAAGGGCTGACGACCGACGTCGAGAACGACACCACCTGCTGCTACGCCCTCCAGGACAAGGTCTGGGTCCACGGCCCCGGCCAGGAACCGTGGGAGGTGTACGTCGTCAAGGCGGACGCCGACTCCATGGCCAAGCAGAAGAACAGCACCTGCTGCGCCGACCCGGCCGCCGTGGCCGACCCGGCCACTCCGGTCCGGGCCGGTGGCTGCTGCCCGTGACCAACCTCGACGCCCAGCCGGGGAATCGTCTACTACGCCTTCCCTGTACTGAACCCGGCCATCACAGCCGACACCGGCTGGTCCACCCCAAGGCCACACAGATCACCGAGAAGCTCGCGGCGGGGGAGTGCCCGCTGCGCCGGGCACATCGACGTCCGCACGACCAAGCGCTGGTACGTGAAGCCGGATGTGGAGGATCTACGGCCGGCCCCGGCAACGTGGGGAGAACTGGCGAGTGCCCCGCCCCCGCTCTCGGAGCGAATGCCGGATGTGGGAGCGTGAGTGGGTGAGTGAGAAGAACGTTGGAACCCTGCAATACCGCTTCGACGGCCCCGAAGACGCCCCCGTCCTGGTGATCGGACCCTCCCTGGGCACCACCTGGCACATGTGGGACCGGCAGATACCCGAGCTCACCCAGCACTGGAGAGTCTTCCGCTACGACCTCCCCGGCCACGGCGGGGCGCCCGCCCGGCCCGCGACCGCCGTGTCGGAGCTGGGGGACCGGCTGCTGGCGACGCTCGACGGGGTCGGCGTCCAGCGGTTCGGTTACGTGGGGTGCTCGATCGGCGGGGCGATCGGGGCCGACCTCGCACTGCGCCACCCGCACCGGGTCGCGGCGCTCGCCCTGGTGGCGTCCTCGCCCCGGTTCGGCAGCGCGGACGAGTTCCGGCAGCGCGGGGTCATCGTCCGGACCAACGGACTCGAACCGATGGCGCGCACCGCCCCCGAGCGCTGGTTCACGCCCGCCTTCGCCTCGGCGCAGCCCGCCATCGTCGAGTGGGCCGTCCAGATGGTGCGGACCACCGACCCGGGGTGCTACATCGCCGCCTGCGAGGCCCTGGCGGCGTTCGACATCCGTACGGAACTGGGCCGCATCCCCGTGCCCACCCTCGTCGTGGTCGGCGCCGAGGACCGGGTGACGGGACCCGGTGACGCGCGCACCCTGGTCGCGGGGATACCGGACGCCCGGCTCGCGCTGGTGCCCGGCGCCTCGCACCTGGCACCCGTCGAGCAGCCCGGGGCGGTCACCGATCTCCTGCTCACCCACTTCTCCACCGCCTGGCAGGACACACAGGCGGCGATCCCGATGCCCGACTCCGTGCCCCGGCTCTCCGCCCCCGTGCAGCCCGTCGCCGAGATCGGCACGGCCGAGTCGGCCCCCGAGGCCGTGGCCGGCGGGCGCCCCGACCCGTACACGCCGGGCATGCGGCTGCGGCGCGAGGTGCTGGGCGACGCACAGGTGGACGGGGTGATGGCCGCCGCCGACGACTTCACCGGGGACTTCCAGGAGCTGGTCACCCGGTACGCCTGGGGCGAGGTGTGGAGCCGCGAGGGTCTCGACCGGCGCACCCGCAGCACCGTGACGCTCACCGCGCTGGTGGCTTCCGGGCGGCTGGAGAGCCTGGCCGCGCACACCAGGGCCGCCCTGCGCAACGGCCTCACCCCCGCGGAGATCAAGGAGGTGCTGATGCAGACGGCCGTGTACTGCGGGATACCGGTGGCGAGCGCCGCGTTCACGATCGCGCAGTCGGTGATTCAGGCGGAAACGACGCCACCGGCGTAGCAGGATGGGGGTATGAGCACTCAGCACGCCGAGAACAGCGAGCGCCCCGGGCCGGCCGCGCTCACGCTGACCAAGCAGTCGCACTCCTGCATCCGCCTGGAGAAGGACGGGCGCACGCTCGTCATCGACCCGGGTGGATTCTCGGAGCGGGACGCCGCGATCGGCGCCGAGGCGATCCTCGTGACGCACGAGCACCCCGACCACTTCGACGAGGAACGGCTGCGGGCCGGTATGGAGGCCGACCCGGCCGCCGAGATCTGGACCCTGCGCAGCGTCGCGGAGCGGCTGAGCGCGGCCTTCCCGGGACGCGTGCACACGGTCGGCCACGGCGACACCTTCTCGGCCGCCGGCATCGACATCGAGGTGCACGGCGAACTGCACGCGGTGATCCACCCGGACATCCCGCGCGTCACCAACATCGGCTTCCTCGTGGACGGCCAGGTCTTCCACCCCGGCGACGCGCTCACCGTGCCCGGCCGGGCGGTCGACACGCTGATGCTCCCGGTGATGGCACCGTGGAACAAGATCTCCGAGGTCATCGACTACGTCCGCGAGGTGAAGCCGCGCCGCGCGATCGACATCCACGACGCGCTGCTCACCGACCTCGCCCGGCCGATCTACGACCGGCAGATCGGCGAGCTGGGCGGCTCCGGCCACGGCAGGATGACGCCGGGCGACTCGAAGGCCCTGTGACGGCCGGCGCCCCGGCGGCTGTCAGTGGCAGGCGTTAGGTTGGCGTACATGCGCATCGCCACCTGGAACGTCAACTCGATCACCGCCCGTCTGCCGAGGCTGCTGGCCTGGCTGGAGAGCAGCGGCACAGACGTGCTGTGTCTCCAGGAGACCAAGTGCACCGCCGAGCAGTTCCCGGCCGAAGCGCTCCGCGAGGCCGGCTACGAGTCCGCGGTCAACGCCAACGGGCGGTGGAACGGGGTCGCGCTGATCTCCCGCGCCGGCCTGTCCGACATCGTGACGGGGCTGCCCGACGGCCCGGCCTACGAGACCGCGCAGGAGCCCCGCGCGATCAGCGCGACCTGCGGCCCGGTGCGGCTCTGGTCGGTGTACGTGCCCAACGGCCGCGAGGTCGCCCACGAGCACTACGCGTACAAGCTGCGATGGCTGGAGGCGCTGCGCAAGGCGGTGACCGCCGACGCCGCGGGACCGGCCCCGTTCGCCGTGCTCGGTGACTTCAACGTGGCCCCGACCGACGAGGACGTCTGGGACCCGGCCCTCTTCGAGGGGGCCACGCATGTCACGCCCGCCGAGCGGGAGGCCCTGGCGGCCCTGCGCGCCGAGGGCCTGTCCGATGTGATGCCGCGCCCCCTGAAGTACGACCGCCCGTACACCTTCTGGGACTACCGCGAGCTGCGCTTCCCGAAGAACAAGGGCATGCGGATCGACCTCGTCTACGGCAACGACCCGTTCACCGCCGCGGTGAAGGACAGCTACGTGGACCGCGAGGAGCGCAAGGGCAAGGGCGCGTCGGACCACGCCCCGGTGGTCGTCGACCTCGACCTCTGAGCGGGCCCGGCGCCCCGCTCTCCGTGAACGCACGGTGACCGTGTGGTGTTCGGCACTCGAACGACAGGCCGCGCGCCCTGTGGTGCGCGGGCGCGCCGGGATGCGATTCTGAGCGGATGAAGATCCCCTTCTTGGACAACTGGCGTAAACGTCACGGCGGGACGCGGGAGGCGGGCCTCGCGGGCGTCGCCGACGCCGACCCGGACGGCGTGGCCGAGCTGCTCGCCGAGTGCGAGCTGCTCCGGGTCCGGGTGGGGGAGCGCGGGATCGAACTGGACGACAGCCCCGCCTCGTTGGCGGCCCTCGACCAGCTGCCGCCGCGCTGGCGCGACGACCCGGAGGAGCTGCCCTGGCTGGGCAACGACGCCGGGCTCTACCTGGGCACGGTCCTGGTGCGCAACGTCGCCGGGGCGCACTGGCACATCTGGCCGAGCGGCCAGCCCGTCGTGCGGCTCGCCTCCGGCCGTGAGATCGACGTCGTCGAGGCCGGACTGGACTGGGCGATCTCCGGCAGTCCCGAGCTGTCCCAGGTCTACGCGGAGTCCGCCGAGGGGTGACCCGTACGCCCGGCGGACCGGGGCGAAGAGATAAAACGCCTTATGCCCCATTGGTGCGTGTCGGTCGAGAAGTCCCTTGCCGGGCTGGTTAGTTTGCGCTGACCTCGACCGAGCGACAAGTGGGTAGGGCAGCGTATGGCCGTCGATCCGTTGATCGAGCTGCGAGACGTCAACAAGTACTACGGGAAGTTGCACGTCCTGCAGGACATCAATCTCACCGTCGGCCGCGGGGAGGTGGTGGTGGTCATCGGCCCGTCCGGCTCCGGGAAGTCGACGCTCTGCCGGACGATCAACCGGCTGGAGACGATCGAGTCGGGCCGCATCACCATCGACGGCCGGCCCCTCCCCGAGGAGGGCCGCGGGCTGGCCCAGCTGAGGGCCGAAGTCGGCATGGTCTTCCAGTCGTTCAACCTCTTCGCGCACAAGAGTGTGCTGGCCAACGTCTCCCTGGCCCAGATCAAGGTCCGCAAGCGCAAGAAGGACGAGGCGGACCGGCGCTCCCGCGAACTGCTGGACCGGGTGGGGCTCGGCGCGCACGCCGACAAGTACCCCGCCCAGCTCTCCGGCGGGCAGCAGCAGCGCGTGGCCATCGCCCGCGCCCTGGCCATGGACCCCAAGGCGCTCCTGTTCGACGAGCCGACCTCGGCGCTCGACCCGGAGATGATCAACGAGGTCCTGGAGGTCATGCGGCAGCTCGCCCGCGAGGGCATGACCATGGTCGTCGTCACCCACGAGATGGGCTTCGCCCGCTCCGCAGCCAACCGCGTCGTGTTCATGGCCGACGGCTGCATCGTCGAGGACCGCACTCCGGAGGACTTCTTCACGGCCCCGGAGAGCGACCGGGCCAAGGACTTCCTGTCCAAGATCCTCAAGCACTGACGGGAGGCCCTGAGTTGCGTACGAGGAAAGCACTGACCGCCTGCGCCGGCCTCCTGCTCGCCGTCCTGGCCGCCGCGTGCGGCAAGGAGGGCAGCCCGCCGGTCAAGGGACCCAAGGCCGGGCAACTGCCCGTCTACCAGGTCGACAAGGGCTTCCGGCTGCCGGACTCCCGGACCTGGCGGAACGCGAAGAAGCGCGGCTATCTGCGGGTGGGCGCCAAGGAGGACCAGCCCTACCTGGGTGAGAAGGACCCCGCCACCGGGATCTACTCCGGGTTCGACATCGAGATCGCCCGGATGATGTCCGCCTCACTGGGATTCGACCCGAAGACCATCCGCTTCAGGACGATCGCCTCCGCCAACCGCGAAACCGCCCTGCAGAACGGACAGATCGACTACTACGTCGGCACCTACACCATCAACGACATGCGCAAGAAGCTCGTCGGCTTCGCCGGTCCGTACTACATGGCCGGCCAGGGACTGCTCGTGCGCAGCGACGAGGACGACATCCACGGCCCCCAGGACCTGGCCGGCAAGACGGTCTGCTCGGCCGCGGGCTCGACCCCGTACCAGCGGATCGCCGCCGACTACCCGAAGGCGAAGCTGGTCGCGTACGACACCTACTCGATCTGTGTCGACAACCTGCTGACGTTCCAGGTCGACGTCGTCACCACCGACGACGCGATCCTGCTGGGCTTCGCCGCCAAGGCTCCCGACGAGATGAAGGTCGTCGGCAAGCCCTTCTCCGAGGAGCCGTACGGCATCGGGGTCCCGCGCAGCGACAACGCGCTGCGCTTCGCACTCAACGACGCGCTGGAGGAGAACGAGAAGAACGGCAACTGGAAGAAGGCGTTCGAGGCGACGCTCGGCCTGTCCGGCGCGCCCGCGCCCGAGCCGCCGCCCATCGACCGCTACCCGGCGAACTGAGAGGACGGCCCACCCCCATGGACGTACTCACCGACAACTTCTCGCTCTACGGCAAGGGCTTCCTCGGCACCGTCGAACTCACCGTCTACGCCTCGATCCTGGCGATGGTCCTCGGCTTCGTCATGGCCTCGTTCCGGGTGGCGCCCGTCGGCTCGCTCCGGGTGCTCGGCACCGTATGGGTGACGGTGCTGCGCAACACCCCGCTCACCCTGCTCTTCTTCGCCGTACTCCTCGGCCTGCCGCGGTTCGGCCTGGTGCTGCCGTTCAACGTCTTCGCGATCCTCGCGCTCGGCTGCTACACCTCCGCGTTCATCTGCGAGGTACTGCGCTCCGGCATCAACACCGTGCCCACCGGGCAGGGCGAGGCGGCCCGCAGTCTCGGGATGACCTTCGGGCAGAGCCTCGGCTCCATCGTCCTGCCGCAGGCGTTCCGCTCGGTGATCCCGCCCGTCGGCTCGACGCTCATCGCGCTCGCCAAGAACTCGGCGATCGCGGGGGCGTTCAGCGTCACCGAACTCCTCGGCACCTACAAGACCCTCAACGAACTGGGATACAGCATCATCTGGACCTTCGTCTGGATCGCCGTGGGGTACCTGATCATCACCCTCACCATCAGCGCGCTCTTCCATGTGCTGGAGAAGCGCTGGGGAGTCGCCCGATGACCGCACCCACCGCCACCGTCCTCTACGACATCCCGGGGCCGCACACCCGCAGACGGCACCGCGTCTACGGGATCGTGTCGACCCTCGCGATCCTCGCCCTGGTCGGCTGGGTCGTCTACCTCCTCTTCGACACCGACCAGTTCACCGCCGCCAAGTGGACGCCCTTCGAGTACAAGGGCATCCAGGAACTCCTGCTGCGCGGCCTCGGCAACACCCTCAAGGCGTTCGCGTACGCGGCGGTCCTCTCGCTGGTCCTCGGCGCCGTCCTCGCGGTGGGGCGGCTGTCGGACCACCGTCCGGTGCGCTGGATCGCCACGATCCTCGTCGAGTTCTTCCGCGCCATGCCCGTCCTGGTGATGATCTTCTTCATCTTCGTGGCGCTGAAGGTGCAGCCGCTGCCCGCCCTGGTCGCCGGACTCACGCTCTACAACGGCTCGGTGCTCGCCGAGGTGTTCCGCACCGGCATCAACTCCGTGGAACGCGGCCAGCGCGAGGCGGCGTACGCGCTGGGCATGCGCAAAACCCATGTGACGACCTACGTCCTGGCTCCGCAGGCGGTACGGGCGATGCTGCCCACCATCATCAGCCAGCTGGTGGTGGCTCTGAAGGACACCTCGCTCGGCTACCTGATCACGTACGAGGAATTCCTCCACGCGGGCAAGCTCATCGCCTCCAACCTGGACTACGATCTGCCTTTCATCCCCGTGGTGATGGTGATCTCACCGATCTACATCGGGATGTGCATGCTGCTCTCCTGGTTCGCCACCTGGGTGGCGAGGCGGCAACGGCGCAATCCGAAGACGGAGGCGGTGGGCGTCGGACCGGCACAGCCCGGCACCTGATGCCGGGGACGGCAGACACGGGAACCGGGTCCGCCCGGCAGCAGCCGGTGATCACTCCCCGCCGCGGCGGGGAGAAGGTCAGCTGCGCGCCGGCCGGCCCGGTCAGCCGAGAGCGCTCCTGTCCTGCCAGTCGGCCCAGGAGACATTCCACGCCCCGTATCCGTTGCCCTCCGCGACCGTGCCCTTGGTCTCCGCGCCGGTGATCTCGAACGGGTCACCGACGCGGGCCTGCCGGTAGAGGGCCGCGGCGTTCGCGTCGCTCATGCCGACGCACCCCGAACTGTGGTTGGCCCGCCCGAAGTACGCCGCGTTCCACGGAGCGGCATGCGCGTACATGCCCGACCAGGTCAGCCGCATCGAGTAGTCGACCATCTTGTCGTAGGTGTGGCCCAGGCCCACCGTCTCGGAGCGCATGTTGATCGTGCCCTCCTTCGCCATCAGCACCGCCGTGCCCCGCCACGACCGCTTGTCGCCGCCCGGGGTGCCGCCCGACACCGGGACGTCCATGACCGTGCGCCCGTCCCGCTTCAGCGCCAGCCGGTGGCTGTCCAGGTCCACCTTGACCACCTGGCTCGCGCCCACGGTGAACGTCGTGGCGTAGTCCCGTACGAAGAAGCCGCCCGCCGGGCCCGAGTCGACGCCGTTCAGAGCGGCGTCGAGCGTGATGCGCGTACCGGACTTCCAGTACTCCTTCGGGCGCCAGTCGACGCGGTCCCGGCCGGAGTAGTCCCGCAGCCAGCCCCAGGAACCCTCGGTGTGGTTCGAGGTGGACACCTTGAGCGCCTTCTCGACGGCCGCCTTGTCCTTGACCGGGTTGTCGAAGACGATCGACAGCGGCTGGGCGATGCCGACCGTCGTGTTCTTGCCGGGCGCCAGCGTCAGCTTGTTCACCTTGTCCGCCGCCTTCGTGGTGAACGAGGCCGTGTCGCCGGCGCCCTCGGTGTCGCGTGCCTCGACGCGGTACGCGGTGCCGGGCGCCGCCACCCGGTCGGAGGTCCAGGTCCGGCCGTCGGCGGATATCCGGCCGGTGAGCGCGCCGCCCTTGCCGGCCGTGACGGTGACCTCGCGCAGCTTCCCGGACGCCAGCGTCACCGTCACCGGCCTGCCCCCGGCCGCCGAGGTGCCGCGCAGGTTCACCGAGATGCTCGCCCGCGCCGCCTTCGAGGGAGCGGCGCCGCCCTTGCCCGCCTCCCGGTCCGAGGCCGCGGCACCGCCGGAGCAGGCCGTGAGGGTGACGCCGAGTACGGCGGTGCCGGCGATCAGCGCGAGCCGGGCGGGGCGCGGCGGGCGCGCGGGAATCAGGAATGCGGGAATCAACGGAAAACCTCCAAGGGCCGGCCCGGCTCCAGCGTCCGGCACGGGCGTCGAAGAAGAGGAACGAACGGGAGCCTAAGTTCCGTAAATCCGCGGAAAAGCAGGAATGCGATGTGTGACGGGAAGCGCAGCGCAACGGTCATGGTCCGGTCACATTCGGCGCGCGGAGCCGTCACGGACCGCTGTGAGCATCCTGTGCAGCCCCGCAGAGCAGACCGCGGGGCCCACGAGGGAGGGCCACCGACATGTCAGCGCTGTTCGCGACCGGAGACCGCAGCCGAGAACGGGATCTACCCATACACGGCCTCAGCGCGGACGAGCACCGCGCGCACCTGGCCTCGCACGCGGACGCCGCTTTCCTCCAGCACCCCTCCTGGGCGGAAGTGAAAGAGGGCTGGTCCTCGGAAAGCCTCGGCTGGCACGACGACGACGGTGCCCTGAAAGGCAGCGCGCTCGTCCTCTACCGGCAATTCCCGGGCACCCGGAAATACTTCGCCTATCTCCCGGAGGGCCCGGTCGCGGACTGGGCCGACCCGGACATGGACCGGTGGCTGCGCCCCCTGCTCGCGCATCTGCGGGCCGCCGGGGCGTTCGCCGTACGGATCGGGCCCTCCCCGGCCTACCGCCGCTGGGACGGCACCCGGCTCAAGGCCGCCACCGGACCCGGCCGCACCGTCGGTGACGTCCTGGCGAGCGAGGTCGACCCGCTCGGCGCCGCCGTGGCCGACCGGCTGCGGGCACGCGGCTGGCGGCGCTGCGGCGAGGACGGCGACGACGCCGACGCCCAGCCCCGGTACGTCTTCCGGGTGCCGCTGGCCGGCCGCACCACCGAGGATCTGTGGTCCGGGCTCAACCAGGAGTGGCGCCGCAACATCCGGCGCGCGCGCAGGGCCGGGGTGCGCGTCGTGACCGGCAGCGCGGCCGAACTGCCCGAGTTCCACCGGCTGCTGCGGATCACCGAGGAGCGCGACGGCTTCCGGCTCGGCCGCTCACTGGCCTACTACCAGCGCCAGTACGCGGCACTCAACGCCGAGGCGCCGGGCCGGATGAAGCTCTGCCTCGCCGTGCACGACGGCGAGATCCTGGCCGCGCACACCTTGATCAGCACCGGCCGACGGGTCTGGTACCAGACGGGCGCCTCCGCGGACCACCGCCGCGAGGTCCGCCCCAGCAACGCCCTGCAGTGGCAGATGATGTGCGACGCCCTGGACAGCGGCGCCGAGGTGTACGACATGCGCGGGGTATCCTCCACCCTCGATCCCGGTGACCGCCCCTTCGGGCTGCTGCGCTGGAAGCTCGGCACCGGCGGGCAGGTCGTGGAGACCCTCGGAGAGTGGGAGACATCGGTGGGCGGAGCCGCCAACAACACGCTGTACCGGGCGTTCCAGGCGTACCTGGCACGCCGGTGACGGCCGCGGGTACCGCCCCCGGGGCGGTCGCGCCCGAGGAGTCCGGTGCGCGCGGCTCCGGCTCGGTGCTGCGCAGCGGTGCGGTGATGGCCGCCGGGTCCATCGTGTCGCGGGCGACGGGGTTCATACGCTCGGCGGTCGTCGTCGCCGCGCTCGGCACCGGACTACGGGCCGACGGCTACACGGTCGCCAACACCGTGCCCAACATCCTCTACATGCTGCTCATCGGCGGCGCGCTCAACGCGGTCTTCGTCCCCGAACTCGTCCGCGCGGCCAAGGAGCACAGCGACGGCGGCGCCGCCTACACCGACCGCCTTCTCACCCTGTGCACCGTGGGCCTGCTCGCCCTCACCGCGCTCGCCGTCCTCGGCGCACCGCTGATCATCCATGTGTACGCCCCGACCTACGGCGGCGAACAGCTCGGACTGACCGTCGCGCTCGCCCGCTACTGCCTGCCGCAGATCCTCTTCTACGGTCTGTTCACGCTCCTGGGCCAAGTGCTCAACGCCCGGGACCGGTTCGGCGCGATGATGTGGACGCCCGTCCTCAACAACCTCGTGATCATCGCCGTGTTCGGGCTGTACCTGTGGACGGCGGCCACCTCCGACGGCACGATCACCGCCGCGCAGGCGCAGTGGCTGGGCTGGGGCACCACGGCGGGCATCGCCGTGCAGTCCCTCGCCCTGGTGCCCTCGCTGCGCGCCGCGAAGTTCCGCTGGCGGCCCCGGTTCGACTGGCGCGGCAGCGGGCTGACCCGTCCGCTGCGCGCCGCCGGCTGGCTCGTCATGCTCGTCCTGACCAACCAGGCCGCCTACTGGGTCGTCACCCGGCTCTCCACCGCGAGCGGCCAGCACGCCCTGGACCAGCACGTCGCGGGCGGCGCCGGGTACACCGCGTACAGCTACGCCTACCAGCTCTGGGTCGTCCCGCAGGGCATCGTGACCGTCAGCCTCGTCACCGCTCTGATGCCGCGCATGAGCCGTGCGGCGGCCGGCGGCGACCTCGCCGGGGTGCGCCGGGACCTCTCGTACGCGCTGCGCACCTCGGCCGCCGTGGTGGTCCCGGCCGCCGCGCTCATGCTGGCGCTCGCGCCCTGGGTGATGGGCTCGGTCTTCGGCTACGGGCGCACCGGCCCGGCGGACATCACGGTGATGGCGGGCATGATGGCGGCGTTCGCGCCCGGCCTCATCGCCTTCTCCGGGCAGTACGTGCTCTCCCGGGGCTTCTACGCGATGAGCGACACCCGCACCCCGTTCCTGCTGAACCTGGTCATCGCGGCCCTCAACGCCGGTCTCGCGATCGTCGCCTATCTGACGCTGCCCGCGCGCTGGGCGGTGACCGGCATGGCGGGCGCGTACTCCGTGGCCCTGCTCACCGGCTTCGCCGTCACCGCGTACGTGCTGCACCGCCGGGTCTCCCCGCCCGGTGCCGCGCGCCCCTCGCTCGCCCGCTCGCCCGGGGTGGGGGCGCATGTCCGGCTGATCGTCGCCTGCGTGCCGGCCGGGCTGCTGGCGTACGGGGCGGCGCGCGCCGTCGACACGAAGGGGTCCGGGCTCGGGGACCTCACCGCGCTGGCCGCCGGGACGGCCGTCCTCGCGCTGACCGTGGTGGCCCTGGCCCGGCCGCTGCGGCTCACCGAGGTGACCGCCGCCGTGAACGCCGTACGGGGGCGGCTGCGGCGCGGCTGAACCGGCCCGCGCCCGCCCGCCCGTTCGCATCCATTCCTTGATCGCTGGGATACTGACGCCATGCCTCGCGTGCTCCTGATCGAAGACGACCCCTCCGTCCGGGAAGGGGTCGAACTGGGCCTGCGCAGGCGCGGACACGACCTCCGGGCCGTCGGCACGGGCGAGGCCGGGCTCGCCGCGCTGGGGGAGTTCCGGCCCGACCTGGTCCTCCTCGACCTGATGCTCCCCGGCATGAACGGCGTCCAGGTCTGCCGCAGCATCCGCGAGACCAGCCAGCTGCCCGTCATCATGCTCACCGCGCGCGGCGACGACTTCGACGTCGTCGTGGGCCTGGAGGCCGGCGCCGACGACTACATCGTCAAGCCCGCCCGTACCGAGGTCATCGAGGCCCGCATCCGGGCCGTGCTGCGCCGACTCACCGCCCCCGCCGGGCGCGGCGGCACCGAATCGCACGGCCAACTCACCGTCGACCGCGCGGGCCTCGCCGTCGCCAAGGCCGGCGAACGGCTGCTCCTCGCCCCCTCCGAACTCAAGCTCCTGCTCCACCTCTCGGCCTCGCCCGAACAGGTCTTCAGCCGCCAGCAGCTGCTGGAGTACGTGTGGGAGCACAGCTACCACGGGGACGCCCGGCTGGTCGACGCCTGCGTGCGCAGACTGCGCCAGAAGATCGAGGACGTGCCCGGCAGCCCCCGCTACATACAAACGGTCCGGGGCTTCGGCTACCGCTTCGGACCGCTCACGTGAAGCTCTTCGCCGCCCGGCTCGGCCTGCGCACCCGGCTGATCGCGGCCTTCCTCTTCGTCGCCGCCGTCAGCGCCGCGACCACCGCCGCCCTCACCTACCGCGAGGCCCGCTCGGCGATCCTCCAGCAGGCCCAGGACACCGCGGTAGCCCAGTTCCGGGACCGGGTCGCGGCACAGGGCTTCACCATTCCGCTGGACCGGGTCTGGATGCGGGACATGTGCCTCAGGCTGGCCCGGCAGGGCACCTCGCACGCGTGGACCGTCTTCGCCGAATACGGGAACCTGCGGGCCTCCTCCTCGGACCGGGCGACTTCCACCGTGATTACTCCCGGGCTGCGCGCGAGTGCCCGCGGCAACACCCACGGCTCGTTCCAGCGGGTCGTCAAGGACGGCAAACCGTGGCTGACCGTCGGCATGCCCACCCTGTTCGACCGGGGCGACGGCAGGCAGCCCACCGGCCTCGTCCTCTACGCCGTGATGCCGCTGTCCACCGAGGAGGCCAACGTCGAGGCCATGGTGACCGCCGCCCGGGACGGAGCCCTGCCCGCCCTGCTCGTCGCCCTGGTGCCCGCGCTGCTCGCCTCCCGCAGCGTCCTGCGCCCGGTCCGCGACCTGCGCAGGGCCGCCGCCGGCATCGGCAGGGGCGAGCTCCACACCCGTATAGCGGTCCGTGGCAACGACGAACTCGCCGACCTCGCCTGGACGTTCAACGAGTCCTCGACCAAGCTCCAGGAATCCGTCGACGAACTGCGCCGGGCCGAGGAGCGGGCCAGACGCTTCGCCTCGGACGTCTCCCACGAACTGCGCACCCCGCTCGCCGGCATGCTCGCCGTGACCGAGGTCCTCGACGAGGACGCCGCTGAACTGCGCTCCGACACCGCCGCCGCCGTCCGGCTGATCAGCGCGGAGACCGGCAAACTCGCCACGCTCGTCGAGGACCTGATGGAGATCTCCCGCTTCGACGCCCGCGCCGCCGGCCTGCACCTGGACGAGGTCGACGTCGCCGAGACCGTACGCAAGACCCTCCAGGGCCGCCGCTGGGAGGGCCGCGTCACCACCGAACTCCCCGACGGGGTCAGGGCGGTGCTCGACCCGCGCCGCTTCGACGTGGTCGTCGCCAACCTGGTCGGCAACGCCCTGCGGCACGGCGCCGAACCCGTCACCGTCCGGGTGTCGGGAGGCGACCGGCTCGTCGTGGAAGTCGAGGACCGCGGACCCGGCATCGACGAGGCGGTGCTCCCGCACATCTTCGACCGGTTCTACAAGGCCGACGCCGCGCGGACCCGGTCGGCGGGCAGCGGACTCGGCCTCGCCATCGCCCAGGAGAACGTCCGGCTGCACGGTGGTACGGTGCGCGCGGCGAACCGCCCCGTGGGCGGCGCGGTGTTCACCGTGGAACTGCCGATGGGGGAGCGATGAGGGGCCGGTACGCGCTGCTGTCCGTGCTGCTGCTCGCCACCGGGTGCGGCATCCGCCCGACCGACGTCGTCCAGGCCGGGGAGCCGGCGACGGTGGAGGTGGCCCCGGCCGGTCAGCTCGGCTCCCTGCTGTACTTCGTCTCCTCGTCCACGGCGTCCCGGCTGCTGCCGGTCATCAGGCCCGTCGATCCGAAGGTCTACAACAGCGGAACGGGCTGGGAGGCCGACAGACTCAAGGGCGCGCCCGCCGCACTCGCGCTGCTCTTCGGGGGCCCCAACAGAGCGGAACGCGATGCCGGTCTGCGCTCGGAGCTGCCCCCCAGCGGCCGGGTGAAGGCGGGCATCGAGCTGAGCGCGCAGGGGGTGAAGGTCAACCTGAACATCCCGGTCGTCGGCCTCTCCCAGGCGGCCCGCCAGCAGCTCATCTGCACCGCGGCACGGGCCCGTACGGCCGACCGGACCGAGGCGGTGACGGTGAGCGGCACCGACGGCGTCATCGGCCCGGAGCACTGCTCGGTGTGACTTCTCCGGCCGGCTGCCCGCTGTTCAGCCGGCCTTGCGGGCGACCGCTCCGTAGACGCCGATCGAGGCCGGCCACGCCGTGGACGGTGCGTCCGGTCGCCAGGACGGGACGGGAACGAGGCCGGGCGCCAGGAGTTCGAAGCCGTCGAAGAACTTCTCGATCTCGGTGTGCGAGCGCGGGGTGAGGGGAGTGGTGGCCGTGTCGTAGACGGCTTGTGCCGCGCTGCAGTCGGCGAAGTCGTCGGTGGCGTGCGAGAGCACCAGGCAGCTGCCGGCCGGGAGCGCGTCGCGGAGGGTGGCGACGATCTGGTCGGGCCGCTGCCCGTCGGTGAGGAAGTGGAGCACGGAGGTGAGGAGCAGGGCCACGGGCCGGTCGAAGTCGATGACGTCGCGGACGTGGGGATGTTCCAGGACCGCCTGCGGGTCGCGGAGGTCGGCGAGCGCGACACCGACCGCGTCGGAGCTGCGCAGCAGCGCGTCCGCGTGTGCGGTGACGATCGGGTCGTTGTCGACGTACGCGACGCGCACGTCGGGCGCCGCTTCGAGGGCGACCTCGTGCACGTTGGGGGAATGGGGCAGCCCGGTGCCGATGTCGAGGACCTGCCGCAGGCCCGCGCCGACGACGTGGCGGACGGCGCGCCGCAGGAAGGCGCGGTTGGCCCGCGCGCCGGCTCGCTCCTGGGACGCGGCGGCGACGAGCTCGTCACCGGCCTGCTGATCCACCCGGTAGTTGTCCTTGCCGCCGAGCAGGTAGTCGTAGATCCTCGCGGAGTGAGGTCGGCCGGTGTCGATCACCGGGGTGGGTAAGCCGTGCTGCCTCAAGTGGCGCTCCTCTTCGCGTCCGCGTACAGGTTGACACCAGGGTCTGCCGATGCTGCGATCCTGCCCTTGCGTCCGACAGCGTGTCAACTAAAGTACACAAGAGCAAGATCGATGAGTGCGAGAGAGATCACCTACGTGAGTGCGAGCCGCGGCGAGGGAGAGTCCCAGGGGGGCGCTGCCGGCGAAGCGGGGTACCCGCGACCGCACTCCCTCGCCGAGAAGCTGAAGTCGCTCATGGCCCAGCGGAAGGACGCGCGGGGCAGGGCATACGTCTCCCGCACCCTGTCGCAGGCCGTCGACGAGCTGCCCGACCCGCCCGCGACGACGTCGTTCGCGCTCATCGCGAAACTGGCCGGGGGCCAGCAGGACAACCCGACGATCAAGACGGTCCTCGCCCTGTGCCGAGCCCTCGGAGACGTACCGCCGGCCTACCTGCTGCCGCACGCCGGCTACGACGACCTCGCGGCGCTCGAAGCCTTCGAGGCCCCCCTCGCCCGTCGCGTGCTCGCCCTGCTGAACGACCTGCCGGAGAGCGAGGTCCGCAAGGTGGTCGCAGACCTGGAGCACCGGCGTGAAACCCTCGGCCTGTCCTCCGTGCCGGACGACGGACCGAGCGCCGCGAAGCCGAGGAAGGCCCGGCGCCGGCGCACTGAAACCGAAGCCGCCCAATACGCGGCCGACGCACTGGAAGGTCTCTGATGGACGGCATCATATTTGGCTCCTGCACCATCGCGGGAGTGATCGTCACCGTGCTCTGCGCCCGCAGAGCCATGCGCCGCCCGCGCGTGTTCACCTGGTTAATCGCCGTGGCCTTCGGTGTCTGCACCCTGGGCGTCTTCTTCGCCGTACCCGCGGTCGCGAGGGTGGCCGAGGATGTCACCGGCCTGGACAACGCCGGCAAGCTGGTGGCGCATGTGTGCGCCATCCTCTGGTGTGCGGCCCTGCAGATCACGATGGTGGACCTGGCCTACCGCCCGGAGTACCTGCGCACCGCCATGTATCAGCGCATCTTCGCGGCCGTCGTCGAACTGGCCGTGATGGTCCCGCTCTTCCTCGCCACGAACGGCGAGGACGTGGAGTTCACCACGGCGTACGCCGACCACCCGTCCGTGGCCGCCTATCTGCTCGTCTACCTCTCCTACGTCCTGGTCACCTGCGGCGAACTCGCCTTCATGTGCGGCCGTACCGCCCTCCGGTGCCGGACCGTCCGGCCCTGGACCGGTGCCGGCTTCACGCTGTGTGCTGTCGCGGCCGTCCTGGGCGTCGGCTACACGATGTGCAAGGGGGCGTACCTCGTCTTCTACGCTCTTGACCGCCCGTGGTCCCTCGACGTCGAGGAGGCACTGAGCCCGGCACTGAGCGGGCTCGCCGTCCTCTTCCTCTTCGTCGGGCTGACCATGCCGATGCTCGGCGGGCTGCTCCAGCGGCTGCGCGGACGCGAGCAGACCGCGCGAGGCCGTCGGTCAGTAGTCGACCTGTAGGGCCGTCAGGCTGCGGGAGCGCAGCGAAGGGCGCCACCGGGGCTCGACGTCCGCCGCCACCCTCAGACCGGGCAGACGCGCGAACAGCGTCGCGAGGGCGATCTCCGCCTCCGTCCGGGCCAGGGTGGCCCCCAGGCAGTAGTGGATGCCGAGGCCGAGCGCGAGATGGCCGGTGGCGGTACGTCCGATGTCGAGCCGGTCCGGATCCTCGAACCGCTCGGGATCACGGTTGGCGGCGGCCAGGGACAGCAGGACCGTCTGTCCCGCCCGCACGGTGACGCCCCCGAGCACCAGGTCCTCGGTCGCGAAGCGCCGGATGGCGAGCAGCGCGGGTCCGTCGAACCGGGCGAGCTCCTCGACGGCATCCGGCAGGAGTGCGGGGTCCTCCCGCACGAGCGCCAGCTGCCGGGGGTGCCGCAGGAGCGCGAGCACCGCGTTGCCCAGGAGATGCACGGTGTTCTCGAAGCCGGCCAGGAGAAGGAGAAAGGCGAGCGACATGAGCTCGTCGTCGCTGAGCGCGTCGCTCGCCTCCCGCACACCGATCAGGTCGGAGAGCAGATCGTCCGCGGGCCGGCGACGTTTGTCCGCCAGCAGCTCGGTGAAGAAGCCGAGCATCGCGCCGACGGCTTCACGGGTGGCCGCCGGCCGGGCGGGGTCGGGAGCGACAAGAGCGTGGGTCCAGCCCCGGAAGTCGACGCGGTGGTGGTCCGGGACGCCGAGCAGATCACAGATCACGGTGATCGCCAGCGGCGCGGCGTACGACGGGATCACGTCGATACGACCGTGTTCGCCCAGGGGGTCCAGGAGTTGTTCCGCGGTCTTCCGTATCGGCTCCCGCAGCCGCTGGATCCGGCCCGGCGTGAACGCGGACCCGACCAGGCGCCGAAGGCGTGTGTGGTCGGGCGGATCCATGTTGAGGAGGTTGGCATCCAGCGCGGGCGGCAGCGTGAAACCCGCGTATCCGCCCGTGGAGTGCCGCTTGTCGAGCGAGAGCCGGGAGTCCTGGAGCGCCTGCCGCACATCGTCGTAACGGGTGACGATCCAGGCCGGACTCCCGTCCGGGCCGGTGATCCGGTGCACCGGCGAAGCGCTGCGCAGGCGCTGATACACCCCGTACGGGTCGTTGATGAGATCGTCCCCAGCCATGCGCCCACCCTAGGGGGTCGTCCCGCCGGTCACGGCCGCCCGGGTGTCCCGGCCGCCCCTGCCCCCGCGGTTCAGGTGCCGGCGCGGTGCGAGGTGCGTGGTGCCGGTATCGGGGCCTGGGCCGCGCGGGTGACATCGGCGACCAGTTCGACCACATCGGGGCCGTAGGCCTGGGAGTTGACCACCTTCAGGAGCAGGCAGAAGGTGTTGTTGCCGTGCTTGCGGGCGAGGCGTTCGTAGTTGCGGGCCAGATAGCGGGAGGCGGCCTGGTTGGTGATGGCCTGCTGGCCGCAGAAGAGGAAGACGGGTCTGGCTTCCTGACCGGTGGTCAGCCGCGCCAGCATCACGTACTCGCTGACACCCTTCTCGGCCCGGTAGCGCTCCGAACCGATCTGGAAGGCACCCCGGTCCGGGCCGGGCTCCGGGTCCGTGTTGATCCGCACGCCGGGCAGCAGGGAGTGCAGGTGCGCGGCCATCCGGCGGTTCGACACCGGACCGCCCACGCAGAACTCGGTGCGTTCGCCGATGCCCTGCTGCGCGATGTCGTGGGACAGGATCTGGGCATGTGCCTCGCAGTCCTTGATCAGCGCGGACAACTCCAGCAGCGCGAAGACGTCATGGCGGTGGACCGAGCCCTCGCCGCCCGCGTCGCGATTGACGACGAGCAGGCACTCGGAGTTGCCGGGCAGCCCGAAGAACGCCTGCTTGCGGCGGAGTTTGCGGCGCCACAGGTAGGTGCGCGCGAGCCAGCCGAGAGCGGCGCTGATGCCTGCGGCTACCACGCCCAGCACGATGTTGCGTACGTCGTCAGTCATGGGCGGGCATGTTAGCGGGCATTCGGCCTCAAGTTCGAGGCGGTCCTGACGAGGCAGCGGGGACGGCGTTACCCTGCGCGGACGATCCTTCACCGGAGGTTGCACGTGCGACGTTCCATCAGGCGAAATGTGTCGTTGGCGGCGGTTGTCGCCGCCGTGGTGTCCGTCGGGGCCGCCGCCCCGGCCTCATCCGCCCACCCCGCTCATTCCCCGGCGCCACCGCCCAAGTCACCCGTGGCGGTGGGATACGGGGGAGCGGTCTCCAGTGTCGACGCCGACGCCACGGCCGCCGGCATCGAGGTGCTGCGCAAGGGCGGCAACGCAGTCGACGCCGCCGTGGCGACCGCCGCCGCCCTCGGCGTGACCGAGCCGTACTCGGCGGGGCTCGGCGGCGGTGGCTACTTCGTCTACTACGACGCCCGCACCCGCACCGTCCGCACCATCGACGGCCGCGAGACCGCACCGCGCAGCGCCGACTCCTCCCTGTTCCTGGAGAACGGCAAGCCGCTCGCCTTCGAGGACGCCGTGACCAGCGGGCTCGGCGTCGGCACCCCCGGCACACCCGCCACCTGGGACACGGCCCTGAAGGAGTGGGGCAGTACCTCGCTGCGCAAGGTCCTCGAGCCCGCCGAACGGCTGGCCCGGGACGGCTTCGTCGTCGATGAGACGTTCCGCTCGCAGACGGCGGGCAACGAGGCGCGGTTCCGGGACTTCCCGGCCACCCGCAAGCTCTTCCTGCCCGGCGGAAAGCTGCCGGAGGTCGGCTCGGTCTTCAGGAACCCGGACCTCGCGCGCACCTACGCGGAGGTCGGCCGCGAGGGCATCGACGAGATCTACCGGGGCGAACTGGCGGACGACGTCGTACGGACCGTGCGCAAGCCGCCCGTCGACCCGGCGTCCGGCCGGAACGTCCGGCCCGGCGACCTGACCGCCAGGGACCTGCGCTCCTACCGCGCGCTGCGGCAGGCGCCCACCAAGGTGAACTACCGGGGGCTCGACGTGTACGGCATGGCGCCGTCCTCGTCCGGCGGTACGACGGTGGGCGAAGCCCTCAACATCCTGGAGTCCACGGACCTCTCGCGGCTGAGCGAGACCCAGTACCTGCACCGCTACATCGAGGCCAGCCGCATCGCGTTCGCGGACCGGGGGCGCTGGGTCGGTGACCCGGCGTTCGAGGACGTGCCGGCCAAGGGCCTGCTCAGTCAGCGGTTCGCGGATTCCCGGAAGTGCCTGATCAAGGACGACGCGGTGCTCACCAGCCCGCTCGCGCCGGGCGACCCGCGCCACCCGGGGGCCTGCCGCTCCACGGGGAAGGCCGCGCCGACCACGTACGAGGGGGAGAACACCACCCACCTCACCACCGCCGACAAGTGGGGCAACGTCGTCGCGTACACCCTGACCATCGAACAGACCGGCGGCAGCGGGATCACCGTGCCGGGGCGCGGCTTCCTGCTCAACAACGAGCTGACCGACTTCTCCTTCGCACCGGCCGACCCGGCCGTCCACGACCCGAACCTGCCCGGCCCCGGCAAGCGCCCCCGCTCGTCCATCTCACCGACCATCGTGCTGCACCACGACCGGCCGGTGCTGGCCCTGGGCTCACCGGGCGGTGCCACCATCATCACGACCGTCCTCCAGTCGCTGATCGGCAAGGTCGACCGGGGGCTGCCGCTGGTCGACGCCATCGCGGCGCCCCGGGCCAGCCAGCGCAACGCACCGGCCACCGAACTGGAACCGGCGCTGTGGAACAGCCCCCTGCGGGCCAAGCTGGAATCCCTCGGCCATGTCTTCAAGCTCAACCCGGAGATCGGCGCGGCGACGGGTGTGCAGCGGCTGCCCGACGGGCGGTGGCTCGCCGCGGCCGAGAAGGTGCGGCGTGGCGGCGGCTCGGCGATGGTGGTGAGGCCGAGCGGGCGGCCCTGACCGCCGCGGACCGGCTGAAGCGCGGGGGCGCGGGCGCGGGTTTCAGAGGGCCGTGAGAATCCTCGGCCCGTCGTCCGTGATCGCCACGGTGTGCTCCGCGTGCGCGGCCCGGCTGCCGTCCGTCGTGCGCAGGGTCCAGCCGTCCGGGTCCGCCCGGTACGTGTCCACCCCGCCGCCGATCAGCATCGGCTCGATGGCCAGCACCATGCCGTGCCGCAGCGGCATCCCGCGCCCCGGCCGCCCCTCGTTGGGCACACCCGGGTCCTCGTGCATCTCGCGGCCCACACCGTGTCCGCCGAACCCCTCGGGGATGCCGTAGCCGGCGGTGCGGCAGACCGTGCCGATGGCGTGCGCGATGTCACCGATCCGGTTGCCGACGGTGGCCGCCGCGATGCCCGCCTCCAGGGCCTGGTACGCCGTGTCGATGAGCCGGGTGTCGGCGGGGCGGGCGCGGCCCACGGTGAAGCTGATCGCGGAGTCGCCGGCCCAGCCGTCCAGTGTGGCGCCCGCGTCGATGCTGACCAGGTCGCCGTCGCGCAGCCGGTAGTCGGTCGGGATGCCGTGCACGATCGCGTCGTTGACCGACGCGCAGATGACCGCGGGGAAGGGGACCGGGGCGAAGTGCGGCCGGTAGTTCAGGAACGGCGAGCCGGCGCCCGCCTCGCGCAGCACCTCGCGCGCTACTTCGTCGAGTTCGCGCAGCGAGACGCCGACGCCGGCGGCCTCCCGGGTGGCCGTCAGTATCCGCGCGACGACGCGGCCGGCCGCACGCATGGCTTCGATGGATGTGTCCGTCTTGAGTTGCACCATGCCAATTACTATACCGGTCCGAGCGGTATTAGAATGACGGCATGGTCCGTACCCCCCTGACCCCCGAAGAGCGCCTGCGCGGCGAACGGCTCGGCCTGCTGCTGCGCGAGGCGCGCGGCGCCCGCAGCATGACCGACGTCGCCGCCCGCGCCGGGATCTCCGCCGAGACGCTGCGGAAAATCGAGACCGGCCGCGCCCCCACCCCCGCGTTCTTCACCGTCGCCGCCCTGGCCGGCGCGCTCGGCCTCTCCATGGACGAGCTGCTGCTGCGCTGCGTCCCGGAACCGGCGGCCGTACCCCTGGCGGGTTAGGGCCGCCTAGGCTGGGCCCATGAGCCTCCAGGACTTCGCGCGCAGCGAGTACGTCAGCCTCACCACGTACCGCAAGGACGGCACGCCCGTCGCCACCCCGGTCTGGGCGGCGGTCGACGGCGACGAACTGTTCATCTGGACCAAGACCGACTCCTGGAAGGTCAAGCGGCTGCGCAACGACAGCCGGGTCCGGGTCACCGTCTGCGACGTGCGCGGCCGTATCGAGGAGGGCGCGGCGAGCGCCGAGGGGACCGGCAGGCTGCTCGACGAACGGGGAACGGCCGCCGTGCGCCGGGCCATCGGCCGCAAGTACACCTGGAAGTACTGGCTGCTCGACTACCCGGCGATGATCGTCCGGCTCGGCAAGCGCCCGCACACCGGGATCGCCATCACCTTCTGACACCCGCACCCGCACTGCCTCGCCTCTGCACTGCCTGGGATCCGCACCGCCTCGGACCCGCAAAGCGCGCGTAGCCGTCCCGTAACACGCCTGCGGTCGAATGCCCCGGACTGGAGGGTTCCAGCCGACGGCGGCCTAAGGCGACGGTGACGGTGCATCAAGAGGCGGTATCGGTACAGGAGTTCGCGCGAAATCTGCGGGAGCTGGTGGCGCTGCTCGATCCCGGACGAGGCTGGTACGGGGTCTTCCGCCGACGCGATCCCGCCGGAATGGACGCCTGTCTGGACGGGGCGGAGCTGCCGCCCTGGGACGTGATGGAAGCGCTCTTCTCGGACCTCGCGGAGGTGCGGGGCACCGCGTACGCGGAGCAGGCGGCGACGCGTGCCGCCCGGCTCCACGCGGACTGCGCCCTCAGCCACGACCGCCGTCCCGGCGGACGCGCACAGCTGGTGGAACGGCTCGGCCTCATGCTCCGCGAGCAGGCGTACGCCGCCGAGCGGCTGCGGGCGGCCCAGGAGGAGGGGGGCGGGGACCCGGCCGCCGAAGCACTCGCCTGGGCCCGCGACGACCATGCCCGCGCCTCGGCCCGGTGCGCGGAACTCCGCCGGCGCCTGTCCGCCGTGCCCCGGCCCCCGGACCGCATCGGCGCGGGCGCGGAGCCCCCGAGGAGCCACGCCCCTGTGGTCTCGGCACAGGCGCCCGCGCCCGCCCCCGCGCCCAGGACGGCGTCCCGCGACACCTCGTCCGCCCGGAAGCGGAAGCCGACAGGGGCGCGGTTCGCCGGGCTGGACGCCGAGGACAGGGGCGGCGTCGCCGGCGAGGCGCCCGTCCTGCCCGCCGTACCGGACGCGTCACCACGCGGCGCCCGCTTCGGCGGCGCGCCCGCCACGGAGCGCGCGGAGCGGACCACGGCGTCGCCGGACCCGGCCGCCCTCCGGTTCGCGCAGGCCACCGTCGGCGCGCTGCTCCGGTTGCGGACCGAGGGCCGCAGCGGCGAGGCGCACGCCGTGCTCTGCGAGGCGGCGGCGCTCCCCGCGCACCGGCTGCCGCTCCTGGCCGTTGAGCTGGACCGGGCGGGGCTCGGCGCGGACTGGGCGACCCTGCTGTGGGAGGTCGCCTCACTGCCCCCGGACGGACTCGCGGCCGCCGTGGACGCGCTCGCGGCGGCCGGGCGCGCCGAGGACTGCGGGCAGCTCCTGCGGCAGGGCGTCTCGCGTCCGGCCGCGGAGATCGCCGAGGCGGCGGCCGCGCTGGACCGGGCGGGCCGGGGTCCGCTGACGCAGACGCTGCTCGGCGCCTTCGTCCGGGTGCGCTCGCCGCAGGAGGCGGCCAGGGTCGCCGAGAGCGACCCGCCGCGGCTCGTCCCGCAACTGCTGGCGGCGGCCCGGACGGTGTCCGAGGCGCGCGAGCGCGGCGTCGAACACGCCCTGCGCGTGGCCGGCCTCGGCTGAGGCGCGCCCGCACTGGCCCGCACGGGTGTGAAACATGATCGACTCAGCTGGTTCACGGCGATGGTCTTGCCCCGCGGTGTGACGGGGCTTACGTTCTCCCGTACGCACGTGTCTACGGGCGTAGAAGAAGCACGAAGAGGCTCTCTGACGCCGCGTCGAAGGAGCAGCTCATGTCCCACGTCGTACGCGCCGCACTCGTCCAGGCGACCTGGACCGGCGACACCGAATCCATGATCGCCAAGCATGAGGAACATGCCCGCGAGGCCGCCCGGCAGGGGGCGAAGATCATCGGCTTCCAGGAGGTGTTCAACGCCCCCTACTTCTGCCAGGTGCAGGAGCCGGAGCACTACCGCTGGGCCGAGGCGGTGCCGGACGGCCCGACCGTGCGGCGGATGCAGGACCTGGCCCGCGAGACGGGCATGGTGATCGTCGTCCCGGTCTTCGAGCTGGAGCAGTCCGGCTTCTACTACAACACCGCTGCCGTGATCGACGCGGACGGCTCCTACCTCGGCAAGTACCGCAAGCACCACATCCCGCAGGTCAAGGGCTTCTGGGAGAAGTACTACTTCAAACCCGGCAACGCCGGCTGGCCCGTCTTCGACACCGCGGTCGGCAGGGTGGGCGTCTACATCTGCTACGACCGGCACTTCCCCGAGGGCTGGCGACAACTGGGCCTCAACGGGGCGCAGTTGGTGTACAACCCGTCCGCCACCTCGCGCGGCCTCTCCGCCTATCTCTGGCAGCTGGAACAGCCCGCGTCGGCCGTCGCCAACGAGTACTTCATCGCCGCGATCAACCGCGTCGGCCGGGAGGAGTACGGCGACAACGACTTCTACGGCACCAGCTACTTCGTCGACCCGCGCGGCCAGTTCGTCGGCGACGTCGCGAGCGACAAGGAGGAGGAACTCCTCGTCCGCGACCTGGACTTCGGGCTCATCGACGAGGTCCGGCAGCAGTGGGCCTTCTACCGGGACCGACGCCCCGACGCGTACGAGGGGCTGGTCGAGCCGTGAGCAGCCTCCACCACCGCCACCTTGCCGTCAGCCCCGAGTGGCTGGCCCTCTACTACCGGCACCCGCTGGAGATCACCCACGGCGAGGGCCGTCACGTCTGGGACGCCGAAGGCAACCGCTACCTCGACTTCTTCGGCGGCATCCTCACCACCATGACCGCCCACGCCCTGCCCGAGGTCACCAAGGCCGTCAGCGAGCAGGCCGCCCGGATCATCCATTCCTCCACGCTCTACCTCAACCGCCCGATGATCGAGCTGGCCGAACGCGTCGCCTCGCTCTCCGGCATCCCCGACGCCCGGGTCTTCTTCACCACGTCCGGCACCGAGGCCAACGACACGGCCCTGCTCCTGGCCACCACGTACCGCAGGTCGAACCAGATCCTCGCGATGCGCAACAGCTACCACGGCCGGTCCTTCTCCGCCGTCTCCATCACCGGCAACAACGCGTGGTCGCCCACCAGCCTCTCGCCGCTCCAGACCCTGTACGTGCACGGCGGCGTCCGCACCCGCGGCCCCTACGCGCACCTGAGCGACGAGGAGTTCACCGCCGCCTGCGTGGCGGACCTGGAGGACCTGCTCGGCCACACCAGGACCCCCGCCGCCCTGATCGCCGAACCCATCCAGGGCGTCGGCGGCTTCACCTCACCGCCCGACGGCCTGTACGGCGCGTTCCGCGAGGTCCTGAACCGGCACGGCGTGCTGTGGATCTCCGACGAGGTGCAGACGGGCTGGGGACGCTCCGGCGAACACTTCTGGGGCTGGCAGGCCCACGCCCAGAACGGGCCGCCGGACATCCTCACCTTCGCCAAGGGCATCGGCAACGGCATGTCCATCGGCGGTGTCGTCGCCCGCGCCGAGGTCATGAACTGCCTGGACGCCAACTCCATCTCGACGTTCGGCGGTTCCCCGGTCACCATGGCGGCCGGCCTCGCCAACCTGTCGTACCTCCTCGAACACGACCTCCAGGGCAACGCCCGCCGCGTCGGCGGTCTGCTCATCGAGCGGCTGCGCGCGATCGGCGTCACCTCGGAGCGGGTACGCGAGGTGCGCGGCCGGGGCCTGATGATCGGCATCGAACTGGTGAAGCCCGGCACCGACGAGGCCGACCCGGAAGCGGCCGCGGCCGTCCTGGAGGCGGCCCGCGAGGGCGGACTGCTCCTCGGCAAGGGCGGCGGCCACAACACCAGCGTCCTGCGCATCGCCCCGCCCCTCTCGCTCGCCATCCCGGAGGCGGAAGAGGGCGCGGAGATCCTTGCCGACGCGCTGCGCGCGGTGGGCTGACCGCTGACCACGGCGCCGGTGCGGGGCCCAACAGGCCCCGCACCGGCGCTCCACCCGCAGGACAACGAGGAGGGGTACTCATGAGCCGTACCGTCATCCGCGGCGGCCTGGTCGTCACCGCGTCGGACGAGATGCACGCGGACGTCCTCGTCGACGGCGGGCGCATCGCCGCGCTCGCCGCCCACGACAGCGACGAGGCGGCCGGCTGGACCGCCGACCGGACCATCGACGCCACCGGCAAGTACGTCATCCCGGGCGGCGTCGACGCGCACACCCACATGGAGATGCCGTTCGGCGGCACCTACGCCGCCGACACCTTCGAGACCGGCACCCGCGCCGCGGCCTGGGGCGGCACCACCACCATCGTCGACTTCGCCATCCAGTCCGTCGGGGGCTCCCTGCGCGAAGGGCTGGACGCCTGGTACGCCAAGGCGGACGGCAACTGCGCCATCGACTACGCCTTCCACATGATCCTCGCCGACGTGAACGAGTCCTCGCTCAAGGAGATGGACCTCCTGGTGGCGGAGGGCATCACGTCCTTCAAGCTGTTCATGGCCTACCCCGGTGTCTTCTACAGCGACGACGGGCAGATCCTGCGTGCCATGCAGCGGGCCGAGTCCAACGGCGGGCTGATCATGATGCACGCGGAGAACGGCATCGCCATCGACGTCCTCGTCGAACAGGCGCTCGCCGCCGGCCGCACCGATCCGCGCTACCACGGGGACGTACGGAAGGTGGCGCTGGAGGCCGAGGCCACGCACCGCGCGATCCAGCTCGCGCGCGTCGCCGGCTCGCCGCTGTACGTCGTCCACGTCTCCGCCGACGAGGCCGTCGCCGAGATCGCCGCCGCCCGCCACAAGGGGCTGCCCGTCTTCGGCGAGACCTGTCCGCAGTACCTCTTCCTCTCCACCGACAACCTCGCCGAACCGGACTTCGAGGGCGCCAAGTACGTCTGCTCCACCCCGCTGCGGCCCCGTGAGCACCAGGAGGTCCTGTGGCGCGGGCTGCGCAACAACGAACTCCAGGTCGTCTCCACCGACCACTGCCCCTTCTGCTTCTCCGGGCAGAAGGAAATGGGGCGGGGCGACTTCTCGAAGATCCCCAACGGCATGCCGGGCGTCGAGAACCGCATGGACCTGCTCCACCAGGCCGTGGTGGACGGGCACATCTCGCGCCGCCGCTGGATCGAGATCGCCTGCGCGTCCCCGGCCCGGATGTTCGGCCTCTACCCGAAGAAGGGCACCATCGCGCCCGGCGCGGACGCGGACATCGTCGTCTACGACCCGGCGGCCCGGCAGACCGTGTCCGCCGAGACCCACCACATGAACGTCGACTACTCGGCGTACGAGGGGAAGCAGCTCACCGGCCAGGTCGAGACGGTGCTCTCGCGCGGCGAGGTCGTCATCGACCAGCGCACCTTCACCGGCCGCGCCGGCCACGGCATCTACACCCCACGCGCCACCTGTCAGTACCTGAACTAGGAGCAACGGGCATGGACTTCGGACTCGTCCTCCAGACGGACCCGCCCGCATCGGCCGTGATCAGCCTGATGCGCCGCGCCGAACGCAACGGGTTCCGCTACGGCTGGACCTTCGACTCGGCGGTGCTCTGGCAGGAGCCGTTCGTCATCTACAGCAGCATCCTCGAACACACCGACCGCCTCACCGTCGGCCCCATGGTCACCAACCCCGGCACCCGCACCTGGGAGGTCACCGCCTCCACCTTCGCCACCCTCAACGACATGTACGGCAACCGGACCGTGTGCGGGATCGGCCGGGGCGACTCCGCGATGCGTGTCGCCGGGCGCCCGCCCAACACCCTGGCCCGGCTCGGCGAGGCCATCGACGTCATCCGCGACCTGGCGGAGGGACGCGAGGCCGAGGTGGACGGCAACCCCATCCGCATCCCCTGGATCAAGGACGGAAAGCTCCCCGTCTGGATGGCCGCCTACGGCCCCAAGGCCCTCGCGCTCGCCGGGCAGAAGGCCGACGGCTTCATCCTCCAGCTCGCGGACCCGTACCTCACCGAGTGGATGATCAAGGCGGTACGGGAGGCGGCGGCCGGCGCCGGACGTGACCCCGACTCCGTCACCATCTGCGTCGCCGCCCCCGCCTACGTCACCGCCGACGACTCACCCGAGGCCCTGGCCCACGCCCGGGACCAGTGCCGCTGGTTCGGCGGGATGGTCGGCAACCACGTCGCGGACCTCGTCGCCAGGTACGGCGAGCACTCCGGCCTCGTCCCGGACGAGCTGACCGCGTACATCAAGGACCGGCAGGGCTACGACTACAGCCACCACGGGCGCGCCGGGAACCCCGACACGGCGTTCGTCCCCGACGCCATCGTGGACCGCTTCTGCCTGCTCGGCCCGGCCGCCGCCCATGTCGAGAAGCTGAGACACCTCAAGGGTCTGGGCGTCGACCAGTTCGCGGTGTACAACATGCACGACGCCCGCGAAGCCACCATCGACGCCTACGGCTCCGCCGTCATCCCCGCCCTCACCGACTGACCGCCCCCACGGTCGTACGCGCCCCCCGGTCGCACGCGAAACCCCCCGCGCCCCCGCCCCGCACGGCACCGCCCCGAGCGAAGGGTCCAGCCGCCATGACATCGACCGCACCTCCGTCCCCGTCCTCCGCACCGGAGCCCATACCGGCCTCCTCCGACCGCGTCGAACTCGCCCCCGACGCCGTCCCCGACGACAACCGGTTCGTCAACGCCGACCTGCTGCCCGTCCCGCTGGCCCGGCGCGTCTGGACCACGTACAACTTCACCGCCCTGTGGGTCGGCATGGCCCACAACATCCCGTCCTGGCTGCTCGCCTCCGGTCTCGTCGCCCTGGGCATGGACTGGAAGCAGGCCGTCTTCACCATCGCGCTCGCCAACCTGATCGTGCTCGGGCCCATGCTGCTCACCGGCCACGCCGGGCCCAAGTACGGCATCCCCTTCCCGGTGCTGGCGCGGGCGTCGTTCGGGCTGCGCGGCGCCAACCTCCCGGCCCTGATCCGGGCGGCGGTCGCCTGCGCCTGGTTCGGCATCCAGACCTGGATCGGCGGCGTCGGCATCTTCACCTTGCTCGGCAAGGTGTTCGGCGGCTGGGCCGAGGCGTCCGAGATCGGTGGGCAGCCGTGGACGCTCTGGCTGTGCTTCGTCCTCTTCTGGGTGCTCGAACTCGCCATCATCTACCGGGGGATGGACGCCCTGCGCCGGTTCGAGAACTGGGCGGCGCCGTTCGTCATCGTCGGCGCGGTGGTGCTGCTGGTGTGGATCGCGGTCAAGGCCGGCGGCTTCGGGCCGCTGCTCGACCAGCCGTCGGAGCTGGGCTGGGGCAAGGACTTCTGGCCCGTCTTCTTCCCGTCCCTGATGGGCATGATCGCCTTCTGGGCCACGCTCTCCCTCAACATCCCCGACTTCACCCGCTTCGGCGCCGGCCAACGCGCCCAGATCCGGGGCCAGTCGCTCGGCCTGCCCACCACGATGACGCTGTTCGCACTGCTCTCGGTCCTCGTCACCTCCGGCTCCCAGGCCGTCTACGGCAAGGCCGTCTGGGACCCGGTCGAACTGGTCGCCCACACCGACAACGTCTTCGGGCTCCTCTACGCCCTGGTGACCGTGCTGGTCGCGACCATCTCCGTGAACATCGCGGCGAACGTGGTCTCACCGGCGTACGACCTGGCGAACCTCGCGCCGAAGTTCATCAGCTTCCGTACCGGGGCCCTGATCACCGGGGTCGTCGGCGTCGTGATCATGCCGTGGAAGCTCACCGAGACGCCCGAGCTGTACATCTTCACCTGGCTCGGCCTGGTCGGCGGGCTGCTCGGTACGGTCGCGGGCATCCTGATCGCCGACTACTGGATCGTCCGCCGCACCGTCCTCGACCTGGCCGACCTCTACCGGCCCGGCGGGCGCTACTGGTACACGGGTGGCTGGAACTGGCGTGCCGTCACCGCGTTCGCGGTGGGCGGTGTGCTGGCCATCGGCGGCTCGCACTCGAAGCCGGGCGAGGGACCGTTCCCCTCGGACGGCGTCATCCCGTTCCTGAAGCCCCTCGCCGACTACGGCTGGGCGGTGGGCCTCGCGGCCTCGCTCGTCGTGTACGTCGCGCTGATGGCGGGCCGCGCGGAGGTCACGTCGGGGCGGAGGTCCGGCTGAGCAGCGCGCTGACGTCGTACGAGTCGGCGGGTGACGGCGTGTTCCTCGGCACCGGTTCGTCGAAGGCCGACAGGTTCACCACCGCGTCCGTGCCGTCACCGCCGTGCAGCGAGAGCCGCAGCGGATAGGGCTTGCCGGTCGCCGCCACGTCCACGGTCAGCGTCATGTCGCCGCGCATCCGGGTCAGCGGCACGACGGGGTTCTTGCCGAGCGTGGTCTTCGGGCCCTTGTTGAGGGTGCCGGTGTCGTCGTTCGCGTTGTCGCTGACCAGCTTCTGGAAGGTGTTGAGGTCGCACGCCTTCGTCAGGCCGCGCAGCCTCGGGCTGTCGGCGGGTGCCTTCAGATAGCGGTCGCCGACGATCGCCGCGAAGGCCGAACCGCCGTTGGGCACCTGGTTCTTCCAGAAGTCCGCGTCCGGCTTGAGCCACACGTCGTCGCCGCGCTTCACGATGAGCACCGAGCCCTGGCTGCGGCCCAGGTCCACCGACCCGTTGCAGTTGCCGTGCCGGTCCACGGTCAGGTCCAGGGACATGGACGGGGTGCCCTTGCCGAGATCGCCCCGCGTGGACACATGCAGGGAGTTCGCGCCGAGCAGCGCGTCCCGCGAGCGGTCGGCGATCTGCTGCGCGGTGAGATGGTCGATGTCCTCCGCATGGGCCACGCCACCGAGGACGCCGGTGCCGGCGGCGCCGATCAGGAACGCGGCGGCCCAGGCGGCCGGGCGGGTGCCGAAGGGGGAACCGGTCACGTCGCCTCCTCGGAGGGAAGGGTCGTGGGGGTAGTGCCGGGTGACCGCTGTCCGGTCCAGTCGAGCGTACGCCGGGGGAGTGAACGCCGCCCGTTCGGCGTACGGGCGCTCCGGCGCGTCGGCACGGTGGCGTCTACGCAGCGTGACGTTTTCCGGCGCCCCCGGGTTAGTCAGGCCGCGGGCGGTCCGCTCCGGCACCCCGCCCGCACCAGAGCCGAACGAGACCGTTCGCGGCCCGCCACGGCGGTCACGGGCGGTCACCACCGAAAGGGCACCATGAAGAAGACCCTGGGGAGCCTGTCCCGCGCCGCGCTGCGCGGTGCCGCCGTCACCGGCCTGTCCACGGCCCTTGCCGTGGCGGGCGGTCTCGCCACCGCGGCCACGGCCGCCGCCACGCCGCCCGGCCTGTCCTGCGAGACCGGCAAGCACGCGATCGACGACTACACCGGCTACGCGCTGTGCCGGAACAACGGCTCCACCACCCAGACGTTCTGGGTGCACCTGGTCTGCGGCTGGTCGCCGGACGTGGACGGCGAGCACGTCACCCTCGCCCCGGGCCAGTCCGGCCAGTCCACCGCGCACTGCGCGGGCCTCGGCACCGGCATCGGCGAGATCAGCGTGCAGCCGTAAGGACCCTCGCACCGAACGGTTGAGGGCGGCGCGCCCACTCGTTACCCTCCAGTAAGTCCGTTCGCGCGGACAGGTGCACCGACGCATCTGCCGGTACGAGGAGGCGAGCCGCCCATGTCCTCAGCCCACATCACCCGAACGGCCGAAGAACCTGCGCCGGACCCGGCGGCCCCGGCTGCGGACACCCCGGACACCGCCCCGCGAGGGCTCGCCGACAGCGTGCGGGCCCTCGCGGACGGCCGGGACACCTCCACCGCACTCGTCACCGCCGCCCTCGCCCGGATCGCGGCGAGCCAGGGCACCCTCAACGCCTTCCGCCACCTGCGCGCCGAGGCCGCGCTCGCCGAGGCGGCCGAGGCCGACCGCAGGCTCGCCGCGGGGGAGCGGCTGCCGCTGCTCGGGGTGCCGGTCGCGGTCAAGGACGACACCGACATCGCCGGGATGCCCACCCACTTCGGCTGCGCGGGGGACCGGGTCGCGGCCACCGCGGACAGCGAGGCCGTCCGGAGACTGCGCGCGGCCGGAGCCGTGATCGTCGGCAAGACCAACTCCTGCGAACTGGGCCAGTGGCCGTTCACCGAGGGCGCCGCGTTCGGCGCCACCCGTAACCCGTGGCACACCGGCCACACCCCGGGCGGCTCGTCCGGCGGTTCGGCCGCCGCCGTCGCCGCGGGTCTGGTGCCCGCCGCCCTCGGTTCGGACGGCGCCGGCTCCGTCCGCATCCCCGCCGCGTGGACCCATCTCGTCGGCATCAAACCGCAGCGCGGCCGGATCTCCGTGCACCCGCACAGCGACGCCTTCCAGGGCCTCACCGTCAACGGCCCGCTGGCCAGGACCGTGGAGGACGCCGCCCTGCTGCTCGACGCCGTCGCCGGGCCGCATCCGGAGGACCCGCACCGGCCGCCGCCCGTCGACGCCTCGGCCGCCGCCCGGCGCGACCCGGGCCGGCTGCGCATCGCGCTCGCCTGGCGGCCCCCGCTCACCCTCACCGGCACGGCGCCGCATCCCGAGGTGCGCCGCGCGGTCGCCGCGCTCGCGGAGGCGCTGGCCCGGCTCGGCCACGACGTGGTGGAGGCCCGGCCGCGCTACGGGCTGATCGGCCTCGGCTTCGTGCCCCGCGCCACCGCCGGCATCGCCGAACTCGCGGCCCTGCACCCCGAACCCGCGCTCCTGGACGCGCGCACCCGCAGCGCCCTGCGCACCGGCACCCGGCTCGGCGGCCGGGTGGTGCGGGCGGCCCGCGCCCGCGAGGTGCACCAGCACCGGCGGATCGGGGCGCTGTTCCACCGGGGGCGGGGCGGAGCCGGGTTCGACGTGCTGCTCACGCCGACGACCGCGCTGCCCCCGCCCCGTATCGGCACGTTCGACGGGCTGAGCGCCTGGCGCACCGATGTCGCGATCACCGAGGCATGCCCGTACGCCTGGCCGTGGAACGTGCTCGGCTGGCCCGGTGTCAATGTCCCGGCCGGCTTCACCCGGGACGGCCTCCCGGTCGGCGCCCAGCTCCTCGGCCCGTCCCGCAGCGAGGAACGGCTCGTCTCGCTCGCCGCCCAGCTGGAGGCGGACCTGCGCTGGCACGACCACCGGCCGCCGCCCCTCGGTTAGGGCACCCGGGCGGTCCACTCGTCGCTGGAGAACTTCGTGCGGACCAGATCCCGCGCACGAGCCAGCTCCTCCGGCGTCACCTCGCCCCGGGTCAGCCCGTGCCGGTTGCGGAAGGACTCGATCATCCGCTCGATGACGGCCTGGCGCGGCAGGCCGGTCTGGCGGCGCAACGGGTCGACGCGCTTCTTGGCGCTCTTCGTGCCCTTGTCGGACATCTTCTCCTTGCCGATGCGCAGCACCTCCAGCATCTTGTCGGCGTCGATGTCGTACGACATGGTCACGTGGTGCAGCACCGCACCGGGGCCACCGTCCGGGCCGACCACGCGCTTCTGCGCCGCCCCGGCGATCTTGCCGACCTCGGTGGCGATGTCGTTGAGCGGCTGGTACCACGCCTTGATGCCCATGTCGCCGAGGGCTTCGAGCACCCAGTCGTCCAGATACGCGTAGCTGTCGGCGAAGGAGAGCCCGGAGACCAGGGACTGGGGCACCGCGAGCGAGTACGTGATGGTGCTGCTCGGCTCCGCGAACATCGCGCCGCCCCCGGAGATCCGCCGGACGACCGTGACGCCGTGGCGGTCGACGCCCTCGGCGTCCACCTCGTTGCGCAGGGACTGGAAGCTGCCGATGATCACCGCGGGCGCGTCCCACTCCCACACCCGCAGCGTCGGCGGGCGCCTGCCCGCCGCGACCTCCGCCGTGATGACCTCGTCGAGCGCCATGTGCAGCGCCGGGGACTGCGGGGCGTCGTGGATGAGCTGCCAGTCGTAGTCGCTCCACTCCGTGGCGTGCGCCAGCGCCCGGCGTACGGCGACGGCGACGCCCTCCGAGGTGAGGCCGAGCATCACCGTCGACTCCGGGAGCGCCGCGTCGATCCGGGCCGCGAGGGCCACCGTGTCGGTGGTCGCGGGGGCGCCCTCCAGCGCCGCGTCGATCGCGAGGATCGCCTCGTCCGGCTCCAGGAAGAAGTCACCGGCCACCCGGACGTCGCGCAGCGCGCCGCCCTCGACCTCCAGGTCCACCACGACCAGCTTGCCGCCGGGGATCTTGTACTCACCGTGCACAGCCCTGCCTCCACTTCCGCCCGGCCCGCTCGCCGACGTACGGGCTCCGACCAGGCACAACGCCACCGTCGCGCGGAATAGTCCGCCGACCGCCCGACGACCGGCCCGGCGCACGGCAGCGAGCGATTACGTACAAATCATGATCTGTCCGGGCTGTTTGCTACGGCGGTATTGCGAGGTCGTGGCGGGACCCCTCCGGACCTGGTGCGGGCTCCTGATCGCGGACCAGACTGACGCTCGCACGTCTGTGCACCGATCTCCCGACCCCCCAGAAAGCACCACCGCGCATGCATACGCCCCCCAGACCCGGCGCCCCGGCGGCGCACCTCATACGCGCGGTGAGGAGGTGCCACCCGTGCTGCGCCATGTGACGCGCAAGGCGGCGGGCTGGCTCCTGATGATCGTGGTCGCGACCAACGCCACCTATTTCCTGGCCAGTTGGTTCCTCGACCCCAGGTCAAACTTCAAGGAACTGCGGCCCGTCCGCACCGAGGCCCAGATCGACCGGGCCCTCGCGCCCTACAACCTCGACCCGTCGGTGCCCGTCGTCCAGCGGTGGTGGGACTGGCTCACCGGCGTCGTCACCCGCTTCGACTGGGGCATGTCGCCCACCGGGGTCTCCGTCAACGGTGAGATCGGCTACCGCTCGCTCGTCAGCGCCGAACTGGTCGTCATGGCGACGGTCCTGTCCGTCGTCATCGGCGTCACGCTGGGCGTCTACACGGCGTCCCGCCAGTACGGCTGGGCCGACCGGGTCTCGCAGGCCGTGTCCATCGCGGTGTTCAACGTACCCACGTCGGTCGCGGCGCTCGCCGTGGTCTTCGTCGCGATCTGGCTCAACCAGCACGCCGGGCTGCACTTCCTCTACGTCGCCGGCGAGAACTCGCCGAACGTCGAAGGGCTGCTGCCCACCATCGGCGACCGCCTGCTGCACCTGATCCTGCCGACCCTCACGCTCACCCTGATGGGATACGTCGGCTACCACCTGACGCAGCGCTCACTGCTGCTCGACACCCTCAACGCCGACTACGTCCGCACCGCACGGGCCACCGGACTCACCCGCGCCCAGGCGATCCGCCGGCACGCCCTGCGCACCGCGCTCATCCCGACCGCGACCTCCGTGGCGTTCAGCATCCCGGCCGTCTTCACCGGCGCCGTCATCACCGAGACGATCTTCGGCTGGAACGGCATGGGCCGCTACTTCATCCAGACCATCAGCAAGAACGACATCCACGGCACGGTCGCCACGGCCGCCTTCGCCGCCGCCCTGACCGCGATCGGCGCGATCCTCGCGGACATCGCCACCGTCTTCCTCGACCCGCGCGTGAGGGTGAGCTGACATGACCGTGGTGGAACCGACAGAACTCATGAAGCCCGCGCGGGCGGCGGCGCCGGTGGTGGACCGGCGCGGCTCCGGTCTCGCGCGGCTCTACGCGCGGCGATTCCTGCGCAACCGGCTCGCCGTCGCCGGGGTGGCGATCTTCGTCCTGCTGGTGCTGTTCAGCGTGTTCGGCGGCCTGTTCACCCCGTACGCGTACTCCGACGCCGACTTCGCCGCGCTCACCCAGCCACCGAGCGCCGCCCACTGGTTCGGCACCAACCAGGGCGGCAACGACATCTACGCCTCCGCCGTGCACGGGCTGCGGCGCTCGCTGGCCATCGCGGTCAGTGTCTCCGTCCTGACCATCGTCGTCGCCGCGGTCATCGGCTCCAGCGCCGCGTACTTCGGCGGCCGGGTGGAGAAGGCGACGCTCGCCGTCATCCACTTCCTGCTGGTCGTGCCCTCCTTCCTCATCCTCGCCCTTGTCTCCCACCGCCTCGCCGGCGACTGGCGGGTCCTCATCGTCGTCCTGACGGTGTTCGGCTGGATGTCCACCGCGCGCGTCATCTGGTCCGTCTCGACCTCGCTGAGGGAGCGGGACTACGTCACGATCGCCGAGTTCATGGGGGTGAGCCCGGCGCGCATCATCCTGCGCCACATCATCCCCAACCTCGGCTCCCTGCTCATCGTCAACCTGACGCTCGGCGTCGTGGCGACCGTGCTCAGCGAAACCGCCCTGTCGTTCCTCGGGTTCGGCGTCCAGACCCCGGACGTCTCGCTCGGCACGATGCTCGCCGACGGCGCGAGCACCGTCACCAGCGCGCCCTGGCTGTTCGCCTTCCCCGCGGGCCTGGTCGTCCTGCTCACCGTCTCGATGACCTTCGTCGGCGACGGGCTGCGCGACGCCCTCGACCCCACATCCACGACCGGTGCTGCAGGAGGCCGACGATGACCCTCGCGACGACCCTGCCCACCGCCCCGACACCCGGGGACGCCGGCACCCCCGTCCTCTCGGTGCGGGACCTGCACATCACCTTCCCCTCCGAGTCCGGGCCCGTCGAGGCGGTGCGCGGCATCGGCTTCGACCTGCTGCCCGGCCGCACCCTGGGCATCGTCGGCGAGTCCGGCTCCGGCAAGTCCGCCACCGCCATGGGCATCATGGGCCTCCTCCCGCCCACCGCCGCGACGAGCGGACAGGTGGTGCTCGGCGGACGGGATCTGGTGGGCCTCACCGACAAGGAACTCTCCGCGATACGCGGCAACGCCATCGGCATGGTGTTCCAGGACCCGCTCTCCGCGCTCACCCCGATCTTCACCGTGGGCCGGCTGCTCTCCGACGCCCTGCGTGTCCACCAGGACCTCACGAAGCGGGCCGCCTGGGAACAGGCCGTCGAACTGCTCGACCTCGTCGGCATCCCCGACCCGCGCGAACGGGCCGCCTCCTTCCCGCACGAGTTCTCCGGCGGCATGCGCCAGCGCGTCGTCATCGCCATGGCCATCGCCAACAAGCCGTCCGTCCTCGTCGCCGACGAGCCCACCACCGCGCTCGACGTCACCGTGCAGGCCCAGATCCTCGACGTCCTGCGCCTCGCCCAGAAGGAGACCGGCGCCGGACTCGTCCTCATCACCCACGACCTCGGAGTCGTCGCGGGCCACGCGGACGACGTCGCCGTCATGTACGCGGGCCGGTTCGTGGAGCGCGCCGGCGTCGACGAACTCTTCGCGCGCCCCGTCATGCCGTACACCGCCCGCCTGCTCGCCGCCGTGCCCACCGTGGACAGCGGGGTACGCCGGCCGCTCGTCCCGATCGGCGGCGAACCGCCCGCCCTGGTGAATCTCCCGGCCGGCTGCCCCTTCGCGAGCCGCTGCGCCGTCGCCCTTGACGCCTGCCACACCGACGAACCCGCCCTGCGCGCGGTCACCGGACACGGCGACGTGGCCTGCCTGCGCGCCGACGAGATCGCCGCCGGGACGCTCGATCCGGCGGGGGGTGCGGGGCCGGACGAGGCCGCGCCTCCGGCCGGAGCGGCCGAGCCCGCGGAAGGCGAAGCCGTCGAGCCCGTCGAAGCCGAAGCCGAGCGTGCCCCGTCCGCCGGGGATGTCGTGCTCCGGGTCGAGGACCTGGTGAAGACCTTCCCGGTCACCAAGGGAGCCGTGCTCAAACGCCGCGTCGGCACGCTGCGGGCGGTCAACGGGGTCGGCTTCGAGCTGCGGGCCGGGGAGACCCTGGGCCTGGTGGGGGAGTCGGGCAGCGGCAAGACCACCACCCTGCTGGAGATCCTGCGGCTGAAGCGGCCCGAGAGCGGGCGGATCGAGATCGCCGGCACCGAGGTCGGGACCGCCGAATCCGCGGCCCGCGTACGGGAGTTGCGCCGGGACGTGCAGATCGTGATGCAGGACCCGATGGGGG
Source organism: Streptomyces sp. NBC_00708 (assembly GCA_036226585.1). Classification (GTDB taxonomy): domain Bacteria; phylum Actinomycetota; class Actinomycetes; order Streptomycetales; family Streptomycetaceae; genus Streptomyces. The sequence goes on from CP108997.1 coordinate 6,279,178, forward strand.
CGCTCGACCCCCGGCTGCCGGTCTTCGAACTGCTAGCCGAACCTCTGCGCGCGATCGGCCGGGACCGCGCGTCCATCCGGGCCCGCATCAGCGAACTCCTCGCCCTGGTCGGCCTGGACGAGGCGATGAGCGACCGCTTCCCGGCCGCGCTCTCCGGCGGCCAGCGCCAGCGCATCGGGATCGCGCGCGCCCTCGCGACCGAGCCGAAGCTGCTCGTGCTCGACGAACCGCTCTCCGCCCTGGACGTGTCCGTGCAGGCGGGCGTGATCAATCTGCTGGCCCGGCTCAAGCGCGAACTGGGCCTCGCCTACCTGGTGGTGGCCCATGACCTGGCCGTCGTCCGGTACGTATCCGACCGCATCGCCGTGATGTATCTGGGTCACATCGTGGAGACCGGGGACACCGAGTCGCTGTTCGCCGACCCCAAGCACCCGTACACCAAGGCCCTGTTGTCCGCCATCCCGGTCCCGGACCCGCAGCGCGAACGCACCCGCGAACGCGTCGTGCTGGAGGGCGAGCAGCCGAGCGCCGCGCGGCTGCCGGCGGGTTGCGTCTTCGTGGACCGCTGCCCCCTGTACCGGCTGGCCGGTGAGGAGGTGCGGCAGCGCTGTCGTACGGAACGGCCCGCGCCGTCCCCGGTGTCCGGGCAGCCCGGCCACACGTACGCCTGTCACGCCGTCTGAGGCACCTCCGCCCCGCACACACCGACCTCATCCCTACCGCCACCCCCCTGAAACCGAAGGAACACTCCGCCATGCGCGCAAGACTGGCCATGCCCGTCGCCCTGATCGCCGCCGTCTCCGTCGCCGCCACCGCGTGCCAGTCCTCCGGCGGGAGCGACGGCTCCGGCGGCGACGCGAAGAACGCGCCCAAGGCCGCGTCGGCCGCCGTCGACTACAACCCGCAGCCGTACGAGAACATCAAGGACGGCGGCACGTACACCACCGTCGGCACCTTCGACGACCAGGGCAACCCGTTCAACGTCAATGCCACGCTGACCGCGTCCCGGGTCTGGGGCTGGTACAACGCCGACGCGATCACGTATTCGCCGACCGGCGACGTGCAGTACAACAAGGACTACTACAGCGACGTGAAGGTCACCGTCGAGGGCGGCAACCAGAAGGTCGTCCTGACGATCAACCCGAAGGCTGCCTTCAACGACGGCACGCCCATCGACTGGCGGGCGATCGAGGCCACCTGGAAGGCCAACAACGGCTCGGACAAGGGTTTCGCGACCTCGTCCACGGACGGCTACGACCGGATCACCTCGGTCGCGAAGGGCAAGGACGCCAAGCAGGCCGTCATCTCCTTCAAGGGCGTCAACGCCTCCTGGTCCACCCTGTTCACCACCTTCCTGCACCCGAAGGCCGCGACGGTCGAGAACTTCAACAAGGCGTACGTGAAGAAGGCCCACCCCGAGTGGGGCGCGGGCCCGTACACGGTCGGCAAGTGGGACACCCACTCGGGCAACATCACCTTCGTCCGCAACCCCAAGTGGTGGGGCAGGAAGGGCAAGCTCGACAAGCGCGTCTACGTCAACCTGGAGTCGACGGCGGGCGTCAACGCCTTCAAGAACGGGCAGCTCGACTACACCTCCGCCGTCGACGCGGAGAGCCTCAAGCAGGTCAAGGGCCTGAAGGGCACGGAGATCCGCAGCGGCGGCAGCCCCTTCGAGTACTCCCTCTACTTCAACACCAAGTCGGCGGTCCTCTCGGAGAAGGCCGTCCGCAAGGCGATCCAGCAGAGCGTCGACCGCGCCCAGATCGCGAAGATCCAGTTCCAGGGGCTCGACTACAAGGAGCCGCTGCCCGGCTCCGCGGTGCTCTACAGCTTCCAGAAGGGTTACGAGGACAACCTCTCGGCCGTCCTGAAGTACGACCCGGCCGAGGCGAAGAAGACGCTCGACGCGGCGGGCTGGAAGCCGGGCTCCGACGGCGTGCGTGCCAAGAACGGCAAGAAGCTCGAAGTGGGCTACACCCTTCTGGGCGACGACCCGCTGGGCAAGGCCACCGCCGGCGCGTTCGCCGCGATGCTGAAGCCGGCCGGTATCCACCTCGTCATCAAGAAGGGCGACGACGCGGACTTCGCCAAGACCATCAGCGAGCGCAGGTTCGACATCTTCCTGTCGGGCAACCGCTCGATGGACCCGTTCGGCGCCCGCTACCTGTGCGACTTCTACTGCTCGGACCGTGACTCCAACATCACCGGCTCCGGCTCGCCGGCCCTGGACAAGAAGATCCGCGCCACCACCGAGATCGCCGATCTCGACCAGCAGGTCGCGGCGGTCAACAAGGTGGAGCGCGAGGCGCTTCAGGAGTACGCCTTCCTGCCCCTGTTCAGCGGGCCCTCCACGTACGGCGTGAAGAAGGGCCTCGCCAACGTCGGCGCCACGATCTTCTACACCCCGCTGCCGGAGACGGTCGGCTGGGAGAAGTAGCGGCCCCCGGCGCACGGCGCCGAAGCGGCGGCCCGCGGTCATGTTCCCCATGCCCGCGGGCCGTTGGCGTGTGCGGGTCCCGTCGTCGCTTCGACTCCTGTGGTCCGTACCAAAGTCTTGACACGGCCTTCCTTCACTTCTTAAATCACGTAGCGAACCAAGTGCCCAGCGTCCGCTCCACCGCGCCTGCTCCACCTGTCATGCGCATGACTTGTTGTCGCGCGCACGGCGGGGTTCCCCTTCCCTCCCCGCACACACACCGGAAGGGAGAGTCATGGACTCCCCACGCCTTTCGCGGCGCCTGCTGCGCTCCGTACTCCCGGCACTCGCTCTCGCCCTGGCCACCGCAGGTCTGGCCGACACCGGCGGGCCCGCGTCGGCGGGCACGGCCCCCATGTCGCAGGCCGCGGCGACCGCCACGACGACGTTCTCCGACGAGTTCGACGGGGCCGCCGGTTCGGCCGTCGACGGCAGCAAGTGGCAGATCGAGACCGGCGACAACGTCAACAACCACGAGCGGCAGTACTACACCTCGGGCAACAAGAACGCGGCCCTGGACGGCCAGGGGCATCTGGTCATCACCGCCCGCAAGGAGAACCCGTCCAACTACCAGTGCTGGTACGGCACCTGCCAGTACACTTCGGCGCGGCTGAACACCTCCGGCAAGTTCACCCAGGCGTACGGGCATGTCGAGGCGCGCATGAAGATCCCGCGCGGCCAGGGCATGTGGCCGGCGTTCTGGATGCTGGGCAACGACATCGGGCAGGTCGGGTGGCCCAACTCGGGTGAGATCGACATCATGGAGAACGTCGGCTTCGAGCCCTCCACCGTCCATGGCACCCTGCACGGCCCCGGCTACTCCGGCTCGGGCGGCATCGGCGCGGGCTACACCCTGCCGAACGGCCAGGCCTTCGCCGACGACTTCCACACCTTCGCCATCGACTGGGCCCCCGACTCCATCACCTGGTCGGTCGACGGGAACGTCTACCAGCACCGCACCCCGGCCGACACCAACGGCAACGCCTGGGCCTTCAACAAGCCGTTCTTCCTCATCCTCAACCTCGCGGTCGGCGGCTACTGGCCCGGCGACCCCGACGGCAGCACCGCCTTCCCCAACCAGCTCGTCGTCGACCACGTCCGCGTCACCACCAGCGACACCCAGCAGCCCGGTACCGGCGGACGGATCACCGGACTCGCCGGCAAGTGCGTCGATGTCGCCGCCGCCAACACCGCCAACGGCACCCCGGTCCAGCTCTACGACTGCAACGGCACCAGCGCGCAGAAGTGGACCGTGGGCTCGGACGGCACGATCCGGGCCCTCGGCAAGTGCCTCGACGTGGCCTCCGGCGGCACGGCGGACGGCACCCCGGTCCAGCTCTGGGACTGCAACGGCTCGGCCGCGCAGAAGTGGGCGGTCAGCGGAGCCCGCGACATCGTCAACCCCCAGGCCGACAAATGCCTGGACGTCACGGGCAACAACTCGGCCAACGGCACCCGGCTGCAGATCTGGACCTGCGCCGGCACGGCCAACCAGAAGTGGACGGTGAACGGCTGACCGTCCGGTCCTGTCGCGGCCCCCGGCGCGAGCGCGCCGGGGGCCGCGTGATCATGTCCGGATGGCGACCGGGTCGCCGGGGCCGGGGGCGCACATGATTGGCTGGGGGCATGATCGATGACTTCCTCGCCGGTGACCTGACCGAGATCGAAGCGGCGGTCCGCGCGGCGGCCGCTGCCGAGATCATGCCCCGCTACCGGCAGCTCGCCGCCGACGACATCGTCGAGAAGAACGGTCCGCACGACCTCGTGACCGTCGCGGACCGGCGCGCCGAGGAACACCTCACCGCCTCGCTCGGCCGGCTCCTGCCCGGCTCGGTGGTCGTCGGCGAGGAGGCCGTCCACGCCGACCCGAAGGTGTACGAGGCGCTGGGTGGCGACGCCCCCGTGTGGATCGTCGACCCGGTCGACGGCACCCGCCAGTTCGTACGCGGCGAGACCGGCTTCTGCACCCTGGTGGCCCTCGCCCACCGGGGCGAGGTGCTGGCCTCCTGGACGTACGCCCCGGCCCGCGACGAGATGGCTGTCGCCGTGCGTGGGCGCGGAGCGACGGTCGACGGCACCGCGATACGCGCGGGCTCTCCCGCCCCGGACGCCGTCCTGCGCGTCGCCATGTCGCACCCCGACTACACCACCGACGAGCAGAAGCGCGCCCTGCTGGGCCTGCGCGCCGACGGCTTCGACGCCCGCCCCTGCGGCTCTGCGGGCCTCGAATACCTCGCCGTCGCCCGGGGCGAGAGCGACGCCGTCGCCTTCAACTGGGAGTACGCGTGGGACCACGCGGCGGGGCTCCTTCTCGTCGCCGAGGCGGGCGGCGCGCAGTCCACGCTGTCCGGCGAGCCCTTCCGTATCGCCGGCGGCAACGTCCTGCCCTTCACCGCCGCCCGCGACCGCGCCACCGCCGACCGCGTCCTGGCTGCGCTGCGCACGGGCGCCTGACGGCGGGCGGGCCGGTCAGAGGTCCAGCAGTTCGCGGGTCAGCGCGGTCAGGCGCTTGCGGGCCTCCGGGTCGTACGCCTGGTCGTGCGCCCGCGCGTCCGTGAACCGGTCGAAGTAGCGGCCGCTGACCTCCGCGAGCGCCGGGTCGGTGATCAGCCGCACCGCCGGGCGCACCCCCTCGTCGATGGAGACGGCCGGCATCAGCCCGTACGCCCGCACGCCCTCGGTGTCCATGAGGTGGGCCGGGTGCAGCGCGTTGATGGTGACGCCGGTGCGGGCCGTCTCCTCCTCGGCCAGGTCGAACGTCGACATGATCATCGCGAGCTTGCTCCGGCAGTACGCCTCCAGACCCTCGTAACCGCGCTCCATCATGACGTCGTCCAGGTCGACCGGCGCCTGCCCCATCGAGGCCACCTGGATCACACGCGCGGGCGCGGAAGCCGTGAGCAGCGGCAGCAGTTCCCTGATCAGCAGATACGGCGTCAGATAATTGACGGTGAACCGCAGTTCATGGCCCTGTGCGCCGAACTCGCGGCGCAGGGGTTCGCTGCCCCCACCGGCCACCGCGTTGTTGACCAGCACGTCGAGCCGGGGCTCGGCCGCACGGATGTCCGCCGCCATGGCCCGGACCTGGTCGAGGTCGGAGAGGTCCGCGAGATAGGTGCGCACCTCGGCCCGGCCGGCCGAGAGCTCCCGCGCCTCGGCGGCGGCCCGGTCGAGCCGGGCCCGGTCGCGGCCGTGCAGGAGCAGCGTCGCGCCGCGCCCGGCCAGGTCGCGGGCGAGATGGAGGCCGAGCCCCTGGGTGGCGCCGGTGATCAGAACGGTGCGGTCGAAGGTGTCGGGCGCTGTGTAGGTATCCATGCCCTGAGTTATATCAAGGTCTTGATGCATACTCCATACCTGTCTCATGCCCGGCCCCTGTCATATGTGCGTGGCTGTACGCTCGCAGGCATGGGAATGACCGCCGGTGAACGCCTCGGCCTGGACATCAAGCGTGCCGAGCAGGCCCTCATGGCGGCCAAGAGCGCCGCGCTGAAGGACGACGGCCTGACCGTCGCGCAGTACGCGGCGCTGCTCGCGCTCTCCGGCAACCCCGGGATCTCGGGGGCGGCGCTGGCGCGGGCGTGCCTCGTGACGCCCCAGGCGATGGCGGCGGTCCTCAAGCACCTGGAGGAACGCGGCCTGATCGCCAGGTCCGCGCACCCCTACCACCAGAAGATGCTGGAGACCCGGCTGACGGAGGCCGGGACGGAGACCCTGCGGAAGGCCGACGAGCGGGCGGTACGGATCGAACGCCGCATCGCGGACGCGCTCACCCCCGAGGAGCGCGACACCCTGCGCGACCTGCTGGCGCGCTGCGTCACCGCGATCCGCGCGGACTGAACCCCGGTCAGGGGGCGGCGCCGGTCAGCCCGACGTCGCCGCCAGCACCTCGCGCACCTCTCGTACGACCTCTGCCGCCGACCCGACCGCCGCCGCGTCCAGGCCGTGCAGCGCCTTGTTCACGCGGGCCGCGAAGTCCGCCGGGGCATCGGGCAGGGCGGCGGCCGCCGCGAGGGCGCCCTTCTCGTTGAGGCACCACGTGCGGTGGTGGGCGTGGAGGGACTGGGCGAGGATGCCGAAGGCCCGGGAGAGGCAGAGGGAGACGTGCAGCCGGTCGCCGGCCGGGGCCGACTTGCGGGCGCCCGCGACGGAGAACTCCGCCTCCCAGGCCGCCTCGGCGAGCGCCTTGCGCAATGGCTCGGGGTAGACCGCCGTCTCCTCCTTCAGGGCCGTCAACTCGCCGCCGGGGTCGGACAGTACGCGCCCGAGGGCGACCTCGCCCGGGTACGCGGGCGACCAGAAGCCCAGCGGATGGCCCGGCTGGACGCCCACCTCGTAGCGGCCTTCCCGGCAGCCGGCCCAGACCTCCTCGACCCGGTCCAGATCCCGCAGGATCCAGTCGACCTGGACGCCGTCCACCTTCAGCCAGCCCCCGGCATTGACCCACGGTCCCCATCCGCCGGGCCCGGTCACCTCGACCGGGGAGCCCTGGAAGGCGGCGGCCAGCGCGGACAGCGCGGCGGTGTCCGGCGTGCCCCGGTAGTAGACGCCCAGGTCCCAGTCGGAGTCCGGGCGGTGGGTGCCCCGGGCCCGGCTGCCGCCGAGCAGGACGGCCCGGACACCGGGCACGTCGGTGAGCCGCGCGGCCATCTCGGCGATCCGGCCGGACATGTCGAAGCCCGAGGTCGGGGCGGAGTCGTCTGCAGTCATCGGGCCGGGACACTACCCGCCACCGGGCTGTCAGTGCCTGCGAATATCCTGGGTGTTCCGACCGTCGGCTGACAAAGGAGTCCGAAGGTGACGTCGATGCTCGATGCGGTCGTGGTGGGCGCGGGTCCCAACGGACTGACCGCCGCAGTCGAACTGGCCCGCCGGGGCTTCGCCGTCGAGGTCTTCGAGGCCGGGCCCACGGTGGGCGGCGGGGCGCGTACGGAGGAGCTGACGCTCCCCGGCTTCCGGCACGACCCGTGCTCCGCGGTGCACCCCCTGGCCATAGGCTCGCCGGCCTTCGACGCCATGCCGCTCGCCCGGCACGGACTGGAGTGGCTCCAGCCGCAACTCGCCCTCGCCCACCCGTTCCCCGACGGGACGGCCGCCGTGCTCGCCGCCTCGGTGGGGGAGACCGCCATGGCCCTCGGCGCCGAGGACGCGGGCGCCTACCGCCGGCTCCTCGCCCCCCACCTCGGCCACTGGGACACCCTCGCCCGGGACTTCCTGCGCACCCCGTGGGACGGGCTGCCCCGTGACCCGTACCACTGGGCGCGCTTCGGGCTCGACGCGATCCAGCCCGCCGCCCTGCTCTCCCGCCGCTTCCGGGGCGAGAAGGCGCGCGGCCTGATCGCCGGCCTCGCGGCGCACGCCATCGCGCCCACGAACGGCCTCGCGACCGGCGGCATCGCCCTGCTCTTCGCGGTGGCCGCGCACGAGCGGGGCTGGCCGGTCCCGCGCGGCGGCTCCCAGGCCATCTCCGACGCCCTCGCCTCGTACCTGCGCGAACTGGGCGGCACCATCACGACCGGTACGGAGGTCAGGCGCCTGGACGAACTGCCGCCCGCCCGCGCCTATGTCTTCGACACCTCGCCGACCGCGCTCGCCCGGATCGCCGGGCTCGGCCGCGCCTACCAGGGGTACCGCTACGGCGCCTCCTGCTTCAAGATCGACTACGCGCTCTCCGGCCCGGTGCCCTGGACCGCCGAGCAGGCCCGCCGGGCCGGCACCGTCCACCTCGGGCCCACCGCCGGTGAGATCGACGACGCCCTGCGCCGGGCGGTCGCCGGCCGCGACCCGGACGTCCCGTTCCTGATCACCGCACAGCCCAGCCTCGTCGACCCCTCCCGTGCCCCCGAGGGCAAGCAGGTCTTCTGGGTGTACGGGCATGTCCCGGCCGGCTGGGAGGGCGACGCCACCGAGGTCATCGAACGACAGCTGGAGCGGTTCGCCCCCGGCTTCCGGGACCTCGTGCTCGCCCGCGCGGTGGCGGGCCCGCCCGGCATCGCGCGCCGCAACGCGAACTACGTGGACGGGGACATCGCCTGCGGCGCCTTCGCGGGCCTCCAGACCGTGATCCGCCCCAAGCTCGCCCGTGTCCCGTACGCCACCGCGCACCCGGCAGTCTTCCTCTGCTCGTCGGCGGCCCCGCCCGGACCGGGTGTGCACGGCATGTCCGGACACCACGCGGCCAAGGCGGTGTGGCGGCGGCTGCGGGAGTCCGGAGCGCCGGGCCGCCGCTGACGGGGAGTGTCAGGCGGCCTCGGCGCGGGGCCCGGCCGCCAGGAACTCCAGCACGGCCAGCAGGAACAGCAGACACAGCGCGATCCCGACGACGACCCACCCCGTCGGATGCGCCCACAGCAGGTGGACGACGAGCGCGGCGGCCACCAGCAGCCAGGTGATCCAGACGCGGAACCTGCGTACGAACGGGCTGACCGGACCGGTCCGCAGCCCGGCCCCGTCGGCGGTGGCGCGCATCGCCCCGATGCCGGAGGTCCACAGCCCCCTGACGGTCGCGGCGCGACGGCCGGGCCCGGTGAGCCGGGCGGACAGCGCGACGACGACGCCGAGGGGCACCACCATCCGTACCGTGGTCCCCAGGAACCGGGTCATCGCGTCGTAGACCGCGCCCGCCGCCCCCGGCGAGACACCGGCCGGCAGGGCGTCGAGAGAGACCGCCCGGAAGACGCGCAGCCCGATGCCGAGCACCCCGGCGGCGAACGCGGCGCCCAACACCCCCGCGACCAGGGCCCGGCGGCGGCGCACCGAGAGCAGCACGCCCCCGGCGATCAGGAGGACCGCGATCACCGGCAGCCAGTTGCCCAGGAACTGAAGGACCCGGGCCGTGGAGCCCAGGCCCCCGCCACGTCGCTGGACGGCAAGGTCCGCGCCGGCCTGCGATCACCGGCGGTGCGGGCGGTGTCCACCTCTGGGACCCGGCCGTGGTCACCGGCGACCAGCAGTACCCGGACTACCTCGGACCGGAGCACCCACTACACGATCACCCTCAAGCTCTCCTGAGCCCACTCCCACCGCATGGACCGAGGACCCTCCGGGCACCGCCCCGAGGGTCCTCGGCGGGTCCGGTTACAGTGGCGCCCTCATGAACGCGCGCCACACCGCGGGCACCGCCCCGACCGCACCACTGCTCCGCATACGCCTCTTCGGCGGATTCCGGGTCACCCGCGACCAGGGCCCCGAACCCGCCGCCCGCTGGCCGAGACTGACCGCGCAGGCGCTGGTGAAGCTGCTCGCCGTCGTCCCCGGGCACCGGCTCCACCGCGAACAGGTCATGGACGTGTGCTGGCCGGACACCGACCCCCAGGCCGCCCAGGGCAGTCTGCGCGTCGCCCTCCACGCCGCCCGCCGGGCCCTGGAGCCCGAACTCGCCTCGCGCGCCGCGTCCTCGTACCTCGTCTCGGACGGGCCCCTGCTCTGTCTCGACCCCCGTACGGTGTGGGTCGACGCCGACCATGCGCAGGACACCGCACGCGACGCGCTCGCCACCCGGGACGCGGACGCCCTCGCACGGGCCCTGGAGCTGTTCTCCGGCGAGCTGCTGCCGGACGACCGCTACGCCGACTGGGCCGAGGGCCGGCGCTCCGAACTCGCCGCGCTCAAGGAGAAGCTGCTCCTGGGGCTCGCCTCGGTGCGGCTGGAGGCGGGCGCCACCGACGAGGCGGTGGCCGTCGCGGAGCGGGTGCTCGCCACGAGCCCGGCCGAGGAGCTGGCGCACCGGCTGCTCATCGGCGCGTTCACCCGGCAGGGGCTGCGGCGGCGCGCGGTGCGCCAGTACCACGCCTGCCGGTCCGCGCTCGAAGCCGAACTGGGCGTGCGGCCCGGCCCGGAGACCGAGCGCCTGCACCGGGCCGCGCTGGCGGCCACGCCGCCCGCCCGGCTCCCCGCCGCGCCCTCCCTGCCCGCATCCCTCCGGGCCCCCGCCGCCACCCCGCTGCGCGGGCGCGAGGCCGTGCTCGGCCGGCTGCTCGCGACGGACGGACCCGCCGTCGTCACCGTGCTCACGGGTGAGGCGGGCGTCGGCAAGACCCGGCTGGCCGGCGAGGCCGCCCGGCAGGCCGCGGCCTCCGGCACCGCCGTCCTGTGGGGCGGCGGACACGACGCCGAGGGGCACACCCCGTACGGGGCCTTCGCCGAGGCGCTGGACGGCTGGCTGGCCGAACGCGACGAGGCGGAACGCGCCCGCGTCGGCGGCGAGTATCCCGAACTGGCCGCGTTCCTGCCCGCCCTGGGCCGGGTGCGCGCCGACTCCGAGCGCAGCCCCGAGGAGGAGCGCGACCGTCTCTTCCGCGCCACCGCCGGCCTGCTCGGCGAGCTGGCCTCCGTACAGCCGGTGCTGATCGTGCTCGACGACCTGCACGCGGCGGACCTGGGCTCCTTCCAGCTGCTGAGCCATCTGGCCCGGCGGGCGGCGCAGACGGGCGGCTGGCGCTTCCTCGTGACGTACCGGGAGGAGGAGATGGCCGACGGCGACCCGCGTCGCACCGGGCTGTCCTCCCTGACCCGCCAGGGCCTGGCCGTCCGCGAGGACGTGCCGCGCCTGGACCGGGAGGCCTGCCTCGCCGTCGTGGGCGACACGGTGGCGCTCGCGGACGGGCCCCCGGCCCGGATCTGGGAACTGTCCCTGGGCAACCCGCTGTTCGCCGTCGAGCTGGCCCACGGACTGGCCGAGGGGGCGGGCACCGTGGCCCCCGACGGCATCCGCCAGCTGGTCGCGGGCCGGCTGGCGCGGCTCGACCACGACGCCCGGAGAATCGTCGAGGCGCTGTCCGTCTCGGGGCCCGAGACATCGTTGTCGGAGCTGCTCGACGTCGCCGCCCACGGTCTGGACCCCGCCGTCACCGGCGGCGCCGCCACCGACGCGCTGGAACGTGCCATGGCCGCCTCGCTCATCGAGGAGCGGGACATCGTGGTCGGCGGACAGCACGAGGAGGGACTGACCTTCCGCCACCCGCTGGTCCGCCTCACCTGCTACGAGACGCTGTCCGCGATCCGCCGCAGGCAGCTGCACGGGGCCTTCGCGCAGACGGTGCTCCGCCGCCGCCCCGACGCCGTCGACACCCTCGCCTCGCACTTCACCCGCGCCGACGACCCGCGCGCCGCCGCATACCTGCGCCTCGCAGCCGCACGCGCCGCCGCCCTCTTCGCCAACGACACGGCCGACCGCTACTACCGCGACCTGGTCGCCCGGCTCGACGTGGACGCGGCCCGCGCCCGGCTCGCCCACAGCCAGGTGCTGCGCCGCATGGGCAACTTCGCCCAGGCGGCCGAGGTGCTGCGCCTCGCGCTCGACGAGTTCGTCCGGCGCGGCGACCACGAGGACATCGTGCTCACCGCCGCCTGGCTCGCCGACACCCTGGGGCGCACCGGCCTGCCCGACGCCGGCCGGCAGGTGCTCGCCGCGCACCCCGTCACGGCGGACACCCCGACGGAAGCGGCCGCGGGCCACTACCTGGCGGAGGCGGTGCTGTGCCGCATCCAGGGGCGCTACGAGGACGCGCTGTCGGCGGCCGAACGGGCTCTGACAGCCGCGCTGCGGGTCCCCGGGGTGCCGGGCAACGGGCTGCTCGCCCGGGTCCACTCGCTGCGGGCCAGCGTCCTCGGCCTGACCGGGCGGCTGGACAAGTCCCACGAGGCGGCCGGCCTCGCACTGCCACCGGCCGAGGCGAACGGGGACCCGACGCTGCTCGGCCAGGTCCTGTCGACCCTGCGGGAGAACCAGCGGCGCGGCGGCCGGCTGCGCGAGGCCGTGGCCACCGGGCAGCGGGCCCTCGATCTCGTCGAGCAGTCGGGCGACGTGGCCGGCGCCGCGTTCGAACGGGCCAACCTCGCCGAACTGTGGCTGCTGCTCCAGGAGTTCGGCACCGCGCGCACCCTCGCCGAGGCGGCGGTGGCGGGCGCCGAGCAGGACGACGCCTGGTGCCTTCCGTACGCCCTGGCGGCTCTCGCCCTGGTCCGGATGCGCACCGGGGATGCCCGGGGCGCCGCCGTCCTGCTGGACAGGGCGCAGTCGTCACCGGGTCTCGTGGACCGGCAGGCGGGCCACGAGGTACGGGCGGCCCGCGCCGAACTCGCCCTGCGCGACGGGCTCCCGGGCCACGCGCGCCGCGCCCTGGAGGGCCACGAGCGGGCTGTGCCGGTGCTCGCGGCCTGGGCGCAGCTGCACAGCGGGCGCCCGGAACCCGCGCGCCGGCTGGCCGCCGACGAGACCGCCCGCGCGGCCCGGACGGGCGAGCGGATCGCGGAGGCCGACGCGCGGACGGTCCTCGCCCTGGCGCTGTTCCGCCTGGGCGACGACACCGCGGCGCGTGAGGCCCTGCACCTGGCCGAGACCCTGGCCGCCGCGCTGCCGTACCCGGCGGGCGCGGCCCACGCGGCGGAGGTGCGGCGGCTCATGGAAACGGAGCCGGACGCCCCGTAACGGCGGTCCGGCTCCGTCCCTCCATCCGGGGGCGCCTACGCGGGCAGCCGCTCCAGCAGCCCCGCGAAGTCCGTGCCCGCCGCCAGTGTGCCGAAGGCGAGCCCCCGGTCCCCGGCCAGCCGGGAGGCGCAGAACGCGTCGGCGACCGCCGTCGGCGCGTACCGCACCAGCAGCGAGCCCTGGAGCACCAGCGCCGCGCGCTCGATGAGCCGCCGCGCCCGCAGCGGGGCATCCTCGGTCAGGACCAGTTCGCCGCGCAGCTCCCGCCAGGCCGTGTCGAGCCGGCGGTCCGCCCCCGAGGCAGCCTCGATCTCGGTACGGAAGGCCTCCAGGGACTCCGGCTCCCGGGCCAGCGCCCGCAGCAGGTCCAGCGCGTTCACATTGCCCGACCCCTCCCAGATGCCGTTGAGCGGCGCCTCCCGGTACATGCGCGGCATGCCCGAGTCCTCCACGTAGCCGTTGCCGCCGAGGCACTCCAGCGCCTCGGCCACGGCGACGGGCTGCCGCTTGCACACCCAGTACTTGGACACGGCCGTGGCCAGCCGCAGGAACGCCCGCTCCCCGGCGTCGCCCCGCTGGGCCCGGTCGGCGGCGCCGGCCAGCCGCAGCGCCAGCGTGGTGGCCGCCTCCGACTCGACCGCGAGGTCGCCGATCACATTGCGCATCAGCGGCTGGTCGATCAGCCTGGCGCCGAACACCGAGCGGTGGCGCACATGGTGGGCCGCCTGGGCGAGCGCGGCCCGGATGCCTGCGGCCGAGCCGAGGACGCAGTCCAGGCGGGTCATCGTCACCATGTCGATGATGGTGCGCACCCCCTTGCCCTCGGGGCCGACGAGCCAGGCCACCGTGTCGTCGAACTCCGGCTCGCTGCTGGCGTTGGACCGGTTGCCGAGCTTGTCCTTGAGCCGCTGGATGCGGAAGGTGTTGCGGCTGCCGTCCGGCAGCACGCGCGGCACCAGGAAGCAGGAGAGTCCGCCCGGTGTCTGCGCGAGCACCAGGAACAGGTCGTTCATCGGGGCACTGGTGAACCACTTGTGCCCGCGCAGCCGCCAGGTGCCGTCACCGGCCTCGGTGGCCGTGGTGGTGTTGGCGCGCACATCGGTGCCGCCCTGTTTCTCCGTCATGCCCATCCCGGCGAGCAGCCCCGGCTTCTCGCCGGGGGTGCGCAGCCCGGCCTCGTACACCCGGCTGGTCAGCAGCGGTTCGTACGTCTTGGCCAGGTCGGGGGCGTGCCGCAGGGCCGGGACGACGGCGTACGTCATGGAGACGGGGCACAGGTGGCCCGCCTCCAGCGTCGACATGACCATGAAGCCGGCCGCGCGGGCGACATGGGCGCCGGGGCGCGCGTCGGCCCAGGCGGCACCGGCCAGACCCGCGTCCACCGAGGCGTTCATCAGGTGGTGGTAGGCGGGGTGGAAGTCGACCTCGTCGACACGGTGGCCGTAGCGGTCGTGGGTGCGCAGCACGGGCTCGTTGACGTTGGCCTGCTCGGCCCACTCCTGGGCCTGCGCGCTGCCGGCGAGCCGTCCGAGCCGGTGCAGCTCCTCGGCGTGCCACTCGGCCCCCTCGCGGCGCAGCCCCTCGAGGAGCACCGCGTCCTCGGCCACGTCGTGCCCGGTCAACGGCGGGGCCTGGTTGGTCACTTCGTGGGTCGCGGCGGTGGGGTTGCTGCGGGGGGCGACGGTGTCGGGCACGGGAACCTCCTGGTGGGAAGCGGTACGCGGATCGGTCAGGGGCGCGGCGCGGGCGGGGCGCCCGCACAGCGCAGAGCCATGGCGACGAGTTCGGTCAGCAGGGCCTCGGTGGTCTCCTCGTCCCGGGCGCCGAGCGGATCGACCAGCACCTCGCCGACCGCGCCGGTGAGCGCGGCGGCGGTGATCCCGCCGTTCTGCGCGGGCAGCAGCCCGTCCTCGATGCCCTCGTGGACGACCTCCGCGAACAGCGCCCGGTAGCGGCGGCGGAACTCCAGCCGCTCGGCGCCGACCGCCGGATCAGCGGGGGCGGCGAGCAGCGCGTAGGCCAGTCCGCGGTTCTCCAGCGCCCGGCGCGCGAAGACCTCGACACCCCGGGCGAGCCGCTCGACCGGCGTACCCGGCTCGTGCAGCACCTCGCCGAGAACCTCCACCTCGCGCCCGGCGGCGCGCCGGAACACCTCGACGGCCAGGGCCGCCTTCGAGGAGAAGTGCTGGTAGACCGAGCCGGCCGCGATGCCGGCCGAGTCGGCGACGGCGGTCACCGACGCCTGGGCCCAGCCGACCTCCGTGACCACCGAGGTGGCGGCGGCGATCAGGTGCTCCCTGGCTGCTTCGAGCCGACTGATTTCGGCGGGGGTCTTGCGGTAGGCCATGGAAGAAGTGAACCACCATTCATATGTTCACGCCAGGTCCGTACCGACGGGCCGGGCCCGTCGCGGCCGGTCCTGTCCGACGGTGGGGGACAGGGCGTCGGGCAGCCCCAGGCAGTCCGACGCCCATGTCGGATTTCCGCCAGCCCCCGGCGCCTCCCGTGGCCCATCCTTGAACCATGCACACCGACACCGAGCGCTGCGTCCGGGCGGTCCGGTCCAAGGACGCCCGCTTCGACGGCTGGTTCTTCACGGCCGTCCTGACCACCCGGATCTACTGCCGCCCGAGCTGCCCCGTCGTGCCGCCCAAGGCCGAGAACATGACGTTCTACCCGAGCGCGGCGGCCTGCCAGCAGGCCGGGTTCCGGGCCTGCAAGCGGTGCCGCCCCGACACCAGCCCGGGATCGCCCGAGTGGAACGCGCGGGCCGACTCGGTGGCCCGCGCGATGCGGCTCATCCGGGACGGGGTCGTCGACCGCGAAGGCGTCCCCGGCCTCGCCGCCCGCCTCGGATACTCGCCCCGCCAGATCGAACGCCAGCTCCTCGCCGAACTGGGAGCGGGACCGCTCGCCCTCGCCCGCGCCCAGCGCGCCCAGACCGCACGGGTGCTGATCGAGACCACCGCCCTGCCGATGGCCGAGGTGGCCTTCGCCGCCGGGTTCTCCTCGATCCGGACCTTCAACGACACCGTCCGCGAGGTCTTCGCCCTGGCCCCCGGCGAGCTGCGCACCCGCGCCGCCCGCTCGGCCCCGGCGCCCGCCACCCCGGGCGTCATCGCGCTGCGCCTCCCGTACCGTGCCCCGCTCAACCCCAGCAACCTCTTCGGCCACCTCGCCGCGACGGCCGTCCCGGGCGTCGAGGAGTGGCGCGACGGGGCGTACCGGCGCACCCTCGCCCTGCCGCACGGCCACGGCGTCGTCGCGCTCACCCCGCGCCCCGACCACATCGCCTGCCGGCTCTCGCTCACCGACCCGCGCGACCTCACCCTCGCCATCAGCCGGTGCCGCTGGCTGCTCGACCTCGACGCCGACCCGGTCGCCGTCGACGAACAGCTGCGCACCGACCCGCTCCTCGCCCCGCTGGTCGACGAGGCACCGGGCCGCCGGGTGCCGAGGACCGTGGACGGCGCGGAGTTCGCCGTCCGCGCCGTGCTCGGCCAGCAGGTGTCCACGGCCGCCGCCCGCACCCATGCCGCCCGGCTGGTCACCGCCCACGGCACTCCGGTCGACGACCCCGAGGGCGGGCTCACCCACCTCTTCCCGGACCCGGAGGCACTGGCCGGGCTCGACCCCGAGCAGCTGGCCCTCCCGCGCAGCCGCCGCCGCACGCTGACCACCCTCGTCCAGGCCCTGGCGGACGGCTCGCTGCGCCTCGGCCCCGACGCCGACTGGGAGCGGGCCCGCACCGAACTGGCCGCGCTGCCGGGGTTCGGCCCCTGGACCGTCGAGGTCATCGCCATGCGCGCCCTCGGCGACCCGGACGCCTTCCTCCCGACCGACCTCGGCATCCGCAGGTCCGCCCAGCAGCTCGGTCTGCCGTCCACCCCGGCCGCGCTCACGGCCCGCGCGGCCGGCTGGCGCCCCTGGCGCGCGTACGCCGTCCAGTACCTCTGGACGGTCGACGACCACCCGATCAACCACCTCCCGTCACCTCAAGGAAGTGCCCCGTGACACGGCAGCACACCGTCGTCGACAGCCCCTACGGGCCGCTGACGCTCGTCGCCACCGACGGCGTTCTCGCCGGCCTCTACATGACCGGCCAGCGCCACCGGCCCCCGGAGGAGACCTTCGGCGAGCCCGACCCCCGCCCGTTCCCCGAGGTGGTCCGCCAGCTCGACGCCTACTTCGCCGGCGAACTGCGCGATTTCGACCTGCCGTTGCACCTCGACGGCACTCCGTTCCAGCGGAGCGTCTGGGAGCAGCTGCGGCTCATCCCGTACGGGGAGACCCGCTCGTACGGGGAACTCGCCGAGAACCTCGGCAAGCCCGGCGCCTCGCGGGCGGTGGGCCTGGCCAACGGCAAGAACCCGGTCGGCATCATCGTGCCCTGCCACCGCGTGATCGGGGCGTCCGGCGGCCTCACCGGCTACGGCGGCGGCCTGGACCGCAAGCAGCGCCTGCTGGCCTTCGAGAACGGTACGGAGGAGAGCGCGCCGGCGCTGTTCTGAGGCGCGCGTACGGCGAGGGGCCCCGCACGCGTGTGCGGGGCCCCTCGCCGTACGGCAGGCTTCGCGGGTCAGCCGGTGAAGATCTCGGTCACCGTCCAGATCGCCAGCCCCAGCATGCAGAGCCCGCCGATCCGCTGCACGGTCTTCAGCGGGACGCGCTTCGCGATGAACCGGCCCGCCAGCAGCGCCAGCGCCGACACGGACATCAGGGCGGCGGCGGAACCGATCGCGGTCGACCAGGTGCCGTTGCTCGCCGCGAGGTTGGCCGTCGTGATCTGGGTGAGGTCGCCCCACTCGCTGATGAACACCGCCATGAACGCCGTCGAGTACACCGGCCAGAACCCGGTCACCGTCTTCGGGCCCGCCTCGTCGTCCTCGTCGTCCCCGCCCCCGCGCAGCAGCATGAACGCGCCGAACGCGAAGAGCGAGGCCGAGACGAGTTTGACGATCCAGTCGGGCAGCAGACCGAGCAGCCCGCCCGCCCCCACCGCGATGGCCACATGCACGATGAACGCGGACGAGGTGCCGAACCAGACATAGAGCGGGCGCATGCGCGTGCCCATCGCGAGCGACGCGAACATCGTCTTGTCCGGGAGTTCGGCGAGGAAGATCAGCCCGAAAGCGGTGATGATCGCCAGGGGGTCGAGATGCATTCCGGGTGGCTTTCTGTACGAGCCGGGCCCCGGATCTCCGCGAAGTGCCGATCGGCGTTTCGGAGGACCACTCGGCCCGGCATGACGGCACCGCCCACCGGGCGTGGGCGTGTCATACCTGACCGAAGGTCTCGCCCACCCGTGATGATCCACGAGCCCGGCCACCGGGAACCCGGAGGCTCCAGTGTGTCGACGACCGGTTTGCGGGGCTACTCCCCTTCGCAGCCGTCCACACTACCTCACCCGGCCGGCCGCCGCCGCGCGAGCAGGAACGCCTGCGGAGTGCGCTCCTCCGGATCGGCCGCCCGCACGAGGCGTGCCCGCACCTCGCACCCGGCGCCCTCCAGCAGCCCACCCACCCGCTCCGGGTCGAAGCGGTACACATCGAGCTCCACGGAATGCCCGTACGCGTGCTCCAGCCGCACGCCCTCGTCGCCGCCCGCCTTGAAAGCGATGAGCAGATGGCCGCCGGGGGCCAGCACGCGGTGGAACTCGGCGATGTACGCCCCCAGCTCCCGCGGCGGGGTGTGCACGAGCGAGTACCAGGCGAGGGCCCCGCCGAGCGAACCGTCCGCCAGGTCGAGGGCGGTCATCGTCCCGACCTCGAACCGCAGCTCCGGGTGGCGCCGCCGCGCCTCCGCGACCATGCCGGGCGACAGGTCCACGCCGAACGCGGACAGCCCGAGATCCCGCAGGTGCGCGGTGACCCGCCCCGGCCCGCACCCCAGGTCGGCGACCGGACCGCCGTCCCCGGCACGCACGTACTCCGCGAAGGCGCCGAGCATCGCCCGGTCCAGGGGCTTCACAGCCAGCTCGTCGGCGAGGAGCGAGGCGTAGTCGGCGGCGACGGTGTCGTACGAGGTGCGGGTGGAGTGGAGAGTCATGCCCGGGAACGTATCCGTGTCCGGGAGCGGTGCTACCGTCCCGCCATGGCGAAGGTAGCGATCAGCCTCGACGCGGAACTCGTGGTCGAAGTCATGGTGCTCGCGGGGGCCGGTAACCCGCAGGACGCGGTCGAACTCGTCGTGCGCGACTACATCGCGCGCGGCCACCGCACCGAGGCGCGGACAGCGGCGCGCGACGAGACCGTGCGCGAGGGCGAGACCCGGCCGCCGGAAACCCAGGGCTGACCGGACCGGGCACCGCGCCTCAGCCGACGGGGCGGCCGTCCTCCAGCTCCACGGCGCCCGTGCCGGACTCCAGGGCCTTCAGCGCCGCGTGCATCCGCCAGGCGCGCGCTCCCTTCAGGTGCTGGTCGATCTCCGCCGGCTCGACCAGCTTCCAGGACAGGAGCTCCGACTCCTGGAGCCGGATCGCCTTCAGCTGCTCCTCGTCCAGGACCCCGCCGTCGTACACGTACGCCACGATCGGCGGGCGGTCGCTGCCGCGCGCCCAGTCGACGACGAGGAGCCGGCCGGGCTCGATGTCGAGCCCGATCTCCTCCAGCGACTCGCGCCGCGCTCCCTGCCGCGGGGTCTCCCCGTCCGCGGACTCGACCGTCCCGCCGGGGAGAGTCCAGCCCTCCCGGTAGTTCGGCTCGACGAGCAGCACCCGGCCGTTCGCGTCCCGGAAGACACAGGCGGCGCCGACGAGGACCTTGGGGAGACCGGCGATGTACGTGGCGTAGTCAGTAGTGGTCACACGGTCAGCGTAGGCCCACTTTGATCGATCAGACCATGGGCAGGGAGGGGGTACGGCGGATAGGGTCGGGGCGGCGCGACTGCCTGTTCGAAAGCAAAGGGAATCAAGGTGACGGACGGAGCAGTGATGGAGACCGCACGCGTGCTCGTCGCGGCGGACAAGTTCAAGGGCTCGCTCACGGCCGTGCAGGTCGCGGAGCGGGTGACGGCCGGGCTGCGGCGCGTCGTCCCCGGGGTGCGGGTGGAGACCCTGCCCGTGGCGGACGGCGGCGACGGCACGGTGGCGGCGGCGGTGGCCGCCGGCTTCGAGCGCCGCGAGGCGCGGGTGACCGGGCCGCTGGGCGACCCCGTCACCGCCGCGTACGCGGTGCGCGGGACCACCGCGGTGGTCGAGATGGCCGAGGCGTCCGGCCTCCAGCACCTGCCCGAGGGGGTCTTCGCACCCCTCACGGCCACCACGTACGGCTCCGGGGAACTCCTCCTCGCCGCGGCCGACGCGGGGGCGCGGACCATCGTGTTCGGCGTCGGCGGCAGCGCGACCACGGACGGCGGCGCCGGCATGCTCGCCGCGCTCGGCGCGCGCTTCCTCGACGCGGACGGCAAGCCGGTCGGCCCCGGCGGCGGCGGCCTCGCGGACCTCGCCGATGCGGACCTCTCCGGGCTCGACCCCCGCCTCGCGGACATCGACCTGATCCTCGCCAGCGACGTCGACAACCCGCTGACCGGCCCGAAGGGCGCCCCCGAGGTCTACGGCCGCCAGAAGGGCGCCACCGAGGCCGACATCGCGGTGCTCGACGCGGCGCTCGCGCACTACGCGTCGCTCCTCGGCCCCGAGCAGGCCCAACTGCCCGGTGCAGGGGCGGCCGGCGGCATCGGCTACGGCGCACTCGTCGCCCTCGGCGCGCGCTTCCGCCCCGGGATCGAGGTCATGCTCGACGTCCTCGGCTTCGCGCCCGCGCTGGAGCGGGCGACGTTCGTCATCACCGGCGAGGGCTCCCTCGACGCGCAGACCCTGCACGGCAAGGCACCGGCGGGCGTCGCGGCGGCGGCGCGGGCGGCGGGCGTGGAGGTCGTCGCGGTGTGCGGGCGGCTGGCGCTGTCGCCGGAGGCGCTGGAGGGGGCGGGGATCCGGCGGGCGTACGCACTGCTGGAGCTGGAGCCGGATCCTGCGGTGTGCATGGCTGAGGCGGGGCCGTTGCTGGAGCGGGCCGCGGAGTCGATCGCGCGCGACTTTCTGGCGTGAGGCTTTCCCCTACCCGCCCCTTCCCGAACTGGGGCTCCGCCCCAGACCCCGCGCCTCAAACGCCGGCGAGGCTGGTTTTCAGCCCCTCCGGCGTTTGAGGAGCGGGGGTCCGGGGGCGGAGCCCCCGGTTACGGGAAGGGGCGGGTAGGGGACAACGCCCGCCGCAGGCGCCCCCCCCTGTGCGCCCGCACAACCCCGCCCCCCAACCCCCGTGGCACCCGCACCGCTTCCCCCCGCCCCCATGGACGCCCCCCTCCCACCCCTGCTGACCTGTGGCGACACAGACACGCGGAAGGAGGAGGACACCCATGGCAACGCTCGAGATCCGCGCACTCTCCGCCGCCTACGGCCCCGTACGTTCACTGCGCCACATCGACCTCGACGTCCCGCCCGGCACGATCACCGCCGTACTCGGCGGCAACGGCGCCGGCAAGACCACCCTGCTGCGGGCCATATCGCGGACCCTCGGCTTCCACGGCGGGACCGCCACCGGCACGGTCCGGTTCGACGGGCGCCCCCTGGAGCGGCTGCGGCCCGACCGGATCGTGGCCGCCGGGATCGTCCAGGTACCCGAGGGCCGACAGGTGTTCGCCCGGATGACGGTGGCGGACAACCTGCGCGCGGGCGCCCTCGGTGCCCCCGGAGGCCGCAGGGCGGCGGCCGAGGCGCTGGACCGCGTGCACGAGCTGTTCCCGGTCCTGGCGCGCCGCGCCCACCAGAGCGCCGGGCTGCTGTCCGGCGGCGAGCAGCAGATGCTGGCCATGGGGCGCGCCCTGATGGCCCGGCCCCGGCTGCTCCTCCTCGACGAACCCTCGCTCGGCCTCGCGCCCCTGATGGCGCGGCGTATCGCCGACACGGTGCGGGAGATCAACGCCTCGGGCACGTCCGTCCTGCTCGTCGAGCAGAACGCGGCGATCGCCCTGCGGCTCGCGACCACGGCGTACGTGCTGGAGGTCGGCGAGGTCACCCTGCACGGGCCCGCCGGCGAACTGGCCGCGTCCGACGAGGTGCGCCGCCGCTACCTGGGCGTCGTCGACGAGACGGCCGCCGCCGACGCGGACCGGGCGACCACCACCGTACGGACCCTGAGCAGGTGGTCCGCGTGACGCCCGGCACCCTCACCGTCCACGACCTCACCGTCCGCTTCGCCGGGCTCACCGCCCTCGACGGCGTCTCGTTCACCGTCGAGCCGGGCAGCGTGCACGCCGTCATCGGTCCCAACGGGGCCGGCAAGTCCACCACCCTCAATGTGCTGTCCGGGGTCTACCGGGCGGCCTCGGGCAGCGTCCGGCTCGGGGCGGACGAGCTGACCGGGCGCGCCCCGCACGAGATTGCCGCGCTCGGGGTCGCCCGCACCTTCCAGAACCTGGCGCTGCCCCCGCACGCCACCGTCGCCGACACCCTGATGCTCGGCCGCCACCGGCTCACCCGGGCCGGGTTCCTGGCCTGCGGGCTGCGACTGCCGTCCGCCGCCCGCGAGGCCCGCGTCCACCGCGAACGGGTCCGCGAGATCGCCGAGTTCATCGGGCTGGAGGCGGAGCTGGGGCGCCGCGCGAGCTCACTCCCGTACGGGCAGCAGAAGCTCGTCGAGCTGGGCCGGGCGCTGTGCATGGAGCCGCAGGTTCTCCTGCTGGACGAACCCGTCGCGGGGATGACCGCCGACGAGCGGCGGCGCACGGCGGCCGTCGTGGCCGGGGTCCGCGACGGCCTCGGCATCTCGATCGTGCTCGTCGAGCACGACATGGGCGTGGTGATGCGGCTCGCGGACGCCGTGACCGTACTCGACTTCGGACGCAGGATCGCCGGCGGCACCCCCGCCGAGGTCCAGAACGATCCCGCCGTCGTCCAGGCATATCTGGGAGCACCGCAGTGACCACCTTCATCGAACTCCTCCTCGGCGGACTGTCCATCGGCGCGGTCTACGCCCTGATCGCGCTCGGTTTCGTCGTCATCTTCAAGGCCACCGAGGTCGTCAACTTCGCCCACGCGTCGCTCCTGTTGGCCGGCGGCTACGTCACCGCCGTGCTCCACGACGACATCGGCTTCTGGCCGGCCCTCGCCGCCGGCATCGCGGGCGCCGCAGTGGTCGGGGCAGCCGTCGAGTTCCTGGTGATACGCCGCTACCGGGGCAGCGACCACAGCGTCCTGGCCATCGTCACCATCGGCGTCGACATCCTCCTGACCACGGAACTCACCCGGCGCATGGGCACGGAGGTGCTCTCGCTCGGCGACCCGTGGGGCGACCGGGTCCTCACCTTCGGCGGCGTCACGCTCGCCCAGACCCGCGTCGCGGCGTTCGTCGCCGCCGCCCTCCTCATCACCGTGTTCCTGCTGGCATTCCGCTTCACCTCCTGGGGCGTCTCGATGCGCGCCGCCGCCGAGAACCCGCAGACCGCGGCTCTGATGGGGATCAGGCTCGGCCGGGTCTCGCTCGCCGCCTGGGCGGTCGCCGGGGCGCTCGCCGCTGTCGCCGCGCTCTTCCTCACCGTCTTCCCCACCCCCGGCCTGGAACGGGCCACCTCGCTCGCCGCGCTCAAGGCGTTCCCGGCCGCCATCCTCGGCGGGCTCGACTCGACGACCGGGGCCCTGGCCGGCGGACTGATCGTCGGGGTCACCGAATCGCTCGCCACCGGCTACCAGAGCGATCTGTCGTTCCTCGGCCGGGGCATCGGCGACCTGGCCCCCTACCTGGTGATGGTGATCGTGCTGCTCATCCGCCCCGCCGGACTCCTCGGCACGAAGGAGCCCGCCCGTGTCTGAGACCACGACCGCGTTCGCGCCCGGCCTCACCGGCCGGCTGCGCCACCCCCGTACCTGGCTCTGGGCGGCGGGATCGGTACTGCTGCTCGCCCTGCCCTTCTACCTGGACCGCTTCTGGCTCCAGGCCGGGCTGTTCGCCATGGCCGCCGCGATCGGCGCCATCGGGCTCAACCTGCTGACCGGCGCCACCGGCCAGCTCTCCATGGGCCACGCCTTCTTCCTCGCCGTGGGCGCGTACGGATACTGCGTGCTGGCGGGGGAGAGCGGTACGGAGAACGGGCACGCCCTGTCCGGGCTCGGCCTGCCCAGCTGGCTCGCCGCCGTCCTCGCCGTCCTTCTCGCCGGGGCCGCCGGTGGGCTGTTCAGCCCCATCGCGGGGCGGCTGCGCGGTGCGTACCTCGGCATCGCCACCCTGGCGCTGATCTTCATCGGCCAGCACGTCCTGTTCAACGCGTCGTCCCTGACCGGTGGTTACAACGGACGGTCCGTGCCGCCGCTCTCGCTCTTCGGCCTCACCTTCGACGACACGGAGCTGGTGGTGGCCGCGGTGCCGTTCCAGTCCTCCGAGAAGCTCTGGTACGCGGCCCTGCTCGCCCTGCTCCTGAGCGGCCTGTTCGCCCGGGGGGTGCTGCGCGGGCGTCCGGGCCGGGCCCTGAACGCCGTCCGGGACCACCGGATCGCGGCCGGGGTGATGGGCGTGCCGGTGGCCCGCTACCGGGCGGGCGTCTTCGTCCTGTCCTCGATGTACGCGGGACTGGCCGGGGTGCTCCTGGCCCTGGTCTTCCAGCGGACGGTGCCCGAGTACTTCGGCATGGTCCTGTCCCTCGAATACCTCGCCATGATCGTGATCGGCGGGCTGGGCACCGTGGCGGGGGCGGTCGTCGGCGCTGCCTTCGTCTCGCTGCTGCCGCAACTCCTCACCCACTACAGCGATTCCCTGCCCCTGGTCGCGGCCCCCGGCACGGGCGGCCTGGCACCGGGCGAGGCGTCGCGCTACCTGTACGGCGCCGCGGTGGTCGCGGCGGTCCTGTTCCTGCCCGGCGGTCTGACACGCCCGATGAAGAACTCAGGGGAGACGAAATGAAACTGCGTGTGTTCGGGGCCGTGTGCGCGGCCCTCGCCCTCACCCTCGTGGGGTGCAGCGAGAAGGCCACATCCTCCGACGCCGGGGACGAGGGCAAGGGCGGTGTGAAGACCGGCCGAGGCGTCACCGACTCGGTGATCACCCTCGGCGCGCTCACCGACATGACCGGCGTCTACGCCTCCCTCGGCAAGAGCGTCACCCAGGCCCAGCAGCTCTGGGCGAAGCAGACCAACGCGGCCGGCGGCATCTGCGACCGCACGATCGAGCTGACCGTCCGCGACCACGGATACGACCCGCAGAAGGCGGTCGCCGGCTACACCGAGCTGGAACCGAAGGTGCTGGGCTTCGTCCAGTTCATCGGCTCCCCGTTCGTCGCGGCGGTCGAGCAGCGCATCGACGGCAAGGACAAGGGACTCGTCCTTCCGCAGGCCTGGTCGGCGAATCTGCTCGGCAGCCCGTACGTCCGCGTCATCGGCGCCACGTACGACGTCGAGACGATCAACGCGATCGACTACCTGCTCGCCGAGAAGCGCATCGCCAAGGGCGACAGGATCGGCCATGTGTACTTCGAGGGCGACTACGGCGAGAACGCGCTCGCCGGCTCGAAGTACGCGGCGCAGCAAGCGGGTCTCACCGTCGTCGAGCAGAAGATCAAGCCCACCGACAACGACATGACCGCCCAGGTGGCCGCCCTGAAGCAGGCCGGCGTCAAGGCCGTCGTCATCAGCGCGGGCCCCCGCCAGGCCGCCTCGCTCGTCGGGGTCGCCGCCGCCACCGGCTTCGAGGTCCCGGTCATCGGCAACAACTCCGCCTACGCGCCGCAGCTGTTGAAGACACAGGCGGGCCCGGCCCTGATGAAGGACTACTACGTCGCCGCCTCCACCCTGCCGATCGGCGACCCGGGCGCCGGCCCGGCGAAACTCGCCAAGGAGTACGCCGCCGCCTATCCCGAGGACGGGCTCGACAACGGCGTCATCGCCGGGTACACAGCCGCCGACCTGTACGGGGAGGCGCTGAAGAAGGCGTGCGCGGCGAAGGACCTCACCCGTGAGGGCATCGACAAGGCGCTGCTGACCATCACCGGCTTCGGCAGCGACTTCGGGATGTCGCACGACTTCTCCGATCCGGCGGCGCCCTCCACCCGGGAGAGCGTGATCATGAAGCCGGACGACAAGACCCCGGGCGGCCTGAAGGTGGTCCGTCCGGCCGAGGCAGCGGCGGCGGCCAAGTCCTACACCGTCAAGTAGCCCCGACCGACCGGAAATCGCCGACGGGCGGCACGCATCACGCGTGCCGCCCGTCGGTGCTGTGGGTGCCGGATCAGCTGGTGTAGGCCTCCAGTTCAGAGAGCTGGGCGGCCGGCCAGCCGGTGTTGGCGGTGAACGTCAGCCGCAGATAGCGGGCCGATGTGCCGGGCAGGGTGACGGTCGCCTGGTTGCCGCTCGACGGATTGAAGGTGTAACCCGCCGAGCCCTTGAGGGAGGTGTACGTGTTGTTGTCGGTGCTGCCCGACACGCTCAGGGTCTGGGTGCGGGTCGCCCAGGCGGAGGACGGGGGCAGCTTCAGGACCAGCCGCTTGACGGACTTCGCGGCGCCGAGGTCCACGGTGATGGTCTGCGGGAAGGCGTTGTTGGCGCTCTCCCAGTAGGTGTTCGCGTTGCCGTCGACCGCGTTGGACGCGCGGTACACGTCGGCGTGACCGGACTCGGTGACGTTACGGCCCTGGGCGAGGTTGCCCGTCTCCTCCGGCGGGTCGGTCGGGTCGGTGGGCGGGTCCGTGGGGTCGGTCGGCGGGTCGGTCGGGTCGGTGCCGCCGCCCGGCACGCCGCCGTTGGTCCACACCGGGTCCGGCCAGACGCCGGTGCAGGCCGGCGGGTCGGCGTACCAGCCGGAGTTGCCGGAGCCCCGGGTGATCTGGAAGCCGCTGCCGACGCAGTTGTGGATCGGGTTGGACTGCGCGATGTGCGTGGCCGTGACGTTGTCGAAGGTGGCCGTGCCAGGCGCCTGGATCTGCAGCGCGTAGGTGCCGGCGCCGTCGATCTTGATGTTCTTGAAGTGCAGCCCGTTGGACGCCCCCTCGATGAGGTGGATCGCCGCGTAGGAGCTGTCCAGGACTTCGGAGTCGGTGATGTTGATGTTGCCGTTGATCGGTTCGTTGAGCCCGCTGAACCAGATCGCGCCGACCCCGAAGTTCCAGTTGTAGTCGCTGTTCCCGGTCCGGATCAGGGTGTTGCGGGCGGCCGTGGTGGTGCCCGAGACGGCCGTTCCCTGGCCGGAGTTGACGCCGGGGTAGCGGTTGGCGATGTGCAGACCGCCGCCGTTGGTGATGGTGTCCGACATGACGTTGTCGGACAGGGTGATGTCCTTGCCGCCGTAGGTGACGATGTTGTTGGCGAGGATCGGCAGGATCACCGTGTTGAACGTGAACTTGTTCTTCACGTTGGGGACGTTCTCCGCCCACATCGCCAGCCCGTCGTCACCGGTGTTGCGGACGAAGGTGTTGGTGACCGTCGAGTTGGTGACGCCGTAGTGGAAGTTCACGCCGTCGGCGGTCTGGTCCAGGATGCGGCTGTTCTTGATGGTGAAGTTGTCCATCGGGCCGTCCATCCAGGCGCCGCACTTGGTGTGCTGCATCCAGACGTTGTCGACGGTCGAGTTGGACAGGGCCCCGCCGATGGCGTTGACCTGGTCGTTGTCCACGCGCTCCCGGATGTCACCGATGATGGCGAAGTCCTTGAGCGTCACGTTGCTGCTGCCGCCGTCCCCGGCGTACTTGCCGTAGACGCCGACGGCTTTGCTCCGGTTGGACGGGTCGCGCCCGGTCAGCACGGAGTACCAGGGCCCGGCACCGCGCAGGGTCACCTTGTCCACGATGATGTGGTCGCGGACCTGGAACGTGCCCTGCGGGATGTACACCTCCTTGCCCTGCGCCCTGCCCGCGTCGACGGCCGCCTGGATCTTGGCGGTCGAGTCGGCGGCGCCGGTCGGGTCGGCCCCGAAGTCGCTGACGACGTCCAGCGCGCCGGAGGGCTTGGCGATGGGCGCGCCCACCTGCTCGAAGTCCGCCAGGTCGATGGTGAACGACGGTGAGTCGGCGGTGGAAGTGACCTGGAGGCGGACCTTCGTGCCGATCGGCAGGGTCGACCCGAACATGGTCCGGGCCTCGTCGTAGAAGTGGTGCGGGTTGGTGTCGCCCGGGTTGTTGTTGAACGGGTAACCGCCGTAGTACCAGCCGTACTTGGAGGTCACCGGCACAGCCTTGGGCGAGGCCCCGTTCACCCGTACATCGATCGAGGCGTCCCGGCCCGTCCCGGCGGCGTTGTCCGGCAGCGAGTACCGGAAGGACATCGCGTTGGCGGGGGCGGTGAGCGTGAACTCCACGTACTCACCGACCGCGTCCAGCGTCACGGCCTGCCGGCCCGAGGCCTCGGAGGGCAGCGTGCCGTAGAGGCGGTTCGGGCCGATCAGGGTGCCGTTGGTGGCCGCGTACTCGGCCTCCTGTTCCTTGAACGGGACGGTCGCGCCGCGGCCGGGGACCGCGAGCGGCGAGGGGGCGGGGACACCGGCCGCCTGGGCGGCCGGTGCACTGGACAGGACCACGGCGGCGGCGGTGCCGAACGCGGCGAGTGCCAGCGAGAGCGAGGCGGATACGGACCGCCTGAGCAGGGGGCGTCGGGGTGGCGAAGTCACGTCGAAGTCGTCCTTGCGGCTCGTGGGGGCTCTTCGGACGTCCCACAGGCTAGGAGTACCTCCGCAAGGAAGTCCACGACGGTGCGCAAGATTCTGCTTCCAGAACTAAAATTTGTGACTCAAACCTGAGAGGAATGTGTTGAGTGCGCCGGTTGGCGAGGAATCGACGCACTCAACGTTCGTACCGCGCAAGCGACTTGCGGGGGTGAGCCGTTGTCCCGCCCGACCCGGTCAGGCGGTGCGCAGCGCCAGCCAGTCGAGCTCGGCATACCCCTCGCCCTTGGCCAGCCGGATGTGGTTCACCCCCTCGCGCAGCGTGAGCCGGACGGTGGCGGTGCCCTCGTCGGCGTCCTGCCGGGGGCCGCTGAGCCAGCCACCGGTGGACGGGTACGAGATCGTCCCGGCGGGCGCCCCTTCCACGGTCACCGTGTGCCCGGCGGTGCCGCTCAGCCCGTTCGCGTACCCGACGTCCACCAGGTACGAGCCCGCACGGGGAGCGTCGACGGCGAACTCCACGGAGCTCGCGGCCCCGTCGATGCCGCCCACGTAGTCCGGGAATTCGTTCCACTGGAAGTGCCGGATGACCGCGCCGCTCACGGTGGCCAGTTCCGCCTCGTAGCGGTGGGTGTCGGGGCGTACGTCGACGAAGTCGACCTCGGCGTAGCCCTCGCCCTTGGCCAGGGTGACCGTGTTCCGGCCCGCCTTGAGGGCGACGCGTTTCACCGCCGTGCCCATCGTGGTGTTGGCCCAGCCCCCGGTGGCCGGGTAGTCCACCGAGCCCTGTGCCTCGGAGTTCACCCGGACCAGATGAGTGGAGGCCGCGGTGGTGCCGTTGGCGTAGCGCACCCGCAGCAGGTGGATGCCGGCCTGCGCGGCGTCGACGGTGAAGGTGACCGAGCTGCCGGCCCCGTCGATCCCGCCGACATAACCCCGGCCCGAGGCGAGCGCGGTGTCGCTGCCGGTGTGCGGGACGGTCCCGGCCTGCACCGCGTCCTCCGCCTCGTACTTGCCCGGGTACGACGCCGCCGCCCCCGCGGGCTCCACGACGATCCGGTAGCCGTCGAGGTGCCGCATGCCCCGGATCGGGACGGTGAGGTCGCCGCCCGCGTCGAGCGTGAGCACCTTGTCGTACACGTTGTACGGACCGGACTGCGGGTCACCCGCGCGCTCGGCCCTGCGGTCGGTGGCCAGGGGGTCCGTGGTCCACTCCGTGGTGTCGATCCGGACCCTGACCCGGGGCCCGAGGCCGCGCGCCGCGAGGCCCAGGACCCGGACGTCGATGTCGCCGTCGTCGCCGCCCGCCAGCACGGTGACGGACCGGGATGCCGAGTCCCAGGAGGCGACCGCGTCGGAGCCCTGGTAGTGCCGGGTGTCCCAGCGGCTGACGAAGAGCCGGTCGCCGCGCAGCTGTCGGAACCAGTTCATGAAGTACCAGCCCGCGTTGGGCTTCAGGCCGTCGGCGGTGCGGCGCAGGGTGTTCCCGAGCAGCCCGGGGTTGGTGTAGATGCCCATGGCCGCCGAGTCCACGCCGTACCGGGCGAACTCCGCCCAGTGCTTGATCATGGTGCCGGGCACCCCTTCGAACTCACCGTTCCCGGGCCCGTACTCCTCGATCATCACCGGCCGCGGCGAGATGCCCAGCTCCTGCTCCAGCGGGCGGTAGTAGCGGGTCAGGGACTCGGGCACATCCCCCGGGCTCGGGCCCAGGCTGTGCCAGCCGATGATGTCGGGCAGCGTGCCGGTGTTCTTCGCGTTGACCAGGAAGTCCCGCATGCGCGGCTGGCGGTCCGCCGACTCCCACGGGTTGTAGTGCTCGTAGTTGGGCCCCATGATCCTCACCGAGCCGTCGATGGCCCGGATGCGACGGACCGTCTGCGTCCAGAGCCAGTTGACCTTGGCGTCGTAGGTGGCGCCGGGGACGCGCGGGTCGGTCATGAACGGGCTGTCCGGCTGGGTGCCGAGCTTGTTGTCCGGCTCGTTGAGCGGGGCGACCGCGCTGAGCACGTCCTTGTACTTCTGGATCGACCGGGTGGCGCTGTCCACCTTGCCCATCCAGTCGTCGACGCCCTTCCAGACGTACGGCCAGCCGCCCATCAGGTCGTTGTAGCGGCCGACCATCTTCACGCCGGTGCCCCGCAGCTTCGCGGCCACCGACTCCGTGGAGCTGGGGTAGGAGGTGTCGCCGTCCCTGCTCTGGTGCTGGGCGAGCAGCACCTGCGTGCCGTCGGCGAGCGCGGCCGGGGTGTCGGGCGTGGTCGTCACCCCGAAGAGCGTGCCGAGCCCGGCCTTGGTGAGCGGCCCGGACTGCCGGCCGGTGTCCACGGTGATGACCTCGGGCGCGGCGGCTACGGCCTGCCCGGCCGCGGCACTGTCCTGGCCGGCCGAGATCAGCGAGCCGGCCAGGACCGCCGTGACCAGGGCGGCCGACGCGGCGGGCCGGCGGGCGGCGGAGACAGGGAGGCGCATCACCGGCACCGCGCCGTGAAGCCGTTGTCGGCGAGGCCGCGGCAGAAGGAAGCCTTGGCGGCCGTGTAGCGGGACAGCCGGCCGTCGACGAACCAGGTGGTGTCGGGGGCGAAGTCGAAGCTGCCGTCGTCGATGCCGTCCCAGCCGTAGCGGAAGTCCAGGTTGATGTAGACGACCGAGCGGATCACCCCCCGCAGGTCGTACTCGCCCGGCAGGTTGGGGATCGGCCCCCGGTAGTTCATCAGCGAGAACAGCCGCTGCACCCAGCGGTCGCCCTGCACCTGCTCCATGCCGTCCGTGGCGCCGTTGTCGGCGGTGAAGTTCATCATGCCCGCCTCGGAGAGCACGACCGGTTTGCCGTGGTCCTTGGCGAACTTGACCAGTTTCAGCACATTGGCGTCATGGTCGAAGTTCCGCCAGACGGCCGCCGGATTGCCGTTCTGGTCCGTCCCGATGTACGCGTTGCGGCACTGGTTGGCGCTGACGTCGTAGTTCTGCGGCGGGGTGCCGTTGTAGAGGTAGCCCCGGTCGTGGATCGGCAGGCACAGCTCGTGCGCGAAGATCGAGACCCCCACCCAGTCCACCGTCGCGTCCCCGGGATACAGCGCCTCGAACTCGCCGCGCACCGGGTGATAGACGAACGACAGGTTGTGCGCGGTGGAATGCCCGTCCAGATAGGCGGCGAGCGTGTGGAAGGCGTTCTTGTACGAGGAGCAGCTCGCGTCGGTGCAGTGGTAGAAGCTGCTGACCTCGTAGTCCAGCCGCAGCTTGAACGAGGCGGAGGGGTGCGCGTCGGTGAACGCCAGCAGCCGGTCCAGTTGTGCGGTGTGGCCGCCCACCGCGATCTCGGCGGTGACCGCCCGGGACCTGGCGGCCTTGGCGTTCTCGTCGCCGCCCTCGAAGCCGGGCGGGTTGTCCTTCCAGCTGATGCCGACCTGGACGGTCTTGCCCTGCGAGGCCAACTCCTCGGCGAACGCCCGGTGTTCGGCGTTGACCCAGTCGCCGCTGCGCAGCTCGTAGTAGACCGAGCCGCCGTCGGCGCCCTGGGCGAAGGAGTTGAAGTCGTTGAGCGCGCCGCGCGTGGACTGGCCCAGCAGCAGTTCGGGCGCGGCCGGGTCCGTCGTGGAGGCGGTGGCCGTCTGCGCGGTGAGCAGGAGCAGGGTGGCGGTCGTCGCCGCGGCGAGGGCGCGCCGGAGGCGGCGAAGGCGTGGGGTGATGTGGGACACGGGGTCTCCTCGGTACGGGTGGGGGAAGCGGGGTGCCGTGCGCGGCGGGAACGGCACGGCACCCCGGAGGAGGATCAGGGAGCGGTCCAGCTCATGACCGGGGTCGTGAGCTGGCTGGTCCGTGTCGTGGGCTGGTAGTTGAAGGAGTACGAGAGCGTGGCACCGTGCGGGACGGTCACCGGGAGTTCCCAGCGCCCGGCGTCCTTGTCGTAGGTGAGGAAGTAGTTCTGCGGCGCCCCGCCGTCGATCCGGTACCGCACGGTGACGAAGGTGGCCTCGAAGTTCTTCGGGGTGAACCGGATGGTGGTGGCCGGGCTGGTCACGACGGACTGGGTGTACGTGGGCTCCGTACCGCTCCCGCCGCCGTCACCCGGGTCCGCGGGGTCCGTGGGATCGGGGGTGGGCGTCGGTGAGGGGCCCGTCGAACCGGAGGAACCGGTCGACCACAGGGGCTTCTTGATCTCGGCGACGAAGTTGCTCAGCACCGTGGCGTTCGCCTGGACGCGCGAGTCGCCCCAGTTGCCGTTCGCGCAGCCCGGACCGCCCGCCTGGGCGCCGGGGGAGCACTGCCACTGCGTCTGGGAGTCCCAGTCGGTATTGATGTAGGCCGCCGCGCGGATGACGTCCTTGTTGGTGTTCACCCAGTCGAAGTAGCCGGCGTGCCAGCCGTCCCAGATGGCCTGTCCGCTCGCGGGTGCCGGGTTGTTGGTGAAGATGCAGCTGGTGCTGCCGGCCCCGGTCCGGGCGCCCTGGGGCGCAGCCTCGGCGACCATCGCGGGCTTGCCGTGCGACCGGGCGAATTCCAGCACCCGGTTCTGCAGGCCCACCGGATCGGTGTCGTGCGAGCCGCAGCCCCACTGGGTCTGCACGGAGCGGGAGTTGTAGAAGGCCGACAGCCCGACCCAGTCGACGTAGGCGTCACCCGGGTACCAGGTGTCGAAGTGCTGGGGGTCGGTGACGACGTACCCCCACTCCGGGTGGTCGCTGCTGGTGTTCACCGGCCATGCGGCGCTCTGCCAGACGGTCGCGACCCGGGAGGCGCCGAGCGCGTCGATGCGGCCCTTGATGTAGCGGAAGGCGTCCTTGTAGAAGCCGGCGCTGTAGCAGTTCCACGGCCCGTCGTATTCGTAGCCGATGCGCAGGAGGATGTCCCGGTCGTAGCTCTTGAACCGGTTGATCATCTCGTCGACCTTGGCACGGTACTGGGTGATCAGATTCGGGCTGCCCGCGGTGACGTCGTCGTCGTTGCGGCCGATGATGGCGCGCAGCGGCTGGTTGTTGCAGCCGGAGGTGGCGTCGGAGAGATAGAGCCCGACGGCCACGGCCGCGCCAGGGTACTCGTTCATCGTCCGGGCGAAGTCCACGGTGCCCGCACCCCAGTTGACCGGCCCGTTCATGCCGGCCAGCGGTGCGGGGGAGCCGCCGAGGACCAGGTTGGTGTACAGGGTGACCCCGCCCGGGGCCGGTGCGCCCAGCTCCTGGCGGCCGAGGACGTCGGTGCGGTAGTCGGTCAGGGTGTCGCTGTCCTGGCCCATCACCATCATCACCTTGCCGTCGGCCGGCACACCGCGGCCCGACAGCGTGGCCGCGGTGGCCGCCGCCGCGGGGGAGGGGGCGCCGAGCCCGGCGAGGGAGAGCAGGGCGGCGAGGGCCACGGCCCCCGCGCCCACGGCCCGCAGGAGTGGTCGGCGGGGTGTCCGGTGTCTCATGGCGGCTCCAGAGAAGGGGGTGGGTGTCCGGTGAGCGCTCGAATGATGGAGCCGCCGGGCGGGCGGGGCAAGAGCGTACGAAAGTTTCGTTGACCCGTGCAGGTCAGCGATACCCCTCTACGAAACTTTGCCAACTGGTCGGAGTCGGCGCGCGCGGATTGCCCTGCTGTATACCGCTTACCTCTGGTTCCTTCCCCGAAGAACAGCTCTGACGAAAAGGCATCCCGTAGTTTTTCGCGAAACTCTTGACAGATGTTTCGCTGCGCGGCGACCTTGGTGCGACTTCATCCCGCACCTGTCCCGGAGGACCACCATGGGCCGTACGCGTGCCCGCAGAACCGCCGCCGCGCTCGCCGCCGCCGTCTCCCTCGTCGCCCTGTCCGCCTGCGGCACGGACAGCGAGGCCGACGGAAAGACCACCCTGACCGTCGCCACGTTCAGCGACTTCGGCTACAAGCCGCTGATCAAGGAGTACGAGAAGGCGCACCCCGACATCGTCATCAAGGAGCGCATCTCCCAGTTCGACCAGCACCACAACCAGCTGTCCACCCAGATCGCCTCGGGCAGCGGCGCGGCCGACGTCGTCGCCATCGAGGAGGGCTACCTCCCCAAGTTCCGCGCGGTGAAGGACAAGTTCACCAACCTCGCCGACTACGGCGCCGACAAGCGCAAGAGCGAGTACCTGGACTGGAAGTGGGACCAGGGCACCCTCGGCGGCACCGACTTCGTGATGGGCTACGGCACCGACGTCGGAAGCCTGGCCATCTGCTACCGCAAGGACCTGTTCGCGCAGGCCGGACTCCCCACCGACCGCGAGGAGGTCGGCAAGCTCTGGCCCACCTGGGACGCGTACTTCGCCACCGGCGAGACCTTCCGCGCGAAGGTCAAGAACAAGGCCTGGTTCGACAGTTCGGGCAACATCTTCACCGCGATGATGAACCAGACCCAATACGGGTTCTTCGACGCCGAGGACAAGTACATCGGCGAGACCAACCCCAAGGTGCACGAGTTCTTCGACGCCACCGCCAAGGCCACGGCCAACCACCAGTCGGCCAACCTCCAGCCCTTCAGCCAGCAGTGGAACGCCGGCATCAAGCAGGGCCGGATGGCCACCATGACCTGCCCGGCGTGGATGACCGGCCAGATCAAGACCGCGGCCGGTGAGGCGAACGCCGGCAAGTGGGACATCGCGGCCGTCCCCGGCGGCGGTGGCAACTGGGGCGGCTCCTTCCTCACCGTCCCCAAGCAGAGCAAGCACGTGAAGGAAGCCGCCGCGCTCGCCGACTTCCTGACCTCGGCCGCCTCCCAGAAGAAGATCTTCACCGGCCCGGTCGGCGCGCTGCCCTCCCTCGTCACCGTCCTCGACGACCCGCAGATCAAGGGCACCAAGCAGCCCTACTTCAGCGACGCGCCCACCGGCGAGATCTTCGTGTCCTCGGCCAAGAGCCTCAAGCCGAACTACCGCGGCACCAAGGACCAGCAGGCCCGCATCCCCTTCGGCAACGCCCTCCAGCTCGTCGAGCAGGGCAAGGCCGACCCGGACCAGGCATGGAACAAGGCGCTCGAAGAGGCGGAGAAGAACCTCCGCTGACCTGAGCGGCGGTGCCGGCGCCGACCCGGCACCGCCGCAGCCCCCACCCCGTCCGACCCCGACACACCACACGGAGTACGCGCATGGCGCTCCAGGCACGCATCCCCCCGGGCCCCGGAAGGAGCGGACGCCGAGCCGGCCGGCTGCGGCCGGAACGGCATCTGCTGCCCTACCTCTTCATCGCCCCCTTCTTCGTCGTCTTCGGCATCTTCGGGCTCTACCCGCTGCTCCAGACCCTCTGGGTCTCGCTCCACGACTGGGACCGCCTCGCCGGACCCGGCGACTGGACCGGGCTCGACAACTTCACCCGCCTCCTCGGCGACTCCGACTTCTACACCGCCACCTACAACACGCTGAGCATCTTCGTGCTCTCCACCGCACCTCAGCTGGTCGCCGCCATCGCGCTGGCCTGGCTGCTGGACCGCAGACTGCGCGCCAGCAGCGTGTGGCGGGCCCTCGTCCTCGTCCCGCAGTACGTCTCCGTCGTCGCCGTCGCCCTCGTGTTCTCGCAGCTCTTCGGCCGGGACTTCGGCATCGTCAACTGGACCCTGGAGGGCCTGGGCATCATCAGCTCCCCGGTCGACTGGACCGCCGACACCTGGAGTTCGCACCTCGCGATCAGCTTCATGGTCATGTGGCGCTGGACCGGCTACAACGCCCTGATCTACCTCGCCGCGATGCAGGCCGTGCCCCGCGAGCTGTACGAGTCCGCGCAGATCGACGGCGCGGGGCGGCTGCGCACCTTCCTCAAGGTCACCCTCCCGGCGATCCGCCCCACCGTCGTGTTCACCGTGGTCATCTCCACCATCGGCGGCCTCCAGCTCTTCGCCGAACCCTTCCTCTTCGACCAGCAGGGCAACGCCGAGGGCGGCGCCGAGCACCAGTTCCAGACGCTCACGCTGATGCTCTACAAGTACGGCTTCATCAACAACGACGCCGGATACGCCTCCGCCATCTCCTGGGTGCTCTTCCTCGTCATCGCGGTCGTCGCCGCACTGAACTTCCTGCTCGTACGCCGTTCCGACCGCGGCTGACCCGGTATCAGGAGAATCCCATGGCCGTCACCACACCCACCCGGGTCCCCGCACCCCGCCGCGCCGAAGGGCACGGCCGCCGCCACAGACCGCCCCGCACCGGTCCCCGCCGCCCGGACCGGCCCGGCGCGCTCGCGTACGCCGTGCTCGCCGCCATCACCGCGGCCTCGGTCTTCCCGCTCTACTGGAGCTTCGTCGTCGCCTCGCACGACGACAACTCCGTCCTCGCCGGCTCGACCCCACCCCTGGTCCCCGGCGGGCACCTCTTCGAGAACATCCAGCGCGTCTTCGAGCTGTCCGCGTTCTGGCAGGCCCTCGGCAACTCGCTGATCGTCGCCTCGACCACCGCCGTCAGCAACGTGCTGCTGTCCTCCCTGGCCGGCTTCGCCTTCGCCAAACTGCGCTTCCCCGGCCGCGGCTTCCTCCTGGTCTGCGTCGTCGTCACCGTCATGGTCCCGACCCAGCTCGGCATCATCCCGCTCTACATGCTCGTCACCGACATGGGCCTGTACGGGAAGCTCTCCGCGCTCATCGTCCCGGCCCTGGTCTCCGCGATCGGCGTCTTCTGGATGCGGCAGGCCGTCGAGGAGAACATCCCCGACGAACTGATCGAGGCCGCCCGCATGGACGGCGCGGGCCTGCTGCGCACCTACTGGCACGTGGTGGTGCCCGGCGTACGCACCACCGCCACCGTGCTCGGGATGTTCACCTTCATGTTCGCCTGGAACGACTACTTCTGGCCGCTCATCGCGCTGCCCCCGGAGAACGGCACCGTGCAGATCGCCCTCAACCAGCTCGCGGCCGGCTACTACACCGACTACACGCTCATGCTCGCGGGCGTCGTGGTCTCCGTCCTCCCGGTGCTGGTCGTCTTCACCGTCCTGGCCCGCCGCATCGTCTCGGGAGTGATGGCCGGCGCCGTCAAGGGCTGACCGGCGGCACGTCCCCCTCCGCATCCACGTATCAGGAGACCCATGACCGCCGCGCCGAGCGTCCGCGCACCCGGCCCCACCGTCGACAGTGCCGGGGCCATCACCAACCCCGTGCTCCCCGGATTCCACCCCGACCCCTCGATCCTGCGGGTCGGTGACGACTACTACATCGCCACCTCCACCTTCGAATGGCTCCCCGGCGTCACCCTCCACCACTCCCGCGACCTCGTGCACTGGCGCTCCCTGGGCGGTGTGCTGGACCAGGAACGGCTGGTCGAACTGACCGGGAGACCCGACTCCGGCGGGGTCTGGGCGCCCTGCCTCTCGTACACCGACGGGCAGTTCCACCTCGTCTACAGCGACGTCACCAACCTCTCCGGCGCCTTCAAGGACGTCCGCAACCAGGTGATCACCGCGCCCACCCCGCAGGGGCCCTGGTCCGACCCCGTGCCGTTCCCCTCGCACGGCTTCGACCCCTCGCTCTTCCACGACGACGGGCCCGGCGGCGACGGACGCAGCTGGGCCCTGTGGATGGAGTGGGACCACCGCCCCGGCCGCCATCCCTTCGGCGGGATCCTGCTCCAGGAATGGGACCGCGCTGCCCGCCGCGTCACCGGCCCGGTCCACCGCATCTTCACCGGCACCGGACTCGCCCACACCGAGGGCCCCCACCTCTACCACCGCGACGGCCGGTACTACCTGGTCACCGCCGAGGGCGGCACCGGCTGGAACCACGCCGTCACCGTCGCCCGCGCCCGCCGCCCGGAAGGACCGTACGAGACCGACCCGGCGGGCCCCCTGCTCACCTCCGCCGGCGACCCGGACCACCCCCTGCAGAAGGCCGGCCACGGCAGCCTCGTCGCCACCCCCGCCGGGGAGTGGTTCCTCGCCCACCTCGTCGCCCGCCCGCTCACCCCGCTCGGCGCCTGCGTCATGGGCCGGGAGACCGCGATCCAGCGCATCGACTGGACGCCCGACGGCTGGCCCCGGCTGGCCGCCGCCCCGGACGCGGGCTCGGCCGCCCCCCGTACGACCGTCCCCGGACCCGCCCTCGCGCCGGTCCCCGTCCCCGCGACGCCCGCCCGCGACGACTTCGACGCGCCGGTACTCGGCCCCGTCTGGTCCACCCTGCGCCGGCACCCCGGCCCGGAGTGGCTGAGCCTCACCGAGCGCCCCGGCCATCTCAGGCTGCGCGGCGCCCAGTCGCTCGGCTCCACCCACCACCAGTCCCTCGTCGCCCGCCGCCAGCAGGACCCCGGCCTCACCTTCACCACCACGATGAGCGCAGAGCCCGGCTCACCGCTCCAGATGGCCGGACTGGTCCACTACTACAACTCGACGCTCTGGCACTACCTCCACCTCACCTGGGACGAGGCGCTCGGCCGCGTCGTGCGCCTCGGCGTCTGCGGACACGGGGTGTACAGCGAGCCGTGCGACCCCCTGCCCGTGGGCGAAGGACCCCTGGAGCTGCGGCTGACCGTACGGGGCGACCGCGCCCGGTTCGCCGTACGGCAGCCGGGGCAGGACGCCTGGCAGCCGGCCGGGCCCGAGCTGGACACCACCCCGCTCTCCGACGAGAGCGCCACCCAGGGCGACCCGGACACCGGCCACTTCCGCACCTGGGGCTTCACCGGCGCGTTCATCGGCCTGTGCGCCCAGGACCTCACGGGGGCCGGGGCGCCGGCGGACTTCGGCTGGGCCGAGTACCGGGCCGATACGCTTCCGGGAGCGGCACCCCAGTGACCACACGCGGAAACGGACGGCAAGGATGACGACGGAGACCACCGGCACCCCCGGCAGGGTCACCCTGAACAGGATCGCCTCGGTGGCCGGTGTCTCCGTCTCCACGGTGTCCAAGGTGCTCAACGACCGCTCTGACGTCTCCGCCGAGACCAAGGAGCGCGTCGAGTCCGTGATGGACGACCTGGGCTACGAACGGCGCCCCGCCCGCCGCCGCGGCAGCGTCGTCGACCTGGTCCTCAACGAGCTCGACAGCCTCTGGTCCGTCGAGATCATCCGGGGTGTCGACGAGGTCCTGGCCGAGGCGGGCGCCAGCATGGTGCTCTCCGCGGTCCACGGACGCAGCGCCGACACCCGGGAGTGGCTGGACCAGCTGGCCGCGCGCCGCAGCAGCGGGGCGATCCTGGTCGTCTCCGACCTCACCTCGCAGCAGCGCAGACGGCTCAGCGCGATGGACATCCCCTTCGTGCTGGTCGACCCGGTCGGCAGCGTCGACGCCCTGGTCCCCACGGTCGGCGCCACCAACTGGGCCGGCGCCGTCAGCGCCACCGAGCACCTGATCGAGCTGGGCCACACCCGGATCGCGCACCTCGCCGGACCCCGGCAGCTGCTGTGCAGCCGGGCCCGCGCCGACGGCTTCCGGGCGGCCATGGAACGCGCCGAGCTGCCCGTACCGGAGGGCTGGGTCTCGCACGGCGAGTTCAACGACCGCTCGGGCCGGCAGGAGATGGCACGGCTCCTCGACGGGGCCGCCGAGCGCGGCGAGGAGCCGCCCACCGCGGTCTTCGCCGCCAGCGACCTCCAGGCACTCGGCGCCTTCGAGGTGCTGCGGGCCCGGGGCCTGGAGATCCCGGCGGACATGAGCGTGGTCGGCTTCGACGACCTGCCCGTGGCGCGCTGGACCCACCCCGCCCTGACGACCGTGCGCCAGCCCCTGCTGGAGATGGCCTCCATGGCGGCCACCACACTGCTGCGGATCATCGACGGCGAGCAGGTCGACACCCTGCGCCTGGAACTCTCGACCCGCCTGGAGGTACGCGGCTCCACCGCCGCCCCCCGGAGCGCCTGAGCGACCACGCGAGAGGGCCCGGACGCCTTGTGGCGTCCGGGCCCTCTCGTCCGTCGTACAGCGGTTACGGCAGCTGCGCCGCGCGCGCCTCGCGCCGGTTGTCGCGGAAGGTGTTCACCCGGCGGGCGGTCGCGAAGAGCGGGATGACCGCACCCAGGACCACCTGGAGCGCGCAGCCGGTCTGCAGGAGCAGCTGACCGCCGGGGGCGTCCAGCGCCCACGCCGCCAGCAGCCCCATCGCGGCCACGATCCAGCCGAGCATCGCCACCGCGAGGACACCCCGCGGCTTCGGGTACTCGACCCGGCTGACCATCAGCCACGCCACTCCGATGATCGCGAGCAGCGTCGGCACGAAGGGCAGCTCCAGGAGCACGATCGAGATGACCGTCAGCGCTCCGAAGGGGCTCGGCATGCCCTGGAACATGCCGTCCTTCAAGGTCACGCACGAGAACCGCGCGAGTCTGAGCACCACCGCCAGCAGCACCACGATCGCCGCGAGCGCCGAGACCCGCTGGTGTGCGTCGTCCGCGACCATGCCGTACACGAGGACGAAGTACGCCGGGGCGAGCCCGAAGCTGATGAGGTCCGAGAGGTTGTCCAGCTCGGCGCCCATCGGCGAGGAACGCAGTTTGCGGGCCACGAGCCCGTCGAACAGGTCGAAGATCGCTGCCATGAGCATGAGGATCACGGCGGTGGCGGCGGAGTGCCGCGCCATGCCGCTCTCGTCGCTGCCCGTGAGGTGCGGGATCAGGATGCCCGTGGTGGTGAAGTACACCGCCATGAAACCGCACGTCGCGTTACCGAGCGTGAGAGTGTCCGCTATCGACAGCCGCAGCGAGAGCGGCATGTCGTCGGCGTCGTCCTCCTCGGCCTCGGGTACCCAGCCGGCCTGTGTGTCGGGATCAATCACGGTCAATGCGAGTCACCCCCGCGGTAGTGGCCTGGCCGACCTCGACCGCGACGTCCACACCTTCCGGGAGGTAGATGTCGACGCGGGAGCCGAAGCGGATCAGCCCGATGCGCTCACCCTGCTCCACCTTCGTGCCCTGCGGGATGTAGGGGACGATGCGCCGCGCGACAGCACCCGCGATCTGCACCATCTCGATGTCGCCCAGTTCGGTGTCGAAGTGCCAGACAACGCGCTCGTTGTTCTCGCTCTCCTTGTTGAACGCGGGGACGAAGCCACCCGGCACGTGCTCCACCGACGTCACCGTGCCGGCGAGCGGCGCGCGGTTCACGTGCACGTTCAGCGGGCTCATGAAGATCGCGACGCGGGTACGCCCGTCCTTCCACGGCATGATGCTCTGCACCACGCCGTCGGCCGGTGAGATGACGCGCCCCCCGGTGATCTCGCGCTCCGGGTCCCGGAAGAACCAGAGCATGCCCGCCGCGAGCGCGGTGGTGGGCACGGCCACGGCCGCCCAGCGCCCGGACCGGCGGGCGCGGGTCAGGCTGAGGGCGGCGGTGGCGACGGTCGGCAGGAGCCACGGCGAAGCTCCGCGTGCGATGCGGACCCGGCCGCGTGAGGCAGAGGTATGGCTGTCGGGCATGGATGACCTTCGTAGCGGATTGAGCCGCGCTGGCAACGGGGGACGGCGGCTTTTCCGGCGATGTTATCGGTTGCTGGCCGCAACTGGGCAAGCCAGCAGCCGAGTCGGACGTCTGGAAGGCACCGGTTGAGGATGACAGGGTGTGATCTTCTTCGCGGCTAAATCGCCGCGAAAGGGACAATCAACCCTGGAAACGGTACTCCTCAAGGAGTCGGCGCCCGATGATCATTTTCTGGATCTCGGCGGTACCTTCACCGATCAGCAGCATCGGGGCCTCGCGGTAGAGGCGCTCGATCTCGTACTCCTTGGAGAAGCCGTAACCGCCGTGGATACGGAAGGCGTCCTCGACGACTTCCTTGCAGTACTCGGAGGCGAGGTACTTCGCCATCCCTGCCTCCAGGTCGTTTCGCTCCCCGGAGTCCTTTTTGCGAGCTGCGTTTACCATCATCGCATGGGCGGCCTCGACCTTGGTGGCCATTTCGGCCAGCTTGAACTGGATCGCCTGGTGCTGCGCGATGGGCTTTCCGAAGGTCTGGCGCTGCTGTGCGTAGGAAACGCCCAGTTCGAAGGCACGCTGTGCGACGCCGCAGCCACGGGCCGCGACATTCACCCGGCCGACCTCGACTCCGTCCATCATTTGGTAAAACCCTCGGCCGGTGACCCCGCCCAGCACACGATTGGCCGGAATTCGCAGTCCGTCCATGATGAGCTCGGTGGTATCGACCCCCTTGTAGCCCATCTTGTCGATCTTGCCGGGAATCGTGAGCCCCGGGCGGACCTCGCCGAAGCCGGGTTCCTTCTCGACCAGGAACGTCGTCATCGACTTGTGCGGGGCGGTGCCCTCGGGGTGTCCTTCGTCACTCCGGCACAGCACGGCGACGAGTGAGGACGTACCGCCGTTCGTCAGCCACATCTTCTGGCCGTTCAGGACGTACTCCTCGCCGTCCCGGACGCCCTTGGAGCTGATCGCCGAGACGTCGGAGCCGAGCGCCGGCTCGGACATCGAGAACGCGCCCCGCACCTCGCCCAGCGCCATCCGGGGCAGGAAGGTGTCCTTCTGCTCCTGGGTGCCGTGCTGCTTGAGCATGTACGCCACGATGAAGTGCGTGTTGATGATGCCCGACACGCTCATCCAGCCCCGGGCGATCTCCTCCACGCACAGCGCGTACGTGAGCAGCGACTCGCCCAGACCGCCGTACTCCTCGGGGATCATCAGGCCGAACACGCCGAGTTCCTTCAGCCCCTCGACGATCTCGGTGGGGTACTCGTCGCGGTGTTCCAGCTGCGTCGCGACCGGAATGATCTCCTTGTCGACGAAATCCCTGACCGTCGAGAGGATCTCCTGCTGGACCTCGGTGAGCCCGGCCGTCTGGGCGAGTCGCGTCATGGCTACTTCTCCACGTTCTTCTGCGAAGGCTGGCTGAGCTCCGGGCGGCCGGGCTGTTCTCCGCCCCGCTCCTTGATGTACGTCTCGGTGGGGACCATGACCTTGCGGCGGAACACGCAGACCAGCGTGCCGTCCTGCTTGTAGCCCTTGGTCTCCACGTAGACGATTCCGCGGTCGCTCTTGGATCGCGACGGCGTCTTGTCCAGAACGGTGGTCTCGCCGTAGATCGTGTCGCCGTGGAAGGTCGGCGCCACGTGCTTCAGGGACTCGATCTCCAGGTTGGCGATGGCCTTTCCGGAGACGTCCGGCACCGACATCCCGAGCAGCAGCGAGTAGATGTAGTTGCCCACGACGACGTTCTTGCCGAAATCGGTCGTGCTCTCCGCGTAGTTGCTGTCCATGTGCAGCGGGTGATGATTCATGGTCAGCAGGCAGAAGAGGTGGTCGTCGTATTCGGTGACGGTCTTTCCGGGCCAGTGCTTGTAGACTGCACCGACCTCGAATTCCTCGTAAGTGCGTCCGAACTGCATATCAGGCCTCCGGGGCTTCGAACTTGGAGGTGCGCTGCATGCCGGCCGCCCGGCCCTTGCCCGCGATGACCAGGGCCATCTTGCGGCTGGCCTCGTCGATCATCTCGTCGCCGAGCATCGCGGAGCCCTTCTTGCCGCCCTCCTCGGAGGTGCACCAGTCGTAGGCGTCCAGGATCAGCTCGGCGTGGTCGTAGTCCTCCTGCGAGGGCGAGAACACCTCGTTCGCCGCATCGACCTGGCCGGGGTGCAGCACCCACTTGCCGTCGAAGCCGAGCGCCGCCGCAC
This sequence comes from Streptomyces sp. NBC_00708, assembly GCA_036226585.1. Lineage (GTDB taxonomy): Bacteria > Actinomycetota > Actinomycetes > Streptomycetales > Streptomycetaceae > Streptomyces. The sequence continues at coordinate 6,323,180 of CP108997.1, forward strand.
GGCCGGCCACCTCGCGGTAGGCGTCCACGTCGCGGATCTGGAGGAAGGGGCCGTCGATCGCCTGGAGGTCGTGCGTACGGGCCGCCATCAGGATGCGCATGAGGATGTAGTGGTAGGCGTCCGCCGGGTAGCCGGGCGGCTGCTGGCCGACGACCAGGGTCTTCATGTTGATCGACGCCATGAAGTCCGCCGGGCCGAAGATCAGCGTCTCCAGGCGGGGCGAGGCGGCGCCGATCTCGTCGATGTTGACGAGGCCCTTGGCGTTCTCGATCTGCGCCTCGATGCCGATCTTCCCGACCTCGAAGCCCATCGTCTTCTCGATCTGGGTCAGCAGCAGGTCCAGCGCGACGACCTGCTGGGCGTCCTGGACCTTCGGCAGCATGATGCAGTCGAGGTTCGGTCCCGCGCCCTCGACGACCGTGATGACGTCCCGGTACGTCCAGTGCGTCGTCCAGTCGTTGACCCGGACCACCCGGGTCTTGCCCGTCCAGTCGCCGTTGTTCAGCGCGTCGACGATGTGGTGGCGGGCGCCCTCCTTGGCGAGCGGCGCGCAGGCGTCCTCCAGGTCCAGGAACACCTGGTCGGCGGGGAGGCCCTGGGCCTTCTCCAGGAACCGGGGGTTCGAGCCGGGCACGGCCAGACACGAGCGGCGCGGGCGCAGGCGGTTGACGGGGGTGGTCATGCGGGGACCTCCAGAGGGTCGAGCTTGTTCGCTTTCCGGATCTCGTCGACGATACGGCCGATGATCTCGGTGATGCCGAAGTCCTTCGGGGTGAACACGGCGGCGACACCCGCCCTGATCAGGGCCTCGGCGTCGGCCGGGGGAATGATGCCGCCGGCGATGACCGGGATGTCGCCGGCCCCGGTGCGGCGCAGCCGGGTCAGCACGTCCGGCACCAGCTCGGCGTGCGAGCCGGACAGGATGGACAGGCCGACGCAGTGCACGTCCTCGGCGACGGCGGCCGAGACGATCTGCTCGGGCGTCAGACGGATGCCCTGGTAGACGACCTCGAAGCCGGCGTCCCTGGCCCGCACCGCGATCTGCTCGGCGCCGTTGGAGTGCCCGTCCAGACCGGGCTTGCCGACGAGCAGCCGCAGCCGCCCGACCCCCAGGTCCTCGGCGGTCCGCGCGGTCTTCTCGCGTACGACGGCGAGCGGCGAGCCCTCCTCGGCGGTCACCGCGACCGGGGCGGACGACACCCCGGTCGGCGCCCGGAACTCGCCGAACACGTCCCGCAGCGCCCAGGACCACTCACCGGTGGTCACCCCGGCGCGGGCGCACTCGACGGTCGCCTCCATCAGGTTCTCGGTGCCCGCCGCGGCCTTCTTCAGCGCGGCCAGCGCCTCGGTGGCGCGGGGCTCGTCGCGGTTGTCGCGCCACTCGTGGAGCGCGGCGACCACCCTCGCCTCGTTCGCCGGGTCGACCGTCATGATCGCCCCGTCGAGGTCGGCGGTGAGCGGGTTGGGCTCGGTCGTCTCGTAGACGTTGACGCCGATGATCTTCTCGTCACCGGCCTCGATCCGGGCCCGCCGCTCGGCGTGCGAGGAGACCAGCTCGGACTTGAGGTAGCCCGACTCGACGGCCGCCATGGCGCCGCCCATCTGCTCGATCCGGTCCATCTCGGCCAGCGAGTCGGTGACCAGCTCCTCGACCTTGGCCTCGATGACGTGCGAACCGGCGAAGATGTCCTCGTACTCCAGCAGGTCGCTCTCGTGGGCCAGGACCTGCTGGATGCGCAGCGACCACTGCTGGTCCCAGGGCCGGGGGAGGCCCAGCGCCTCGTTCCAGGCGGGCAGCTGCACGGCGCGGGCGCGGGCGTCCTTGGAGAGGGTCACGGCCAGCATCTCCAGCACGATGCGCTGGACGTTGTTCTCCGGCTGCGCCTCGGTCAGGCCCAGCGAGTTGACCTGGACGCCGTAGCGGAACCGGCGCTGCTTGGCGTCCGTGATGCCGTAGCGCTCGCGGGTGACGCGGTCCCAGATGCGGCCGAAGGCGCGCATCTTGCACATCTCCTCGATGAAGCGGACGCCCGCGTTCACGAAGAACGAGATCCGCGCGACGACGGCCCCGAACTTCTCCTCGGGCACCTGCCCGGAGGCACGTACCGCGTCGAGGACCGCGACGGCCGTCGACATCGCGTACGCGATCTCCTGGACCGGGGTGGCCCCGGCCTCCTGGAGGTGGTAGCTGCAGATGTTGATCGGGTTCCACTTGGGGATGCGGTTGACCGTGTACGTGATCATGTCGGTGGTCAGCCGCAGCGAGGGGCCGGGCGGGAAGACGTGCGTCCCGCGCGAGAGGTACTCCTTGACGATGTCGTTCTGCGTGGTGCCCTGGAGCTTGCCCGGGTCGGCGCCCTGCTCCTCCGCGACGACCTGGTAGAGCGCCAGCAGCCACATGGCGGTGGCGTTGATCGTCATCGAGGTGTTCATCTGCTCCAGGGGGATGTCCTGGAACAGCCGGCGCATGTCACCGAGGTGCGACACGGGCACACCGACCCGGCCGACCTCGCCGCGGGCCAGGATGTGATCGGGGTCGTACCCCGTCTGGGTCGGCAGGTCGAAGGCGACCGACAGACCCGTCTGGCCCTTGGCGAGGTTGCGCCGGTAGAGCTCGTTGGACGCCTCGGCCGTGGAGTGGCCCGCGTACGTCCGCATGAGCCAGGGGCGGTCCTTCTGACGTTCGGTCATCTCTGAACCTCAGACGTTCCGGAAGCGGTTGATGGCGTCCAGGTGCTTCTCGCGCATCTCGTGGTCGCGCACGCCCATGCCCTCGCGCGGGGCCAGCGCCAGGACGCCGACCTTGCCCTGGTGGGCGTTGCGGTGCACGTCGTGGGCGGCCTGGCCGGTCTCCTCCAGCGAGTAGACCTTGGACAGCGTCGGGTGGATCTTGCCCTTGGCGATCAGACGGTTGGCCTCCCACGCCTCGCGGTAGTTGGCGAAGTGGGAGCCGATGATGCGCTTGAGCGACATCCACAGGTAGCGGTTGTCGTACTCGTGGTTGTAGCCCGAGGTCGAGGCGCAGGTGACGATCGTGCCGCCCTTGCGGGTCACATAGACGCTCGCGCCGAACGTCTCGCGGCCGGGGTGCTCGAAGACGATGTCCACGTCCTCGCCGCCGGTCAGCTCACGGATGCGCTTGCCGAACCGCTTCCACTCGCGCGGGTCCTGGTTCTGCTCGTCCTTCCAGAACTTGTAGCCCTCGGCGTTGCGGTCGATGATCGCCTCGGCGCCCATCTTCCGGCAGATCTCCGCCTTCTGGTCGCTGGAGACGACACAGATCGGGTTGGCGCCGCCGGCCAGCGCGAACTGCGTGGCGTACGAGCCGAGGCCGCCGCTGGCGCCCCAGATCAGCACGTTGTCGCCCTGCTTCATGCCGGCGCCGTTGCGCGAGACGAGCTGGCGGTACGCGGTGGAGTTGACGAGCCCGGGAGCCGCTGCCTCCTCCCAGCTGAGGTGGTCCGGCTTCGGCATCAGCTGGTTGGACTTGACGAGGGCGATCTCCGCCAGGCCGCCGAAGTTGGTCTCGAAGCCCCAGATGCGCTGCTCCGGGTCGAGCATCGTGTCGTTGTGGCCGTCCGAGGACTCCAGTTCGACCGAGAGGCAGTGCGCGACGACCTCGTCACCGGGCTTCCAGGCGTTGACGCCCGGCCCGGTGCGCAGGACGACACCCGCGAGGTCGGAGCCGATGATGTGGTACGGCAGGTCGTGGCGCTTGGTGAGCTCGCTGACCCGTCCGTAGCGCTCCAGGAAGCCGAAGGTGGAGACCGGCTCGAAGATGGAGGTCCAGACGGAGTTGTAGTTCACCGAGCTGGCCATGACCGCGACCAGGGCCTCGCCCGGACCGAGCTCCGGCACCGGCACGTCCTCCACGTGGAGGGACTTGCGCGGGTCCTTGTCGCGGCTGTCCACTCCGGCGAACATCTCCGCCTCGTCCTTGTGCACGGTGACCGCGCGGTACGACTCGGGGATCGACAGCGCCGCGAAGTCGGCGGCGGTGGGCGCGGCGGAGCCGCCCTTCGCTTCGGTCTGCGACTGGATCGCGTCCAGGATTTCCTTCACGGGTGCCTCCGGCGGTGCTGCGTCAGGGAACGCTGAGGGTCCCTGCGGACAGGGGGGGGACGGGTCTGGAGGTGTGCCGTCGGTTCGGCGGGTGTTGCTCGGCTGCTTGCTCTGTGGAGCAGAAGGGTTGCCTGGTGACGCAGGCGTCCGGGCGCGCAGGCGCGGTGGCTTGCGGGGACAGCCGGCGTACGTGAGATCCCAGCACGCCGGCCGCCCGGATGCCTTCAACGTATGGCACTGCGTGACAGCTGACAAGGCACTCGGTGCCAGTAATTTCCCTCAATTGTCAGTCGACTGCCACGCATGAGCAACACGGGCAGCGGTATGGGCCGAATCGCCCATGAGTGTCCGCTTGGAGGTCCGGTCAGGAAGAGGCGCGGCGGTAGACGTACGGAGTCGTGGTGGTCAGGACCGTGAAGCCGAGCCGCTCCAGGATCGGGCGGCTGTCCTCGGTCGCGTCCACCTGGAGATACCGGAAGCCGCGCTCCGCCGCCACGCCCGCACGGAAGGCCACCAGGGCCCGGTAGATCCCCCGCCCGCGCCACTCCTCGGCCGTACCGCCGCCCCACAGCCCCGCGAATCCCGTGCCCGGGTACAGCTCCATCCGGGCGGAGCTGACCGGCTCGTCGCCCGCCATGGCCACGAGCGCCACGAAGTGCTCCGGATCCTCCCGCAGCCGGGCCGTGACCTGTTTGCGGAGCCACGACCCGTCCTTGCCGAACGCCCGCTCATTGGCGCGCGCCATCAGCTCGGCGCCCGCCTCGTCCCGCACCTCTTCCAGCCGGACGCCCTCCGGCAGCCGCACCGCCGTCGCCAGCTCCGCCACCCGCGCCACGAGCAGCGTCTCCGGCTCCTCGGCCTCGAAGCCGGCCGCCAGCAGCCGCGCCCCCAGGTCGCCGGGCCGGTCGTGCCCGTACAGCTTCCACTCGAACGCGTCGCAGCCGACCCGCTCGCAGTGCGCCACCTGCTCCGCGATCGCCGCGTCCGCCCGGACGCCGTCCAGGCCGGGGGAGGACCAGCACACCCCGTTCCAGTCGTGCGCGGCGCCCACCTGCCGTACGACGTCACCCGCGCGCTCCACGCGGACGCCGGGGCCGTCGGGCGGCGCGTGCTCGCGCATCGCCCGGTCGAAGTCGGCGAGGAGGCGGGCCCGGTCCGATGTCACATGATCGTTCATCGGGCCACCTCAGCACCGGGGAGCCCGCCCGGCAAACGGTTTCCGGCTCAGCGCTCCTTCAGCGCCTGCTGGATCGTCCGCATCACTTCGTCCAGCGGTGCGTCCGTACGCGCCACCGCGACCAGCACCTCGCCCTGGGTCTCCACCGAGGCGGCCGGCGGCTTCGCGGGCTCCGCCCCGGCCGTGCGGCCCGCGCCGATCCCGGTGCCGAACGTGTCCCGCACGATGGCGAAGGCCTGGTCGAGCTGTGCCTCCACATCGCCCTGCCCGTCCGCCCGCAGCCAGCGGCGCAGCACATGGTTGTGCGCGGTGACGACGGCGGACGCGGCGACCTCGGCCAGCAACGGGTCGTCGTTGCCGGGGTGGTGGTCGCGCTCGTCGAAGTGGCCCAATAGATAGCGCGTGAACAGCCGCTCGTAGCGGGCCACCGAGGCGATCTCCGCCTGCCGCAGGGTCGGCACCTCACGGGTCAGCTTGTAACGGGCCACGGAGACCGCGGGCTTGGCCGCGTACATCCGCATGACTTCCTTGATGCCCCGGCACACCGTGTCGAGCGGGTGCTCGTGCGCCGGCGCGGCGTTGAGGACCGCCTCGGCCCGTACGAGGGTGTCGTCGTGGTCCGGGAAGATCGCCTCTTCCTTGGAGCGGAAGTGCCGGAAGAAGGTCCGCCGGGCCACGCCCGCCGCACCGGCGATCTCGTCGACCGTGGTGGCTTCGTACCCCTTCGTCGCGAAGAGTTCCATCGCCGCGGCGGCCAGCTCGCGGCGCATTTTGAGCCGCTGGGCCGCGGCTCGGGTGCCCGCGGCACTTTCCGGGACGTCGGGCGCGGCGGACACTCGGGAGGACCTGGCGGGCTGGGACATGGTGTGAACGTACTGCATCGGTGCAGGAGAGCGCGCCTGCGGGGGCGGGCCGCCCGGAGGACCGAGCAGCCCGCCCCAGCCGGCTCCCGCGTCAGCGCCGGGCATATTCGCGGAAGCCGCGTCCCGTCTTGCGGCCCAGGCAGCCCGCGGCGACCAGGTGCTCCAGGAGCGGGGCGGGCGCCAGGCCCGGGTCGCGGAACTCGCTGTGCAGCACCTTCTCGATGGCCAGCGAGACATCGAGGCCGACCACGTCCAGCAGCTCGAACGGGCCCATCGGGTAGCCGCCGCCCAGCTTCATCGCGGCGTCGATGTCGTCGAGGGAGGCGTAGTGCTCCTCGACCATCTTGATCGCGTTGTTGAGGTACGGGAACAGCAGCGCGTTCACGATGAACCCGGCCCGGTCCCCGCAGTCCACCGGGTGCTTGCGGACCTTCAGGCACACCTCGTGGACCGTGGCGTGCACATCGTCGGCGGTCAGCACCGTACGGACGACCTCGACGAGCTTCATCGCGGGCGCCGGGTTGAAGAAGTGCATCCCGACGACGTCCTCGGGCCGCCCGGTGGCCCGTGCGATCGCCACGACGGGCAGCGAGGAGGTGGTCGTGGCCAGCACCGCGCCGGGCCGGCACACCTTGTCGAGGGTGGCGAACAGCTGCTGCTTGACCGCCAGATCCTCGGCGACCGCCTCCACGGCCAGGTCCACCTCCGCGAACGCGTCCAGCGTGGCCGCGGCCGTGATCCGGGCCAGCGTCTCGTCCCGCGCCTGCTCGGTCAGCCGGCCCTTGGTGACCGACCGGTCCAGCGACTTGGCGATCCGGGCCTTGGCGAGGTCCGCCTTCTCCTGTCCGCGTGCGGCCAGCACCACGTCGTAACCCGCCTTGGCGAAGACCTCGGCGATGCCCGAGGCCATCGTCCCGGAGCCCGCGACGCCCACCGACCGCACGGTGCGCCCGGTGGCCTCCGCGCCGCGCGGGGCGGGCGTCAGCGCGTCCGGCACCACGGTCTGGCTGCCCGGCCCGGCGTACGTGTAGAAGCCGCGGCCCGCCTTGCGGCCGGTCAGCCCGGCGGCGGCGAGCTGGCCGAGGACGGGGGCGGGGGCGTGCAGGCGGTCGTGCGAGGCGGAGTACATCGCCTCCAGGACGGTACGGGCCGTGTCGATGCCGATCAGGTCCAGCAGGGCCAGCGGGCCCATCGGCAGACCGCAGCCCAGCTTCATCGCCGCGTCGATGTCCTCGCGGGTGGCGTAGTTCGCCTCGTACATCGCGGCGGCCTGGTTGAGGTAGCCGAACAGCAGGCCGTCGGCGACGAACCCGGGCCGGTCGCCGACGGACACCGGCTCCTTGCCCAGCAGGCGGGCCAGCTCCGTGACGGCCGCGACAGCCGGCGGGGCCGTCAGCACCGAGGAGACGACCTCGACCAGCTTCATCGCCGGCGCGGGGTTGAAGAAGTGCAGGCCGAGAACCCGCTCGGGGTGCTGCGACTCGGCGGCCAGCCGGGTCACGGACAGGGCGTTGGTGCCGGTGGCGAGGATGGCGGTGGGGGAGACGATCGCGTCGAGCTCCCGGAAGAGCTGCTGCTTGATCTCGTACGACTCCGGCACGACCTCGATGACCAGCTCGGCGTCGGCGGCGGCCTGGAGGTCGGAGAACGTACGGAACCGTGCCAGGGTGTCGCGGCGCTCCTCCTCGGTGATCCGCTCGCGCTCCACGGCGCGGGCGGTGGACGCCTCCAGGGAGGCGACGGCCTGGCGGGCGGCGGCTTCGTCGACGTCGATGCCGATGACCTCGCGGCCGGACCGGGCCAGGACCTCGGAGATACCGGTGCCCATCGTGCCGAGGCCGACGACGGCAATGGTGGAGAGAGGGGTGTCCATCACGGGACTCCAGGGATGAGTGACGACTGAGGGGACGCACGGGGCGCGCGAGGCGCACGGCGTGCGGGAGGTGCCTGTCGTGGTGCTCGACCACCGGGCGTGATCCACGCACGGGAGGGGAAGGGAGCGACGGACTCTGTCCCGGAGCCACGTCTCGTACAGCTGCCGAACCGACAACACTCCGGGTGGCTGCGTCACCAGGCCACCGGAGCCGACGGGAGAATGTCCCGCTCACCTGAGCTTAACCGGCGGGTAACGAGCGCGCCAGCCCTGCCGAGTTGTGGTCCGGGCCACATTTCCACCGCCTGCGGGCACGCAGCGTGTCCGCCATTACGCTGACAGTCATGGATGACGAGGAGTTGCGCTCGCTGACGCACCGACTGGCCGAAGAGACGGGGGAGTCGGCGGCCTGCCGTGCCCTGCTCGCCACCGAGGACACCGAGGAACTGGCCCGGGTCCTCGTCGAGCACGAACGCCCGCTCTGGGCCCGCGAGATCGCCGCGTTCCGCCTGGGCTGCGCGGGAGACCGCCGCGCCTTCGAACCCCTGGTGCTCCTCCTCAACCACCGCGACCCCGAACGCTGCGTCAGCGCCGCCCACGCCCTGACCCGCCTCGCCGACCCCCGCACCCCGAGGGCCGCCGCCGCCCTCGCCACCAACTCCCTGCGCACGGCCTACGCCCTGCACCCGGTCCGCCTCCTCACCACCCTGCGCGCCCCGGAATCCGCCCCCGCCCTCATCGAGACCCTGTCCGGCCTGCTGACCCCGGACGAACCGCACTGGCGGGTCGCCCTGGCGTGCGTCGAGGGCCTGGGATCCCTGGGAGACGCCGCCGCCCGCCCGGTCCTGGAGGCGGCCCTGCCGAGGCCCCGGCTGGCGGAGGCGGCCCGGGAGGCGCTCAGCCGGCTGCCGGCGGGATGAGTGTGCGGACGTACCGCACCTCCGGCACCGCGACGCCGTCCACGTCGAAGGGTTCCTCGGCCCCGTCCGTGCGGAAGCCCGCGCGCTCGTAGAAGCGGCGGGCCGGGGCGTTCTCCTTCAGCACCCACAGGGCGAGGTCCGGATACCCGGCCGCGGCGGCACGCGTGAGCACCTCGGTCATCAGGGCCCGGCCCACGCCCGTCCCGGTCTGTTCCGGGAGGACGTAGATCGCGTACAGCTCCCCGCGTGCGAGCCGGCGTCCGTCCTCGCGGTACGGGCCGAGGGCCGCCCAGCCGACGACGCCGGCGCCCGGCCGCTCGGCGACCACGTTGACGACGCCGTTCCGCGAGGCCAGATGGCGGCGCCGGAGTGCCGCGTCCTCGGCGATGTCCATCGCGTCCAGGTGGGCCTGCGGCATCAGCCCCGCGTAGGCGCTCTGCCAGCCGCGTACCCGGACCGTCGCGACGGCCTCGCAGTCCGCGAGCGTCATGTCGCGGACATACGGAGCGGGGGCGTGCGCGGGGGCCGGCCGATCGGTCACGCGGCCATCCTCGCGCACGCCCCCGGGAGAGGCACTGCCTTTTCTCAGCCCCGGAATCCCAGCAGTCCGTGCAGCACGCTGCCCCGGTCGCCGTCCGGACGCGCCGCCGGGCGGGCCGACTTGGCGGTTTCCGGTTTCGGGTCGGGGGTCTTCGCGCAGACCGCGTCCGCGTCGCCGCGGCCGGCGCGGGGGACGGTGCCCTTGGCGAGGTAGTCCGTCAGGTAGCGGTCCAGGCAGGCGTTGCCGCTCAGGGTGACGCCGTGGTTGGCGCCGCCCTGCTCGACGACGAGGCGGGAGCCGCGCAGCTTGCGGTGGAGGGTCACTCCGCCCTCGTACGGGGTGGCCGCGTCGTCCGTCGCCTGGAAGAGGAGCACCGGGGGCAGGGCGTGGTTGGACACCCGTACCGGATTCAGCGGCTCCACCGGCCAGTCGGCGCACGGGGCGTTGTACCAGGTGTTGCCCCAGGCCATGAAGGGCGCCTTCGCGTGCACCCGCCAGGTGTCGTTGCGCCAGGTGTTCCAGTCGCGCGGCCAGGAGGCGTCCCGGCACTGCACGGCCGTGTAGACCGAGTAGCCGTTGTCGCCGTCCGCGTCCACCGCGCCGAACCGTTCGAAGGCCGCGACGAGCGGCTTCTCGTCCTTGTCGTTGACGTAGGCGGCGAACGCCTCGGCCAGGACCGGCCAGTAGCCGTTGTAGTAGCCGCCCGGCAGGAACGTGTCGTCCAGCTCGCCCGCGCCGACCTTCTTGCCCGCCGGACGCTTCTTCACCGCGTCCCGCATCCGGTACCAGGCAGCCTCGACCTTCGCCGGGTCGCTGCCCAGGCGGTAGGTGGCGTCGTACTTGGCGACCCACGCGGCGAATGCCTTGTGCCGGGCGTCGAACGCGTAGTCCTGGGTCAGGTTGTCCTCGTACCAGACGCCCTCGGGGTCCACGTTCGAGTCGAGCACCAGGCGCCGGACGCGGTCCGGGAACAGCTTGGCGTACACCGCGCCGAGGTAGGTGCCATAGGAGTAACCGAAGTAGTTGAGCTGCCGCGCGCCGGTCGCGCGCCGGATCACGTCCAGGTCCTTGGCCGCGCTCACCGTGTCCGTGTAAGGGAGCATGTCCGGGTACTTCTCGCCGCAGGCGGCCGCGAAGTCACGGGCGCGGTTGCGGTTGACCCGCTCGCCCCCGAGGGACTGCGGCACCGGGTCGGGCCGGACCGGGTCGAAGTACCCGGGCACGCAGTCCAGGGCGGGCCGGCTCTTCCCGACGCCGCGCGGGTCAAAACCGATCACGTCGTACTGCGAGGCGACCGCCTTCGGCAGCGACGCGGCGACGAAGGCGGCCATCGAGAGGCCGCTGCCGCCGGGGCCGCCCGGGTTCACGAGCAGCGGACCCTGGAAGGTCTTCGAGGTGTGCGGCACGCGGGTCAGCGCCAGAGTGACCTGGCGGCCCGCCGGGTCGTCGTGGTCGAGGGGTGCGCGTACCGTCGCGCACTGGAGCGTCGGGGACGGCTTCGTCCCGCAGTCCTTCCAGGCGAGCGGAGCGGCACGCGGTGTCGCGGTGTCCGCCGCGGCCGGTGCGGCGGTCACCAGACCGGCGACCGTCGCACCGGCGGCGAGCAGCATGACTGGACGGTTCGTCATAGGGCCTCCCGTGATGGGGAACACGGCTGCGGGTGACGCAGCCCCCGCCGCATGTTCCCCGCAATCGGCGCCGGAAGGACCCGTTGTGGTGAGAGATGACCCGTTTGCGCGACCGCTCAGAGCAGGGTCAGCTGGGTGGGCTCCGAACCGTCGAGCGGTGGATGCGTCTCGCGCCGGGGGAGCTTGCGCGCCGTGCCCCGGTGCGAGGGCCCGATGCCGTACTCGGCCGCCAGCTCGTGCACGTACCGGGTGATGCGCCGCTGGTACCAGGTCGGCGCGTAGGCGCCGTCCGCGTACAGCCGTTCGTAGCGCCGTACGAGGTGCGGGTGGTGGCGGCCCAGCCACTCCATGAACCACTCGCGGGCGCCGGGGCGCAGATGCAGCACGAGCGGGGTCACCGAGGTGGCGCCGGCGGCGGCGATCGCGCGGACGGTGGCCCGCAGCTGCTCGGGGCTGTCGCCGAGGTGGGGGATGACGGGCGCCATCAGGACCCCGCAGCCGATGCCGGCCTCGCTCAGCTTCCGTACGGCGTCGAGCCGGCGCTCGGGCGAGGGTGTGCCCGGCTCCACGGTCCGCCACAGTTCGGGGTCGACGAAGCCCACCGAGACCGAGACGCCGACCTCGGTGACCTCGGCGGCCTGCCGCAGCAGCTCCAGGTCGCGCAGGATCAGCGTGCCCTTGGTCAGGATCGAGAACGGGTTCGCGTGGTCGCGCAGGGCGGTCAGGATGTCGGGCATCAGCCGGTAGCGGCCCTCCGCCCGCTGGTAGCAGTCGACGTTGGTGCCCATCGCGATGTGTGCCCCGTGCCAGCGCGGCGAGGCGATCTCGCGGCGGACCAGTTCGGGGGCGTTGACCTTGACGACGATCTGCGAGTCGAAGCCGTGCCCGGTGTCGAGGTCGAGATAGCTGTGGGTCTTGCGGGCGAAGCAGTACACGCACGCGTGCGAGCAGCCGCGGTACGGGTTCACCGTCCATTCGAACGGCATCCGGGAGGCCCCGGGCACCCGGTTCACGATCGAACGGGCCCGGACCTCGTGGAAGGTGATGCCGCGGAATTCAGGGGTGTCGAAGGTGCGTGTCGTCACCGCGTCCGCGGCGAAGAGCGCACCCGCACCGCTTGCGGGGGTGTTGGCGTTGTTCTCGGCCAGATTGTCCCAGCGCATGGACGCCTCCTCGGTAGTTCCGGACCGAGAATAGAACACTTGTTCCCATGATCGTTTTTTACCCTTCGTTCCGGCCCGGATTTTGAGCGGGACACGCGAGGTGATTGGCTCAGCACACCCCGAACAACCGAGTGCTGGAGGAACAGGCATGGCGCAGGTCGAAGCCACGACGGAGCGGACCATCGCGGCGGACGCGGAGGCGGTGTTCGACGCGCTGGCCGACTACAAGGACGTCCGGGGCAAGGTGCTGCCCGCCCACTTCAGCGAGTACGAGGTGCGCGAGGGCGGTGACGGCGAGGGCACCCTCGTCCACTGGAAGCTCCAGGCCACCAGCAAGCGGGTGCGCGACTGCCTCCTGGAGGTCACCGAGCCGACCGACGGGCAGCTCGTGGAGAAGGACCGCAACTCCTCGATGGTCACGACCTGGACCGTCACCCCCGCCGGCGAGGGCAGGTCCACGGCCGTCGTCACGACCGTCTGGGACGGCGCCGGAGGCATCGGCGGCTTCTTCGAGCGGACCTTCGCACCCAAGGGCCTCGGCCGTATCTACGACGAACTGCTGGCGAACCTCGCCGCCGAGGTCGAGAACTGACCCTTCGTCCGCTCCGCCCGGCCTCACCGGTTCGGGTGGTCTTTGCGGCCGGGCGGTTGTGCGCCGTAGTGCCTCCCACCGGGGGATACGCCCCCTGAGTGCGCCGTCAGCGCCCCCCGTCGCGTTTGCCCTCACTTGTCGCGCGATGCGAGAAATGTGCGGCAGCGCGACGAGGGGAGCGGCACGTGGTGGGTGGCATCACACTGTTGGAGGACGAGCCGGGCGGCCCGGGGGACGCCGAGGCGATGCCCGCGACCGCCCCGCCCCCACCACCGCCCGCCGCGAAGGAGACGGCCGCCGGCGACCCGGACGGCGGGACCGCGACGGACCCCCGCCGCATCCGGCTGGTCTTCGTCGGGCTGATGCTCACGCTCCTGCTCGCGGCGCTCGACCAGATGATCGTGGCCACCGCGCTCCCGAAGATCGTCGGTGAGCTGCACGGCCTGGAGAAGATGTCCTGGGCGGTCACCGCCTATCTGCTCGCCTCCACCATCGGACTGCCGGTCTACGGCAAGCTCGGCGACCTCTTCGGGCGCAAGGGCGTCTTCCAGTTCGCGATCGTCGTCTTCGTCGTCGGCTCGGCACTGGCCGGCTGGTCCCGCACCATGGACCAGCTGATCGCCTTCCGGGCGCTCCAGGGCGTCGGCGGCGGCGGGCTGATGATCGGGGTGCAGGCGATCATCGCGGACGTGGTCCCACCCCGTGAGCGCGGCCGGTTCATGGGACTCATCGGCGCCGCCTTCGGCCTCGCCTCGGTGGCCGGCCCGCTGCTCGGCGGCTTCTTCACCGACCACGCCTCCTGGCGCTGGTGCTTCTACATCAATGTGCCGTTCGGCCTGGTCACCCTCGCCGTGATCACCGTCGTGCTCAAGCTGCCCCGGCCCACGGTGCGGCCCCGGCTCGACATCCTCGGCGCGGCCCTCCTCGCCGCCGCCTCCACCTGCCTGGTACTGCTGACCAGCTGGGGCGGCACGGAGTACGCCTGGGGCTCGGGCACCATCCTGGGCCTCGGCGCCGGAGCTGCCGGAACGACTCTGCTGTTCGTCCTCGTCGAGCGCCGCGCCCCCGAGCCGATCATCCCGCTGCGGCTGTTCCGCGACTCGATCTTCAACGTGACCGCCCTGGTCGGCGCGGTCGTCGGCGTCGCGCTGTTCGGAGCGGCCAGCTATCTGCCGACCTTCCTCCAGATGGTCGACGGGGCCACCGCCACCGAGTCCGGCCTGCTGATGCTCCCCATGATGGGCGGCATCGTCGGGGCCTCCGTCGTCTCGGGCCAGCTCATCTCCCGCACCGGGCGCTACCGCGTCTACCCGATCGCGGGCAGCGCGATCTCGGCGGTGGGCATGTGGCTGCTGTCCCGGCTGGAGACCGACACCCCGCGCTTCGAGTACAGCATCGCGCAGGCGGTCCTCGGCCTCGGGATCGGGCTGATCATGCCCGTGCTGGTCCTCGCCGTGCAGAACTCCGTACGACCGGCCGACCTCGGCACCGCCACCAGCGCCAACAACTACTTCCGGCAGATCGGCGGCAGCGTCGGCGCCGCCGTCTTCGGCACCCTGTTCGCCGGGCGGCTGGCCGACGCGCTCGTCGTCCGGCTGCCCTCCGGCGCGGACCTCCCCGACCCGGAGTCGATCACCCCGCAGCTGGTGCACGCGATGGAGCCCGCGCTGCGGGACGCCTACATCCAGGCGTACGCCGACGCGATGCCCCGGATCTTCCTCTACCTCGTGCCGGTCCTCGTGCTCGGCCTGTTCTTCGCCTTCTTCCTCAAGGAGAAACCGCTGGTGTCCCACAGCTCCGAAACCACCGCAGGACCCGAGACCACCACCGAGTACACCCCGATCCCCTCCGCCCGCACCGACCCGTCCGCCGGATACCTCTCCGGCGTCCCGGTCTCCGGCAGCGTCCAGCACTCCGACGGTACGAAGGTCCCGCGCGCCGCCCTCACCCTCATCGACGTCCAGGGCCAGCAGGTCGGCCGGGGCGCCAGCGGCGAGGAGGGCCGGTACGCGCTCAGCGTGCCGGGCGCCGGTTCGTACGTCCTCATCGCCGCCGCCGGGGGCCACCAGCCGCAGGCCGTCAGCGTCACCGTCGGCGAACGCCCCGTCGAGCTGGACGTGGTGCTCGGCGGCGCGGGCCGGCTCGCGGGCACCGTCGTGACGGCGGACGGTGTGCCCGTACGGGACGCGGCCGTCACCCTGACCGACGTACGCGGCGAGGTCGTCGCCTCCACGCGCAGCGGCCGCGAGGGCGGCTACGTGATCACGGAGCTGGTCGCCGGCGAGTACACCCTCGCCGCCTCGGCCCCGGCGTTCCGGCCCGCCGCACTCCCGGTCAGTGTGCAGGCGGCCAGGGAGACCCGGCAGGACATCGAGCTGGCCGGCGGCGCCGTGCTGCGCGGCATCGTCCGGGCCACGGCCGGGCGGCCCGTCGAGGACGCCCGCGTCACGCTCCTGGACGCGGCGGGCAACGTGGTCGACACCGTGACCACCGGCCCCGACGGCGCGTTCCGGTTCGTCGACCTGTCCACCGGCGAGTACACCGTGATCGCGGCCGGTTACCCGCCCGTCGCCACCGTCCTCCAGGTCGCGGGCGGCGGACGCACCGAACGGGACCTCCAGCTCGGGCACGAGGACTGAACACCCGGGCCGCGCGGGGGTGGTGCGCCCTCCGGTGCGCCAGGCGCACCACCCCCGGGGGCGATTCCGCCGATGACCCGCGGACGCCGGTCGCGGCCCCGTACCGTGGAGTCACGCGCCGCGGAATGTCGCGGTGAGGAAGGAGCCTTCCCCTCATGGACCTCGGTGTGCCGCCGCAGAGGGCACCACAGCAGCGTGACGCCGCGGCGGGCCGCGTGCCGCTCGCCGTGGCCGTCGTCGACACGGAGGGACGCGTCTCGCACTGGTCGACAGGTGCGAGAAAGCTCTTCGGCGTCGCCCGTGAGGACGCGGTGGGCTGCCCGGCCGGTGAACTCCTGCCCGTATCGGGTGTGCTGGCCGGAGGAGGCGGTGCGTACGCCGAGCAGGGGCCGACGCTGGACGGCTCGCTCAGCGGGGGCTTCGACTACCCGGCGGCGGGCTGTGCCCGCGTCGACGAACCGGGGCGCGGCCGGATCGACGTGCTGTGGTGGGCCTACCCGCTCGTCGGCCCCGGACCGGAACGGCTGCTGGTGCTCGCCGCCGACCGCGCACACCTGCGGGACGCGGCGGACGGCGAGGACGGCACGGCCCGTACGGTCGCCCCCGGCTTCGCCCGGCACACCGACTTTCCCGGCCACGTGGAGCTGTCCGCGCGGCTGCCGGAGATCCTGCCGAACATGAGCGTCCAGGAGGCCACCAGGATCGTCGGCCAGGTCCTCGAACTGGGCTACCCCATCCTGGAGTTCAGCCACCACGACCGCATCCCCGTCACCCCGGACTGGGGCGTGCCCAAGCGCGCCGGAGGGCCGCCGGTGCGCGAGGAGCGGCACGGCGAGGACGCGAGGGTGGTCCCGCAGCGTGCCGCGCCCCGTCCCGAGCTGGACCTCGAGTACGCGGCGGTCCGCGAGCGGCTGGAATTCCTCAACGAGGTGAGCGGCCGCATCGGCACCTCCCTCGACCTCGAACGCACCATCCGCGAGGTCACCAGCGCCGCCGTGCCCCGCTTCACCGACTTCGCGGGTACGCATCTGCGCGCCGCCGTCCTCGCCGGTGAGGGCTTCCCCGACGGACCGCCCGACGTCACCACCGTCTGGCACCGCGTCTGGGTCGAGCACAACGACGAACCGGGCCGCTGGGACGACACCGTGCCCGTCGGCGAGGCCATCGCCTTCCCGGAGCACACCCCGTTCTTCCAGTGCATGGTCACCGGCGAACCGGTCGTCGTCCCGTACGTCAGTGAGGAGTTGAGCAACCGGATCTCGGGCGAGTTCGAGAAGCGCGACCTGCGCCCCCTGATCACGCACCGCTCACTGCTCATCGTGCCGCTCAAGGCCCGCGACGTGGTCCTCGGCTTCATGGTCCTGATGCGCCGCCCCGGCCGTGAGCCCTTCGACGACATGGACCGCACCACCGGCGCCGAACTCGCCGCGCGGGCCGGGCTCGTCCTCGACAACGCCCGCATGTACACGTACCAGGAGAACGTCGCCGAGACGCTCCAGGACAGCATGCTGCCCAACGTCGAGCCCCGCATGGCCGGTTGTGACATCGCCACCCGCTACCTGCCGGGCACCCGGCTCGGCCGGATCGGCGGCGACTGGTTCGACTCGGTCAAGCTCCCCGGCTCGCGCACGGCGCTGGTCGTCGGCGATGTGATGGGGCACGGGCTCAACTCCGCAGCCATGATGGGGCAGTTGCGGACCGCCGTGCTGACCATGGCCACCATGGAGATGCCCCCGGCCCAGCTGCTGCGCAACCTCGACGACCTGGCCCAGCGCCTCGGCGAGCAGTACCTCGCGACCTGCCTCTACGCGGTGTACGACCCCATCGCGGGCGAGCTCCAGATCGCCAACGCCGGCCACATCCCGCCGGTCCTGGTCCGTGCCGAGGACGGCCGGGCCGAACTGCTCGACCTGCCGACCGGGGCGCCCATCGGAGTCGGCGGCGTCGCCTTCGAGACCGCGACCGTGCGGGTGCGCCCCGGCGACCGACTCGTCCTGTGCACGGACGGCCTGGTGGAGGTGCGCGGCCAGGACATCGGGGCAGGGCTCGCCGCGCTCTGCGCCTCCGCAGCCCACCCCGCCGCGTCGATGGACGACGCCTGCGACACCATCATCCGCGCCCTGAACACCGGGGGTGGCCGCAAGGACGATGTCGCCCTGCTGATGGCCCGGCTCAACGGCATCGCGGACGAGGACGTCGCCGAGTGGCAGCTGGCCCTCGACCCGCGCGAGGTGTCCCGGGCCCGCCGGCTGGTGCGCGGCAAGCTGCTCGACTGGGAGCTGCCCGACGCCGTGGAGGCGGCCGAATTGATGGTCAGCGAGCTGGTGACCAACGCGTTCAAGCACGGGCGTACCCACCACATCGGGCTCCGTCTGGTCCGCACCGACGCGCTGCTGTGCGAGGTCAGCGACGACGAGCCCGCCCCTGCCTCGCTCCTCGGGGTCACCGGGAGCGACGAGTTCGGGCGCGGTCTCATGGTGGTGAGCAGCCTCGCCAAGCAGTGGGGCACCAGCGGCACCGCACGCGGCAAGACCGTCTGGTTCGAACTCGCCCTCTCCCGCGTTCCCCGTTCCCGGGCCAACAGCCGTCGTCGCTGAGGAGTTTGTGTCCGCACCCTTGCCCCGGGACACCTCTGGGCAGTAGTCCCTGGCTGAGCAAGAAGAGCCTGCACCACGGGACTTGGGAGTACGCATGGGTGTGTCACAGCAATACCGCGAGGCGTGGGAAGGGTACTGGGCGGCCACGTCGGACGAACCCGGCGAGGCCATCTGGGACGCGGAGCCGGGGCTCAGCGCCGTGCCGCACAGCCGGCTGCTCCTGCCGTACGCCGATGCCACACTGCCCGTCGTCGACCTCGGCTGCGGCAACGGCACGCAGACCCGGCACCTCGCGACCCTCTTCCCCCGCGCGATCGGGGTGGACCTGTCCCACGCGGCGATCGAGCACGCCCGGAAGGCGGACACCGGGCAGGTCGCCGAGTTCGAAAGGGTGGACCTCACCGACGCCGACGCCGTGCGCGCCCTGTGCGACCGCATCGGGGACACGAACGTCTACATGCGGGCCGTGATCCACCAGAGCGACCCCGAGGCCCGGCCGGCCGTCGCCGCCGCCGTGGCCACGCTGCTGGGCGCACGCGGCCGGGCCTTCGTCGCGGAGCTGACCCCCGCCTCCAAGGACGTGCTGCAACGCGCCTCGCAGGGGCCGGACGGGCCGGGGCCGAAGCTGCGCCGGGTCTTCGCACACGGGCTCAAGCCGGCGAGCGCCACCGACGAGGAGGTCCCCCAGCTGCTGAGGGCCGCCGGGCTGACCGTCCTGGACAGCGGTGACACGGTCCTGCCGCAGACCGAGAACCTGCCCGACGGCACCCGGATCGACCTCCCGGCGAGGTGGTTCGTACTGGCCGCCGGCTGACCCGGCACAGGCCGGGGGCTCTCGTGCGGCCCCCGGCCTCGGCTCTCCGCCTCCTCGGCTCTCCGCCTCCTCGGTTCTCCGCCTCCGCGGCCTGCCGGTCCTCAGCCCTCCGGTTCCTCCCGCATCAGCGCCATCAGGGCCCGCGCCCCCGGGCTCATCGCCCGCGCCTCGGGAAGCACCACGGCACTCTCGTAGTACGCCTCCCGCGCACCGGCGGGCCGCACCGCCGCCAGCCCCCGCGCCTCGGGCTTGCGTGAGAAGTGGTGCGGCACGAGCGCGATGCCCAGCTGCTCCTGGACCAGCTCCAGCAGGCTGTGGACGTCGGTCACCTCCAGGGCCACCGTGCGGCGCACCCCGGCCGCCGTGAACGCCGCGTCGGCCGCGCGGCGCGGACCGAAGTCCGGGTGGAAGTCGATGAACGGCTCACCGGCCAGCTCCGCCCAGTCCGGCCGGTCCGCCGCCGCCAGCCGGTGGCCCGGTGCGCACAGCAGCACCATGGGCTCCCGGGCCAGCGGGACCAGCTCGCCGCGCCAGCCCGCCGGGTCCACCGTCGCGGCGAACGCGATGTCCAGCCGGCCGCCCGCCACCCCGTCCACCAGCTTCGCCGTGCCCTCCTGGCGCAGCCGGATCTCCATGTGCGGATGGGCGTGCCGGAAGGCGGCGAGCAGCCGCGGCAGCCGCAGCCCGGCCACGCACTGCTCCACCCCCACCGACAGGGTCCCGCGCAGCAGACCCCGTACCGCGTCGACGGCCTCCTTCGCGGCCCGCACCCCGGCCAGCGTGCGTTCCGCCTCGACCAGCAGGGCACGCCCCGCCTCGGTCAGCCGTACGCTGCGCGTGGTCCGGCTGAACAGCGGGGTCCGCAGCTCCTGCTCCAGCGCCCGTACGGAGGCGGACAGGCCGGACTGCGAGACGGCGACCCGCTCCGCCGCCCGGGTGAAATGCCGTTCCTCGGCGACGGCCACGAAATGTTCCAGCTGACGCAACTCCATGATTGAGAACTCTAGGCCCTGAATCCAAGCGGAATCTCCTGTTGGACTGCTGGATCGAAGTGAGCGAGCCTGGAGCGGTGCCCGGACCCCGTCCGGGCCGAGCCGGACCGGCACACCGTCCGGCGAACCGGAACGTCTCTCCCGTGGAGCCCGCATGTACATCCCGTCCGCCGACCGCTACGAGAACATGCCCTACCGGCGCACCGGGCGCAGCGGCCTGAAGCTGCCGGCCCTCTCGCTGGGCCTGTGGCACAACTTCGGCGGGGACCGGACACCGCAGACCCAGGGCGAGATCCTGCGCCGCGCCTTCGACCTCGGGATCACCCACTTCGACCTGGCCAACAACTACGGCCCGCCGCCCGGCTCCGCCGAGACCGCGATGGGCCGGGCGCTCGCCACGGACTTCGCCGCCCACCGGGACGAGATCATCGTCTCCACCAAGGCCGGCTACCTGATGTGGGACGGCCCGTACGGCGAGTGGGGTTCGCGCAAGAACCTGCTGTCCTCGCTCGACCAGAGCCTCGGCCGGCTCGGCCTGGACTACGTCGACATCTTCTACTCCCACCGGCCGGACCCCGAGACCCCGCTCGAAGAGACCATGGGCGCGCTCGACGCGGCCGTACGGCAGGGCAAGGCGCTCTACGTGGGCGTCTCCAACTACTCACCCGAGCAGACCCGCGAGGCCGCCCGCATCCTGAAGGACCTCGGCACCCCGCTCCTCATCCACCAGCCGCGCTACTCGATGCTCGACCGCCGGCCCGAGGACGGACTGCTCACCGCCCTGGACGAGCTGGGCGTCGGCTCCATCGCCTACTCCCCGCTGGAGCAGGGCATCCTCTCCGACCGCTACCTGGACGGCATCCCGGAGGGCTCCCGCGCCGCGGGCAGCAGCCCCTTCCTGTCGGCCGAGGCGGTCACCCCGAACCTCGTCGCCCGGCTCCGCGAACTGAACGAACTCGCCGCCGCGCGCGGCCAGTCGCTCGCCCAGCTCGCCCTGGCCTGGGTGCTGCGCGGCGGGCGCGTCACCTCCGCCGTGGTCGGCGCGAGCAGCGTCGCCCAGCTGGAGAACAACGTCGAGACGGTCCGCAACCTGGACTTCACCGACAAGGAACTCGCCCGCATCGAGAAGCTGCTGAAGGGCGCCAAGCGCGGCTGACGGCCGGTGCCCCCGGCGGCCCGCACCGGCCGCCGGGGGTGTCATTGGAATGGACCTGTGGCGTGTCCGGCACCCCTGGCCTGCGCGTTCATCGACGCGTACCGTGTGGCCGCATGAAGATCCTCGTCAGCGCCGACATGGAAGGCGCCACCGGCGTGACCTGGCCGGCCGACGTGCTCCCCGGCACGCCGCAGTGGGAGCGGTGCCGCTCCCTGTTCACCTCCGACGTCAACGCCGCCGCCCTCGGCTTCTTCGACGGGGGAGCGGACGAGGTGCTGATCAACGAGGCCCACTGGACCATGCGCAACCTGCTGCTGGAGAAGATGGACGAGCGCGTCCAGATGCTCACCGGCAAGCACAAGTCGCTCAGCATGGTCGAGGGCATCCAGCACGGCGACGTCGACGCGGTCGCCTTCGTCGGCTACCACACCGGCGCCGGCACGGAAGGCGTCCTCGCCCACACCTACCTCGCCAACTCCATCACCGGCGTCTGGCTGAACGGGGTACGGGCGAGCGAGGGCCTGCTCAACGCCCATGTCGCCGCCGAGTACGGCGTGCCCGTCGTCCTCGTCACCGGGGACGACCTGACCTGCGTGGACGCCGAGGGGTACGCCCCCGACGCGCGGAAGGTCGCCGTCAAGGACTACGTGTCGCGCTACGCCGCCGTCTGCCGCACCCCCGCCCGTACCGCCGCCGACATCCGGGCCGCCGCGGCCGGGGCCGTCCCGCTGGCCGGCCGGTACCCACCGGTGGAGGGCGGGCCCTTCACCGTGGAGCTGGAGTTCGACGCCGAACACCTGGCCGCGGCGGCCACCGTCGTCCCCGGGGCCGCGCCGAGCGGCGAGAGGCGGGTCTCCTACACCAGCGCGACGATGTACGAAGGTATCCGCACGTTCAAGGCGGTGACGACGATCGTCTCGTCCGCCGTGGAGGAGCAGTATGGCTGAGACGACCGCCCCCCAGGACTCCGTCGACGCCCTCGCGCTCGACGAATCGGTGACGTTCACCTCCGAACTGATCCGCATCGACACCACCAACCGGGGCGGCGGCGACTGCCGCGAACGGCCCGCCGCCGAGTACGTCGCCGAGCGCCTCGCCGCCACCGGCCTCGAACCCGCGCTCCTGGAGCGCACCCCCGGCCGTACCAACGTGGTCGCCCGGATTCCCGGCACCGACCCGGCCGCGCCCGCACTCCTGGTCCACGGCCACCTGGACGTCGTGCCCGCCGAGGCCGCCGACTGGACCGTGCACCCCTTCTCCGGCGAGGTGCGCGACGGCACCGTCTGGGGGCGCGGCGCCATCGACATGAAGAACATGGACGCGATGGTCCTCGCCGTCGTCCGGTTCTGGGCCCGCGCCGGCATCCGCCCCCGCCGCGACATCGTCATCGCGTACACCGCCGACGAGGAGGCCAGCGCCGAGGACGGCTCCGGCTTCCTCGCCGACCGGCACGCCGGCCTCTTCGACGGCTGTACGGAGGGCATCAGCGAGTCCGGCGCCTTCACCTTCCACGCCGGGCCGAACCTGCCGCTCTACCCCATCGGCGCCGGCGAGCGGGGCACCGGCTGGCTGAAGCTCACCGCCCACGGCAAGGCCGGCCACGGCTCCAAGGTCAACCGCGCCAACGCCGTCAGCGCGCTCTCCGCGGCCGTCGCCCGCATCGGTGAGTACGAGTGGCCCATCCGGCTCACCCCGACGGTCCGTGCCGCGCTGATCGAGATCGCCGCACTCCACGGCATCCACCCCGACCTCGACGCCCCCGGCTTCGACGTCGACGAACTCCTCGGCAAGATGGGACCGGCCGCCGACCTCGTCGCCCCGACCGTCCGCAACAGCTCCAACCCGACGATGCTGGAGGCCGGTTACAAGGTCAACGTCATCCCGGGCCACGCCACCGCCCACATCGACGGCCGGACCGTCCCCGGCGGCGACGAGGAGTTCCGCGCCACCCTCGACCGGCTCACCGGCCCCGCGGTCGACTGGGAGTTCGTCCACCGCGAGGTCGCCCTCCAGGCTCCCGTCGACTCGCCCACGTACGGCAAACTCCGCGCCGCCATCGAGCGGTTCGACCCGGACGGGCACGTCGTGCCGTACTGCATGTCCGGCGGCACCGACGCCAAGCAGTTCTCCCGGCTCGGTATCACCGGATACGGTTTCTCGCCGCTGAAGCTGCCCGTCGGCTTCGACTACCAGGCCCTCTTCCACGGCGTGGACGAGCGCGTCCCCGTCGACGCGCTGCACTTTGGCGTCCGGGTCCTGGACCACTACCTGCGCACCGCCTGAACCACTCGGGGGAGACCGACACCCATGCCATCCACACAGTCCTACGGCAGCTGGCCCTCGCCCATCGACGCGGCCCTGGCCGCCTCCCACGACGGCCGCCCCGAGTACGCGGGCGCGGTCGGCGACGAACTGTGGTGGACCGAACCGCGCCCCGCCGAGGGCGGCCGGCGCGCCCTCGTCCGCCGGGCCGCCGACGGCACCACCACCGAACTGCCCGCACCCTGGAACGCCCGCAGCCGCGTCATCGAGTACGGCGGACAGCCCTGGGCCGGCACCGCACGCACGCGGGGCGGCCCGCTGATCGTCTTCGTCCACTTCGACGACCAGCGGCTGTACGCGTACGAACCCGACGGCGACCGTGCACCGTGGCCGCTCACCCCCGTCTCCTCCGTCGGCGGCGGACTGCGCTGGGCCGACCCGCGCCCGCACCCCGGCCGGGGTGCGGCGGGTGAGGTCTGGTGCGTCCTGGAGGAGTTCACCGGTGAGGCGCCCACCGAACTGCGCCGCGTCCTCGCCGCCGTACCGCTGGACGGATCGGCGGCCGAGGACCGCACCGCCGTACGTGAACTCACCGACGAGCGGCACCGGTTCGTCACCGCGCCCGAGGTCTCTCCCGACGGGCGCCGCGCCGCCTGGATCGGCTGGGACCACCCGCGCATGCCCTGGGACGGCACCGAGGTACTGGTCGCCGCGATCGGGGACGACGGCACCTTCCACGACGTCCGCACCCTCGCAGGAGGCCCGGACGAATCCGTACCGCAGATCCAGTGGGCCCCCGACGGGCGGCTGCTCCTCGCGAGCGACCGCAGCGGCTGGTGGAACCTGTACCGCCTGGACCCGGACAGCGGCGCCACCGAGGAACTCTGCCCCAGGGAGGAGGAGTTCGCCGGACCGCTGTGGAAGATCGGGCTCGCCTGGTTCCGGCCGCTGGAGAACGGGCTGATCGCCACCGTCCACGGCAAGGGCACCACCACCCTCGGCATCCTCGACCCGGAGACCGGCGACCTCGTCGACGTCGCCGGACCCTGGACCGAGTGGGCCGCCACACTCACCGTGCGCGGCAGCCAGGTCATCGGCGTCGCCGCGAGCCCGCACAGCGCGTACGAGATCGTGGAGCTGGACACCGCGACCGGACACACCCGGATCATCGGCGCCCCGCACGAGGACGCGGTCGACCCCGCGTACTACCCGAACCCCGTCGTCCGCACCTTCACGGGACCCGGCGGGCGCGCGATCCACGCCCAGCTCTACCCGCCGCGCAACCCCGGACACACCGGCCCCGACGGCGAGTTGCCCCCCTACGTGGTGTGGGCGCACGGCGGGCCCACCGGCCATGCCGCACTCGTCCTGGACCTGGAGATCGCCTACTTCACCTCACGCGGCATCGGCGTCGCCGAGGTCAACTACGGTGGCTCCGCCGGATACGGCCGCGACTACCGCAACCGGCTGCGCGAGCAGTGGGGCGTCGTCGACGTGGAGGACTGCGCCGCCGTCGCCGGGGCGCTCGCCGCCGAGGGCACCGCCGATCCCGAACGGCTGGCCATCCGGGGCGGCAGCGCCGGCGGCTGGACCAGCGCAGCGTCCCTGACCGGCACCGACGTCTACGCCTGCGGCACCGTCATCTACCCCATCCTCGACCTCGCCGGCTGGGGCACCGACGAGACCCACGACTTCGAGTCCCAGTACCTGGAGTCGCTGGTCGGCCCCCTCGCCGAGGTCCCCGAGCGCTACCGCGAACGCTCCCCGGTCACCCGCACCGACCGGCTCACCGTGCCGTTCCTGCTGCTCCAGGGCGAGGACGACCCCATCTGCCCGCCGGTGCAGTGCGAACGCTTCCTCGCGGCCGTCGAGGGGCGCGGAATCCCGCACGCCTACCGCACCTACCCGGGCGAGGGCCATGGCTTCCGCCGCGCCGACACCATGATCGACGCGGTCGAGTCCGAACTCTCCCTGTACGCCCAGGTGTTCGGCTTCGAACGGTCCGACGTGCCGCCGCTGGAGCTGAAGAAATGACCCTCCCCCCGTCGACCCCCGCCCCGTCGACCCTCGGCCCGCTGACCCGTCCCGCACGGCTGCGCCCCGGGGCCAGGGTCGCCGTCGTCTCCCCGAGCGGACCTGTGCCCGCCGACCGGCTGGAACCCGGCCTCGATATCCTGCGCGGCTGGGGTCTCGACCCCGTACCGATGCCCCATGTGCTCGATGTACACAGGCAGTTGGACTACCTCGCCGGTACGGACGAGGGCCGGGCCCGGGACATCCGGGACGCCTGGTGCGACCCGTCCGTGGACGCGGTGATCTGCGCGCGCGGCGGCTACGGGGCACACCGCATGGTGGACCTGGTGGACTGGGCGGCGGTGCGGGCGGCCGGCCCCAAGGCGTTCGTCGGCTACAGCGATGTCACCGTGCTCCACGAGGCGTTCGCGCTGCGGACCGGGTTCGCCACCCTGCACGGGCCCATGGTGGGGACCGAGACCTTCCTCAAGGACCCGCGCACCCAGGAGTCGCTGCGCGCCACCCTCTTCGAGCCGGAGACCCGGCTGACCCTGGGCCTGGAGGAGGCGCGGGCGCTGGTGCCGGGCCGGGCACGCGGCATCACCTACGGCGGCTGTGTCAGCCTGCTCGCCGCCGACCTGGGCACCCCGCACGGCCGCGCCTCGGCCCGGGGCGGGCTGCTCGTCATCGAGGACACCACCGAGGACCCGTACAGCCTCGACCGCATCCTCACCCAGCTGCTGCGGGCCGGGGCGCTGGACGGCGTCGCCGGGGTGGCCTGCGGGTCCTGGGCGGGGTGCGGACCGTACGAGAAGGTGCGGGCGGTCCTGGCGGACCGGCTCGGCGGGCTGGGCGTCCCGGTCGTCGAGGAACTGGGCTTCGGGCACGGGCCCACCGCGCTCACGATCCCCCTCGGCGTCCCGGCGGTGCTCGACGCCCCGGCGGACGGCGGCCCGGCCACCCTCACGGTCGAGGTGCCCGCGCTGATCTGACCTGCCCCCGACCCGGCCCCCGTCACCCGAACGGCCGTACATCTGTGCGGCCGGGGACGGGGGCTGCGCCATCCTGGAGCCCGGGGCGACGGCCGTACAGGGCCGGGAAAGGGGCTGCTCATGAGCCCGAAGGACGTGTCGAGCAGCGGGAAGAGCGGCAGCGGGGCCTTCACCCCGGGCCGCATCCTGGTCCTCGTCATCGCGGTGCTCTCGGTCGTGTTCATCGCCGAGAACACCCAGGACGTCAAGGTCCGCCTCATCGTCCCGCTGGTCACTGCGCCGCTCTACGTGTGGCTGGTCGTGATGTTCGTGGCGGGCATGGCCTGCGGCGCGTACGTCTTCCGCAGGCGGCCCAAGTAGGAACGGCGCCCGACGGCCGTGCGGGCAGGGCCGACAAGCCCTGCCCGCACGGCCGTTCTACGCTGGTGCGATGTCCGACACCCGCTATCCGGCCGAGGGGCCGCGCACCGCGATCCGCCCCTTCACCCTCGGCGACGCCGACGAGTTCACCACCCGGGCCCGGGAGAGCGGCACGCTGCACCGGCCCTGGCTGTTCCCGCCCACCACCCCCGACACGTACGCCGCCTACGCGGGCGCACTCATCGACGACCCGACGCGGGCGGGTTTCCTCGTGTGCGAGCGAGGCCCGGCGGACGGACCCGGCGACGGCGCGATCGCCGGGTTCATCACCATCAACAACATCGTCGCCGGTGCCTTCCGCTGCGGCGCGCTCGGCTACGGCGTCTTCGCCCACGCGGCCGGGCGCGGCCTCATGAGCGAGGGGCTCGCCCTAGTCCTGGACCACGCCTTCGGCCCGCTCCGGCTGCACCGTCTGGAGGCCAACATCCAGCCGGACAACGAGGGTTCGATCGCGCTCGTGCGCCGGGCGGGCTTCCGTCTCGAAGGCTATTCGCCGGACTTCCTCCACATCGACGGAGCGTGGCGGGACCACGAACGCTGGGCGATCACCGCCGAGATGCGCTGACGCTACTTGACCAGCCGCTGTGCCGCCTCCGCGATGTGCGTGCGGGAGATCCCGGCGGCGTCGAGCAGCTCGCTCGTGGTGCCGGAACCGGGGAGGTCGCTCCCGGCGAGGTGGACGAAGGCCGGGTGGCTGCCGGACTCCGCGAGCGAGGACAGCACCGCCTCGCCGATCCCGCCCTCGGGGTGGTGGTCCTCGACCACGACCAGGGCCCCGGTCTCCCGCGCCGCGAGCGCCAGCGCCTCGGCGTCGAGCGGCTTGACGGAGTAGAGGTCGATGACCCGGGCCCGTACGCCCCGTTCGGCCAGCAGGCCGGCCGCGGCCAGGCACTCGTGCAGCGTGACACCGGCGCCGACCAGGGTGACCTGGTCGTCGTCGCCGTGGCGCAGGGTCTTGGAGCCGCCGACGGGGAACGTCTCCTCGTTCCCGTACAGCACCGGGTAGGCGCCGCGCGTGGTGCGCAGGTACGAGATGCCGTCGATGTCGGCCATCGCCACGGTCAGGGCCGCCGCCGAGGTGGCGTCGCTCGGGTAGAGCACGGTCGAGCCGCGCACCGCGCGCATCATGGCCAGGTCCTCGACGCCCATCTGGGAGGGGCCGTCCGCGCCGATCTCCACCCCGCTGTGGGTGCCGCACAGCGCCATCGTGATGTCCGAGACGGCGGCCATGCGGATGAAGTCGTGCGCCCGGGTGAGGAACGCGGCGAACGTGGTGGCGTACGGACGGAAGCCGCGCACGGCCATGCCGACGGCCTCGGCGATCATCTGCTGTTCGGCGATGTACGTCTGGAAGAAGCGGTCGGGGTACGCCTTCTTGAAGTCCTCGGAGTGCGTGGAGTTGCCGACCTCCGCGTCCAGCGCGACGACGTCGGGCCGCACGCCCAGGGCGACCAGCGCCTTGCCGAAGGCGACCCGGGTGGCGATCTCGTCGCCCTTCTCGAAGCGCGGCAGCTCCACGGTGGCGCCGGTGCGCGCGGGAGCGGGCGCGGCCTTCGGGGGCCTGGGGCCCTCCACCCGCAGATCGCGGACGCCGCCCAGCTCCTCCACCGCGCGCCCGGCCAGGTCCTCGGGCAGCGGCTTGCCGTGCCAGCCCTCCTTGTCGGCGACCTCGCTCACCCCGCGCCCCTTGACGGTCTTCGCCACGATCACGGTGGGTGCGGTGCCGTCGGCGGCGGTCTTCAGCGCGCGGTCGATCGCGGTCAGGTCGTGGCCGTCGATGACGAGGGCACGGCAGCCGAACGCCTCGACGCGGCGCGCGTAGGTGTCGGTGTCCCACTGCAGCTCGGTGGGGCCGGACTGCCCGAGGCGGTTGACGTCGATGATCGCGGTGAAGTTGCCCAGCTTGTGCTGGCCGGCCTTGTCCAGGGCCTCCCACACGGATCCCTCGGCCATCTCGCTGTCGCCGCACAGCACCCACACCCGGTACGGCTGCTTCTCCAGGTCCCGCCCGGCGAGCGCGATGCCGACGCCGTAGGCGATGCCCTGCCCCAGTGAGCCGGTGGCCACGTCCACCCAGGGCAGCTCGGGTGTCGGGTGGCCCTGAAGGCGGTGCCCGAAGCGGCGGTACGTGGTCATCAGCTCCTCGTCGCTGATGGCACCGGCCGCCTTGAACATGGCGTAGAGGAGGGGGGAGGCGTGGCCCTTGGAGAAGATGAGGTGGTCGCCGGCCGGATGGTCGGGGGCGTTCCAGTCGTAGCGCAGATGGCGGGTCATGAGGACGGCCATCAGATCGGCCGCGGACAGGCTGGAGGTGGGGTGCCCGGAGCCGGCCGAGGTACTGGCGCGCACCGAGTCCACCCGCAGCTGCTGGGCGAGCTCGAAGACCTCGGTGAGGTCGCTGTCGGGGCCGAGCGTGGTGGCCTGTTCGGTGGTCATGGGGGCCGGACCTTTCGTAGGGAGTCGGACGACGGAACGGGTTCCCGAATCCGTCCGGTCCATCACCTTCCGGGCGCAGGTTGCCCCCTTTGCGCCGGGGAGGCGGTCCTCGTGGACACGCGTTCCCGGGGAAGCGTCACGGTGTGTGACCGGGCCGGCGAGCCGGCAGGAGCCCTTCCGTCCGGCGCGTGCGGCACGCCGGACGGAAGGACTCCAGCGGTACGGGTCAGCGGTCGGCCGGGCCGCCCCGTACGACGCAGGAGCGGCTGTTCTCCCAGCCCCAGCCGTCGCCGTCGGGGTCGGACGAGGCGCTGGCGCAGTACGGGTAGCCGTTCGGGGCGGTGCCCGTGCCGCCGGTCGAACCGCCGCCGTAGACCGTGGCGCGCACGGAGGTGGCGACGATGCCGTTGCTGCCGTTGAACAGGCGGTCGCCCCAGCTGGTCAGCGAGTTCGGGTCGAAGCCGTTGACCAGGTCGAGGTATTCGACCCCGCTGCCGTTGCCGCTCCAGGACCAGCCGAGATAGCCGACCCGCAGGGACTGGGCCGTGGCCATGATCGCGTCCTCGTCGGGGTTCCCGTCGCTGTGCATGTTCCCGAACTCGCCGACCACGATGGGCAGTTTGTTGCTCACGAAGTGGTTCAGGTAGTCCTGGACCTCGGTGGCCGTGTCGTAGACCCCGTACATGTGGATGGAGAAGACGGTGTTCCGGTCGGGGTCGGCGGCGAACACCGAAGCGGCGTTGTCCCGCATCGTGCCGGACCAGTCCTGGCCCCAGTTCGGGGCGTCCACCATCAGGGCGTGCCGCAGCCCGGCGCCCCGGAGCTTGCCGATGGCGCTCTTGGTCGCCGAAGTCCAGCCATCGTAGCCGGTGTTGCCGAAGGGCTCGTTGCCGATGTTGACGACGACGTAGTCCTCCTGGCCCTCCAGCGCACTCTTGACGCCGATCCAGTAGTCGGCCGCCTTGTCCAGGGTGGTGGCGGCGGAGTCCTCGCCGTAGCCGGTGGTGTCGTGCACCTCCAGGACGCAGATGACCTTGGCGGCCTTGCACTGGGCGACGATCGAGGAGACCTCGGACGCGCTGGTCCTCGTCCACCGGTCGCCGCTGCCCAGGACGACCCGGACGGTGTTGGCGCCCTTGGCGGCGATGTCGGAGATGGCGCTGGTCCGCTCCGGGTACCAGGCGTGCGCGTGGTTGACGCCGCGCATCACGAACTCGGTTCCGTTGGCCTCGTACAGACGGCCGTCGCTGACATGGAGGCCGGTGTCCGCGGCCTGGGCCGGGGACACGGGGCCGAGGACGGACAGCAGGGCACCCGCCATACCGGTGACCAGTGCGGCCACGGCGGCGAGCAGGGACCTTCGGGGTGGTTGCTTCATGGCTCTCCTCGATTCAAGGGGGTGGTGGGGCACGGGGCTCGACGGCCGTTCCGCCCCTCCGGCCGCTCGCACGGGACAACGTTGTCAGCCCGGATGGGGCCGGGTGACGGGGCGAGATGCTGGGGCGCCGGGCCGTGGTGCGTGTTTCCGCTCCGGCCCCCATATGAGGCATCGGGTGTTCCGGTCATGTCAATAGATGTGTCACCCGCATTTCGTTCCCCGCTCACGGTCGGGCGGAATGCGTCGGGCTTTCCGGCCTGCTCGGAGTGCCTTTCGCGAGATTCGACGACGCTCCGAAGAAAGTGAGGCATTGCTAAAACATTACTGAACTAAACCAGGACTACTAGACAACGTTGTCACCGCCCGGCAGAGTACGGCTGGGGGCGAGGTGCGCTCCCTCGTGAAAGGGCGGGACGTGATGGTGTACGGAGCACTTGACATCGGCGGGACCAAGATCGCCGGAGCGCTCGTCGACGAGAGCGGGACCGTGATCGCGCGGGCGCGCCGTCCCACCCCGGCCCGGCGGCCGGCGCACGAGCCGGCCGCGGCCGTCACCGCTGTGCTGGACGAGCTGGCGGCACATCCGGCCTGGGCGGAGCTCACCTGCCTCGGCATAGCCAGCGCGGGCCCGGTCGACGCGGCCGGAGGCACCGTGAGCCCCGTGAACATTCCTGCCTGGCGCCGATTCCCGCTGGTCGAGCTGGTGCGCACGCATCCGGCGACGCCGGCGGGCATCGGGCCCGTGCTCGTCGGCGACGCGGTGGCGATGACCGCCGCCGAACACTGGCTCGGTGCCGCACGCGGCGTCGCCAACGCCCTGTGCATGGTGGTCTCCACGGGAGTGGGCGGCGGGCTGGTCCTGGACGGACGGGTACACGGCGGCCGGACGGGCAACGCCGGTCACATCGGCCACATCACGGTCGACCTCAACGGTCCCCGCTGCCCCTGCGGCGCGCCCGGGTGTGTGGAGACCTTCGCCAGCGGGACGGCCATAGCGGCGCATGCCCGCGCCCTGGGGTGGACGGCTCCGCGCGGTGGGGTGTCCGACGCCGCGGCGGTCGCCGAAGCGGCCCGGGGCGGCGACGAGCGGGCGCGTGCGGCCTTTGGGCGTGCCGCGCAGGCCCTGGCCGCCGCGATCGCCGCGACGGCGGCGCTCGTGGAGCTGGAGCGCGTGGTCGTCGGGGGCGGTGTCGCCCAGGCGGGGGAAGTCCTGTTCGCCCCGCTGCGACGGCGGCTGGCCGACTACGCCGTGCTCGACTTCGTCCGGGACCTTCCCGTCGTCCCCGCCGCCCTGGCGCTGGACGCCGGGCTCGTCGGCGCGGCTGCCGCGGCAGCGGGCGCGCGGGCCGCCGGCCCCGTACCCGCCCTTCGCCTCTGATCCCCGCCGGATCGCCGTGTGCGGTGAGCCCCTGGAGCTGAACCGGTTTTGTGAAGTCGAGCCGCCTTCTTCCGCCCATTCTTCTCCGTCACCGTGATGGTGTCGGACAGGGCGTGAGGAGGCGGTTTTCTCATTTCCTTCGCGCGCTCGGCCGGTTTCCGGAACACCGGTGCACCGGCCCGCGAGCGAGGGCCGGTGCCGGCGGACGGCGTGCGCGCGGGAGCGCTACTTCGTGGCTCCCTGGGCGAAGCCGTTGTAGATGTAGCGCTGGAGGAACAGGAAGGCGATCAGGGTGGGCACGATGACGAGCACGGCCCCCGCGGAGATGTTCTCCCAGTGCGCTCCGAAGGGTCCCTTGAAGCGGAACAGGGCGGTGGAGACCGTGCCGAGTTCCTGGGACGGCATGTAGAGGAAGGGGATGTAGAAGTCGTTGTAGACGGTGATCCCCTTGATGATCACCACGGTCGCGACCGCCGGCTTGAGCAGCGGGAAAATGATCTTGCGGTAGATGGTGAACGAGTTCGCCCCGTCCAGCCGTGCGGCCTCGTCCAGGGACACCGGGATGCCCCGGATGAACTGCAGGAAGATGTAGATCGAGACGATGTCCGTCCCCATGTACAGCAGAATCGGGGCCCAGCGGGTGTCGAACAGGCCGAAGCTGTTCACGACCTGGAAGGTGGCGACCTGCGTGGTGACCCCGGGCACGAGGGTGGCGACGAGGAAGAGGGCCATCACGAGCTTCCTGGCCCGGAAGTGGAACCGGTCGATGGCATAGGCGGTCATCGAGCCGATGAGCACGGTGCCCGTGATCGAGAAGAGCAGGATGAACAGGGTGTTGCCGAAGGCCGTGAGCATCTGGCCGTCGGAGAACGCGGTCGCGTAGTTGTCGAAGTTCAGCCAGTTGCCCGGGAGCGACAGAGCGCCGCCGTCGGTCGCCTCCGAGGAGGTCTTGAGCGAGGTGAGGAGGACGACCGCGAGCGGGAGTACCACCACCAGCGAGGCGACGACGAGCGACACGTAGACCAGCGTCCGCCCGATGCGGCCACGCAGCCGGACGCGTCGCGGGCCGGGCGCGGTGCGGGACCGGCCCGCGGTCTTCATGGCCGTGGTCTGCGGAGTCGTGGTCTGCGGAGCCGTGGTCATACGAGGTCCACCTTTTCGTCGGGCACGAGCCGGCGCTGGATCCAGGTGATCAGCAGAATGATCAGCAGCAGCACCACGGCGGCCGCCGATGCCAGCCCGGTCTTGTTGAACTGGAACGCGAGCTTCACGGTCTGGATGACGAACGTCGAGGTGCCCGTCGCACCGCCGGTCATGATCCAGGGAATCTCGAACACCGCGAGCGACCCGGAGATCGCGAGGATGACGCTCAGGCTCAGCACGGGCCTGATGCTCGGGGCGATGATGTGCCGGAACTGCTGCCACCTGGTCGCGCCGTCCAGCTGGGCCGCCTCGTACAGCTCGCCCGGAATGGACTGGATCGCGCCGAGGAACAGTACGAAGTTGAGGCCCGTGTAACGCCACACCGAGACGCCGGCGAGTGAGGTGTTGGCAGAGCCGGGGTCGCCCAGCCAGGCGTGACCGGGGTTCTGGCCGAACCAGGACAGCACCGTGTCCAGGGTGCCGCCGTCCTGGAAGAAGTACAGGAAGACGAATCCGATGGCCACGCCGTTGATGAGGTAGGGGAAGAAGAGCAGCCCCTTGAACAGGTTGCGGAACCGCAGGTCGAAGCTGAGCACCGTGGCGAAGTAGAGCGCGATCACGATCTGGACCGCGGACGCCGCCAGGTAGTAGACGCTGACGAAGAACACCCGGAAGAGCTCGGGCCGGGTGAAGATCTGGACGTAGTTGTCCAGGCCGGTGAAGTTCCGGTCGGGGCTGATCCCGTCCCAGTCGGTGAAGCTGTAATAGATCATGTTGCCCACCGGCACGTAGGTGAACGTGATCAGGAGGGCCAGCGGCGCCGCCAGGAACAGCCAGGGCGTCGCACGGCGGAGCGTCCGGCCCCGGGACCCGGGTACGCGTGGGCTGTCGCCGGTGGGGGAGGGGCCGCGCCGCGAAGGCGTCGCACGGTGCGTCTTCACGCTCACCGCCTCGGTCGTCTCGGTCATGTCGGGCCTTTCGTCATCCGCGTCGGGCTCGCGGTGTACGCGGGAGGGCGGGGCCCCGCCGGTGTCGTGCGGCCGGGCCCCGTACCGGTTCAGGAGCCGATGGTCTTCGCGGCCTCGTCCCACTTCTTGTTGAGCTCGGCGAAGTAACTCTCGGCGGTGCCCTTCTGCGCGCCCCGGGCGATGTCGACCAGCTTCTGGCGGTAGTCGGGCGTGTTGAGACCGATCTCCGCGGCCTTGTCGATGTCGTTCACCGCACCCGTCTTGCTCTCCGAGCGCTCGACGAATGTGACATCGTTGTCAACGAACTCCTTCAGCGTGTCGGGCATGGGGGCCGACTTCAGGGTGGGCACGGCGCCCTCCTTGGCGGAGTAGCCGGACTTGTCCGTGAACCAGTCGATCCAGGCCCGCGCCGCTTCCTTGTGGTCCGAGTGGATGTTGACGGCCTGCTGGTAGTCCGACACGAGGGTGGCGCACTGCCCCTCCTCGCGCTGGACGGGGACCGGCATGTAGCCGATGTCGTCGGGGTTCTTCCCGGCCTTCTCGGCGGCGTCCCGCATCTGGCTGATCGCCCAGGAGCCGACCATCATGGAGCCGATCTCACCCTTGGCGAGCTTGCTCTTGGACGCCTCCCAGTTGGTGGTGCTGGGGTCCTTCTCGGAGAGGCCGTCCTTGACGATGTCGAAGAGCAGGCTGTCGATCACGGCGAGTTCGCTGCCGGACTTCCATGGCGAGACGGGGCCGGCCAGCTTGTTGTTCGCCTCCTCGCTGCAGGTGACGGAGCCGATGTTGGCGGACCACTGCACCAGCGGCCAGCCGTCCTTGAAGTTGGTGTAGTACGGGGTCGATCCGGTCTTCGACTTGATGGCCCGCAGGTCGGCGATGAACTCCTCCGGGGTGCGCGGCCAGGCGGTGACGCCGGCCCTCTTCCAGAGGGCCTTGTTGTAGACGAAGCCGTTGGCGGTGCCGAACTGGGCGATGCCGTAGGTCTTGCCGTTGACCTCCGACTTGTCGCTGAAGCGGTACTTGTCCGACATCTCGATGGACGAGCCGAGCGGCGCGAAGAACTTGGGGTAGTCGTTCTTGGCCACCGCCCCCGGGATCATGAGGACGTCGCCGTACTTGTCCGTGTTCATTCGGATCTTGACCTCACCCTCGTAGTCGGTGAGGCCCTCGAACTTCACCTCGATCTTGGGGTAGACCTTGTTGAACTCCGCCGCGTAGGCCTTCATGGCCCCGCTCTTGATCAGGTCCGTCCGCTGTGTCAGGACCGTGATGGTGCCGCTCGCCGTGCTCGCGTCGGCGGGCGCGGAGGCCGTCTCGGCCGACGGCGCACCGCTGCCGCTGCAGCCCGTGACGGTCAGTGTCGCGATGGTCAGGAACGCACCTGTGAGTGTCCTGGTCTTCCCCATGTGCCCAACTCCTTCGGACGGCGGCTCAGGTCTGCGCCGGATGTCGGCACTATGGCAGGACGGAAGTGAACCGGTAAAGCTCTTGTTTCCCCTGCGATGCCGAATCGTTACCTCTGCTCACGTTCTTGCAGGTAAAAGGCGTGCGCCTTGTCGCACACGTTGCCGCAGCGTGACTAGACCGGTTTATGGACAGTGATCGATCGGCGGGCTAAGTTGTGCCGCGTCGTACATCTGTCAGCGTGCGCACTGGGCCGATTGGAGCCGCACCATGAAGGACATCACCCCGCTCACCGAAGGCTGGAACCTGCGCTACGACCAAGCGCTGCTCCCCGCCGAGGTCCCCGGCTGTGTCCACACCGACCTGCTCGCCGCGGGCGTCATCCCGGACCCGTTCCTCGACCGGAACGAGACCGAGGTGGCCTGGATCGGCCGCCGCGCGTGGACGTATCTCACCGAGGTCTCCCACGAGAGCGCGCACGAGCGCACCGACCTCGTCTTCGAAGGCCTGGACACCGCCGCGCGGATCACGTTCGACGGCCGGGAACTCGGAACCACCCGGAACATGCACCGCACCCACCGGTTCGACGCCACCGGGCTGACCGGCCGGCTGGAGGTGCGCTTCACCTCCGCCTACGACGAGGCCGAGGCGGTCCGCGCCCTCACCGGTGACCGGCCCAACGTCTATCCCGAACCCTTCCAGTACATCCGCAAGATGGCGTGCGGCTTCGGCTGGGACTGGGGGCCGACGCTCGTCACCGCCGGTATCTGGCGCCCCGTACGCCTGGAGCACTGGTCGACCGCCCGCCTCGCCTCCGTCCGCCCCCTCGTCACCGTCGACGACGGCCGGGGAAGCGTCGAGGTGCGGATCCGGGTGGAGCGCACGGAGTCCGGGGCGACGGCCGCCCTCCGGGCGCGGGCCACCGTGGCCGGCCAGGAGGCGGAGGCCGTCTTCGAGGGCGACGAAGCCGTGCTGCGGCTGACCGTGGACGCCCCCCGGCTCTGGTGGCCGCGCGGATACGGGGACCAGCCCCTCCACGACCTCGACGTCACCCTGCTCGACCACGCCGGTCCGCTCGACACCTGGCACCGCCGCATCGGCTTCCGCACCGTCGAACTGGACCGCACCCCCGACGAGCACGGCACGGGCTTCACCCTCGTCGTCAACGGCGAGCGCGTCTTCGCCCGGGGCGTCAACTGGATCCCCGACGACGTCTTCCCCTCGCGCATCACCCCCGAGCGCTACCGCACCCGGCTGCGCCAGGCGGCCGACGCCAACGTCGACCTCGTTCGCATATGGGGCGGCGGCATCTACGAGGACGAGGCGTTCTACGACGCGTGCGACGAGCTGGGACTGATGGTCTGGCAGGACTTCCTCTTCGCCTGCGCCGCGTACCCCGAGGAGCAGCCCCTGCGCGGCGAGGTCGAGGCCGAAGCCCGCGACAACGTTGTCCGGCTCATGCCGCACGCCAGTCTGGTCCTCTGGAACGGCAACAACGAGAACCTCTGGGGCTTCCGCGACTGGGACTGGGAGCCCGGCCTCGCCGGTGACTCCTGGGGCGAGGGCTACTACCTCGGCGTGCTGCCCCGCATCGTCGCCGAACTCGACCCCACCCGCGCCTACAGCGCGGGCAGCCCCTGGTCCGGATCGTGGGACCACCACCCCAACGACCCGGACCACGGCACCTATCACTCCTGGGAGGTGTGGAACCGCCAGGACTACGCGGAGTACCGCGCGAACGTCCCCCGGTTCGTCTCCGAGTTCGGCTGGCAGGCACCGCCCGCGATGGCCACGCTCCGGCGCGCCCTGCCCGGCGAGGACCTGGCCCCCGACTCGCCCGGCATGCTCCACCACCAGAAGGCCGAGGACGGCAACGGCAAGCTCGACCGCGGCGTCGCCCGCCACTTCGCCCCGCCCGTCGGCGACTTCGACCGCTGGCACTACCTGACGCAGGTCGTCCAGGCCCGCGCCGTCGCCGCCGGCATCGAGCACTGGCGCTCCCACTGGCCGGTCTGCGCGGGCACCGTCGTCTGGCAGCTGAACGACTGCTGGCCGGTCAGTTCCTGGGCCGCCGTCGACGGGGACGGCCGCCTCAAGCCGCTCCACCACGAGCTGCGGCGGGTGTACGCGGACCGGCTGCTGACCCTGCAGCCCGCGGGCGAGGGCGACGAGGGACCCGTGCTCGCCGTGATCAACCAGTCCGCGACGCCCTGGCACACCGAGGTGACCCTGCGCCGCGTCGAGGCCGGCGGGGCCGTCACCGGCCACGGCGTGCAGGAGGTGACGGTCGCCGCCCGCTCCGCCGTACGTCTCCCGGTGCCCGCCGGGCTCGCGCCGGACGGGGGCACCACCACGGAGTTCCTGGTCGCCGACGCGGACGGGCTGCGGGCGACCTGGTTCCCGGTCCCCGACAAGGAGTTCGGCTACGAGCGGCCGGCCTTCGACGTGAGCGTGGAACCCGTCCCGGACGGCGGTGGTAACGTCCACGTGGTGGTCAACGCGCACACCCTCGTCAGGGACCTCCTCCTCCAGGCAGACCGGCTCGGCCCCGCGGCCACGGCCGACCGGGGTCTCGTCACCCTGCTGGCCGGCGAGCAGGTCCGCATCCGGGTCGACGGCTGCGGCGACGTGACCGCCGACGACGCGCGAGCCGCCCTGTTCTGCGTAGGTACGAAGTGACCGCTCCGGCCCGCGTCACCATCAAGGACGTCGCCGCACGGGCCGGCGTGTCCAAGGGCGCCGTCTCGCTCGCCTTCAACGGCAAACCGGGTGTCTCCGACGCGACCAGGGAGCGCATCTTCGAGGCCGCCCGGGTGCTGGGCTGGGCACCGAACCAGACGGCGCGCAGCCTCTCCGGCCGACGCGTCGACATCGTCGGCCTCGTCCTGTGCCGCCCGGCGCGCCTGCTCGGCCTGGAGCCCTTCTACATGGACTTCATCTCGGGCATCGAGGGCGTCCTGGCCGAGCGGTCCTGCTCCCTGCTGCTGCGGCTGGTCCGTGATGTGGACGAGGAGATCGAGCTCTACCGGACGTGGTGGCGCAGCCAGACCATCGCGGGTGCCGTTCTCGTCGACTTCCGGGTGGACGATCCGCGGGTGCCGGCGCTGGAATCCATCGGGCTGCCCGCGGTTGCCGTCGGCCATCCGTCCCTGACGGGCGCCTTCCCCGCGGTGTGGACCGACGACGCCACGGCGACGGCGGAGGCCGTCCGCTATCTGGCCGCCCTCGGCCACCGGCGCCTGGCGCGGGTCGGCGGCCCGGCCGGTTTCGGCCACAGCGCGATCAGGACCCGGGCCTTCGACGCCACGGTGCGTGAACTCGGCCTGGAGCAGGGGACCCAGATCGCGACCGGCTTCGACGAACGGGAAGGGGCACGCGCGACGCGCTCCCTGCTCCTGGCGAAGAACCGGCCGACCGCGATCGTCTACGACAACGACATCATGGCGGTGGCCGGCGCCGGCGTCGCCGCCGAGATGGGGTTCGTGGTCCCGGACGACGTCTCGCTGCTCGCGTGGGACGACTCCCAGCTGTGCCGGATCACCCATCCCACCCTCTCCGCGATGAGCCACGACATCCACCACTTCGGCGCCGAGGTGGCCCGCACCCTGTTCTCCCTGCTGGAGGGCACCGACACCGGCCCCCTCCAGGTGCCGACCCCCTCGCTCACCCCGCGGGGCTCCACGGCACCCGCGCCCCAGTAGCGGAGCGCGCCGCGCGACCGGGCCGCCCGGTCGCGCGGCGGGGTTCAGCGGCGCTTGCGGTTGATCTTCATCGTGTCCATGTCCGTCGCCGTGGACCGCAGTTCGCCGTGGCCGTAACCCGCCTCGCGCAGCGCCGTCAGCGCCCGGTCCTCGGCGATCACGGACGCCATCTCCTCGCCGTCCCCGGCGTCCGAGACGACCACGTAGCGGAAGCTGAAGTGCTTGAGGACCCGGTCGTAGGTGAGCGACCCCTCCTCGGTGAACTGCATCGCGGCGAGGCCGTGCTCCTCCACCTCGGCCAGCAGCCGCCCGCGCGCCGCGTCCGTCAGATCCTGGAACGTGCCGCGCACGATCACCCGGTACGTGTGCTGCGTGCTCATCTGTCGCGCTGTTCCTCTCGCCTGCCGCGTTCCGTGTCCGGGGCGAGCGTACGGGGGTCCGGAGCGGGACGGAAACGGAATTCCGGGCGGGCGGCGGGCCCACGCGCTTTGCCGAAGAGTGACGCCGGAGCCCCTGGCCGGGAGCCCGGGGGCCGTGTTCCATGGTCATCGGGGGGCGCCCGGACCTGTGGCGGCCCGCGCGAGGGAGCGAGGTTGCCTTGGCCACCACCGTACGACGTGCCGTACTGACCCTGCCCGCCGCGGCGACGGGGCCGCAGAACCCGCTGCCCGCACTGCGGCCACTGGACGAGACGCACGTCATCGACGACCGGGACCGGTCGGGACTTCCGCGCGACATGGCCCGGCAGCTGGGCCACGCCCCGCTGTCGACCGTTCTGCCCGTCCGCCTCCTCGACGGCTACGGGCGCGAGCGCGTCACCATGGACCTCGACGCGATCGTCATCGAGAACGACCATCTGCGCGCCACCGTGCTGCCCGGCCTCGGCGGCCGTATCCACTCCCTCGTCCACAAGCCGTCCGGCCGCGACCTCGTCTACGCCAACCCGGTGCTCCAGCCCGCCGACTTCGCGCTCAACGGCGCCTGGTTCTCCGGCGGCATCGAGTGGAACATCGGCGCGACCGGCCACACCACCCTCTCCTGCGCCCCGGTGCACGCGGCCCTCGTCCCGGCGCCCGACGGCGGTGACATGGTCCGGCTCTGGGAGTGGGAAAGGCTGCGCGACCTGCCGTTCCAGGTCGATCTGTGGCTGCCCGCCGACTCCGCGTTCCTGCACGTCGGCGTACGGATACGCAATCCGCACGAGCAGCCCGCGCCCGTCTACTGGTGGTCCAACATCGCCGTCCCCGAGGACGCGCGCACCCGGGTGATCGCACCCGCCGACGAGGCCTGGCACTTCGGGTACGAGCGGACGCTGACCCGCGTCCCGGTCCCCCGGAGCGGCGGCACCGACCGCACCTACCCACTGCGCAGCGAGTACCCCGCCGACTACTTCTACGAGGTGCCCGACGGCACCCGCCGCTGGATCGCCTCCCTGGACGAGCACGGCCACGGACTCGTCCAGACCTCCACCGACCTGCTGCGCGGTCGCAAGCTGTTCCTCTGGGGCAGCGGGTCCGGCGGGCGGCGCTGGCAGGAATGGCTCACCGAACCCGGCACCGGCGGCTACGCGGAGATCCAGGCGGGACTGGCCCGCACCCAGCTGGAG
The DNA here is from genome assembly GCA_036226585.1 of Streptomyces sp. NBC_00708. Lineage (GTDB taxonomy): Bacteria > Actinomycetota > Actinomycetes > Streptomycetales > Streptomycetaceae > Streptomyces. The sequence goes on from CP108997.1 coordinate 6,363,901, forward strand.
CACGTACCGCTGGAGCCGGGGGCCGAGTTCAGCTGGCTGGAGTCCTACGGTCCGCTCGCGGCCGACCCCGCCACCGTGCACGGCGACGACTGGGCGGCGGCCCGCGCCGAGACGGAGCGGTGCCTCGCGGACGCCCTGCCGCGCGCCGACGTGGAGGCCGCCCACACCGCCTGGCGCGCCCACGCCGACACCGAACCGGGCGAACGCCTCGCCACCGGCTCCGGCTGGGGCGCCCTGGAGGTGCGGCGCGGGCGGTACGAGCTGCCGGGCACACCGTTCACCGACGACACCCTGGGCGAGGAGCAGGCGCCCTGGCTGGAACTGCTGGACCAGGGCACGTTCCCCGGCCTCGCGGGGGCGGTCCCGCCCGGACCCACGCTGGTCTCCTGGCACTGGCGCGACATGCTGGAGACGGCCCCCGCCGAACCGCTCACCGAGTACCACCTCGGCATCGCGCAGTGGCACGCCGACGACCGCGCCCAGGCGGTGCGCAGCTGGGAACGCGGCCTGGGCAGGGCCGCCTCCCGCTGGCCGCTGCTGCGCTGCCTGGCCGTCGCCGCCCGGGTGAGCGGCCAGCGCGAACTGGCCGCCGAGTACTACGCGGAGGCGTTCGACGGGCTGTGCGCCGAGCGGAGCGCCGGCGACGAGACGTGGACCGCCGCCACGGCCGCGCTGGGCCGGGAAGCGATCGAGGCGCTGCTCGCGGCGGGGCGGACCGAGGCCGCCCGTACGGTGTGGGCGGGGCTGCCGCCGGAGATCCACGAGCGGGGCCGGTTCCGGTTGCTGGACGCCCGGTTGCTGATCGCGGAGGGCCGGACCGACGCCGCGAAGGCCGTGTTCGACGCGGGCTTCGAGGTCGCCGACCTGCGCGAAGGGGCGGAGATCCTGGAGGAGGTGTGGAACCGGATCACCGACGAACCGCTGCCGGACCGGTACAACTACCGGATGCGCCCCCGCGTCTGACGGAGCGACGGCATGACGGCACGACGGCACAAGGAACGGGAGCGGCACGACATGATCATCTGGATCAACGGGGCCTTCGGCAGCGGCAAGACCACCCTGGTCACCGAACTGCACCGCAGACTGCCGGACGCCCTGCTCTTCGACCCGGAGGACGTCGGCTTCGTACTGCGCGGGATCGTCGAGGTGCCGGAGGGCGACTTCCAGAACATCCCGCTGTGGCGCACGCAGGTGGCGTCCCTGGCCCAGGGGCTCGTGGAGGAGTACGGCCGGCCGGTCCTGGCGCCCATGACCCTGGTCCGCCGGGACTACGCCGACGAGATCTTCGGCGCCCTGGAGAAGGCGGCCGTGCCGGTGCACCACTTCTTTCTCGATGTGCCGGCCGCGGTGCTCGAACACCGCCTGGACCACCGGGTGGTGGCGCCCGGCGACCCGGAGCGCGACGAGGCGGCACGGCGCTGGACGAAGGAGCGGATCCCCGAGTGCGTGGCGGCGGTGGCCGCCCTGCGCGAGGACACGGTGGTGCTGGACGGTGAACTGCCCACCGACGAGCTGGCCGGCCTGGTCCTGGAGCGGACCGGCCTGGCCCAGGGGCCTGTCGTCGAACTCCCCTCTGCCACGCGACGCCTGGCCTAGACGGGCGCGTTGCGGTCGACGTACTCGAAGACCGAGCCGTCCGGGTGCACGGCGATCAGGTTGCGGCCCACCGGGGTCGGGACGGGGCCCGCGATGACGCGGGCGCCGACCCGGGTCAGGGCCTCATGGGCCTCGCCGACGTCCTTCACAGCGATGGTCGCGGTGACCTTGCGCAGGATCTCCAGCTCCGATTCGGGGCCGCTCATCAGCAGGAAACAGCTGATCGCGGCGACGGACACCCCGCCGCGCTCGAAGCGGAGTGCGGGAGCGCCCGTGAGCTCCTCGTAGAAGGCCACCGCGGCCTCCAGGTCGTCGACGCAGATACGCAGCGTGGTTCCCAGGATCTCCATGGCGGCCAGGTTAGTTGGCCGCCCGCAGCCATGTGATCCATTCGGTCCCGGCCGTTCAGGCGCGGCAGAGCACCTCGCCGTGCGGGACCATGAACCAGCCGTCGCCCTCCTCGCCCCAGGCACGCCACGCCTCCGCGATTTCCGCCAGCTCCCCGGCCGTGGCGTGCCCGCCGTCCACCGCGCGGTTCGCGTACGCGGAGGCGACGGTACGGTCCGCCCACAGGCCGCTCCACCACGCACGGCTCTCCGGGGTGGCGTAGCACCAGGAACCGGCTGTGGGCGTGATGTCGGTGAACCCGGCCCGCCGGGCCCAGGACAGCAGCCGGCGCCCGGCGTCCGGTTCGCCGCCGTTGGCGCGGGCGACGCGGCCGTACAGCTCCTGCCAGCGGTCCAGGCCCGGCGACTCGGGGAACCAGGTCATCGCCGCGTAGTCGCTGTCGCGCGCCGCGACGATGCCCCCGGGGCGGCACACCCGGCGCATCTCGCGCAGCGCCTGCACCGGGTCGCCCACGTGCTGGAGGACCTGATGGGCGTGGACCACGTCGAAGGAGTCGTCCGGGTAGTCCAGGGCGTGGACGTCCGCGACGGCGAACTCCACGTTTTCCAGGCCGCGTTCGGCGGCGGCCTCGGCCGCCTGGGCCAGGATCTCGTCAGTGGTGTCCAGGCCCGTCACCCGGCCCGGGGCGACCAGCGCGGCCAGGTCGGCGGTGATGGTGCCGGGCCCGCAGCCGACGTCCAGCACGGACAGGCCCGGCCGCAGTTCGCCGATGAGGTAGGCCGCGGAGTTGGCGGCGGTGCGCCACCGGTGCGAGCGCAGCACCGACTCGTGGTGGCCGTGGGTGTAGACGGCGGTCTCCTTCGGCATGGCCGTGCATCCTCTCTCGAAACGCGAACCGCGAAAGCGCTGATCGGTAGGACCACCGTAGGGCCTGTCGCCGAGTAATGAGATGGATATCTTGCGATGTGGACAGGTGTGAGGTGCCGAAAAGGGGCGGCCGACTGTGCGTCGACCGCCCCTTTTCGGCCTCTCGGACCTGTTCCCTACACCGGCCTCGGGCAGTACACCGTCAGCGCCTCCGGCAGCTTGTCGATCATCAGCTCGCTGCCGCTGCGGGCCACTTCGCCGTCGTACGCGTACGGCGTCCCGGGCTTCAGTCCGGAGATCCGCACCCGCTGCCGGCGCACCGCCGCGTGCATGGGGGAGCGGGTCAGCGGGCCCGCGACCGCCGCCGCCAGCAGTCGCAGGGCAGGGGTCCGGCCGCCGTGCACGACCCGTACGTCCAGCAGTCCGTCCGCGAGGTTGTGCCGGCGGCCCGGGGCCGGACCGACCCGCTGGAACAGGCCGTTGCCGACGAACAGCAGCCACAACGGGCGGCGCCTGCCCTGGAGTTCGGCCTCCAGCGGGCGCTCGCCCCGCAGTACGCGCAGGGCCGCCAGGACTCCGGCGGGCCAGCCGCCGATCCGGGGCGACCAGTGCTCCCGCATCCGCACGAGCTCCGGATACACGCCCAGGCTGAAGGCGTTCAGGAAGTACCCGTGCGCGCCGCCCGGCCCGTCCGGGCCCGGCCGGAAGCGGCCGAGGTCCACCCGCACCGCGCTTCCGGCGGCGAGCGCGGAGGACACATCGGCGACGGTCTCGATGCCCAGGTCGTACGCGAAGTGGTTGAGGGTGCCGCCGGGGAACACCGCGAGCGGCAGCCCGTGCACCGCCGCCACGGCCGCCGCCTGGTTGACCGTGCCGTCCCCGCCGCACACGCCGAGAGCCCGGCCCCGGCCCGCCGCCTTCTCCAGCTCGTCGGAGAGCAGGCCGGGCGAGCACTCGATGATCTCCGCCTGCGGCAGCGCGTCCCGCACCAGCGAGGCCGTCGCCGTCGCCGTCCCCGACCGTTGGTTGACGACGACCACCAGGCCCTCCCCGTCGGGCAGGACGGGTGCGTCGGCCGGAGGTCTGCCCGGTGCGGGCAGCTGGTTCCTCGTCGGTATCACGCCGCGCAGGGCGAACGCCGCCCCCACGCCCAGGGCCACGCCGGCCACCACATCGCTCGGGTAGTGCACCCCGGTGTAGACGCGGGACGCCGCGACGGACAGCGCGATGGGTGCGACGACGGCCCCCCAGCCCTTCGACTCCAGCGCCACCCCGGTGGCGAACGCGGCGGCCGACGCCGCGTGCCCCGAGGGGAACGACGTGGTCACCGGCTGCCGCTTCAGCTGCCGTATCACCGGCACGGCGTCCAGGATCGGCCGCTGCCTGCGGACCGCCCCCTTGCCCACCGTGTTGATCGCGGCCGAGGCCACCGCGAGCGAGGCGATACCCCTCAGCGCGGCCCGCCGGGCCCGCGCACTGCCCCCGAAAGCGGCCATACCGGCCGCCGCGCCGACCCACAGGAGCCCGTGGTTGGCGCTGCGGCTCAGCCGGGGCAGCACCGGACCCGCGGCGGGCCAGTGCCGCTGGGCCAGATTCTGGAACACGGCGACATCGCGCCGGTGGAACCGGTCGCGCAGCCCGGCGATCCGGGACGGGACGGAAACATTGCTCGCTGACGACATGCGACAGCGGATACCCCGCCTCACCTCTCCGAACCAGCAGCCACGCCGCGGGTAGCCTGAGGTTCGTCACACCGGCCGCCGGCCGGCACACCGGACACAAGACCGAACATGAGGGGGACGCGGGGCCATGGGGCGACTCGTGCCGGCGGTGAGCAGGGCGTTCGACGTGCTCGAACTCTTCCTCCACGGCGACGGCACACTCTCCGCGCCCGAGGTCACCCGCAAGCTCCAGCTGCCCCGGACCACCGTCCACGAGCTGCTCACCACGCTCGCCGCCCGGTCGTACCTGGTCACGGACCCGGACCGCCCCGGGCGGTACCGGCTGGGCGTGCGCACCTACCAGCTCGGCAGCCGGTACGCGGAACAGCTCGACCTCGCCGCCGAGGGCCGGCAGGTGGCCCGGCGCGTGGCCGCCGACTGCGGCGAGAGCGTGCATGTGGCGATCCTCGACGGCACCGACGCCGTCTGCGTCGCCCAGGCCGACTCCACCCACGCCGTGCGCACGGTGTCGTCGGCCGGGCACCGGCTGCCCGCCCACTGCACATCCGCCGGCAAGATGCTCCTCGCCTCGCTGCCCGCCCCGGAACTCGACGCCCGGCTCGACGGCCTGCGACTGACCGCCCTGACCCCGCACACCCTCACCGGTGAACGGGAACTGCGGGCCGCGCTCGACGCCGTACGGGAACGGGGCGTCGCGGCGGAGCACCAGGAGTCCGACCCGGGCGTCAGCTGTGTCGCCGCACCCGTGCACGACCGGTCGGGGCGGGTCGTCGCCGCGCTCTCCGTCTCGGTCCCCATGATCCGCTGGAGCGAGGAGCGCGAGCGGGAACTCACCGCCCTCGCCGTCGAGGGCGCCGACGAGCTGTCGGGCCGCCTGGGGCACGACCGGAGCATCGCCGGCTGACCGGCCGGCCCGCCCGTCCCGCTCCAGGGCGGGCGCGCCGCCCCGTTCCCTCGTATAAAGGTCCGGAGGGCGAACGGCGGGTCGGATCGGCGGCGAAGGAGGCCCGATGGGCCGGGAGCGGACCGGGCGTCAGGAGCGGGCCACGCACACGGTGCGGGAGGACCGCGGGCCCGTACGGTACGGACCGCCGGCCCCCTGGCCGGGGCTGCCCGTGCTGCCGGAGCTGGCCGAGGTACTGGCCTCCGCCGCCGGCCGCGCCGCCCCCGAACCCGCCGGCGGATCGGCCGCCCTGCGCGAGGCCGCCTGCGGTTACTGGGAGCGGCGAGGACTGCGCTGCGGTCCCGAACACGTCGCCGCCGCTCCCGGCACCGCACCGCTGCTGCTCGCGCTGATCGCCGCGCACGGGGGCGACGTGCTGCTGCCGCGCCCCTGCCCCGCCTCCTGGATCCCGCAGGCCCGGCTGCTCGGCCGGCCCGCCTACCAGGTGCCGACGCCCGCCGAGTGCGGCGGTGTGCCCGACCCGTACGCGCTCCTCGAAACCGTACGCAGAGTGCGCGCCGAGGGCGGCCGGCCGCGGCTCCTGCTGCTCTCGGTGGCCGACGACCCCACCGCCACGGTCGCCCCGCCGGAACTCCTGCGCGAGGCCTGCGAGGCCGCCGTGGACGAGGGGCTGCACATCGTCAGCGACGAGACCTGGCGGGACACCCTGCACCGGCCGCACGACACGGTGCTGGTCAGCCCCGCCGAGATGTGCCCGGACGACGTCACCGTGGTCTGCGGCCTGTACGGGGCGCTGACCCCGGCCGCCTGGCCCGTCGCCGTCGCCCGCTTCCCCGGCACCGCGCGCTCCGCCGTACGCCACGCCCGCACGCTCGACGTCCTCACCGCGCTCGGCGCCTCGATCGCGGGCCCGGTCGCCGCCGCCGCGGCCCACGCGCTGCGCGAGCCGCCCGCCGTCACCGAACGCGCCCGGCGCGCCGCCGCCCTGCACGCCCGGCTCGCCACCGAGGCCCACCGCGCCGTCCTCGGCTGGGGCGCCGTCGCCCGCCCCCCGCAGGCCGGCCGCCACCTCTACGCGGACCTCGGCCCGCTGCGCTCCCGGCTCGCCGCCCGGGGAGTCACCGACTCCCTGGAGCTGGAGGAGTACCTCTCCGAACGGCTCGGCGCCCCCACCCCCGGCGGCCATCGCTTCGGCGACGAACTCGGCGCGCTCCGGGTGCGGCTGGGCACCGGCTCGCTCCTCGGAACGACCCCGGAGCAGCAGACCGGGGCCCTCACCGCCGCGGACCCCCTCGAATTGCCGCACATCGCGGCAGCGCTGAGCATTTTCCGAGCAGCCCTCGACACACCGCGCTGACCCACCGCCGGCGCACTCCTGGACGGGAGCCCCGATGACGGACCAGACCGAGCGTCCCCCGGTGCCTGTCCGGCAGACCTCCGCCGGACAGGCCCTCACCCGGGACGCACCCCCCGTGGCCTGCGGCGAGGTCGTCGCACCGCGTCCCCTCGGCGAGGTGCGCACCTGGCCCAGGAGCTTCGCGGACCGGCTCACCGCCCCGCTCCCCGGCGTCAGGGGCGTGTCACGACTGGCCCGCGAGCACGCCATCCGGCCCAACGCGGAGGGCCTGCGGCACATCCACCGTCTGCCGTACGCCCCCGAGCCCCTGCCGCCCGTCCCGGCCGGGGCCGGCTGCGTCACCTGGGCCGGACACGCCAGCTGGATCATCCGCACCGGCGGCCTCACGATCCTCGCCGACCCCGTCTGGTCCCGCCGCATCCTCGGCACCCCGGCCAGGATCACCCCCGTCGGCGTCCGCTGGGAGGACCTGCCGCCCGTCGACGCCGTCGTCATCAGCCACAACCACTACGACCACCTCGACGCCCCCACTCTGCGCAGACTGCCCCGGCACACCCCGCTGTTCGTCCCGGCGGGCCTCGGCCAGTGGTGCCGCCGCCGCGGCTTCGGCACCGTCACGGAACTCGACTGGTGGGAGTCGGCGCGGCTGGGAGGCGTCCGCTTCGACTTCGTCCCGTCCCACCACTGGTCCAAGCGCACCCTGACCGACACCTGCCGCTCGCTGTGGGGCGGCTGGGTCATCCAGGACACCACCGGGGAGGGGCACGGCGGACGGATCTACTTCGCCGGCGACACCGGATACGGCCACTGGTTCACCGAGATCGGCCGCCGCCACCCCGGCATCGACCTCGCCCTGCTGCCGATCGGCGCGTACGAGCCCCGCTGGTGGCTCGGCGACGTCCACACCGACCCCGAGGAGGCGGTCCAGGCGTACGAGGATCTCGGCGCCCGCGCCATGGCCCCGATGCACTGGGCGACCTTCCTGCTCTCCGCCGAACCGGTCCTCGAACCGCTCACCCGGCTCCGTACCGCCTGGCAGCGCGCCGGCCACCCCCGCGACCGTCTCTGGGACCTGCCCATCGGCGGCTCACGCCTGCTGGAACCCCGGCCGGCCGACGTCACCGCGCCCACCGCGCCCGCGTCCGGCGCCACACCGCGGGCGCCCCGCTGATCAGCAGCGTCAGACCCACCGCCGCGACCACCCCCTGCCACGGCTCCGGGAACAGCGAACCGCCCAGGATGCCGATCAGCTGATACGTCGCCGCCCACGCCAGACACGCCGGTACGTCGCCCCGGGCGAACCGCCGCAGTTCCATCCGGCCCAGCAGGCACGCCAGCATCACCGGAATCCGCCCGGCCGGCACCAGCCGCGACAGCACCAGCACCGTCGCCCCGTGCTCGTCCAGCTTCTGCTGCGCCTGCGCGAGCCGTTCCGGCGCCGCCCGGTCCCGGATCGTCCGCAGCCACCGCGAGCCGTTCTTCGACCGGACCCCCCGCTGCCCCAGCCAGTACAGGGATATGTCCCCCAGGAACGCCGCCGACGACGCCACCGCGAACACCACCAGCAAGGAGAACGGCGACGACTGGTGGAACGCCACCACGGCCGCCGAACTCACCAGCGCGCCCGTCGGCACCACCGGCACCAGGGCACCCAGCGCCACCAGCAGGAACAACGACGGATAACCGACCGCCTGCTGCGTCGACTCCGCGGGGAGCCGCGCCGTCTCCCGCAGGAACTCGATCACCCGGAGCACCCCGGCCGCACCCGCTCGCCGTGCGCCAGCCGGTGCACCACGACCTCCGGCGCCGCCATCGCCGCCTTCCGCACGAACTCCTCGCCCGGCGCGTGGAACTCGTGCGGCCGGACCCCGTCCATCCCGATCGGCCAGTACGTGCCGTAGTGCACCGGCACCGCCGCGCGCGGCCGCAGCCGGGTCAGCGCCTGCGCCGCCCGCCCCGCGTCGAGGTGCCCGTGGCCCAGATAGGGCCCCCAGCCGCCGACCGGCAGCAGCGCCACGTCCACCGGGCCCACCGCCCGCGCCATGTCGTCGAAGAGCCCGGTGTCCCCCGCGAAGTACGTACGCGCCGCGCCCTCCACCACGTACCCCAGGGCGGGGGAGCGGTGCGGGCCCAGCGGCAGCCGCCGGCCGTCGTGCAGCGCGGGGACGGCCCGGACCCGCACATCGCCGACGCACACCTCGTCGCCCGCCACCACCTCGGTGATCCGCAGCCCGCGCGCCCGGCGCAGCAGCCGCAGCCCGGGAACCGAGCGCACCGAGCCACGCGGCACGAGCACCCGGGCCCCCGGGGCGACGCGCGCCAGCGACGGCAGATGCAGATGGTCGGAGTGCAGATGGGAGATCAGGACCACATCGGCCACGGCCGCGTCCGGACCGGGCAGCGCACCCCGGCGGCGCCGCAGATGCGCGAAGCGCCGTACGAACAGCGGATCGGTCAGGAAGCGGACCCCGGAGTCCTCGATCGTGCACGTGGCATGACCCCACCAGGTGATCTCCACCGGCACGCCACCGCCTCCTTCGCTCATGGACCTCCGCGACCCCACCACACCTGCCCCGACGAGCCTACGACCAGTCCTGTCCGGGCGGCCCGCCCACCCCGGCGCACCCGTGGATCACGCTTCCGGTCCCGTGCCCCCGTGCGCCCCCTCACCGCCCCGGAACGCGCCCTCGGCCACGGTGTGCGGCCGCATAGGGTCGGGGAACGCCGAGCACGGGAGAAGGGCCATGGGGGACGTACGCGTGGCGGCCATCGCCAGCCTGACGCCGCTGGAGGAACTCGACAGCGATCCGTTCCTCGTGGACACCCGGGGCCAGCACGCCATGTGCGCCCGCTGGGCCGCCGACCGGGGCTACGTCGTCACCCGGCAGCTGCGCCTCTACGCGCTGCGCCCCGACCACCCCGCGCTCTGGGCCGACATCGACAGCGGTGAGGTCGAGCTGTTCGTCGCCCCCAGCGACCGGGTCCTCGCCCGCGCCCTGGCCTCGGTGCCGCGCTTCACCGCCGAGTGCGAGCGGCGCGGCGTACGCCTGGAGATCGCCGGGTTCGACGAGCCGTCCTACACCGCCGACGGCAAGGCCGGCGTCCACCGCAGGCTCTCCATGCCGACCGCCGGATACGACGGCTGCTGACCGGCCGGGGGGACCGCCCGTACCGCTGTGAAAGGCTGGGGCGGGGCCCGGAACGGCAGGGCCCGGACGTGAGGTGACGAACGGCGTGGGCGACAGGCGATGGCGGCGAGCCGGCAGCGCCCTGATGCGCGTGATCGCGGTCTGGGCCGTCTCGACGCTCACCATGCTGGCGCTCGCGGGCATCCTCCCCGACTTCCGGCTCCAGTCGCCCGACGGCGACAGCATCACCAGGACCGCCTTCGCCGCGGCCTGGGGCGCGGGCGCCTTCGGACTGCTCTCCGCCCTGGTCTGGCCCGTGCTCGTACGGGCGCTGCTCATCGTGCCGGCCTTCGTCCTCGGCCTGCTCGTCTTCTTCCTCAACGGCTCGCTGCTGCTGATCGCGCTCCGGCTCATCCCGGACGGCCGGGGCGCCGCCGCCCCGGAGACCGCCGTCGCCGTCGCGGCCGTGATGTCCGCCGTCGCCTCCGCCACCTCCACCGCCCTCGCCGTGCGCGACGACAACGCCTACCGCCGCCGCCTCTCCCGCCTGGCCGACCGGCGCCGCCGCCGCACCGGCACGGGCGACGCGCGCGGCGGCCCGCCGGGCACCGTCTTCATCCAGCTGGACGGGGTCGGCCACGACGCCCTCGTGGCGGCCGCCGCCGGGGGCGTGATGCCGACCGTCGCCCACTGGCTGGCGGAAGCCGGAGGACACCGGCTCACGCCCTGGCGCACCGACTGGTCCAGCCAGACCGGCGCCAGCCAGCTCGGCATCCTGCACGGCAGCAACCACGACGTCCCCGCCTTCCGCTGGTACGAGAAGGAGACCGGCGTCGTCATGGTCTCCAGCAAGCCCGCGAGCGCCCTGGAGCTCCAGCGCCGGGCCATCACCCGCACCCGGGACGGCGGACTCCTCACACTCGACGGCGCCAGCCGCGGCAACCTCTTCAGCGGCGGCGCGAACCAGCTCGCGCTCGTCCTGTCCATGGCCGCCAGGCTCGGCAAGGGCCGCCGGTCGCGGGCCGGGTACTTCGCCTACTTCTCCGACCCCGCCAACGCCGTCCGCACCGCCGGCTCCTTCGCCGCGGAGGTCTGCCGCGAGATCGCCCAGTCCACCCGCTCCCGCCTCCGCAAGGAGACGCCCCGCATCAAGCGCGGCGGCCTGTACCCCTTCATCCGCGCCTTCGCGACCGTCGTCGAACGCGATGTGGTGGTCGCCGCCGTGATCGGCGACATGTTCGCCGGACGGACCGCGGTCTACGCCGACCTCGTCGCGTACGACGAGGTCGCCCACCACTCGGGACCGCGCAGCCGGGACGCCGAGAAGGTGCTCGCCCGCCTCGACCGGGCGCTCGCCCTGATCACCGAGGTCGCCGAACAGGCCCCGCGCACCTACCGGATCGTGCTCCTGTCCGACCACGGCCAGAGCCCGGGGGACACCTTCGCCGGCGTGTACGGGCTGACCCTCAAGGACCTCGTGCGGGCGGGCAGCGGACTGCCCGTGCCCCGGCGCGCGCAGCGCTCCCGCAGCGCATCCGAGGCACGCGACGCGGTCCGGATCGCCCTCCACCGGCCCGTCACCGAAGGCCGGGAGGAGCAGGTCGCGACCCCCTCCGACCCGGTCGTCCTCGCCTCCGGGAACCTCGGCCTGATCTCGTTCCCCGACATCGAGGGCCGCGCGACCCTGGAGCAGCTGGAGCACCGCCACCCCGCACTGCTCTCCACCCTCGCCAACCACCCGGGCATCGGCTTCCTGCTCGTCCGCGGCGAGCGGGACGGCTCGGTGGTGCTGGCCCGCGACGGGGTCCGGGTGCCGGTGGCGGACCTGGCGGACGGAGAGGGGCCGCTGACCCCGTACGGTCCGGGCGCGGCGGACGCGATCCGGCGCACGGACACCTTCCCGCACGTCGCCGACGTCATGGTCAACTCCATGTACGACCCCGCCACCGGCACCGTGCACGCCTTCGAGGAACAGATCGGCTCGCACGGCGGCCTGGGCGGCGACCAGTCCCGGCCGTTCCTGCTGTGGCCGCGCGAGCTGACGGACCCGCTGGACGCCGTCACCGACGAGGACGGGAAGCGCCCGGACGAACTCGTCGGGGCCGAGGCCGTGCACCGCGTCCTCCGCCACTGGCTCCAGGAGGCGTCCGGCCCCCAGGTGCCGGTGCCCCCGGACGGGGAGGCCGGCCGCGCGTGATCAGGCCGACTGCCGCCGTACGAGTGTCGGGTGGAAGATCACGGAGGGCGGGGGGTCCGCCGGCTTGCCGATCTGCCTGAGCAGCAGCCGGGCCATCTCCGCCGACATCTCCTCCACCGGCTGGCGGACCGTCGTCAGCGGCGGATCGCAGGCCAGCGCCGCACTGCTGTCGTCGAACCCGACGAGCGCGACATCGTCCGGGACCTCCTTCCCGGCCCGCAGCAGCACCGGTACGGCCCCGAGCGCCATCAGGTCCGACGCGATGAACACCGCGTCCAGGTCCGGACGCTCCGCCAGCAGCCGCCGCATCGCCGCCGCGCCCCCGGCATGGGTGAAGTCGCCCTCGGCGGTCGCCACGTCCCGGATGCCGTGCGCCGCGAGCGCGTCCAGGAATCCGTCGAGGCGCGCCTGACCGGCGGGCATGTCCTGCGGGCCCGACACCGTGCCGATCCGGCGGCGGCCCAGCGCGGCGAGATGGTCGGCGGCCAGCCGCGCCCCGGCCCGCTGGTCCGCCTCGACATAGGTGAGCGGGGTCGGCCTGCGGGGCTGCCCCGCGAGGACGGCGGGCAGCCGGGTTCCGTGCAGCAGCCCGGGGAGCGGATCCTCCGCGTGCGACGAGATCAGCACCACCCCGTCGACGTGCCCGTGACGCAGGTACGAGAGGAGCTGGTCCCGCGACTCCCGGTCGTCGGCCAGCATCAGGACCAGCTGGATGCCCGCGGGGCGCAGTACCTCCAGGAGCCCGGCGACCACGCGTCCGAAGTACGGATCGGAGAACATCCGGCCGACGAACGGCTCGGGCACGGTGCGCCGTTCCCGCTCCGAGACGACCAGCGCGATCGAGTCGGTCCGCCGGGTCACCAGCGAACGGGCGGCGCGGTTGGGAACGTAACCGGTGGCGTCCACCGCGGCCTCCACGGTCCGCCGCAGCGCCGGGTCCACCGTGGTCGCCCCGTTGATCACCCGCGACACCGTGGCCCGTGACACCCCGGCCACTCCGGCGACGTCCTCCAAGGTCACGGGGCGGGCGGGCGGCGGTGCGTCGGCAGACATGCAGTCTTTATACCGGGTGGTACGACCGGTGCGGTAACGGCCGCCGGGGCCTTGGGATTACGTTGACCCGGAGGTCAGCCGGAACCTTCGGACAGGGCGGGCAGCCGGGCGATTTCGGACGTGCGGGCCGCGACCAGGGAGGCGGCGAGCCGCTTGGCGTCCTGCCGGGTACCGGCCCCGGTCTCGGAACGCGACACCTGGGCGGTCTGGCGCAGATGGCCCCCGATCCGTTCCACCAGGAACCGGTCGAAGGCCGCGCCCTTCAGCGTGCGGGCCCGTTCGATGTCGTCCTCCGTCACCATGCCCGGCATGTGGTGGCCCTCGTGCACATTGGTGTCCGGAAGCCCCATCCGGGCCAGCAGCGGGCGCATCCGGGCCAGTTCACCGTCCTGCGAGGTCCGCAGGCCGGCCGCCCAGCGCCGTACGCCGGCGTCGGCGCAGCGGTCGGCGGCGAGCGAGAGGAGCGCCACGGCCGACTCGTTCATGGGGGTCATCAGCTGTACCCAGGCGGCGTCGGTGGGATCGGCGGGGGCGCCGGTGGCCGGCGGGGGAGTGCTTTGCGTCTCGGCCGCCGGAGGAGTGCGCTCCGGCTCGGCCGCCGGGGAGCCGCAGCCGGCCAGGAGGAGCAGCAGCAGGGTGAGCGTCGCCGCGCTGCGGGTCGCTTTCATCAGGGGCTCCCTGGGGGGAAGCCCGTCCGGGGCGCACGGCCCCGGACGGGCGGGTGGGGACGGGGGTGCGGAGGGGTCAGGGAGTGCCGTCGGCCCCGCACTTGATGATGGCGTTGATGCAGTCGCGGACGCGCTGCGCCAGCTGGTCGTCGGGCCACACGTTGAAGAAGTCGCCGTGCATCGTGTAGCCGGGACCGGACGCCAGCCGGAACCGGGACGGGTCGCCGTTGACCGGGTACCGCAGCACCTGACGGAGCTTGGGCACCGGCACCGGGTGGGTGGCCGGGCACTCGCCGTTGACCGGGTAGGACATGTGGCTCTTGTGGTCGGCCGAGTCGAGGTCCTTGCCGTTCCAGCACTGCGGGAAGTCGAGGTACGACTCCAGCATCGCGTCCGCCGGGCAGTTGACGAAGTCGTGCGACGGGTTGACCTCGCCGTGGTGCAGGCACGACCACCGCGAGATGGTGTTGTCGTTCGGCCCGGTCGCCTTCGCGTTGCCCGCGACGATCCGCAGGCCCCGGGGGAAGGGCTTGATCTGCCGGATGACGTCGTCGCGGACGCCCTCGCCGAGGTAGTAGAACGTGGTGCCGGTGGGCTCCACCTCCTTGTCACCGTCGTACAGGGTCGGCACCCAGTACGACGACAGGTCGATGTCGGGTGAACAGGTGCTCCGGGCCTTCTCCAGCGAGGCGAGGTCGGAGTGGCCGTTCGTGGAGTCGTTGCCGAAGAAGCTGTGCATGTGCGAGGCGCCGGGCAGGCCCGGGAAGACGATCGGGTCGTCGGGCGCCCGGTGGGTGTAGGGGCACTCGGCCAGGAACTCGGCGACCCGGACGACATCGGCGGCCGCCTTGGGGGCGGGGGCCGCGGCGTCGGCGGGGCCGGCGGATGCGCTGTTGGTGGTGGCCTGGAGGAAAGTCAGGGCGAGCGCGGCGGCGGCGAGCGCCGCCGTGCGGTACCGCCGGCGCGGTGGGGTTCCGCGGTGGCTGTCTTCGCCGCTGCGTCGTTGACGGAAGAAGAGCACGGCACTCCTGTTCGGGGAAGCGGTGGGGGGGATGTGCCCTGATCATGGGCGGCCTGATCAGGCGAGAGAGCGCTCTCTGTGGTGGAACGTAAGAGCATGGCGAGGGCATGTCAATGAACATGACAGGACTTCAATTACGTGCGCATCAAGGCCGGTTGAGGGTCGCTTGCGGCGGGAGAGCGCTCTCTCGCGGATTTCGCGACCGAATCCCCGGCGTTCCTGGGTGAGAGAGCGCTCTCCGACGTTCTCCGGCGTCCTTCGGCCTTCGGCGGCCGAAGTGTGGTCGGAGGCGTTGTCAGTGGTGGACGGCAGGATGGAGGGCATGACGAACTCAGCAGTCGTGCTCGCCGACCATGCCTCCTACGCCGCAGCCGTCGACGAGGCCGCGCAGGCCGCCGCCGCGTACTACGCCACGGGCGAGAGCACGCTCGACGACGACGCCTACGACCGGCTGGCGCGCGGCATCGCCGCGTACGAGGAGGAGCACCCGCAGGAGGTGCTGCCCGCCTCGCCGACCGGCAAGGTGGCCGGCGGCGCGGCCGTGGGGGACGTGCCGCACACCGTGCCGATGCTCTCCCTCGACAACGTCTTCTCGGCCGAGCAGTTCGCCACCTGGACCGCCTCGCTGGAGCGCCGGATCGGACGGCCCGTCACCGCGTGGAGCGTCGAGCCGAAGCTCGACGGCCTCGCGGTCGCCGCCCGGTACCGCGAGGGCCGGCTGGAACGGCTGATCACCCGGGGCGACGGCACCGCCGGTGAGGACGTGTCCCACGCCGTCGGGACCGTCGTCGGCCTCCCCGCCCGGCTCGTGGAGCCCGTCACGATCGAGATACGCGGCGAGATCCTGATGACCACCGAGCAGTTCGAGCAGGCCAATACCGTCCGCACCGAGCACGGCGGCGCCCCCTTCGCCAACGCGCGCAACGGCGCCGCGGGCACCCTGCGCGCCAAGGACCGCGCGTACACGGTGGAGATGACGTTCTTCGCGTACGGGGCCCTGCCGCTGCCCGAATCCGGTGAACTGGCCGCCGACCTGGCCGAGCTGCCGCACAGCCGGGTCCTCGGCCGCGTCGCGGACCTCGGCGTGCACACCGCCGGGGACACCGAGGTCGCACCGCGCACCGTCGCCACCGTCGAGGAGGTCCAGGCACGGGTCGAGGAAGTCGCCGCGCTGCGTGCCGCGTTGCCCTTCGGGATCGACGGCATCGTCATCAAGGCGGACCTGGCGGCCGACCAGCGCGACGCCGGCACCGGCACCCGGGCGCCGCGCTGGGCCATCGCCTACAAGCTGCCGGCCGTCGAGAAGGTCACCCGTCTCCTCGGCGTCGAGTGGAACGTGGGCCGTACCGGCATCATCGCGCCGCGCGCGGTGCTGGAGCCCGTCGAGATCGACGGCTCGACCGTCAGCTATGCCACGCTGCACAACCCCGCCGACATCACCCGACGGGACCTGCGCGTCGGGGACCACGTGATGGTCTACAAGGCGGGCGACATCATTCCCCGCATCGAGGCGCCCGTCGCCCATCTGCGCACCGGCGACGAACAGCCCGTCGTCTTCCCCGAGGTGTGCCCGCAGTGCGGTTCGGAGATCGACACCAGCGAGCAGCGCTGGCGCTGTGTGCGGGGCCGCGACTGCCGCCTCGTCGCCTCCGTCTCGTACGCGGCCGGGCGCGACCAGCTCGACATCGAAGGGCTCGGCACGACCCGGGTGGTCCAGCTCGTCGACGCGGGCCTGGTCGCCGACTTCGCCGACCTGTTCACCCTGGAGCGCGAACAGCTGCTGTCCCTCGACCGGATGGGGGAGACCAGCACCGACAATCTGCTGGCCGCGATCGATGCCGCCCGCGCCCAGCCGCTCTCCCGGGTCTTCTGCGCCCTCGGCGTGCGCGGCACCGGCCGCTCCATGTCGCGCCGCATCGCCCGCTACTTCGCGGAGATGGACCGCATCAGGGCCGCCGGTGCGGAGGAGCTCCAGCGGGTCGACGGCATAGGCAAGGAGAAGGCGGCGGCCGTCGTCGCCGAGCTGGCCGAGCTGGCCCCGCTGATCGAGAAGCTGATCGCCGCCGGGCTCACCATGACGGAGCCGGGCGCGACCCCGCCGCCGCCCCCGGGCGAGGAGGCCGACGAGGAGGCCGCGGGCAGCACCGAGGGCGCGCCGCTGTCCGGGATGACCGTGGTGGTCACCGGGGCCATGACGGGCGCGCTGGAGAAGCTGTCGCGCAACCAGATGAACGAGCTGATCGAGCGGGCCGGCGGCAAGTCCTCCTCCAGCGTCTCCAAGCGCACGGCGCTGCTGGTGGCCGGTGAGAAGGCGGGCTCCAAGCGGACGAAGGCGGAGGACCTGGGGGTGCGGATCGCGACACCGGAGGAGTTCGCGGAGCTGATCGGGGAGTTCCTGCCGGTGGACGCGTAGCGCGTGCGCGAGGCGCCTGGGGGGTGCGGTCGTCCGGGGCGTCCGGCGCCCTGATGCCGCGTGGCCGGCGGGGCGGGGCGGTGGTGCCCCGGTCCGGTCCTTCGATTCGCGAGGGAGTGGCTTTCTTTGCCTCCCTATTGCATAGTGAGGGCTCGGCCATGCCTCGCGATCAGCGGGTCACTGGGTGGGTGTACGGCCGCGGCTGCGCGCCGGGGGTGAGGGGCGATGCGTTCTTTGCGCGACGTACGGCGGCACGACCGCTCCGTCCACCGGCACCACCGGAGCGCCACCCGGGGCCTCGCCCTCGACCTCGGCAGCTCCCGGACCCGCGCCTGGGTCCCGGGCCAGGGCGTCGTCACGGACACCGGCGACGAACACGGTGAGTACGGCCGGAGCCGGCCCGTCCGGCGCGGCCGCATCGTCGACCCGGACTCCTGCGGGCGCATGCTGGCCCGCATCGCGGACCGGGCACTGGGCGACCACCGCGAGGACGCGGTCATCGTCCTCAGCCACCCCGTCCTCGCCGGCCCCGGACACCGCGACGCCGCCCGGGACCTGCTCCGCGCACTCGGCGCATCGGACATCATCGCCCTGGACAGCGCCAGGGCCGCCGCGGCGTGTGCCGGGCCAGGAGACGGCGGCCCGCTCCTCGTCGTCGACGTCGGCGCCGAGCTGACCGAGGCGACCCTGCTCGTCGACGGCATGGTGCGCGACGCGCGTCTCGCCGAGACCGGGCTCGGCGACCTGGAACCGGGCGAGCCGCCCACCGTCGTCGTCCGCGCCGTCCTGGACATGGTCATGGCCATGTGGCGCCAGGACCGGCACGGTGCGCTGCTCGGCGCCCTGCGCCGGGGGCCGTTGCTCGCCGGCGGCGGTGCGCTGCGCCCCGACGTCACCCACCGGATAGCGGTCCGCCTCGGCGTCCCGGTCCGGCTCACGGACGACCCGGCGACCACGGTCGTACGCGGGGCGGGGCTGATCCTCGGCTCCGTCCTGCGCCACGCCGCGGCGCCCGCGCTCCCGGGCCGGTCCGGGTGACGCCCCACCCGGGGCCGCCTCCGGGGAACGCGGAGCCCGGAACCCGTCCGGACGAGCGGGTACGCGGCCCGCGGCCGCTGTTCGCCGTGACGCGCGTCGCCCGGTCGCATCCGGAACGCGCCCCCGCCGAGCGGGCGTCGCTTGCGACCACGCGTGCCTGGCCGCGCTCGGAGCCCGCCCCCGCCGTGTCGGCGTCGCCTGCAACAACGCGTGTCCGGCCGCGCCTCGAACGCGCCCCCGCCTCGCCGGCGTCGCCCATGACGACGCGCCCCCGGTCGCACCCCGAACCCGCCCGAGCCGCGCGGTGCTTCCTCGTCGCGCTGCTCCTCGCCGTGCTCGCCCTCGTCGGTGCCGCACCCGCCGCGACGGGTGCGGCCCTCCCCGTAAGCGCCGCTGTGGCGCTCCCCGGGACGGCCGCGACGACGGCCCCCGGCCTCCCCGTACGCACCCCGAACTCACGCGGGTCCGCCGTACCCGATACCGCACCCGCTCCGGCCCCCGAACCCCCCGCCACCGCCGAGCGCGGCCCGCACACCACTCCGTGGGCCGCCGCCGAGCACCCCCGTACCGCACACCAACTGCCGCCGCCGGGACCGGGCGGACTTGTCCCGTGCCCGGCCGGCGTCCCGCTGCCGTACCCCGTCCCGGGGTCCGTCGGCGTCGCCCCCGCCTCCGCCGTCCAGCGCCTGCGCGTGGCGCTGCCCGGCGTGCGCGGGCCTCCGAGTGCCGGTGTCCACCGGCCCAGGGACCGCTTCCCGGTCCCGTACACCATCAACGCCGTGCCTCTCCCGCTGCCCTAGCCGGGGCGGGGGGCGCCCGGCGCCCCTCGGAGGGAACCCGCAATGACGCGCGCCACCACGGTGCGGGCGGTTCTGGCTGCGGCCGTACTGCTCGTCTCCGTGCTCATCACGCTGACCATGTCCCCCAGACTCGGCCTCGATCTCCAGGGCGGCACCCGCATGGTGCTCCAGGCCGAGGACTCCGACACCGCGAAGGCCGACCGCGAGAGCACCGACCGCACCCTGGAGGTGCTGCGCCGGCGCATCGACTCGCTCGGGGTGACGGAACCGGTCCTCACCCGGTCCGGCGAGGACCGGATCATCGTCGAACTCCCGGACGTCCAGGACCCCCGCAAGGCCGCCGAGGTCATCGGCAAGACCGCCCAGCTGACCTTCCACGCGGTCCAGGGCCCGGGTGAGGCAGACAAGGACGGCAAGGGGCTGACCCTGCCCGACGAGCAGGGCCGCCAACTGGCCCTCGGCCCCGCCGCGCTGTCCGGCGCCGGGGTCAAGGAGGCGTCCGCGTCGTTCGACGCCCAGCAGGGCGCGGGCTGGACCGTCTCGCTCGACTTCCACAAGGACGCCGGCCGGGACTGGACCCGGCTGACCGGCGAGGCTGCCTGCCACCCGGTCCAGGACGAGCGGCGCCGCGTCGCCATCGTGCTCGACAACAAGGTGATCTCCTCGCCGCAGGTCTCGCCGACCGTCTCCTGCGGTGCGGGCCTGCCCTCGGGCTCCACACAGATCACCGGTTCGTTCAGCGCGGACGAGGCCCGTGAACTCGCCCTCCTGATCGAGGGCGGCGCCCTGCCCGTGCCCGTCGAGATCGTCGAGCAGCGGACGGTGGGGCCGACGCTCGGTGCCGCCGCGATCGACGCCAGCGCGCGGGCCGCCCTGATCGGCGCGGCGGCCACCGCCCTGTTCATCACCATCGTCTACCGCCTGTTCGGCGCGCTCGCCGCCGTCGCGCTCGGCGCCTACGGCGTCATCTCGTACGCGGCCCTCGTCGGCCTCGGCGTGACACTCACCCTGCCGGGGCTCGCCGGATTCGTCCTGGCCATCGGCATGGCCGTCGACGCGAACGTGCTGGTCTTCGAACGGGCCAGGGAGGAGTACGCGGGGCGCCCCGGCAAGAGCCTGCGGTCCTCGCTCACCGCGGGGTTCAAGGGTGCCTGGACCGCCGTCGCGGACTCCAACGTGACGACGCTCATCGCGGCCGGGCTGCTCTTCTTCCTCGGCTCCGGACCGGTCAAGGGCTTCGGTGTCACGCTCGCCATCGGTGTCCTGGCGTCGATGTTCTCCGCGCTCGTCATCGCCCGCGCCCTCACCGAGATCGCGGCCCGCTCCCGGTTCGTCGCCGACTACCGGGGCGTCAACGGCATCGCGATCCCGGGCCGGGTGCGGACCTGGCTCACCCGGCGCGAGCCGCAGGTGATGCGTTTCCCGCGCCGCTGGCTGACGGTCTCCGCCGTTCTGATCGCGGTGGCCGTCGCGGGCATCGTGGTGCGCGGGGTGAACTTCGGCGTCGAGTTCACCGGCGGACGTCTCGTCGAGTACTCCACCAGCCGCCCCGTGGACGTCGAGACCGCCCGCACGGCGCTGGCGGGCGCCGGGTTCGGCGACGCGGAGGTGACCACGGCCGGTGCGGGCGACATCTCCGTACGCACCGGGGAACTCGACAACGACGACGAACACGCCCTGCGGGCCGCGCTGGCCGCCGAGGGCGGCGAGACCACCAAGGTCCGCGACGAGCTGATCGGCCCCAGCCTCGGCGACGAGCTGCGGCGCAACGCCCTGATCGCCCTGGCCATCGCCGTACTCGTCCAGCTGGGCTATCTGGCGATCCGGTTCCGCTGGACGTTCGCCGTCGCCTCGGTCGGGGCGCTGGTGCACGACGTGATCATTCTGATCGGGGCGTTCGCCTGGCTGGGACGCACCGTCGACGGCATCTTCCTGGCGGCGCTGCTCACCGTCATCGGGTACTCCGTCAACGACTCGGTCGTGGTCTTCGACCGGGTGCGCGAGCTGTGGGCGAAGGCCCGCAGGAAACCCCTCGCGGAGGTGGCGAACCGGGCCGTCCTGCAGACCGTGCCCCGGACGGTGAACACCGGGATGGGCGCCCTGTTCATCCTCACCGCCCTCGCCGTGCTCGGCGGTGACTCGCTGGAGGACTTCGCGCTGGCCCTGCTGATCGGCATCGTCGTCGGTACGTACTCCTCGGTGATGATCGCCGTACCGGCCGCGCTGCTGCTGGAGCGCACCAGCAAGGTCCCGCCTCCCGCCCGCACCCGGGCCCCGCGCGCCGGGCGGGGCGCCGGACGCCGCGACCCGCACGACAACGGCGCACGGGTGTGACGCGCGGGGCCCGTGTCTCCCGTACCGGGGGCACGGGCCCCGCACGCCGTCAGGGCATCAGTGAGCGCAGATACGCGGCGGTGTCCGGATCGGCCGGCAGCAGCGTCTCGATGGCCAGCTCCGCCACCGTCACGTCCATCGGCGTGTTGAACGTGGCGATCGAGGCGACGAACGACAGCACCCTCCCGTCGTGCTCGATGACCAGCGGCAGCGCGAACGGTACGGAGGCCGAGGGCGGCTGTCCGTCCCGCTCCCCGTCCGGGGCCGCCGGCAGCGGGTAGCCCGCCACCTCCTCGTACAGCGCGCGCAGCTCCGCCGAACGGACCAGTGCGATCTGGCGCTCCATCTGTGCGAGGAGGTCCGCCCGCCACGCGCGCAGGTTCCGGATGCGCGGGGCCAGGCCCTCCGGATGCAGGGTGAGGCGCATCGCGTTCAGCGGCGGGGCGAGCAGGTGGTCCGGCACGCCCTCCAGCAGCCGGGTCATCCCCTGATTGGCCGCCACCACCGTGTACGTCCCGTCCACGACGAACGCCGGATACGGTTCGTAGCCCCGCAGCAGCCGGTCGAGGCCGTCGCGCAGCGCCCC
Source organism: Streptomyces sp. NBC_00708 (assembly GCA_036226585.1). Classification (GTDB taxonomy): domain Bacteria; phylum Actinomycetota; class Actinomycetes; order Streptomycetales; family Streptomycetaceae; genus Streptomyces. The sequence continues at coordinate 6,385,893 of CP108997.1, forward strand.
CATCGCCGGGTCGTCGAGCGCGGTCTCCGCGTAGTGCGGGGCGTAACCCGCCACCACCAGCAGGGCGTTGCGCTCCCGGACCGGCACCTCCAGATGCTCGGCCAGCCGCAGCACCATCTCCTCGCTGGGGCGGGAGCGCCCCGTCTCGACGAACGAGATGTGCCGGGCCGAGGAGCGGGCCCGCAGCGCCAGCTCCAGCTGACTGATCCGGCGCCGCTCCCGCCAGCTGCGCAGCAGCGGCCCTACCCCCGTGTCGAGCGCGACAGTTGTCATACGGAGACCGTAACGTCACCGGCACCGCCGACCGGTATCGACCACCAGTGAGGGAGCCGCCCCATGCCCGCCGCACCGCTGCCGCAGAACGAGATCGAGGACCGGCTGCGCGACCTGCCCGGCTGGTCGCTGGAGGGCGACCGGATCGGCCGCACCTACCGCCTGCCCTCGCACGTCGCCGCCGCCGCGTTCACGATGCACATCGCCGCGATCCAGGACGAGCTGGACCACCACAGCGACCTGACGCTCGGCTACAACATCGTCGCCCTGTCGGTGAACTCCCACGACGCGGGCGGCAAGGTCACCGAGAAGGACCTCGGCCTGGCCGCCCGCGTCACCGCGGTGGCGCCGGGCCACGGGGCGAAGTAGCGCCCGCCTCTCAGGGCGCGGCGCCGAAGCCGGGGTGCGCGGCGAGCCAGCGCGTATAGCTCTCGCTGCGCTCCACCGCCTGGGTGTACGCCGCCCGGGTGTGCCCGCTCACGGCTCCGGCCGCCGCAGACGCGGCGGCCGAGCGCGGGTGCCGCCCCAGCAGATGGCGCCAGCTGAGCGGCGCCCCGCCGATCGGACGGGTGACCACGCCCGGGGTCGGCGGGAAGGTCGCCCGGCACAGCCCGACCGCCCGCCCCACCTGGACGAGATGGACGACGGACGTGGTGTCCGTCTCGTACACCGACGCCGGGCTGAAACCGGCACGGGCGCACGCCGCCACGAAACAGTCCGCGAAGCAGCCGTCACCCGGCACGTCCGCCCAGCACTCCTCCGCCAGCTCGGACAGCTCCAACTCGTCCCGGCCCGCCAGTGGATGGGTCTCCGGCAGCATCACGAAGACCGGATCGATCCCGATGAGCTGCCACTCCAGCCGGTCCGCGTCCGGCGGCGCGCTCTCTCCGCAGGTCCCGATGAGCGCGAAGTCCAGCCGCCCGTCGACCAGTTGCGAGGCCAGCTCGGCCACCGACCAGGAGGTGTACGTGGACACCGGCGCGGCCGGGTACGCGGCGGCCAGCCGGTCGACGAGCCCGCCGAGCAGCGGGCCGTGCGTGCCGCCCAGCCGGAACCGCTCCACGGTCCCCCTCGCGTTGGCGAACCGCACCGCCTCCTCCTGGAGTTCGCTGACGGCGGGCAGCACCACCCGGGCTCGCTCCAGCACCAGTTCGCCCAGCGGGGTCGCCCGCGCGCCCGTGTGGTCCCGGACGAACAGCGGGCCGCCGAGCGCCCTCTCGATCCGGCGCAGCTGTGCGCTGAGCGCGGGCTGCGCGAGGCCCAGCACGGTGGCGGCCTTGGTCAGGCTGCCGGTGTCGGCGATGGCACGTACCGTTCGCAGATGCCGCAACTCCAGCTCCATCAGCGCACGTTATGGTGCCCGTGGCCCCACGGCAATACGTTGGTGGTTTAGACCTGTAGTTCGGACACCCGCACGCCCGACCATGGCCTGGAGTCGCCCCCGATGATCCTGGACTACGACCAAGAGGCCGCCGTCTACGACGCCACGCGCGGCGGGCTGCCGCGTGCCGAGGCGGCGGCCGCCGCCGTGCTCGGCCTGGTGCCGGACACGGCCCGCTCCCTGCTGGACATCGGCTGCGGCACGGGCCTGGTCACCGGGCGGATCGCCGCCGGCCGCCCCGGACTCCGGGTGACCGGGTCGGACGCCTCGCGCGGCATGGCCCGCGTCGCCCGGGACCGCGTCGGCGCCGTCGTGCTCGCCGACGCCCGCCGGCTGCCCCTGCCCGGCGCCGCTGTGGACGCGGTCTGTGCCGTCTGGCTGCTGCATTTGCTGCGCGAGGAGGGCGCGGTACGGGCGGTGGTGGCCGAGGCGGCGCGGGTGCTGAGGCCGGGCGGGGTGTTCGTCACCACCGTGGACAAGGACACCTGCCACGACGTGGGCAGCGACATCGACGAGGCGTTCACCCCGTACCTGGTGCCGGCCCCGTCCGACGGTACGGACCTGGTCGTCGCGTACGCGGCCGAAGCCGGTCTGGAGGCTGCCGGGGAGGCGTTCTTCCCCGGCCACGGGCAGGGGCGCACCCCGCGGAGGGCGGCGGGCGCCGTGCGCCGGGGCTACTACGCCTCGCGCCTGGTCCTGCCGGGCGAGGCCGCCGAAGACCTTGCCCGGACCCTGGAATCGCTCCCGGACCAGGAACGGCGGCGCGCCGACCCGGAGTACCGGCTGCTGGCCTTCCGCCGCCGGGCGGACGGCTGAGCCGGGGCGACGGCCGACGAACGGGCCGTCGCCCCGCCGCGCTACGGCCGTACGCTCCAGAAGCCCTCCCGGGCCGCCTCCTCCGCGAACTCCGTGAACGACTTCGGGTCGCGGCCGAGCGCACGCTTCACACCGTCCGTGACCGCCGCGTTGTGCCCGTCGAGCAGCGAGGTGAACAGCCCCGCCAGAAAGGCCGCTTCCTCCCTCGGCGCACCGAACCCGACCAGCATCTCCTCGTACTCGGCGCCCGTCAGCGCCACATAGCGGACCTCGCGGCCCGTCGCCGCGGCGATCTCGGCGGCCACCTCGGTGAAGGTCAGCGCCCGGGGGCCGGTCAGTTCCACGACCGAGCCCGCGACGCCCTCCCCGCACAGCGCGGCAGCCGCCACATCGGCCAGGTCGTCCGCGTCGACGAACGGCTCGGCGGTGTCGCCCGCCGGGAACACCAGCTCCCCGCCGAGCACCCCGTCCAGCAGGGCGCCCTCGCTGAAGTTCTGGGTGAAGAACGCCGAGCGCACCACCGTCAGTTCGGCGTCCCCGGCCGCAGCGCGCAGCGCCTCCTCCGCGACCACCGCGTCCGGCTCGCCCCGCCCCGAGAGCAGCACCAGCCGGCGCACCCCGCACCGCCGCGCCACCTCCCCGAACGCGGTCATGGCCGCGGGCGCCGTGGGCGCTCCCAGGTCGGGGACGTACGCGACGTAAGCCGCCTCCGCACCGCTCAGCGCCGCCTCCCATCCCGACTCGTCCGCCCAGTCGAAGGGGATCTCGCTCCGGCGCGAGCCCACCCGCACCGGTACGCCCCGCGCGGTCAGCCGCTCGACCACCCGGCGCCCCGTCTTGCCCGTCCCGCTCGTCACCAGCACCGGGCCCGTGCCGGCGGATTCCTGTGTCGTGTTGCGCGTCTCTTCCGTCATGACCCCAGGTTCCCCCGGGCCCTCCCGCCGCCTCCATCCCCAAGGCTCTCGGCTCCCTACGCCTGCGTCTACGCTGCTGCTCATGGACGCACTGGCCGAACTGTTGGACGGGCCGCGGGCCCGCGGGGCGTTACTTCTGCGGATGGTGATGGAGCCGCCCTGGTCGGTCCGGATCGAGGACCGCGCCCCTCTCTGCCTCATGGCCGTGACCGGCGGCGAGGCGTGGATCGTGCCCGAAGGGGACACCGAACCCGTGCTGCTGCGCCCCGGCGATCTGGCCGTGGCCCGGGGCCCGGAGCCGTACACCGTCGCCGACCGCCCGGACACCGAACCCCGTGCCCGCATCGGCCCCGGCGGCAGCTGCGCCACGCTGCGCGGCGAACCGCTCGCCCAGTCCATGGAGTTGGGCGTACGGACCTGGGGCAACGCCCTCGACGGCTCGGCCGCCGTGCTCGTCGGCACCTACCTCCTGGACGGTGAGATCAGCGGCCGGCTGCTCGACGCCCTGCCCCCGCTGCTCGTCCTGCCGGCCGGTGGCCGCACCGGCCCGATCCTCGCCCTGCTGGGCGACGAGATCGCGCGCGACGAGCCGGGCCAGAGCCTGATGCTCGACCGGCTCCTGGACCTCCTCCTCGTCGACGCGCTGCGCACCTGGTTCTCCCGGCCGGGCGCCGAACCCCCGGCCTGGTACGTGGCCATGGGCGACCCCGTCGTCGGCCAGGCGCTGCGCCTGCTGCACGACGAGCCGGCGCACCCCTGGACGGTCGCCGGGCTGGCCGCGAAGGCCGGCGTCTCGCGGGCCGCGCTCGCCCGGCGGTTCACCGAGCTGGTGGGGGAGCCCCCGATGGCGTATCTCACCGGCCGCCGCCTCGCCGTCGCGGCCGACCTGCTGCGGGAGACCGACGCGACCGTGGAGTCCGTCGCCCGCAAGGTCGGCTACAGCCAGGCGTTCGCGTTCAGCACCGCCTTCAAGCGCGTACGGGGTGTCAGCCCGCAGGAGTACCGCAAGGGCGGCGGCTTGCCGGAACAGCAAGGAACTTTGCGCGGGGAGCGGGGTGTGGTGACGCTGGACTCATGAGCAACCACTCCGGCCACGGACACCACCACGACGGCCACCAGGGCCTGCACCACGAGCGCCCCGCGCACGGGCACCACCACGGCGGGACCGAACCCGACTGGGACGTCATGGCCCCGCTCCTGGAGCGGAACGCCGAACTCAGCAGCGCGCAGTACACCGAGGCGGCGCGCTGGATCGCCGCCCTGCCCCACGCGCCGAAGGTCCGCAGGGTGCTCGACATCGGCGCAGGCCCCGGCGTCGTCGCCTGCCTCCTCGCCGAGGTCTTCCCCGAAGCGGAGGTCGTCGCCGTCGACGGCACCCCCGCCCTCCTGGAGCGCACCCGGGAACGCGCACGGCGGCTCGGGCTCGACGACCGCGTCACCACCCTGCACGCCACCCTCCCCGAAGGGCTCCCCGGGCTGGGCGAGGCCGACCTGATCTGGGCCGGCAACACCCTGCACCACATGGGCGACCAGCGCGCCGCCCTGGCCGGATTCGGCGAGCTGCTGCGCCCCGGCGGCATCGTCGCCCTCGTGGAGGGGGGACTCCAGCCCCGGCAGCTCCCGCGCGACCTCGGCTTCGGCAGGCCCGGACTCGAGGCGCGGATGGAGGCCGCCGAGGCGGAACTCTTCCAGCAGATGCGCGCCGAACTGCCCGACGCCCGGCGCGAGGTGGAGGACTGGGCCGCCCTGTTCGGCGCCGCCGGGCTCACCCCCCAGGGCACCCGCAGCTTCCTGCTCGACCTGCCCGCACCGCTCGCGGACGCCGCACGCGAACAGGTCGTCGCGGACTTCACCCGCCGCAGCGGCGGGCTGCGCGACCACCTCGACACCGAGGACCTCGCCGTGCTCGACCGGCTCCTGGACCCCGAGGACCCGGCCGGACTGCACCACCGCCCCGATGTCTTCCTGCTCCTGGCCCGCACCCTCCACCTGGGCCGGCGCGCCTGAGCCGTTTTCCGTACACAGCGAAACCGCCGCCCAGGCTCGCGAACGAGCGGGGCGGCGGTTCCGTGAGGCGTGGCGGTCAGGCGCCGGCGTTGAACTCGCCCGGGTTCGGTCCGAGCCGCTTGCCCTCGTCCAGCGCCGCGAAAGCGGCCAGGTCGTCGGCGTCCAGCTCGAAGTCGAACACGTCGATGTTCTCCGCGATCCGCGACGGCGTCACGGACTTCGGGATCACCACATGGCCCGTCTGCAGGTGCCAGCGGAGCACCGCCTGCGCGGGCGTACGGCCGTGCTTGCGGGCGACCGCGAGGACGGTGGGGACCTCCAGCAGGCCCTTGCCGGAGCCCAGCGGCGACCACGCCTCGGTGAGGATGCCGTGCTGGGCGTGCAGGGCGCGGGACTCGGCCTGCTGAAGCTGCGGGTGCAGCTCGATCTGGTTGAGCACCGGCACCACCGAGGTCTCACCGAGCAGACGCTCCAGGTGCTCCGGGAGGAAGTTCGAGACCCCGATGGCCTTCGCGCGGCCGTCGGCGTAGATCTTCTCGAACGCGCGGTAGGTGTCCACGTACGCGTCCTTGACCGGCACCGGCCAGTGGATCAGGTACAGGTCGACGTAGTCGAGGCCCAGCTTCTCCAGCGAGGCGTCGAAGGCGCGCAGCGTCGAGTCGTAACCCTGCTCGCTGTTCCACAGCTTCGTGGTCACGAACAGCTCGTCGCGGGCGACACCGGAGGCGGCGATGGCCTTGCCCGTACCCGTCTCGTTCTGGTAGATCGCGGCGGTGTCGATGCTGCGGTACCCGGACTCGATGGCGGTGGCGACCGCCTTCGTCGCCTCGTCGTCCGGCACCTGCCAGACTCCGAACCCGAGCTGGGGCATCTCGACGCCGTTGTTGAGGGTGAGGGAGGGGACCTGGCTCACGAGCAGAGCATCCTTACGTTGAGGGGTGGGACTCCCCACGTCAACGATCAAGACCGCCCGCCCATTCCCGGTGGCCCCGCCCAATCGTCGGGTCAGCGGTACAGCGCGTCCACCTCGGTCTCGTACGCCGCCTCGATCGCCTTGCGCTTCAGCTTCAGCGAGGGTGTGAGCAGCCCGTGCTGCTCGCTGAACTGGTGCGCCAGGATGCGGAACGTACGGATGGACTCGGCCTGCGAGACCGCGGTGTTCGCCGCGACCACCGCCCGGCGCACCTCCATCTCCAGGTCCGGGTCGCGCACCAGCTCGCCCGGTGACAGCGGCTGCCGCCCCTGCATCGTGAGCCAGTGGTCCACGGCCTCCTGGTCGACGGTGACCAGCGCGGCGACATAGGGCCGGTCGTTGCCGACCACGATGCACTGCGCCACCAGCGGATGCGCCCGCACCCGCTCCTCCAGGGCGGCCGGTGACACGCTCTTGCCGCCGGACGTCACCAGGATCTCCTTCTTCCGCCCGGTGATCGTCAGATAGCCGTCCTCGTCCAGCGACCCCAGGTCCCCGGTGGCCAGCCAGCCGTCGTTGAGCACCGCGTCGGTGGCCTTCGGGTCGCCGAGATACCCGCCGAACACATGGCTCCCGTGCACCCACACCTCGCCGTCCTCCGCGATGTGCAGGGTCGTGCCGGGGATCGGCTGCCCGACCGTCCCGTACCGGGTGCGCTCCGGGGGATTCGCGGTCGCCGCCGCCGTCGTCTCGGTCAGCCCGTACCCCTCGTACACCGTCACCCCGGCGCCCGCGAAGAACAGCCCGAGGCTGCGGTCCATGCCCGAGCCGCCCGACATGGCGTGCCGGATGCGGCCGCCCATCGCCTCGCGGACCTTCTTGTACACGACCTTGTCGAAGAACTGGTGCTGCATCCGCAGCCCCGCCGAAGGGCCCGGCCCGGTGCCGAACGCCCGCGCCTCCATCGCCTCCGCGTACTTCACCGCGATGTCCACGGCCTTGTCGAACGGCCCGGCCCTGCCCTCGGCCTCGGCCTTGCGCCGGGCCGCGTTGAAGACCTTCTCGAAGATGTACGGGACCGCCAGGATGAACGTGGGCCGGAACGAGACCAGGTCCGGCATCAGGGCCTTCGCCGACAGCTCCGGTTGGTGCCCGAGCTTGACCCGGCCCCGGATCGCGGTGACCTCCACCATCCGCCCGAAGACGTGCGCCAGCGGCAGGAAGAGCAGCGTCGCCGCCTCGTCACCCGGTCTGGAGTGGAAGACCGACTCCCAGCGCGAGGCCATGGTGTCCGTCTCGAACATGAAATTGGCGTGTGTGAGGACACAGCCCTTGGGACGGCCCGTGGTGCCCGAGGTGTAGATGATGGTCGCCACCGACTCCGGGGTGACCGCCCGCCGGTGCCGGTGCACCACCTCGTCCTCGACGTGCGCGCCCGCCTCCACCAGCTCCGCCACCGCGCCGGCGTCCAGCTGCCACAGCCGCTTCAGCTGCGGCAGCCGGTCGATGACCGAGGCCACCGTCATCGCGTGGTCCTCGTGCTCCACCATTACCGCCGACACCTCGGCGTCGTGGAGCATCCACAGCACCTGCTCGGCCGAGGACGTCGGGTAGACCGGCACGGACTGGGCGCCGACCGCCCACAGCGCGAAGTCGAACAGGGTCCACTCGTAGCGCGTACGGGACATCAGGGCGACGCGGTCACCGAACCGCACCCCGTGCGCGATCAGCCCCTTGGCCAGCGCCAGCACCTCGTCGCGGAACACGGCCGACGTGATGTCCTGCCAGTGTCCGTCCGCGTCTTTCCGGCCGAGGGCGACCCGGTGCGGCTCTTCTTCGGCATGGTCGAACACCACGTCGGCGAGGCCGCCCACAAGGGGCGCGGCGGCCATGGGTGGGACAGTGAACTCGCGCAATGACCTGCTCCTTGTGGCGCTCCGCACAGCGCCGCGACGCTACCCCACCGGGCGCCGTCGCGGGAGGGTCCGGAGCCGTCCGTACCCCGTGGTATCTGCACTGGTCAGGGGCCGAAATCCGGCCAGATGGGCAAGGCTCGGGCGCGCTTGGGACCGCGGAGTAAGCGGCTCGCACGGGAATCTCCACCGAATCTGTACGCCGCGATCACTGCCGTTACGAGCGGATACGGGGGGATTCGTCCCCGTACGACCGGTCCGGTGGGATCGGTCCGCCCGGCACCGGCCGTCGCGTCACGGGCATTCTCCCCCGCCCGGCGGGCCGTCATGCCTGCTCACACCAACCGTGACGGCGGTAACAGCCCGATGTTCGAATTTCCCGATCGGGGCGCGGCGCGCGCAGGATGGGGCCGGGCACGACACGACCCGAACGGAAGTACACGTGAAGCACCTGAGCCGCCGCATACCGAAGCCGCCGTCCTGGCTGCCGACCGACCCGTACATAGCGGCGCTCATCGGCACCGTCGTCCTCGCCGCGCTGCTGCCGGCCTCGGGCGCGGCCGCCGAGGTGGCCGGCGGTGCCTCCACCGGCGCGGTCGCCCTCCTCTTCTTCCTGTACGGGGCGCGCCTGTCCACCGCCGAGGCCCTGGAGGGACTGCGCCACTGGCGGCTCCACTTCACGGTCCTGGCCTGCACCTTCGTCGTCTTCCCGCTGCTGGGGCTGGCGAGCTGGGGGCTGGTGCCGTACGTCCTGTCACCGCAGCTGCAGAGCGGCTTCCTCTTCCTCTGCCTCGTCCCCTCGACGATCCAGTCGTCGATCGCCTTCACCTCGATCGCCCGGGGCAACGTGCCCGCCGCGATCTGCGCGGGGTCCTTCTCCTCGATCGCCGGCATCTTCCTGACCCCGCTGCTCGCCGCCGCGCTGCTCGGCGACAGCGGCGGCGGGTTCTCCGGCGACGCCCTGCTGAAGATCGGCGTCCAGCTGCTGCTGCCGTTCGTCGCGGGCCGGCTGCTGCGCCGCCGCATCGGCGGGTTCCTCGCCCAGCACCGCGGGGCCCTCGGCCTGGTCGACCGGGGGTCGATCCTGCTCGTCGTCTACACGGCCTTCAGCGAGGGCATGGTCGCCGGCATCTGGCACCAGGTGAGCCCGGCCGGGCTCGGCGCGCTGCTCGCCGCCGAGGCGGTCCTGCTCGCGCTGATGCTCACGGTGACCTGGTACGGGGCGCAGCGGCTCGGCTTCGGGCGCGCGGACCGCATCGCCATCCAGTTCGCCGGCTCCAAGAAGAGCCTGGCCGCCGGGCTGCCCATGGCGAGCGTCCTGTTCGGCGCGCACGCGAGCCTCGCCGTGCTGCCGCTGATGCTCTTCCACCAGATGCAGCTCATGGTCTGCGCGGTGATCGCCCGGCGGCGCGCCCGCGACGGTCAGGAGACGGCGTCGCCGGAGGCCGTGCCGGTCGGCTGACCGGAGTCCAGCGCGATGCGGTGCTCGCCCGCGTACACGTTCATCGAGGGCCCCCGCAGGAAGCCGACCAGCGTCAGTCCCGTCTCGGCGGCCAGGTCCACGGCCAGCGACGAGGGCGCCGAGACGGCCGCCAGCACGGGGATGCCGGCCATCACCGCCTTCTGCGCCAGCTCGAACGAGGCCCGTCCGGACACCAGCAGGACCGAGCGGGACAGCGGCAGCCGCCCGTCCGTCAGCGCCCGGCCCACCAGCTTGTCGACCGCGTTGTGCCGCCCGACGTCCTCCCGGATGTCCATCAGCTCGCCGGTCTCGGAGAACAGCGCCGCCGCGTGCAGCCCCCCGGTCCGGTCGAAGACCCGCTGGGAGGCCCGCAGCCGGTCGGGGAGTGCGGAGAGCAGCGCGGGCTCGATCCGCAGCGGGGGAGTGTCGGCGACCGGGTGGCGGGTCGTGGTGCGGACGGCGTCCAGGCTCGCCTTGCCGCACAGTCCGCAGGAGGACGTCGTGTAGACGTTGCGCTCCAGCGTGATGTCGGGGACCTCGACGCCCGGCGCGAGCCCCACGTCCACCACGTTGTACGTGTTGACCCCCTCGGCGGTCGCGCCGGCGCAGTACACGATCGACCGCACATCGGACCCGTCGCCGATGACCCCCTCGCTGACCAGGAAGCCCGCAGCCAGCGCGAAGTCGTCGCCCGGAGTGCGCATGGTGATCGCGAGCGGTTTCCCGTTCAGCCGGATCTCCAGGGGCTCCTCGGCGACGAGGGTGTCGGGGCGGGTGGAGACGGCCCCGTCCCGGATGCGGATGGTGCGGCGGCGCTCGGTGACCCGTCCCATGACCGTTGGACCCGATTTCTGTGTGTGAGGGGGCCTGATCGGCCCCGGGCGGTGGCTGCGGGGGACCGGCGGCGCACCCCGACGCTGCCATTGTCCAGCACCTGAGACGCGGTGCCGCAACCGGAGGGCCGGTCCCGGACCACCGGCGGGTGGTGTCGAGCCCTCCAAGCCGGAGCCGGTATTCCTGTGGGATCACCTGCCCCCGTACCGGGCGGTAGCGACCAAGACTGGTTGGTTCCTGACAGATGGAGCGAGGGGACCTTTGTTTATGACCGGCTCACGTGTCGTGGCGCTCGGCCACTACCAGCCTGCCAAGGTGCTCACCAACCATGACCTCGCGGCCATGGTCGACACCAGTGACGAGTGGATCACCAGCCGCGTCGGCATCAGGACCCGCCACATCGGCGGCCCCGACGAGCCGGTGGACGAGCTGGCCGCGCACGCGGCGGCCAAGGCGCTCGCCGCGGCGGGTCTCCAGCCGGCCGACATCGACCTGGTGCTGGTCGCCACCTCCACCGCCATCGACCGCTCACCGAGCATGTCGGCCCGGGTCGCCGCCCGCCTCGGCATGGAGGCGCCCGCGGTCATGGACATCAACGTGGTGTGCTCCGGCTTCACCCACGCCCTCGCCACCGCCGACCACGCCCTGCGGGCCGGCGCCGCCACCCGGGCCCTGGTGATCGGCGCGGACAAGATGGGCGACATCGTCGACTGGACCGACCGCTCCAGCTGTGTGCTGATGGGGGACGGCGCCGGCGCGGCGGTCGTCGTCGCCGACGAGACGGGGTCGGAGCGGCCCGGAATCGGACCGGTGCTGTGGGGCTCGGTCCCCGGCATGGGGGACGCGGTCCGCATCGAGGGGACGCCCCCGCGCTTCGCGCAGGAGGGCCAGTCGGTCTACCGCTGGGCCACCACCCAGCTGCCCCCCATCGCCCGCAAGGTGTGCGAGAAGGCGGGCCTCACCCCCGAGGACCTGGCCGGCGTCGTGCTGCACCAGGCCAACCTGCGGATCATCGAGCCGGTCGCCCGGAAGATCGGGGCGGTCAACGCCGTCGTCGCGCGCGACGTGGTGGACTCCGGCAACACCTCCGCCGCCTCCATTCCCATGGCCCTGTCCAAGCTGGTCGAGCGCGGCGAGATCCCCAGCGGCGCGCCGGTGCTCCTCTTCGGCTTCGGCGGCAACCTCAGCTACGCGGGCCAGGTGATCAGCTGCCCGTGAGCCACGCGTAGCGCGGACCGGTCCTCGGAGCGGCTTTGTCCTCGGAGTGGAGAAAGTTCGCCGGATTCCTGCGCGACTTCTTCCCAGCCCCGGCAACCGCTGCTACGTTCCCCTCCCAAGCCCGACGGACAGGCCGACGAGGCGGGAGGGGCGCGTGAGACGGATGACGGCACGACCCGCGAACGCCCACCAGGCGCGACTGCTCAAGCTGTTGCGCGACGGTGGGCCCAACTCCCGGGCGAAGCTGGGTGATCAGGTCGACCTCTCGCGCTCCAAGCTCGCCGTCGAGGTGGACCGGCTCCTGGAGACCGGTCTCGTGGTGGCGGACGGGCTCGCCGCCTCGCGCGGCGGCCGCCGCTCGCACAACATCCGGCTCGCCCCGCAGCTGCGCTTCCTCGGCGTCGACATCGGCGCCACCTCCGTCGACGTGGCGGTCACCAACGCGGAACTGGAGGTCCTGGGCCACCTCAACCACCCCATGGACGTACGCGAGGGGCCCGTCGCGGTCTTCGAGCAGGTGCTGTCCATGGCGGCGAAGCTCCGGGACTCCGGGCTCGCCGACACCTTCGACGGCGCCGGGATCGGCGTCCCCGGGCCGGTCCGCTTCCCCGAGGGCGTCCCCGTCGCACCCCCGATCATGCCCGGCTGGGACGGCTTCCCGGTCCGCGAGGCACTCAGCCAGGAACTCGGCTGCCCCGTCATGGTCGACAACGACGTGAACCTGATGGCCCTGGGGGAGCAGCACGCGGGCGTCGCCCGGTCCGTCGGCGACTTCCTCTGCGTCAAGATCGGTACGGGCATCGGCTGCGGCATCGTCGTCGGCGGCACCGTCCACCGGGGCGCGACGGGCAGCGCCGGCGATATCGGCCACATCCAGGTCGAACCCGCCGGCCGCCTCTGCGCCTGCGGCAACACGGGCTGCCTGGAAGCCCACTTCAGCGGCGCCGCACTGGCCCGCGACGCCGAGGACGCGGCCCGCGCCGGACGGTCCGAGGAGCTCGCGGCCCGGCTGGAGGCGTCCGGCCGGCTCACCGCCGCGGACGTGGCCGCCGCCGCGGCCGCCGGCGACGCCACCTCACTCGTCCTGATCCGGGACGGCGGCAACCGCGTCGGCCAGGTCATCGCGGGACTCGTCAGCTTCTTCAACCCCGCCCTGGTGGTGATCGGCGGCGGGGTGACCGGCCTCGGCCACACGCTGCTGGCCGCCGTCCGGGCCCAGGTCTACCGGCGCTCCCTGCCGCTGGCCACCGGCAACCTTCCGATCGTCCTGGGCGAGCTGGGACCCGCCGCCGGAGTCACCGGCGGCGCCAGGCTCATCAGCGACCACCTCTTCTCACCCGCCTGACCCGTCTCTCACCCCCGGCCCCTCCGCGCGGCCGGCCCCCACCCCGACACCCCGCCCGCCGAGGGGATCCGCCATGGCTCCGCAACCACCCCTGCTCACCATGTCCGGCATCACCAAGTCCTTCCCCGGTGTCCGCGCCCTCGACGGCGTCGACCTGGAGGTCCAGGCCGGTGAAGTGCACTGCCTCCTCGGCCAGAACGGGGCCGGCAAGTCCACCCTGATCAAGGTCCTCGCCGGGGCCCACCAGCCCGACGACGGCGAGATCACCTGGTGCGGCGCCCCCGCCGTGCTCAGAACGCCGATGACCGCGATGCGCCTCGGGATCGCCACCATCTACCAGGAACTCGACCTGGTCCGGGGCCTGTCCGTCGCCGAGAACGTCTTCCTGGGCCACGAGCCCACCAGCGCCGGCTTCGTCGTCCGCGCCCGCCGGGCCCGTACCGAGGCCGCGGCCCTGCTGGCCCGGCTCGGACACCCGGAGATCGACCCCGCACGCCCCGTCGGTGAACTCTCCGCCGCCCAGCAGCAGATCGTCTCCATGGCCCGCGCGCTCTCCCACGACGTACGCCTCATCGTGATGGACGAGCCGTCCGCCGCGCTCGACCCCGACGAGGTCGGCAACCTCTTCCGGATCATCGCCTCGCTGACCGCCGAAGGTGTCGCCGTCGTCTACATCTCGCACCGCCTGGAGGAGATCCGCCGCATCGGTGACCGGGTGACCGTGCTCAAGGACGGCCGGGCCGTCGCCTCCGGCCTGCCCGCCGACTCCACCCCGACCCACGACATCGTCGCGCTGATGACCGGCCGCAAGGTGGAGTACGTCTTCCCGCCACGGACCCCGCCGCCCGCCGGGCGCGCCTCCGCCGCCCCCGTCCTCACCGTCGAAGGGCTCGCCAGGAGAGGGGAGTTCGCCCCGGTCGACCTGGAGGTGCGGCCGGGCGAGATCGTCGGGCTCGCCGGACTCGTCGCCTCCGGGCGCTCGGAGATCCTGGAGACCGTCTACGGCGCCCGCCGCGCCACCGCCGGCCGGGTCAGCGTCGCGGGCAGGCCGCTGCGCCCCGGAAGCGTGCGGGCCGCCGTCGCCGCCGGCATCGGCCTCGCCCCCGAGGAACGCAAGGCGCAGGCCCTGCTGATGCTCGAATCCGTCACCCGCAACGTCTCGGTCTCCACCATGTCCCGCTACTCCAGGGCCGGCTGGCTCGACCGTACGGCGGAGCGGAAGGCGGCCCGCGAAGCGACCCGCACGCTCTCGCTGCACCCCGACAACCCGGACACCCCCGTCCGCACCCTCTCCGGCGGCAACCAGCAGAAGGCGGTCCTGGCCCGCTGGCTGCTGCGCGGCTGCCGGGTGCTGCTGCTCGACGAACCGACCCGAGGGGTGGACGTCGGCGCCCGCGCCGAGCTCTACGCCGTGATCCGCCGGCTGGCCGACGAAGGCCTCGCCGTCCTGCTCGTCTCCAGCGAAGTGCCCGAAGTGCTGGGCCTCGCCGACCGGGTGCTCGTCCTGCGCGAGGGACGCGTCGTGCACACCGCCGACGCCACGGACCTCGACGAACACCGCGTACTCGACCTCGTGATGGAAGGGAGCCCGACGTCATGACCCACCCCGTTCCCACGGCGCAGAGCGGGCCGGACCGGGGCCCCGCACCCGTGGCCCTGAAGAAGACCGCACCCCGGCGCACCACAGGGCTGCGCATGGACCTCCACACCCTGTCCCTGCTCGGCATCCTCGCCGTGCTGGTGGCCGTCGGCGGGATCACCGAGCCGGACGCCTTCCTGGACACCGGGAACCTCCAACTCGTCCTGACCCAGGCCTCGGTGATCGGTGTCGTCACCGTCGGCGTGACCTTCGTCATCACCTCCGGGGGCATCGACCTCTCGGTCGGCGCCATGGTCGCCCTCGCCTCCGTCTGGGCCAGCACCCTCGCCACCCAGGAGTACGGCTTCGCGGGCATCCTGTTCACCGCCGTGCTCGTCGGCCTCGGCGCCGGACTGGTCAACGGGGTGCTCATCGCGTACGGGAGGGTGGTGCCGTTCATCGCGACCCTGGCGATGCTCGCCTCCGCACGCGGTGTGGCCCTGATGATCACCGACGGCAAGACCCAGATCGTCACCGTCACCGAGGTCCTGGACCTGGGCCTGCCCGGCTCCTACGTCCTCGGCATCCCGCCGCTCGTCCTGATCTTCGCCGCGGTCACCGCCGCGGGCTGGCTGCTGCTGAACCGTACGACCTTCGGCCGCCGCACCGTCGCCATCGGCGGCAACGCCGAAGCGGCCCGGCTCGCCGGCATCGACGTCCGCCGCCAGCGGCTCTACCTCTATCTGCTGTCCGGGCTCTGCTGCGGCATCGCGGCCTTCATGCTGATCATCCTGTCCGGCTCCGGCCAGAACACCGCGGGCAACCTCTACGAACTCGACGCCATCGCCGCCGCGATCATCGGCGGCACCCTTCTCAGCGGCGGACGCGGCACCATCACCGGCTCCGTCCTCGGTGTCCTGATCTTCACCACGATCACCAACATCTTCGCGCTCAACAACCTGCAGAGCGACGTCCAGCAGATCGCCAAGGGCGCGATCATCGTCGCCGCCGTCCTCGTCCAGAGCCGCACCTCCCGCACGGACGCCTGACCCACCGCCCCGCCCCACCGCCCCCCCGCACCCACCCACCGGATGAAGGGTTTCACAGCCATGCCGCACACCAGTCGCAGAGGCCTCCTGTTCGGCACCGCCGCCGTCTCCGCAGGCGCCCTCCTGACCGCCTGCACCAGCAACGAACCCAAGGAGAAGGACGCCCCCGCGCAGAGCGGGGCACCCGCCGCCGACGACAAGCCCGGCAGGCCCGTCACCATCGGCTTCGCCGGACCGCAGGCCGACCACGGCTGGCTCAACGCCATCAACGAGAACGCCAGGTCCCGGGCGAAGAAGTACTCCGAGGTGACCCTGGAGACCACCGAGGGCTCCAACGACACCGCCGCCCAGATCGGCCAGGTCAAGACCCTCATCAACAAGAAGGTCGACGTCCTGGTCGTCCTGCCGGCCGACGGCAAGGCGCTCACCCAGGTCGGCCTGGAAGCCATGCGCGCCGGCATCCCCGTCATCAACCTGGACCGGATCTTCGCATCCCCGCAGGCCTACCGCTGCTGGATCGGCGGCGACAACTACGGCATGGGCCTCAACGCCGGCACCTACATCGGCGAACAGCTCAAGGACAAGAAGAACGCCAAGGTCGTCGAACTCGCCGGCATCGACAACCTGGAGCTCACCAAGCAGCGCAGCAAGGGCTTCGCCGACGCCCTGAAGAACTATTCCAACATCGAGCTGGTGGCCCGTCAGGCGGCCGATTTCACCGTCGAGTCGGGCCAGGCGAAGATGGCGCAGCTCCTTCAGGCGCAGAAGAAGTTCGACGCCCTGTGGAACCACGACGACGACCAGGGCGTGGGCGCGCTCCGCGCCATCCAGCAGGCCGGCCGCGACGAGTTCCTGATGGTCGGCGGCGCCGGCGCCAAGTCCGCGATGGACGCCATCAAAGCCGACAACAGCGTCCTGAAGGCCACCGTCCTCTATCCGCCGACCATGGCGGCCTCCGCCATCGACCTGGCCCGCGCCCTCGGCCAGTCCAAGGGTGTCTCCGGACTCGCCGAGCTGGAGATCCCCACCAGCCTCACCCTCTACTCCGCCGTCGTCACCAAGGACAACGTCGACCAGTACCTGCCGACCGGCTTCAACTGAGCCGCCCCGCCGCCGTACCCGCCGAACCACCGACGAGGAGGAAGCCCCGGATGGCCCAGAGGGATCAGACGCAGCAGCAGACGGCCGAGCCGCCGACGCTCGGGATCGGCATGGTCGGATACGCGTTCATGGGCGCCGCCCACTCACAGGGGTGGCGCACCGCCGGACACGTCTTCGACCTGCCGATGCGGCCGGTCCTCGCCGCGATCTGCGGACGCGACCGCACCGCCGTCGAGGCGGCGGCCGGCCGGCACGGCTGGGCCGCCGCCGAGACCGACTGGCGCGCCCTGATCGCCCGCGACGACGTGCAGCTCGTCGACATCTGCACCCCCGGCGACAGCCACGCCGAGATCGCCCTCGCCGCCCTGGAGGCCGGCAAGCACGTGCTGTGCGAGAAGCCGCTCGCCAACACCGTGGCCGAGGCCGAGGCCATGACGGCGGCGGCCGAGCGCGCCGCCGCCCGGGGCCGCGCGGCCTTCGTCGGCTTCAACTACCGCCGGGTGCCCGCCCTGGCCCACGCCCGCAGCCTCATCGCCGAGGGCCGCCTCGGCGCCCTGCGCCATGTACGCGCCGTCTACCTCCAGGACTGGCTCACCGACCCCGCCTCCCCGCTCACCTGGCGCCTGGACAAGGAGCGTGCGGGCTCCGGCGCGCTCGGCGACCTCGGCGCGCATGTCGTGGACCTCGCGCAGTACCTGGCCGGGGAGCCCCTGGTCGCGGTGTCGGCGCTGAGCGAGACCTTCGTACGCGAACGTCCCCGGCCCGCCGGACCGTCCGGGGGCCTCGGCGGCGGGGTGGCGGCCGGGGGAACGGGTCCGGTCACCGTGGACGACGCGGCGGTGTTCACCGGGCGGCTGGCGTCCGGCGCCCTGGCCTCCTTCGAGGTGACCCGGATGGCCGCCGGCCGCAAGAACGCCCTGCGCCTGGAGATCAACGGGGAGCGCGGCTCGCTCGCCTTCGACCTGGAGCGGCTCAACGAACTGTCCTTCCACGACCACACCGAGCCCGCCGCCACGGCCGGCTTCCGGCGCGTCCTCGTCACCGAGCCCGAACACCCCTACCTGGAGGCGTGGTGGCCGCCGGGCCACGCACTCGGCTACGAGCACACCTTCGTCCACCAGGCCCGCGACGTGGTGTGCGCCCTCGCCGAAGGAGCCCCGCCCGTACCGTCGTTCGCGGACGGCCTCCAGGTGCAGCGGGTGCTGGCGGCGGTGGAGGAGAGCGCCGCCAAGAACTCCGTCCTCACCCCCGTACCGCTCTAGGAGGCCCCGCGCATGCCCCGACCCTTCACCCTCTTCACCGGCCAGTGGGCCGACCTGCCCCTGGAGGAGGTCTGCCGGTACGCCCGGGACTTCGGCTACGACGGACTCGAACTCGCCTGCTGGGGCGACCACTTCGAGGTCGACAAGGCCCTGGCGGACCCCGCGTACCTGGACGGCCGACGCCAACTCCTCGACACGTACGGCCTGAAGTGCTGGGCGATCTCCAACCACCTGGTGGGCCAGGCCGTCTGCGACCACCCCATCGACGAACGCCACCAGGGCATCCTGCCCGCCCGCATCTGGGGCGACGGCGAACCGGAGGGCGTACGCCGCCGGGCCGCAGCCGGGATGGCCGACACCGCGCGGGCCGCCGCCGCGTTCGGCGTGGACACCGTCATCGGCTTCACCGGCTCCTCGATCTGGCACCTCGTCGCGATGTTCCCGCCGGTCCCGCCGCACATGATCGAGCGCGGGTACGAGGACTTCGCCGAGCGCTGGAACCCGATTCTGGACGTCTTCGACGCGGAGGGCGTCCGCTTCGCCCACGAGGTGCACCCCAGCGAGATCGCGTACGACTACTGGACCACGCACCGCGCTCTGGAGGCCGTGGACCACCGTCCCGCCTTCGGGCTGAACTTCGACCCGAGCCACTTCGTCTGGCAGGACCTGGACCCGGTCGGCTTCCTGTACGACTTCCGGGACCGGATCTACCACGTGGACTGCAAGGAGGCCCGCAAGCGCCTCGACGGCCGCAACGGCCGCCTCGGCTCCCACCTCCCCTGGGGCGATCCGCGCCGCGGCTGGGACTTCGTCTCGGCCGGCCACGGGGACGTGCCCTGGGAGGACGTGTTCCGCATGCTGCGGTCCATCGGCTACGAGGGTCCCGTCTCGGTGGAGTGGGAGGACGCCGGAATGGACCGGCTCGCGGGGGCCCCGGAGGCGCTGGCCTCGCTGAAGCGGTACGACTTCCCGCCGCCGAGCGCGGCGTTCGACGCGGCGTTCGGGGGGAGGGACTGAGACGCCGGGGGCCGCTCCACGGGGGTGGGCGGCTCCCGGTCCAGCCACGCTGCACCGAATCACAGCCCCGCCACGGCAGCATTCCCCGCACCCCGGCCCCCCGCCCCGACCGTGCACCGAGAGCGGAGTAACCCATGGCTGCCACCATCGCGCCCCCCGTCCCCGTCCCCACCGCCCCCGCGCTCGCCCTGAAACCGGGCACCGCCTGGACCGACGCCTGGAACCGCTGCCTGGCCGTCGCCCCCGAGGCCTTCCAGGGCGACCGCGTCCTGAACCTCTGGGCCGGTACCTGGCACCGCGAAGGGCACGCGCTCCCCGCCACCACCCCCGTGGACGGCACCCCCATCGCCGGGGCGCCCCGGCTCGACGGTCCCACCGCCGCCCGCGCGGTCCGCGCCGCCCTGGACGAGCACCGCGCCTGGCGCCACACCCCGCTCGACGAGCGCAAGGCCCGGGTGACCGCGGCCCTGGACGCCCTGACCGAACACCGTGACCTGCTGGCCCTCCTGCTCGTCTGGGAGATCGGCAAGCCCTGGCGCCTCGCCACGGCGGACGTGGACCGGGCGATCGACGGAGTGCGCTGGTACGTCGAGAACATCGACCGGATGCTCGTCGACCGCACCCCGCTGCCCGGCCCGGTCTCCAACATCGCCAGCTGGAACTACCCGATGTCCGTGCTGGTCCACGCGATGCTCGTGCAGGCCCTGGCCGGCAACGCGGTGATCGCCAAGACACCCACCGACGGCGGCGTCGCCTGCCTCACCCTGGCCTGTGCGCTCGCCGTCCGCGAGGGACTGCCGCTCACCCTGGTCAGCGGCAGCGGCGGCGAACTCTCCGAGGCGCTGGTGCGCTCGCCCGAGATCGGCTGCGTCTCCTTCGTCGGGGGCCGCGACACCGGGGCGAGGATCGCCACCGCCGTCGCCGACCTCGGCAAACGGCACATCCTCGAACAGGAGGGCCTCAACACCTGGGGCATCTGGAACCACACCGACTGGGACGCGCTCACCGCCGTCATCCCGAAGCTCTTCGACTACGGCAAGCAGCGCTGCACGGCCTACCCCCGGTTCGTCGTCCAGCGCAGCTCCTTCGACGCGTTCCTGGCGGCGTACCTCCCGGCGGTCCGCTCCCTGCGCGTCGGCCACCCCCTCGCCGTCGCGGACCCGTCGGACCCGCTGCCCGACCTGGACTTCGGCCCCCTGATCAACGCCGCCAAGGCGAAGGAGCTGGCCGACCAGGTCGCCGAGGCGGTCGACCGGGGTGCGGTCCCGCTGTACCGGGGCGACGCTTCGGCGTCCGGCGGGCACTTCCTGCCGGGCCAGGACACCTCCGCGTACCTCCACCCGGTCACCCTGCTGGGCCCGCCGCCGTCCTCACCGCTGCACCACGCGGAGCCCTTCGGACCGGTCGACACGATCGTGCTGGTCGACACCGAGGCCGAGCTGCTGGCCGCGATGA
Organism: Streptomyces sp. NBC_00708; assembly: GCA_036226585.1. GTDB lineage: Bacteria > Actinomycetota > Actinomycetes > Streptomycetales > Streptomycetaceae > Streptomyces. Next base: position 6,406,432 of record CP108997.1, read on the forward strand.
ACGCGTCGAACGGGGCCCTGGTCGCCACCCTCTCGACCGACGACCCCGCCACCTACCGGCGGCTGGCCCCGCAGATCCGCGCCTTCAAGACCGGCCACGGCAAGCCGCGCTCCCGAGGCGACCGCGAGGAGCTGTTCGGCGGCTTCGGCGCCTCCTGGAGCGGGGCGTTCGTCGGCGGGGACCTCCTGGTCCGCGCGGTCACCGACGGCCCCGAGGGCGAGCGGCCGCCGGGCAACTTCCCGGGCCACCACCTGATGCCGTAGAGCCTGAGCGGTATGCGGCCCTCAGCCGATCCCCTGCCGGTCGGGCAGCAGCGAGAACTCCCGCTCGGCCACCTCCGGCACCGCGTGCTCCACCGCCTGCACCAGCAGCGCGCGGTGCCGGACCAGCGGCCCCCGCCGGTCAGGACCGGCCAGCGGCATCAGGTCGTCGATCCCGGCGAGCAGCCGCCGCGTCACCTGGGGGGCGTTCGCCCCGCACCGGCGGATCTCCTCGAAGCCGAGGTCCACCAGGTCCTCCCACGACGGCACCTCCTGCACCAGCCGGACCGCGCCCGAACGGTCCCGGTGGTGCACGGTGCCCAGCGGCAGCCGCACGGCGGCGGCGAGGAACTGCACGATCCGGTCCAGGCACTGCACGGCGGTCGTCGGGTCGTTGGTCGCGGGGGACAGGGCCCGTAGCGCGATGTCCGACAGCTGGCGCGGCCCGAACGCCAGATCCTGGTGCAGGGTGCGCTCGACGCCCACGGACACCGTGTACCGCAGCGCGTGCCGGCTCGGCGCCGCCCCGCCGTGCACGGCGAGCACCGGCGTCCCCGGCACCACGAAGTCCCCGAGCCGGGGGATCAGCCGGAGCACGACGCCCTGGCGCCGGGCGGCCCGGACGAGCCGGGCGACGTTGACGTCCCGGAGCACCCCGGCCCGTCCCTCGTAGAGGATCTGCCCGGTCTCGTCGGGCAGCGGCTCCTCGCCCGGCCGGCCGGCGGGCATCCGGCCCAGCACCTTGGACGTGTCCCGGGTGATGTGATCGAGGACCGGCCCGATCTGCATCAGACGCAGCGTGGAACTCACGTACGCGATGAACAGCAGCAGACTCAGCCCGACGAGCGCGGCGGTCAGCAGGCTCTGCACGAACGGCAGCGAGGTGACCCGCCGGGGGTCGGTCTCGCTCTCGTACGAGCTGAGCACCAGCAGCGAGAACACGAACGTCGCGAGGAACACCGACAGGGTGAGCTTGCTGATCCGGCTCCGTACGAAGATCCGCACCACCCGGGGCGTGAGCTGCCCGCTCGCCATCTGCACGGCGACCAGCGAGATGCTGAAGACCACACCGATGAAGGTCATCATCGCGGAGCTGACCGTGACGACGATCTGCTTGGTGTCCTCGGCGACCTTCACCAGGTCCTGGATCTCGTCGTACGCCCGCTCCTCGCGCAGGTACGAGACGATCTGCTCGTCCACCGCCGCGGCGGCGAACCAGAGCACGCACGCGACGACGAGCGTCATGGCCGGGGCGAACCAGAAGGTCTCGCGCAGGTGCTCGCGCAGAGGTGACAGCGCGCGGGGAGGACGGGAGCCGCGATCACTCATGCGAGCGAACGTAACCCGCCCCGTCCGCCCGCCGGTGGACCCCGGCGCCGACCCTCCGGCTCCACGGTCCGTACGTGCGTCGCGACGGTCCGTACGGGAGGGGCGCACGGCTGGGGCGAAACGCCTCCTGGACGCCCCCGCACCGCACTGACCAGCGCAATGTCCACCGGCCGGCCACCGGATATCCAGGTGAGAGGCACCCCGAACCCCTGGTATTGTTTTCTTTGTCGCCGCGGGAAACCGGGGCGGATCACCTGGTCCGGGTGGCGGAATGGCAGACGCGCTAGCTTGAGGTGCTAGTGCCCTTTATCGGGCGTGGGGGTTCAAGTCCCCCCTCGGACACTCATCCAGTTCCCACGGTTCATCGCGAACCGTGGGAATTTCTGGTTTCCGGGGACGGCCCATGCCGCCGCCGGACGAGCGAATCGACCCTGGAGGACCCACCGGTGGCTGTGCAGCGGATCTCGACCCGCAACGCCCGCTTTCAGCAGTTCCAGACGCTGCTCACCAACCGGACCAAGCGCGGGCGCGCCCGCGAGTTCATCGTCCAGGGCGTCCGGCCGATCACCATGGCCGTCGAGCACGGCTGGACGATCCGCTCCCTCCTGTACGACGCGAGCCGCCCCCTGTCCCGTTGGGCCGAGGAGCTGATGCGAGGCATCACCACCGAGCGCATCGCGATGGCCCCCGACCTGCTCGCGGAGCTGAGCGAGCGGGCGGAGGGCGCGCCGGAGGTCCTGGCCGTGGTCGAGATGGCCCCCGACGACCTGACCCGCATCCCGGTCGGTGACGACTTCCTCGGCCTCGTCTTCGACCGCCCGACGCAGCCCGGCAACATCGGCAGCATCATCCGCTCCGCCGACGCCTTCGGCGCGCGCGGGCTCATCGTGACGGGGCACGCGGCCGACCCGTACGACCCGAAGGCGGTCCGGGCGACGACAGGCTCCTTCTTCGCACTGCCCGTGGTCCGCACCCCCTCGCACCACGAGGTCGGCCAGTGGCTGGACGCGGAGCGCGCGCAGGGCCGCCCGGTGGTCGTCGTCGGCACCGACGAGGACGGCGAGTGCGACGCCTCGGAGTTCGACCTGACCCAGCCCGTCCTGCTGCTCATCGGCAACGAGACCGCCGGCCTCAGCAACGCGTGGCGCGACCGCTGCGACCACGTCGTCAGCATCCCGATGACGGGTTCGGCCAGCTCCCTCAACGCCTCGAACGCGGCGTCGATCGTCCTGTACGAGGCGCGCCGCCAGCGGCTGGCGAAGGCACGGGGCTAGGGCCTTTCGTTTGGATCATGCCGGGCTCGCGGGCTCCGGCACCGCACCTCGCGGCGTTGTCGTCAATCACCAACGCTCCGCGTTGCCTCAATCCTCCGCCTTGCGATGCACGGCACCGGAGCCCGCTCCCTGATCCGGCCTGATCCAAACGAAAGGCCCTAAGCGGAGTCGTCAGTACCCCGGGCGGAGAGGGCCGCCAGATAGCGCGGCAGTGCGTTGGACGCGAGGGACAACGGGAAGCGGGCGCCGAGCTGCCCGTCCGGGCGTACGACGAAACCGGTCGGCCCGTCCGGCCGGTAGAGGCGCCCGAACTCGCCGCCCGTGTCGCGGTGGCCGGGCACGTCCGCCGGCGCGTCGCCCGCCACGACGGTGACGGTGTCCATGCCGCCCACCTCCGTCGCTTCGACGCCCCGCGGCGCGTACCGCAGCAGCACATGGCCCGTCCGGCCGCGCAGTACGTCGAGCAGCCGCAGCGGGTAGGCCGCCACCGGGTGCGTCAGACCTCCGCAGTCCGGGGCGCGGTCGCCGGGCTGCGGGGCGTCGGGGGGCCCGTACGGGGTGCCGGACAGCGGCCCGTCGCGGTAGCCGACGAGCAGCTGGGCCTCACGGAGCAGCACGGTCTCCAGATCGTCCGCGTCGTTCTCGACACCCTGGGTGGCGTGCCGGACGGTCCGCCCGACGACCTCCTCGCCCACCGGCCGCCGCTCGGCGTCGTAGCTGGTCAGCAGCGCGGGCCCGGCCTCGCCGCGCACCACGAGGGCGAGCTTCCAGGCCAGGTTGCAGGCGTCCTGGATGCCCGTGTTCATGCCCTGCGCGCCGGTCGGCGGATGGATGTGGGCGGCGTCGCCCGCGACGAAGACCCGGCCCTCGCCGTACCGGTCCACGATCCGGTGGCTGATCCGGAAGACGGACGACCAGCGCATCCGCGACAGGACCGCGGGCCTCGGTGCCAGGCGGTCGACCACGGCCTGGATGTCCATGAGCGTCGGCGTGTGCCCGCCCTCAAGACCGTGCGCCACCTCGCCGCCGTCCGCCGGACCGGTGGAGAGCGCGGGCGGGACCAGCATGGACATCCGGTAGCGGCCCGTACCCGGCAGCGGGATGCAGACCAGCAGATCGTCCGTGGACCCGTCGGCCGCGGTGTGACTGGCGCGCACCCCGTACCCGTACGGCAGGTCCCAGTCGGCCTCGACGTCGGCCAGCATGTACTCCTCGCCGAACGCCCCGCCCTCGAAGGAGAGCCCGAGCCCCTTGCGTACGGTGCTGTGCGCACCGTCGCAGCCGACCAGATACCCGGCCCGCACCTCCTCCGTCCCGCCGGAGGCCGTACGCAGCCGCGCCGTTACCCCGTCCGCGTCCTGGTCGAAGCCCTCCAGCTCCGTCCCGCGCTCGATGGCCGTGCCGAACCCGGCGACGTACTCCTCCAGGATGCGCTCGGTCTCGTACTGCGGAAGCGAGGCGAACCCGTACGGCACCTCGGGCGGCAGCGCGAGCTCGATCCGGGCCACCTCGGCCCCGTCGATATGGATCAGCTGCCCGTACATCGGCGCCGCCGCCTCCAGCACGGCCCCGGCCAGGCCCATCCGGTCCCAGAGCTCCAGGGTGCGCGGCTGGATGCCCACCGCCTTCGCGTACGGCAGCCGGCCCGCCAGCCGGTCGACGAGCCGGCACGCCACCCCGCGCCGCCGCAGCTCCGCCGCGACACTCAGCCCGACGGGCCCGGCGCCGATGATCAGCACGTCGGTATCGGTGGCGTGCTCACTGGAGTGCGTATGAGCCACGGATGCCTCCCGGTGCGTTGCCCCGTGGGGTCCCCGTACTCATGGTCGCGCGGCGGGGGATGGGCGGCGAGCGGACGGAACGGCCGGGGACGGATCGGGCGACCGAGCCAGTCGGCGCGGCTCGTGATGGTGGGTTCAGCCCGGTGGGAATTCGCTTGCCGGCTCCCGCCCTTGAGGCGATGATCTCCGGCGTGAACACGACACTCTGCAACCGCCGACCGCACACCTTCACGCCTGCAGAGGATCACGATCTTGACCTACACACTCCGCGCGTACACACCGGCTGACGAGACCTCCTGGCTGCGCTGCCGGGTTCTCGCCTTCCTGGACACGGCCTTCTACGACTCCGTCGTCCCCGCCAAGCCGGTCATCGCGGCGCCCGGCCTGGAACTCGTCGTGGTCGACGCGACCGGCTCGGTAGCCGCCCTCATGGACACCGGCATCGAGGGCCATGCGGCGACCGTCGACACCGTCGCAGTCCACCCGGACCACCGTCGCCGCGGCCTGGGACGGCAACTGCTGGACCGGACCCGCGATTGGGCACGCTCGGCCGGGGCGACCACGCTGGATGCCTGGACCGGGGCGACGTGGACACGCTGGCCTGGTACCACGCGATGGGCTTCGACGAGAGCGACCATTACCTGCACGTTTACGCCAACCATTACTCCGACCCGTCCGAGCCCACCCGAGCCATCAAGGAGCGGCGGCCCGGGATCCACCCCATCGTGATCTTCGGCCACGCCCCGCTCTCGGACGAACGGCGGCTGAGGAGCGAGTTCGCCCGGGTCCATGTGGACCGGCGCTTCGCCCAGCGCCTCTGACGGAACGCGTGAGTGCCGGCCCACGCGTGTGGGTGCTGTGGCAGGGTCGGGGCCATGCCCTTCGACCACAACGACCACTACCACCGTCTGCTGCTGAGGCACATGCCGCGCGACTGCGCGGCGGCGCTGGAGGTGGGGTGCGGGACCGGGCAGTTCGCGCGGCGGCTCGCCCGCCCGGACATGGAGGTCGACGCGGTCGACCCGTCGGAGGAGGCCATCGCGGAGGCCCGCTCCTTCTCCGACGGGGCGGCCGACGACCGGATCCCGCGTTTCCGGCGCGCGGACGTGACCGAACTCGCCCTGCCCCAGGGGCACTACGGCTTCATCTCGTGCCTGGCCAGCATCCACCACATGCCGTTCGCAACCGTCGCGACCTTGCGTGACGCGCTCGCGCCCGGCGGCGTCCTGGTGATCCTGGGGTGCTACCCGGAACGGACCCGCCTCGACTGGGCCTGGAGCCTGGCAGCCGTGCCGGCCAACGCCGCCGCCAGGCTGGCGATCGGTGCCAAGGACCGGTTCCGCCCCGCCGCGACTCGCCGGCAGGCGGTAAGTGCGCCGGTGCTGCAGCCGACCATGCCCCTGTCCGAGATCCGCCGGGAAGCGGCGACGTTGCTGCCGGGGTGCAGCATCCGCAGACTCCTCTTCTGGCGCTACCTGCTGGTCTTCCGCAACCGAGCCTGACGGCCGTCGGAGGTCAGTTGGACGAGTGGGTCCCGACCTTGAACATGCCGAAGTCCTGACGGTCGTCGAACTCCAGGTACCCGGGTTGTCCGTCCGGGACCATGAGGATTGTGGTCGCCCGCACGAACTCGCCCGGTCGCGGGTCCGGTTCGTTCACGAAGTTCTCCTCGGCCATCCCGAGCCCCGCGCAGTCACCGCCGATGGTTTGGTCGACGTTCTTAGTCTCGCCGTCCTTGCCGGTCCACCGGGCGTGCGTCAGCGGGTAGGTGTCAAAATCCTCACTGCTCGTGTTCTTCACCTTCATTTCCAGGCAGACGAAGGTCATCCCCGGATCGGCGACCTCCGGGTCGAGACCCGCGTCGTTCGGCAAGCTGTCGGACTGCTTCAGCTCGGTCAGGGTCACTACGGCCGAGCTCGCGGGGATGTCGAGCGTACTGTCAGGCGAGATCGCCACCTGGAGCTTCTTGCCCTCCTTGAGGACCCGTACCTGGTCACTGGGTGGAGGTGGGGTCTCGGTGGCGCGGGCGGCGCTGGCGGCGTGCGCCGGTGTTTTGCCGCTCCGCGTATGAGCCGCGTCCTCCGCCGGGCCGCAGTCGACGAGCAGGCCGACGGCGGTTGCGGCGCCGAGCACTGCGAGGAGCCTTCGACCAGGTGGGCCGTACGCCTGACGGTTCATGGCGACCCACTCCCTCCGGAGTAGTTCCTCGCCTCAGCTTGCGCCCTGGGAGCGTGGGGCGCAGGTCGGCGCCGGTTCTACTTGCGCTTCGCGTACACGATCAGGTTGTCCACCGGGGGCCGTTCGCGTGTGCGGTCCGGGTTGAGGGCTGACTCCGCCCCAGCCCCGCCTCCACCAGGAAGGCACTCGGCGCACCCGACCACGACACGTAGAGCCCGTCACGCGCCCGCGTGCAGGCGACGAACAGCAGACAGCGCTCCGCCATCAGGTCCGAGGCGTGCTGTACGGGATCCACATCAACCGGTGTCACGGCGCGGGGGTACGGCAGCGCGCCCTCGCTCACCCCGATGACCGCGACGCAACGGAACTCCAGCCCCTTGAACGCGTGCATCGTGCCCACCTGCACGGCGTCCGGCGCGGAGGGGCCGTCGCCCCGCAGCCTCGTTGCCAGGATCCCCGCGGCCCGGAGCCGGTCCACAGCTTTGTCGCAGTTCTTGTTGAAGCGGGCCGTCACACCGATGTCTCCCGGTGCGATCCCGCTGTCGACCCAGCCCCGGACCCTCGCGAGCAGGGCGTCCAGCTCCGCTTCCTCCGAGGCCGTCGTGCAGACCTCGGGCCCGTTGCCGTGCAAGGCCGAGCGATATCCGAGCAGTGTCTCGTTGTCGGCCTCGTCCGCCAGCTGCTCGAAGGGGCGTCCGACAAGGAGGGCGGTGGACCAGCTCAGGATCTCGTGCGTGGAGCGGTAGTTCTTGCGCATCTTCGCCGACCTGCCCGCGACCTTGATCCCCACGGCCTTCAGCGACACCTTGGAGTCGTAGATCCGCTGGTGCGGGTCCCCGGCGATGAACAGGTCGTCCGGGCGCTGCGGGGCCGCCGCCCGCAGCAGCCGCCACTGGGCGGGGTGCAGGTCCTGCGCCTCGTCGATCACCACGTGCCGGTACCGGGGCCCCTCGGCCGCCAGCAGGTCGGCGGCCTCCGCACACGTTCCCAGGTAGGTGCGCAACCCGTCGGAGGCGAGCCGTCCGGTGAACTCCTCCACCGTGCGCCACGCGAGCGGACGGGCCGACGTGGGGAACTGGCTCCCGCGGCCGCGGCGCTCACAGCCCACGTACTCCTGCTCGGTCCGCAGATTCTGCGCGAGGATGACGTGCCGGTACTCCTGGCTCAGGAACTGCGAGCTGCCGGTGAACCCGGTCGCCTTCGCCGCCTGGGCCCAGCGTGTTTCCTCCTCTCCACCGCGCAGTGGCCGCCGCGAGGTGGACAGGACCCGTCCCGCGAACGCGTCGACAGTCATGATGTCCACCCGGTCGCGCAGCGCCTCGTCCTCGACCAGGGAGGCCAGCCCCGTCCGCAGGGCACCCACCAGCGCGTTGGTGTACGTGGTGAGGAGGATGCGATCTCCGTCCCTCAGATACCCCAACAGATGGCGTACGCGGTGCAGTGCGACGACGGTCTTGCCGGTGCCGGGGCCTCCGGTGACTTGAGCGGGGCCGGAGTACGAGGCCCGGTAGGCGACCTTGTGCTGTGACGGGTGCAGGAAGACCCGCCAGGCAGCGAACGGCTTGTCGAGGATGTCCCGCAGCTCCTCGGACCCGGTGACGTGCGCGATACGGGTACGGGTACGGCGGATGGCGGTCGCGAAGTCCTCGGTGTCCACCGGCGCGTCGTCGCCGGGCGTGGCGGCGAGGGCGACGGAGACGACATCCCGCCACACCTCCTCCACGGTGAATCCGGCGGCGAGGTATTCGAGTACCTCGCGCTGGTCCTGGGGGAAGTACGGTGCGAAGACCTGCAGTTGCTCCATATCGGTCAGTGCGCGTGCCTGGCGGAGCGTGGTCTCGTCGATGCCGAGCGCCGCCATGTCCCCGTCGGACACCTTCGAGAAGAGGCGGCGGTCGGAATCGACGGCGATCCGCTCGTATGCGGGCGTGAGCTCGTCGAGCATCGCGATGTCCCGCACCTCGACGGCTCGGGTGACCGTGTTGATGCTCGCCCTCTGCTTGACGGCCCAGTCGATCGCCTTGTCGTGCGGCATCACGCGCAGCAACACGTACGTGTCCCCGCTGTCGGGCGCGAGTACGACGCCTCGCGTCGCCTGATCGATCCTGATGGTCCGGATGTGGGGGTCCCGCGCCCGCTTCAGCGATTCCAGCTTGAGCCCGGGATCCTTGAACAGCTGATCCAGAGTGAGCCGCTCGAACTTCTCCCACGCGTCGAACACCCCCTGCTTCACGCTGCCTTGAAGCTTCCCGAGCTGGGCGCAGAAACCGATGTCGAACGCGAGATGCGGCATGGTCGTACTTTCCGGGGAGGAGCGGATGGGACGGTTCGGTCGGGCGGGAAAGGGGTCAGGCAGCCGGTCCGTCGAGACCCAGGCCGATCAGGGCAAGTGCCTCGGCTACCTCCTCACTCATCTCGTCCTCGGGCCCGAAGACCACGCACAGGTCCTCGTACAGGGGCCGCAGAATCCGGTCCGCCTCGGCCGCCTGTCCCTGAGCGAGCAGCAGCATCCCGATATCACGGCGCAGCTCGACCGCCTCCTCGCTCAGGTCGCTGTCGACGGACCGTACGACGGCCAGGAGGGTGCGCAGCTCGGCGAGCGCATCGGTGGCCCGCCCGAGCTCGGCACGGCAGCGGGCGGCCTGGGCGCGACAGGCACGTGCCGACGCCCCGGCCGGCCCGTCGGTACGCGCGTACGCGTCGGCCAAGGCGTCGAACTCGGGCAGCGCCGCCCGGTAGTCCCCGCCGAGGAGCTGGATCGCCGCCCGGTTCTTCCGCAGGGCCAGCACCCGTTTGCTCTCCGCTCCCAGGACCCGCGCGGCGGGCTCGATGACCTCGCCGAGCACCTCCGCGGCCTGCGCGAACCGCTCCTCCTCCAGAAGGGCGTCGGAATGCGCATAGGCATCCTCGATCTCCTCCCGGAGCCGCGCCGGTACGGGCACGGCGACGGGAGCGGCCGGGGCGTTCGTCGGCGCGGTGGCGCGCCCGCTCCCGCCCCGCGCCCGCGGGGCGTACGGATCACGGAAGATCCCTGTCGGGTCGGGCACACCCGCCGGCCCGGTGTCCCCCGGCGCAGGGCTCTCGCCCGGCGGTGGCAGGAACGGCCGCAGCCGCGCGTACACCTCCTGCACGTCGGCCGGCCGTGCCTCCGGTGACTTCAGCAGCAGCTGGAGAACGAGCTCCTCCAGGGCCAGCGGCACCTCGGGGCGCAGCACACGCAGGGGGGTGGGAGCGGCGTTCACATGCTGGTACATCACCAGGTACTCGCTGTCCGCGCTGAACAGCACACGGCCGCTGAGCAGTTCGTGCAGCACGCACCCGAGCGCGTAGAGATCGGTCTGCGGGGAGATCCGCCCGCCGCGCACCTGCTCCGGCGCCATGTACTGGTAGGTGCCGACGGGGTTCCCGGTCGCGGTCAGCCTGGTGACATCGGTCCGAAGTATGGCGGCGATCCCGAAGTCGAGGACCTTCACCGTCCCGTCGCGCGCGACCAGGATGTTGCCCGGCTTCAGGTCGCGGTGGATGACCGGAACCTCGTGTGCGTGCGACAACACGGTGGCGACCTGAGCCGCCACGGCGACCGCCCAGCTGACCGGAAGCGGATGGTCCGGGTGGATGCAGGCGGACAGCGGCATGCCGTCCACCAGCTCCATCACCAGGAACAGCCGGTCGTGGCTGTCGTCGAGCACCGCGTCGTACACCTGCGGCACACCTGGGTGCTGAATGCGCGCGGTGATGCGCGCCTCCCGGCGGAACCGCTTGGCGAACTCGTCGGCCAGCTGCGGGGAGTCGGCGACGGCCTGCGGCCTGATCCGCTTCACCGCGACGGGTCGGTCCAGCACCCTGTCGTAGCCCCGCCATACGTCGCCCATGCCGCCGTTGGCGAGCGGTTCGAGGAGGTCGTACCGACCGGCGATCGACTGCTGCTGCGGCACATGTCCCCCGGGTGTGCGTACGTGCGGGTGCGGGGCGGGGCCCGTTCGGTACACGCGTACGGTCCCGGCTCCGCAACGTCGGGGCAAGTCTCTCCGGAAGGACGATCACTGGTCCAGCCGGGGTTTGGACCAGTGATCGCGGAACGTTGCTTTCCGGTCACGGGACGCGCCCTCCCCAGACCCTTTGGAGGGAACCGACTTCGAACGCCGTGCGGGTGGATCGGCGGGTGATTACGGTGCCCGAGTGGGGCGAGCCAGGGCGGGCGCTGCGGTTCGGGCGCATACGGACGTGGGACAGGCGGTGGCGATGATGGCGCTGGACGAGGCGGGGACGGAGCCGGGGGCGGCTGAGGTGGGTGGAGCGCCGGACGCGGGGAAGCGGTCGGAGAGCAGGCCGGAGAACGGGGTGGCCGTCGCCTTCGGGCGTCAGCTGAAGCTGTTACGCGTACGGGCGGGGCTGGACCGGACGGAGTTCGGGAAGCGGGTGGGCTACTCCGCGCAGTCGATCGCCTCGTTCGAACAGGGGCGACGCATTCCGCAGCCGGCCTTCATCGACGACGCGGATGCGGCGGTGGACGCGGGGGGTCTGCTGCTGACGCTGAAGGACGAGGTCGTGCGGGCGCAGTACCCGGCGTTCTTCCGGGACGCCGCACGCCTGGAGGCCGAGGCGCTTGAGCTGTACGTGTACGCGGTAAGTGCAGTGCCCGGACTCCTGCAGACCGAGGAGTACACGCGCGCCCTTCTCGCGATGCGGCGGCCGTTGCTCGACGAGGACACCATCGAGCAGCGTGTAGCGTCTCGCAGCGCTCGACAGGAAGTGTTCAACCGGTGGCCTGCTCCCCTGATGAGCTTCGTGATTGAGGAAGCTGTGCTGCGGAGGCCCTTCGGTGGGGCAGCTGTTCTCAGGGGCGTCTTGGAGCACATCCTTCTGACCGGGCGGCAGCGAGGCGTTGAGATTCAGGTGATGCCGACGGTCCGCGAGGACAACGCCGGACTGGATGGGCCCTTCACCTTGATCACGCCCAAGAGCGGTGAGCAACTCGCCTATCTGGAGGTGCAAGGGCGCAGCATCCTGCTGACCGACCGCGACGAGGTGCGCTCCGTCGCGGCACGCTATGGGATTATCCGCTCGCAGGCGCTGACTCCACAGGAGTCTCTGGTATTCATCGAGAAGTTGCTGGGAGAGCTATGAAGACCACTGATGCTGCTGTCAGGCAGGAGCTGGTTTGGGTCAAGAGCAGCTACAGCGGTGCTGAAGGCGGCGAGTGCGTGGAAGTCGCCTGGCGCAAGAGCAGTTACAGCACCGGCAACGGTGGCGAGTGTGTCGAGTTCGCCGCCGCTGCGGCCTGCGTGCACATCCGCGACTCCAAGCAAACCAGCGGCCCGGTCCTGACCGTCGCACCAGCGGCGTGGTCGGGATTCGTGGGGCTTGTCACGAGCTGAGCCGCAGCGACGGCGGGAGGGCCCCGTAGCGAGCCGAGCCGGCAACGCTGCGGGGCCCTCCCGCACGCACAGGCGGACTACTCGTCCACACCCTCGTCGCGACGGATCATCCGCCACGCCGCCCGGCGTGCACTCCGGTCCAGGCTGGAGCGGAAGCTCTTGTCGGGACCGAAGTACTGGCGCCCTATGCCGGCGGTCGTCTCGATGTGGTCGGCCATGTTGTCGGCGAAGGCGCGGTCGAAGACCTTGCCGAAGTTCGCCTCGTCGTTGACGACGGCGGCGGCGCGGACCTTCGGGTCCTCGGTCGTCTTCTTGAACGGTGCGCGGACGTCGTCCTCGGTGAACTCCGTACCGAACTTGGCGTTGAACGCCTCGATCAGCTCCGAGAGCAGCGACTTCTCCGGCTCGGCCGCACCACCCGTACCGTCCCCGAAGCCCGGCAACTCGGCCGGCCCATCGGGCGACAGCGACACGTTGTACTCGCCGGTCTTCTCCACGCGGAGGTGGCTGAGGTCGATCTCCCCTATGTCGACACCGCCGTCCGCACGGCGGGGGAGGCGGTTGAGCAGGTAGCGGCCGTAGAGGTGCAGCCGCTCCAACTCCGCGTCGCGGTACGGGACAATCTGCGCGAGGAAGCCGTACTTCCGTACGTAGTCGTTGAGGTTCGCGCGGAAGTCCTCGGCCGTCTCGACGTCGTCGTCCTCCTCGCTTTCCAGCAGAGGCGCGAAGCGGGCGACGGCGGGGGAGAGCAGCCGGTACAGCTCCGCGTGCAGCTTCTCCCACTTCGCCTGCGAGCCGGCCGCCTTCTCCTTCGCCGCGAAGTACGCCGCGGCGAACTCGTCCATCTCCGACTCGGAGATGATCGGGGCCGACATGACCCGGCTCTGCGCGGTGTAGAGCAGGTTCGGGTCGGAGGGAAGGGTGTTCGCCTCCTCGAAGTACGGCCGGAACGCGTCCTGGATGTCCTCGGCGTCGTTCGCGAAGTCCAGGACCGCCAGGTCGGCCTGCGTCTTGCGGTCGGCCGTGCGGTTGAGACGGGAGAGCGTCTGAACGGCCGAGATGCCGGTCAGCTTCTTGTTGACGTACATGGTGGTCAGCAGCGGCTGATCGAAGCCGGTCTGGTACTTCTCCGCGACCACAAGGATCTTGTACTCCTGCTGTCCACGCCCGCCCGCGCCGACCGTCTTGTCGTCGGCCCGGGTGTACGCGAACGCCTTCGGCAGCGCGCTCTCCGCGATGCCGCCGTTCTCCTTCGACTCGGTGGTCTCTTCCTTGTCGCCGTCGATCTTCAGCGAGCCCGAGAACGCCACCAGCACGCCCAGGTCGGGGTACTTGGTGTGGTAGTCCCGGTCCTGGATGTAGCTCCGAATCGCCCGGGCCGTCTCCACGGCGGACCTGCGCGAGGCCGTAACGACCATGGACTTGGCGCGTCCCCCGAGCCGGCCCCGGGAGTGCGCCACGAAGTGCTCGACGATCACCTGGGCGTGCTGGGAGACGGTGGACTCGTGGGTGAGCGCGAACCGGGCGAGGAGGCTGTTGGCCTTCGAGGGGTCCACCTCGCGCTCGTCCCGGTTGCTGTTCACCAGCTTCCAGTACGTGTTGTACGTGACGTAGTTCCGCAGCGGGTCGAGGATGAACCCTTCCTCGATGGCCTGGCGCATGGAGTACGTGTGGAAGGGGCGGTAGACCGCCTTGCCGTCCACGGTGTCCTCCGTGCCGAAGAGTTCGAGCGTCTTCGCCTTCGGGGTGGCGGTGAAGGCGAAGTAGGAGAGGTTGGCCGCCTTCGAGCGCTCCGCGGCCTTCTGCTTCAGCTTCTCGTACACGGTCAGGGTGCTCGCGCCCTTGTCCTCGGAGTCCGCGTCCAGACCGAGGTCCCGCAGCGCGGCCTTGACGGCGGTGGAGGCGTCGCCGGACTGCGAGGAGTGGGCCTCGTCGATGACGATCGCGAACTTGGTGCCCTTGATCTCCGTCGGGTTGCGCTCGATGTAGTCGATGAGCGCGGGGAACGAGTGCAGGGTGACCGTGACGATCTTGCCCGTGTCGCGGGACAGCGCGCGGGCGAGCTGCTCGCTCTTAGCCCCGTGCTTCTCGTCCACCTTCACGACCAGCCCCTCGGTCTGCGAGAAGCTGCCGACCGTCTCGCGGAGCTGGGCGTCGAGGTTGCGGCGGTCCGTGATGACGATGACCTTGTCGAACACAGGCGAACCCGGCTTGATCCGGCCGGCCGCGAGCGCGTCGGGGTCGAGCGCGCGGGGGTCCGTGTCGGCGTGCAGGTCGCTCAGCCGGTGGGCGAGCCAGCCGATGGTGTTTGACTTGCCGGAGCCGGCGGAGGCCATGACCAGGTAGTTCTGGCCCACGCCGTGGAAGGAAGCGTGCGCGGTCAGCCTCTTGACGACGTCCCACTGGTGGAAGCGCGGGAAGATCGTCGACTTGGTGGTCCCGCCGCCGGGCGTCTTCGTCTTCTGCTGGTGCACGTAACGCTGGAGCAGGTCCAGCCAGTTGTCGCGGGCCCAGACCTGTTCCCACAGGTAGGAGGTGGCGTACGTGCCGTAGGCGGTGGGGGCCGGGTTTCCGGCGCCGCCGGGGAGGCCGGCGCCGTTGGAGCCGGTGTTGAAGGGGAGGAAGCGGGTGTTCCTGCCCCGGAGCTGGGTGGCCACGAAGACGAGGTCCGGGTCCACCGCGAAGTTGGCGACGACCCGTCGGGTGAAGATCAGCTCGGTGGGGTCGCGGTCGGTGCGGTACTGCTCCTTGGCGTGCTCGACGCCCTGCCGGGTGAGCGGGTTCTTCAGCTCGGCGGTGGCGACTGGGATGCCGTTCAGGAACAGCGTCAGGTCGAGCTTGTTGCCCCAGTCGGCCTGCTTGGTGGCGTAGACGAGTTCGCGTACGACGGTGAGGCGGTTGGCGCGGTAGCCGTCGAGGACGGAGTCGTCGGCGACCAGGTTCGGCTTGAAATAGGCCACGCGGAGGCGGACGCCCCGGTCCTTGACGCCGTTCCGGAGGACGTTGAGGAGACCGTCCTCGCTGATCGCCTTGTCGAGGCGCTGGGCGAAGCCGCGCTGGGCGGCGTTGGGGTCGCTGCCGTAGACGGCGAGGAGCTCGGCCCACTCGCGGGGCTGGCTCTCGCCGAGGAAGGTGTACAGCTCGTTGGTGTCGAGGCCGAGGTCGGCCTGATAGTCCTCGGGCTGCGCTTCGCGCCAGCCGCGCTCGGTCATGGCCGCGACGATGGCGTCCCCGAAGGCGGACTCGCTGTGTATGGGGCTCATGTTGCCGGGACTCCGTCCGTTACGTTGCGGCCGCTGGCGGTGGAGACGTCGAACTGGCCGGTTACTGCGGCGGTGATGAGGGCTTGGCGGCGTTCGGCCGCGAGTGACGCAGAGCGCTCGATCACCTCGTGGAGCGGGCGTACTCGGGAAATCAACTCACCGATCTCGTGCTGTTCTGTGGCAGGCACAGAGGGGATGGGAATTCTCCCGAACAGATCCCAGTTTCGAAAATCTACCGCCCGTTCGCGTGTGCTGGTTGCGAAATTTCCGAGATATCCCTGGAGGGCCAACAGCCGAAGGAGTCTGCTTAGGTATCGGGCGTCCCCGTCTCGGCTCGGAATGCAAACATGATAGACCGGTGTGCAGTTTCCAGTTGCCTCTGACGTGCCGATCGCGCCAGCGAATCCGTCGAGTCCGTGGATAACAATGTCACCAGTTTTTACATTCTGCCCCTGAGGCTCGGAGGAGGCGGACATCGTGTAGCCCTCTGCCCGCCTGGAAGCACGGTCCGTGACTTGGCCATCTCGAAATGCGGTGACGATTCCCAAGTTTCCGAGGGGTGGACGGGAAACCTTCGTGATGACTCGCCTGATTGGGACCACGGGAGATCCGGACGTGCTGTTTGCCAGCAGACTGCCGCCAACGTGCTGAAGTACGCGACTGTCAATTTGCTCGTTCATGAGCGTAATGAGCCGCCGCTTCTTTGCGACTAGGTCGTCAAGCTTCCTTGTCTCGACATCAAGGAAGTCGGCAATGCGACGCTGTTCGTCGATGGGTGGCAGTGGGAGGGGGAGGCGTTTGATGTCTCTCTGGAAGAGATGAGGGACGCCCATTCCGTCTTTCACGGAGCCGATGCGTCCTTGGATTGGGCTGCTGGCAATTGTGAAACGGAGAAATCTGGGATCCATGCCGGAGGTGCGTAGGACGGCAATCGAGCCGTTTACTGTGGCTTCTTGCTGGAGATTGGCCACGATGTTCACGATCCCTAGGGTGTTTCCGTCCTTGGCTAGGAGTACGTCGCCGTTTCTCAGCTTCAAGTCAGGGGATTCATCGAATCTGAATTTTGAGATGTAATTAACGTTTACGTAATCGATATTTGAGGATTTGATGTTGGGTGTTGCGAGGAAGGTGTATCCGGTCGGCTGATACTCGGCAGCAGTGAGAGCCTTCCACCCGATACGCGCGTGGACGGTTGCTACACGGTCCAGGCGCGTAGTGCGCCATCCTGACGGCACGGTAGTAAAAACGTCGTCACTCATTCAGTCACCTCGCCCAGCAGCGCCTGGATCTCCGCCTCAAGCGCCTTCAGCTCCGCATCGATCTCCGCCAACGGCCGCGGTGGCTCGTACGCGTAGAAGTGCCGCGTGACCGGGATTTCGTACCCCACCTTCGTCTTCGCGTGGTCGATCCACGCGTCCGGCACGTGCGGGTGCACCTCCCGCTTCAGGTACTCCTCCACGTCCTCGCCAATCGGCACGTTCTCGTAGTCCCGCAGCTCCGCATCCGGCTCCGAGGCACCGCCCTTCAGAAGCTGCACCTCCCCCTCCGGATCCCGCACCCCCACCGCATCCCGCAACGCCTTCGTGAACGGCGCCCCGGTCGGCCCCGGCACGCCGGCCGCCGCCATCGCGTCGCGCACCGCGACCTGCGCCTCGGACTTGGTCGCCCACTCCGAGCCCAGCAGCGGGCTCAACGCCTCCCCGAGCACCGACACCTCCGCGTCGGCCAGCTTCCGGAACTGGGTCTCCTCGTCCTCCGTCAGCTTCCGCCGGGCCTTCGCCTTCGCGGCCAGCTCCGGCTCGCGAGGCAGGAAGCGCTCCTCCGCCCACTTATGCACCGGCTTCGACGCGAGCAGCGCGGCCAGCGTCTCCTCCGTCAGCTCGAAGCGCAGCTTCAGCGGGCGTTCCACCGTGATCCGCTGGTAGCCGAACGCCGTGTTGTCGAAGACCTTCACCTTGGCGTGCATCGGGTGCTCCGGGTCGGCTGCCGCGTCCACCGCCTCCCCGTACAGGCGGGTGATGTCACCGATGTGGTTCGGCTTGCCGCCCGTGCCGTCGCCCAGTTCCTTGCGCTTGTCGCCGAGCGACTTCCGCATCTTGACCCACTGGTCACGCGCGTCCAGCAACACGACCTTGCCCTTGTGCTGGGCGTCCTTGCGGTTCGTCAGGATCCAGAAGTACGTGGAGATGCCGGTGTTGTAGAACAACTGGTCCGGCAGGGCGACGATCGCCTCCAGCCAGTCGTTCTCCAGGATCCAGCGGCGGATCTCCGACTCGCCGGAGCCGGCCGCGCCCGTGAACAGCGGCGAGCCGTTGAAGACGATCGCGATGCGCGAGCCACCACTGCCGTTCACGTCCACCGGCTTCATCTTCGAGATCATGTGCTGGAGGAAGAGCAGCGAGCCGTCGTTGATGCGGGGGAGGCCCGCTCCGAAGCGGCCGGAGTCGCCGAGGTTGTTGTGCTCGAACTCGACGGCCTCCTTGACCTTCTTCCACTCCACGCCGAATGGCGGGTTGGCGAGCAGGTAGTCGAAGGTCTCCCGCGCATGGCCGTCGTCCGAGAAGGAGTTGCCGAAGGCGATGTTCTCCGGGTCCTGCTCCTTGATCATCAGGTCGGACCGGCAGATCGCCCAGGACTCCGGGTTGAGCTCCTGGCCGTACACCTCGACCGTGGCGTCCTCGTTGTACGACTTGATGTGCTCTTCGGCCGCGCTGAGCATGCCGCCCGTACCGCAGGCCGGGTCCATGACCGTGCGTACGACACCAGGAATGCTGAGCGCATCGCCGTCCGGAGCGATCAGCAGGTTGACCATCAGCTTGATGACTTCGCGCGGGGTGAAGTGCTCACCCGCAGTCTCGTTCGATTGCTCGGAGAAGCGGCGGATCAGCTCCTCGAAGATGTAGCCCATGTTGTGGTTGGGCACGGTCTCCGGGCGGAGGTCCAGGTCCGTGAACTTGCCGATGACCTGGTAAAGCAGGTTCGCGCTGTCCAGCTTGCGGACCTGCTGGGCGAACTCGTACTTCTCCATGACCTCGTAGGCGTTCGGGGAGAAGCCGCCGATGTAGGTCTGGAGGTTCGCTGCCGCGTTGCTCGCGTCGTTCGCGATCTTCTTCAGGGTCAGATCGCTCGTGTTGTAGAACGAGTGGCCCGACGCGCCGCGCAGGAAGTAGTCAGTGTCGATCTTCTGGCCCTTGAAGCGGGCGGCCGTCTCCGCGACCTTGTCCCGCGTCGGCTCCAGAACGCATTCGAGTCGGCGCAGCACCAGGAACGGAAGGATCACCTTCCCGTAGTCCGACTGCTTGTAATCGCCGCGAAGAAGGTCGGCGACGGACCAGGCGTGGTTCGCCAGCTCCGTGTGCTTACTGCTGTTCAAGTCGTTCCCCGGTTCCCTGTCGACCCCGCTCTGCCGGAGCGGGTATGGCCAAGTGTGGTGGTTACGTGAAGGGCGTGGTGCCGGTTCAGGTCGATCCGGCGCCCGATGTCTCGTCGTTTCCGGTCGAAGGCGGTGA
Organism: Streptomyces sp. NBC_00708; assembly: GCA_036226585.1. Classification (GTDB taxonomy): domain Bacteria; phylum Actinomycetota; class Actinomycetes; order Streptomycetales; family Streptomycetaceae; genus Streptomyces. The sequence continues at coordinate 6,425,404 of CP108997.1, forward strand.
CGGGATCAGGCCGCCGCCCGTGAGGCCGCCCGCCAACAGCCGGGCCGTCGCGTCGGCCAGTTCCGTGGCGCGCGCGGCCTCCGCTCGCAGCGTGTGCACGCGGCGGAAGGCTTCGCCGTACCGTCTCTGCTCCTCCAGCGGCAGCAGTGGCACCCGGAGACGGCCCGGGCTGACGTGTACGACGGTGCTGCCGGTCGACGCGGCGGCGATGTTCTCCGCCGAGCCCAGGAATCCGGCCAGGAACCACGCGTCGAGCCGGGCCGGGTCCGGCCGGAACAGGTGGACCTGGGGGCCGAGCAGCGCCCCCGCGTCCGTCTCGTCCGCCACCCGGGCCATCGCACCGTCGCCCCCCGCGACCGCCCGGACGAGGACATCACCGGTCGCGATCACCGGTGGCGGGCCCGTCAGAAGGCTGCGCGGCTTGCCGGACGGGGCCGCGCCCCGGGCGATGTCCTGGCCGGTGAGCACGGGCCGCGTGGCGGGTGATGCCTCGCCCGCCGCCTCCCGTGACTCCGGTGCAGTACGCAGCAGCGTCAGCGCGCCGCCTCGTGCCAGGTCCGCCGCGGTGGCCGTGCGCCACTCGCGGGGCTTCGAGCCGGCCGCACCCCAGTCGGTGTAGCGCGCCGCCTCGCCGAGCGATGCCGCACCGGCGACCAGCCGGCGACGTACCTCCTCCGTCTCGCGGGCCAGGTCGGCCGGGGCGATGTCCGTGCGGGAGGCGCGGACATGGCGGGCGGGCGTGAGGTCGACGAGGTCGTCGAGGAGGTCGACCACGGGCACCGCCCGCGCTGTTCCCGGCTCGTCCGCGAACCCGTCCGGGTTGTCGGCGAAGGCCGTCCACTGACCCATGGCGGCCTTCGTGAGCGACGGCCAGTCCACGGCGGATCGGACCCCGCGCGTACCGGACGCCGACCCCGCGGATGCCCGATGGCCCGGCGCCTCGGCCGTATCGATGAAGAGGACCGTCTTCCGCTCCGGGCCGGCCGGTTCGGGGCGTTGCAGCACCCAGATCTGGAGTCCCACGTGGAGGGGTGCCGCTGCCCCCGGCGGCAGCGCGATCACCGCGCGGACCGCTCCACTGCGTACGAGATCCATGCGCACACGACGGCCCGAAGCGCGGGCCGCGGTGGCCGGCGGGAGGAGCATCACGGCGTGGCCGCCCGGGACGAGATGGGCCAACGCGTGCTGAACCCATGCGAGCTCGGACTCGGCGCGTGGCGGGACGCCGTACGCCCAGCGCGAGTCGTAGGCCAGCTCGTCGTGGCCCCAGTCGCGGTCGCCGTACGGCGGATTGCACAGGACGGCGTCGACGGTGAGGTCGGCGAAGGCGTCCGCGCGGAGGCTGTCGCCGAGGCGTACCTCGACGTCTGCGCCGGGCGCGGCCACCAACAGGCTCACCGCGCTGCGCTGCGCCTGCACCGTAACGATGTCCTGACCGTACAGCGATCCCGCACCGAGCCGTGCCGCCGCAGCGAGCAGCGATCCGCTTCCGCATGCCGGGTCGAGCACCCGCTCGCACGAACCCGGGACGAGTCGGGCCATGAGGTCCGCGAGGGGGACCGGCGTTCGGTACGTGCCCCCGATCGCGCTGTCCTCCAGCTCGCGTTCCGCCAGTACCGCCAGCGCCGCTTCACCGGTGCCGTCGTCCTGTACGCAGCGGAGCAGTGCTCGCAGCACATTGATGTCCTCCCCGGCGAAGCGCACGGTCTCCGCCCCGGGGACGAGACCCGCGACATCCGCCGACGCTCCCTCGGCGCGGACGATCAGGCTCGGGTCCGACAGGTCGGCGAGCGCATCGCGTTCCTCGGGCGTGCACTGGGCTGCCGCCAGCACCAGCGGGAGCAGGACGCCGGTCGGGCTGCCGGCCGCATGGTGCAGGCGCAGCGCGGTGCGCAGCTCCTCCGCCGGGTCGGCCGTCGCCGCGTAGCCGCGGGTGCCGAGCCACGTCCGTACGTCGAGGAGGTCGTACAGGGGGCTGGAGTCGGTGCCTCCCGAGGGGGCCGGGAAATCGTCGTGCCTGCGACGCCAGTTGCTGACCGTGGCGCGCGTGACTCCGGCGATGCGTGAGATCTCGGCGGCGGTCACCTGGGCGGATGGCTGTGGCATGGCGGGAGTCCTGAGCCTCTCGATAGTGAACAGCTCACAAGCTACACCACTCGTCAAATCAATGACAATGATTGACAATGCTTTCACGGTTCTGCTTCTCTGGATCTGCTTCCGGGTGAGAGTGCCCGGCAGGCGCTCAACGACCCGTGGGGGAAGCATCGCCATGACCATCACCATGCCGACCGCAGTCATCGAGGGGACCCAGCTCACCGTCATGCCGTTCCGGACGGACGCGGTGATCGGGACCATGTCCGTGGCGGCGCTCGTCCAGCTCGTCCCGTCGCCCCGCCGCGAGGAGGACACCAAGACGCTGAAGGCAGCCTCGGGTGCCGTGCGGCGCCACGCCGAACTGCGGGCGCTCGTGCAGCGGGCGCTGAAGTCCACGCAGAAGGGGAAGAACGTCGGCTCCTACGCGGAGTACATCGCCGACGGGGTCAAGGGGGAACTCGGCTCGGGCTGGTCCACTCCGCCGGTGACCTTCTGGCATGCCGGTCCGCTTGCCGCGCTCAGCGGCGAACTGCTGCCCGGCACCGGACTGCGGACCCTGACGATCGCACCGGGCACATCGGTCGTCGCCATCGACGGCGAGACGCAGACGACGGCATGGCACGAGCTCTACGACGATCCCGAACGCTTCGGGCTGACATATGCCGAACTCGCGCAGGTGCGGGTTCCCTTCGAGCTGTACGTGGACCTGAGCGTCGCCGACGCGCGGCAGATCTTCTACGACCGCAATGTGCAGGGCGTGGCCGTTGCGAAGAACCTGGCGATGTCCATGGACCAGCGCGACTTCGCCACTCGCCTCGCCCACCGCGTCGCGGAGTCGGTGAAGGTGGACATCGAGGGGCGGCTCGTCCCGTTCACCAAGTTCGTCAACGCGACCAAGCGGCAGGTCGGCAGGACCGATTCCGAGGTCGTCACTCTCTCCGCGCTTCGGGCGCTGGTCATCACGGCTGTCTACGGCAAGGGCGGTCTTTCCCGGTCGGCCGAGACCGTGCACGAGGACGAACTGCCCACGGCGACGACCGCCGAGCAGGTGGAGCGGTGCGTGGTGCCCGTGCTGGCTCGTCTGATCGCCGGGCACAGCGCGCACTTCCTCTCCCGCAGCGCCCTCACCGCCCCGGCCGTGCTCGCCGGCCTCGGCATCGCCGTGCACCACACCACTCCATGGGCCGACCCCGCGCACGCGATGAGCGGCGATGCGCTGGACCAACTTCTCGGCGGCATCCACTGGGAGCGCGAGGCCCGCTACTGGGACGGCGTGGCGGCGAAGGCCGGCGTTTCCGGGCGCCTCAACTTCAGTGGCGGTGTGAAGGATTCCGGAGGTCGTGTCGCGGACGCGCTGCTCTACCCGGGCACCGAGGCAGGGCGTCGCATCCGGGGGCTGTGACTCCAAGGCGAACCGGTGCGCGGAGAGGGAAGCGGCCTGGCTCGGTGGCCCCCGCCCGTCATGTCCTCTTCGCGTACACGATCAGGTTGTCCACCGGGTGGCCGTTCGTGTCGAACGCGCCGTCGCAGGTGATCAGGCGCAGGGCGCGGTCCGTGGTGCGGCCGTAGACGCGGGCCGTGGGGAAGGCGTTCTTGCTCACCGTTTCGCGGGCGGTGACCTCGAAGTGGATGTCCTTGCCGCCGCTGTCGCGGACCACGATGTCCGCGCCCTTGGCTATCTTGCGCAGGTCGTGGAAGACGGCCCGGCCGAAGCGGGTGTCGTTGTGGCCGATCAGGACCGCCGCGCCGGGTTCGCCGGGGACGGCGCTGCCCGTGTACCAGCCGGTCGTCATGCCCTGGTCGGCCGGCGGGACCTCGACCGTGCGGTCCGGGTTGAGGCCGAGCCGCATGACGTCGGAGTCCACGCCGAGGGACGGGATGGAGACGTGGGCGGGGGGCTGGGCGGTGGCCCTGGGGGCCGGGTCGGCGGCGGCCGTCGAGGAAGGGGGAGGGTTGGACGCGGACTTCGCCGGGGCGGGGGACGTGTCGGAGCAGGCGGTGAGCGCGGCGAGCGCGGTGAGGGTGAGGGCGGCGGCGAGAGGGGTGCGGCGCATGGGAAGAGGCTCCAGAGGTCGTACGACGGCAGTGGCGCCGCCCGGTCGGGGGACGGCGCCACTGCTGGTCATCGGCTGCGGGACGGGTCAGCCGTCGCGGCGGGCGGTACGGCGGCGCAGGACGATCGTCCCGGCGCCGCCCAGCACCAGCGCGGCGGCCGCGGAGCCGGCGATGGCGGTGGTGTGGTCGCCGGAGGTGCCGGCCGGGTGCTCACCGGCCGCGACGCCGCCACGAGGAGCCGCGGAGGGCGCCTCGGAGGGCACCGCGGTGGGCCGCTCGGTGGTCCCGGACGACGGCGGGCGGGACGGCTCGGCCGACGGGGCGACCGTCGGCTCGGCGGACTGCTCCGCCGGGGGACGGGTCGGCTCGGCGGACGGCTTGGCCGAGGAGTCGGCGAACGCCGCGGTGGCCGGGACGCACACCGCGCCGGCCGCGACGGCGGCGAGGAGGGCGGTACGCAGGGACGTACGCAGGGGCATGGGCAGAGCTCCGTTCCGGATGGGCCTCGGAGGCGGCCGCGGTGCGGGTGCGCACCGCGGTGCGAGGCGTGCGGACAGGCTCGCGCCAAGTTGTGAGGAAGCTGTCAGACCGTTGTGTCCATCGCATCAGGGTCGACGGGGCGGCCGGAAGCCGGGGCGCCGCCGGCCGGGAGGCGGAGTGTGAAGACCGAGCCCTCACCCGGTGTGCTCACCGCCGTGGCCGTTCCGCCGTGCGCCTCCATGAGCTTGCGCACGATGGCCAGGCCGAGCCCGCTGCCGCCCGTGCGGCGGCTCCGGGACTTCTCGCCGCGCCAGAACCGGTCGAAGACATGGGCCAGGTCCTCGGCCGGGATGCCGCTGCCCGTGTCGGCGACGTCCACGAGCACCGCGTCCCCGTCCTCGGAGCCGTACGGCCGCAGTGTGACCTCCCCGCCCGACGGGGTGTGACGCACCGCGTTGGACACCAGGTTGCCCACGGCCTGCCGCAGCCGGACCGGGTCGGCCGTCAGGGGCGGCAGGGGGCGGTCCGGTGGCCGGACGCGGAGCGCGACGCCCGCCGCGTCCGCCCGCGCCTGGTGCGCGGCGGCGACCTGGCCGAGCAGCTCCTCCACCCGTACCGGCTCCGGGTGCAGCCGCAGCGCGTCGGCGTCCGCCTGCGCCAGGTCCTGGAGGTCGTCGATGATGTGCTGGAGCTGGACCGCCTCGGTGTGCAGGAAGGCGATGAACGCCGGGTCCGGCTCGGCCACCCCGTCCTGCGCCGCCTCCAGCCAGCCCCGGATGTTGCTGAGCGGGGTGCGCAGTTCATGGGCGACATCGCTGACCATGGCCTTGCGCTGGGCCTCCAGCCGGGAACGGTGCGCGGACATGTCGTTGAAAGTGGCGGCGAGCCGTCCGATCTCGTTGTCCGCGGCGACCACCACCGGCGCGCTGTCCTCCCCGTCGCGCATCAACTGGGCGGCACCCGTCAGGGCCCGCAGCGGGCGTACGAGGCGGGCGCCGACGAGCACCGAGGCGCCGACGGTCAGGGCCAGCACCAGGGCCGCCGCGCCCGCGATCCGCGCGGTGTTCGCCGGTGAGAGGTCGAAGCCGGGCACGGTGCCTCCGCCCGGGTCGCCGATGAACAGCAGCGCGGGCGAAGCGACGTACGAACTGAGCTGCTCCCGGCGGGCCGTGCCCACGCAGGAGGCGATGGCCCGGTCGTCCGCACTGGTGCCGGCCGCCTGCTGGTCGCCCGGACCGGGTACGGCGCTCGCCACCGGGCTCGGCTCCTCGCGCGGCGCTTCGGTCGCCCGGACGCTCGGCGCGGTGGACGGCGGCAGCGTGGGCGCCGCCGCCGCGGGCACCGGCACCGCCTCCGCCGGTACGGGCTCGGAGGCCTGGCCCCACGACAGGCCCAGCTCGAGGTGGACGCCATCGCGGCCCTGGCGCTCCAGACAGGCGTCGGCCAGCTGGTTGAGCGCCTCGAGGGCCTTGCGCTCGGTGGCCGTCGGGGTGTCCAGCGCGTCGACGGCGCACCGGGTGCCCTGGATCCGCTCGGGGTCGTTGCCGCCCACCACCTGGATCAGGGGCCGGCCGCTCGCACCGGCGACCACGTCCGCGGCGATCCCGAAGTCGCCGAGGCAGGCCACGCCCCGGTCCGCGATCTTCCGCAGCCGGGTCCGCTCCGAGGAGGGCAGCCGGAACGGCCCCACCGCGCGCGGGTCGACCCGGTCCGTGGTCGTGCCCGTCACCCCGGCGCCCTCGGACGCCAGCGCCGTGTCCACGGACAACGGGTCCACCACGGCCGACGCCTGGGCGGGCAGCGCCGCCGCGTCCGTGGCCGCCGAATCGGCGAGCGGGGCGCGCGCCTGGGTCGTCAGCGCGATCCGCCGGCCGGACTGCTCGGCCAGCTCACGGACCGTCTTCCCGACACCGTCCCAGGTGGGATGAGCCGCCGCGTAGCCGAGCAGGCGGTGGTAGATCCGGGCGTCGGCGGCCAGATTCTGGCCCTGCTCCTGGCGGATCGCGCCGGACGTCGTCTGTACGGCGAGCCAGGCGGTCGCCGCCACCGAACAGGCCGCGACCAGCGCCGAGACGGCCAGCAGCCGGGCGAACAGGCTCTTGCGCAGCGGCACGGGCCGCCGGGCGCCACCCGTGCCGGGGCGGCGCCCCTTGCTACGAAGTCGCCGCACGGGCCGCCGCCTTCGCCGGGTCCGTCAGCTTGTAGCCGACACCGAAGACGGTGAGCAGCCGGACCGGCCGGCGCGGGGCCGGTTCGATCTTCTTGCGCAGGTTCATCACATGCACATCGACGGTCCGGTCACTGATGTACCGGTCGAAGCCGTGCAGTTCGGCGAGGAGCTGCTGCCGCGAGAACACCCGGTCGGGCTCGGCGGCCAGCGCGGACAGAATCCGGAACTCGCCGGGCGTGCACTCCACGGCGCGCCCCTCCACCGACACCACGTGCCGGACCGGATCGACGACCAGCGCCCCCACCCGCAGCACACCCGAGTCGTCCGGATCGCCTCCCGCCGCGTGCCGGTTGCGGCGCAGCAGCGTACGCACCCGGGCCATCAGCTCACGCGGGCTGTACGGCTTGGTCACGTAGTCGTCGGCGCCCAGATCGAGGCCGAGCAGCAGATCGTCCTCCGTGGTGCGGGCCGTGAGCATCAGAACCGGCAGCTCACGGTGTTCGGCGCGCAGCACGCGTACGACGTCGAGGCCGTCGGCCCTCGGCATCATCACATCGAGGACCAGCAGATCGGGTTCCCGGTGCCGTACCGCGTCGAGCGCCGCGAGGCCGTCGGGGCAGACGGTCACCCGGTGGCCCTCCCGCTCGAGGTAGCGGCGGAGGAGTTCGGCCTGATTCTCGTCGTCTTCGGCGACGATCACGTTTGCGCACACCTGATCGATCGTAAACGGGACGGATATCGTGCCGCCGGCCCCTCCGTCCCTACTCCGCCTCGCCGCCCCGGTACGCCTCCATCAGCTCGTCGTGCGCGGCGACGATGTCCCGGGCGAGGACGGTGACCATCTCCTGGCGGGTCGGCGTGGAGTCGGTGTGCGCGGAGAACAGCCGCAGATCGCGCTGCGCGGACGCCTTCGCGCACAGCTCGCGGGCGAACCGCGCGTTGCCGACGATGTCGGCCCTGCCGCCGTCCACGATCGCCGTGCACAGGGAGGCCAGGACGTCGAGCGCGCCGGCGTCGGGTTCGTCGCCCTGGGACGCCAGCACGGACCGGGCGATCAGGACCAGTTCCCCGGCGGAGTACGAGGGGAAGTCGACGCGGGTGTTGAACCGCGAGACCAGACCGGGGTTGGACGCGAGCAGCCCGGCCATCTCCTCCCGGTATCCGGCGAGTACGACGACGAGCCGGTCCCGGTCGTCCTCGGCCCGCTTCAGCAGCACCTGGAGCGCCTCGGCACCGAAGGCGTCGCCGCCGCTGATCCCGGTGTTGTGCAGCGCGTACGCCTCGTCGATGAACAGGACCCCGTTCAGCGCCGAGTCGATGACCCCGTTGGTCTTGAGGGCCGTCGAGCCGAGGTGCTGCCCGACCAGATCCACGCGCTGGGCCTCCACCACATGCCCCGAACTCAGCAGCCCGAGCCCGGCGAAGACCTGGCCGATGATCCGGGCGACGGTCGTCTTGCCGGTGCCGGGCGGCCCCGCGAAGACGAAGTGCCGGGGCCGGGCCCCGCCGGGCAGGCCCTGCTCCTCGCGCAGCGCGGACATGCGCAACTGCGCGAGCAGGGTCAGCACCTGCCGCTTCACGGGCTGCAGCCCGATCATGGCGTCCAGCGACCGCTGTGCCTCGGCGAGCAGCCGGGCCCGCTCCTCGGCGGAGAGCCCGCCCGCCTCGGCGGCGCCGGAGGGGGCGGGAGCGGAGGGGGCCGGAGCGGCCGTGGCCGCGACCGAGGCGGCGGGCTGCGGGGCGGGCGCGTTCACCGGGCGGGCCAGGGCGCGCGACTCCACGTCGAGCAGGTCGGGCGCGCACCGGAACGCGTACTGGTAGCGCTTCAGCGCCTCCTCCTGCCGCCCCAGCGCCTCCAGCGACCGCCCCACGAAGTACTTCGTCTCCGCGTCGAACCGGCTGCCCGCCTCCAGCTTCCCCGGCAACGGGGCCAGTACGTTCATCGCCTCGTGGTACACCCCCTGCGCGAACAGCGCCGCGCCCACGTACAACTGCGCCTCGTCGCGCAGGAACGCGTCACCGATCCCGGGCGCGAACTTCAGGACCAGCGGCCAGTCCTCCTTGAGGAACGCGTACCGGGTACACACGAACCGGGTCTCGTCGCAGTCCAGCAGGGCGGTGGAGAGCCCCTTCCACGCCTCGTCGGGCCGCCGCTCGTCCAGCAGCGAGGACATCGCCGCCAGCCACAGGTCGCGGGCGTTCTCCAGCCGGAAGGTGACGTAGTGGCCGATCTGGAACGTGGACCGGAACGGCGACTGGAACTTCGCCCGCAGCGCGCCGAAGTTCGCCGAGGCGCGGAGCATGCCGTCCAGCGCCGCCTTCTTGTCCGTGCCGGTCACATGCAGCCCCAGCCAGGCGTCGGCGGCGCCGGGGTCGTGCTGCGTGGCGAGCGCGAACTGCGCGGCGGCTCCCGGGTGGTCACCCTGCCGCATGAGAACCATGCCCTGGTTCCACGCCTGCTCGGCCTTCCTGGCCGACCCCCGGCTCGCGGCACCCTGCACGTGATTCTCCCCTCGCCGGGCCCGCCGCCCCGTGGCCCCGGCCGCCCGTGAATCGCACCTGGAACGCTGGTCAGGATAGCCAACGCCGACGACCGGCCGGGGGCGAGCGGTCTCCCGGCCCCCACGTATAGGCTTTCCGGGCCCGGCGAGGGCCGGCCCCTGCCCGATCGGCCGCCCCGCGCACCCGCCCGCCTCCCACCGACTCCGCCGGGAAGTCCGCCTGATGTCCGTCACCGCCAGCAGCCGGACCCGGACACCGGACGGGCCCCGCGCGGACCGGCTCCGCCGGGGCGTGCGCGCCGCCCTCATCACCCTGGGCACCGGCTTCCTGCGCCACCCCGCCAACGCGGCCCTGCGCGAGACCGCCGACGCCCACGCCCTGTACGACGCGCTGCTGCGCCTCGTCTACCGCCTCCTGGTCGTCTTCGTCGCCGAGGACCGCGACGCCCTGCTGCTCCCGGACGCGAGCGACCACGCCAGGGAGCGGTACGCGGCGCACTTCTCGTCGGCCCGCCTGCGCGCCCTCGCCCGCGAGCGGCGCGGCCCGGAGCACGGGGAGCTGTACGCGGCCCTGCGGACCGTGCTGGACGCCCTCGGAAACGCCGACGGCCGCCCCGATCTGGGCCTGCCCGGTCTCGGCGGCATCTTCGACGCCACGGAGGCCGACGCCCCGCTGCACGGCCTGGCCCTGTCCGACGCTCACCTGCTGACCGCGGTGCGCCACCTCACCCCGGCCCCGGACCCGGGCACGCGCCGCCCCCGTACGGTCGACGACCGCGGCCCGGAGGCCGGGGAACTGGGCTCCGTCTACGAATCGCTCCTCCAGCTCGTCCCCCGGATCGACGCGACCGACCGGACTTTCGCGCTGGTCGGGCTGCCCGGCAACACCCGGAGGACGACCGGCTCCTACTACACCCCGTCGGCGCTCGTCGAGTGCCTGCTCGACGCCGCCCTCGACCCGGTGCTGGACGCCGCTGTCGCACGCGGTGAGAGGGCGGCCACCGCGACGGCCGCCGCCGATCCGTCCGAGGTGGTCGTCCGGGAACTGCTCTCGCTCACGGTGTGCGACCCCGCGTGCGGCTCCGGCCACTTTCTGGTGGCGGCGGCCCGCCGCATCGCCGCACGGGTCGCCGCCGTACGGACACGCACCGCCGTACCCGCCCCGGAAGCGGTCCGCGAAGCCCTCCACGAGGTCGTCGCCCGCTGTGTCCACGGCGTCGACCTCAACCCGATGGCGGTCGACCTGGCCAAGGTGTCGCTGTGGCTGGAAATCCTGGAACCGGGCCGGCCGCTGGGCTTCCCGGACACCCGCGTCAAGCACGGCAACGCCCTGATCGGCGCCACGCCCGGTCTGCTGCGGCACGGCATCCCCGACGCGGCGTTCCAGCCCGCGGAAGGCGACGACAGGGGGTACGCCAGGGCCCTGAAGAGGCGCAACAGGGCCGAGCGGGCCGTCTCGTGCGGCGAGGTGGACCGGCCGGCGGACGACGGGCACGCGCGGCACGTCGCCGACGCCTGGTGTGCCGCGTTCCTGTGGAGGAGGACGGCGGACGCACCGCCGCCGGTGACCGACGCGGTCCTCCGTAATCTGCGGGACGCGCCCCGGGCCACGCACGAGGAGATCGTGCGGCTGCGGAGGAAGTACGGGTTCTTCCACTGGCACCTGGAATTCCCCGAGGTGTTCCCCGACGGCTCCGGGGACGGCACCGGCGGCTTCGACTGCGTCCTGGGCAACCCGCCGTGGGAGCGCATCAAGCTCCAGGAGCAGGAGTTCTTCGCCCAGCACGACCCGGAGATCGCCGCCGCCAGGACCGCCGCCGCCCGCAAACGCCTGATCGCCGCGCTGAGGGAGGACCCGGACCGCGCCGCACTGCATGCCGGGTTCGAGGCGGCCAAGCGCCGGGCGGAGGGCGCGAGTCGCTTCCTGCGCAACGCGGGGCGGTACCCGCTCACCGGGCGCGGCGACATCAACACGTACGCCGTCTTCGCCGAGGCGGTCCGTGCGCTGACCGGCCCGCGCGGCCGGACGGGCGTCATCGTGCCCACGGGCATCGCCACGGACGCCACGACCCAGTACTTCTTCAAGGACCTGGTGCTCACGGGCGCGCTGGCAGCCCTGTACGACTTCGAGAACGCAGCGCCCGTCTTCCCGGACGTCCACCGCTCGTTCAAGTTCAGCATCCTGTCCATGACCGGGCGCGCCCTGCGCGAACCGGCCGCGAGGTTCGCCTTCTTCCTCCGCGATCCGGCCGAACTGTGCGACGAGGGGAAGGCGTTCACCCTCACACCCGAGGAGATCACCCTCCTCAACCCCAACACGGGCACCTGCCCCGTCTTCCGCTCCCGCCGCGACGCCGAGATCACCCTCGGCGTCTACGAGCGGGTCCCGGTCCTGGTCGAGGAGGGCGATCCGGGCCGCAACCCGTGGGGCGTCACCTTCGCAACGATGCTCCACATGGCCAACGACTCGCACCGCTTCCGCACCCGCGAGGAGCTGACGGCCACCGGCTGGCAGCCGTCCGCGAACACCTTCGTCCACGGGGACCGGGCCATGCTGCCGCTGTACGAGGCGAAGATGGTCGACGCCTACAACCACCGCGCGGCCGACGTGGTGAAGAGCGCCACCGCCGTCAAACGCCAGAACCAGCCCGCCTACCTGACGGCCGACGCCTGGACCTCCGCATCCCGCCTCGCCGTACCCGGCAACTGGGTGGACCGGGCCGACACCCCGCCCGACGCCCCGCCCGGCTGGCTCGCCTTCCTCCGCATCAGCAGCCCCACCAACCAGCGCACCATGATCTCCGCGATCCTGCCGCGCGCCGCGATCGGCGACTCCGTCTTCCTGCTGCGCACCAGGACCTCACGGGACGCCGTCGCGCTCGTGGCCCACTTCAACTCCTTCGTCTACGACTACCTCACCCGCCAGAAGGCCGCCGGGCTCAACCTCAGCTTCTTCTACATCCGCCAACTCCCCGTGCCGGCGCCCGAAACCGTCCGCCGCCACATGGACTTCCTGACCCCGCGCGTCCTGGAACTCACCTACACCGCCCACGACATGAGCCCCTTCGCCGCCGACCTCGGAGACACGGGCGCCCCGTTCCGCTGGGACGAGTCCCGCCGGGGCCGGATCCGCGCCGAACTCGACGCGTTCTTCCTCCACCTCTACGGAATCGGCCGCGCGGACGCCGGCCACATCCTGGACACCTTCCCCATCGTCCGGCGCAAGGACGAGGCGCGGTACGGGGGTTACCGCACGAAGGACCTGATCCTCGCCGACTACGACCGCATGGCCGCCGGCGGCGTCGGACCGGGCGGAACGTACACCTCCACGCTCCTCCCGCCGCCCGGCCAGGGGGCCCGGCACACCTGCCCCACCCCGGTCGCCGCCCCCGCTCCGCCCGGAACCTAGTGGAAATGCGCTGAGGTGGAGGAGGTTCGGAAGTCTCACCGCATGAGCCACATGAGCCGGTAAAAACGGGAGGCGATCTCGTGCTCAGCTCCGCAGCACCCGCGCAGTACCTGCCCACGCAGACCAGCCCGCCGCAGCCGCCGGCCGAGGCGACGGTGCGCCTCAGGTTCCACACCGTGCACGGATACCGCCGCGCCTACCGGATCGCCGGACACGGCCCGGCGATCCTCCTCATCCACGGCATCGGCGGCTCCTCCGCGACCTGGGAACACCTGATCCCCGTACTGGCCCGCAATCACACGGTCATCGCTCCCGACCTCCTCGGCCACGGCGCCTCCGACAAGCCGCGCGCCGACTACTCGGTCGCCGCCTACGCGAACGGCATACGCGACCTCCTGGGTGTCCTGGGCGTCGACCGCGTCACCCTGATCGGCCACTCGCTGGGCGGCGGTGTGGCCATGCAGTTCGCCTACCAGTTCCCCGAGCACACCGACCGCCTCATCCTGGTCAGCGCAGGCGGGGTGGGCCGCGAGGTCACCAAGGTGCTGCGCGCGGTGTCGCTCCCCGGCGCCGACCTGCTGCTCTCCCTGCTCAGCCTCCCCGGTATGCGCGGCCGGATGGGCCTGATCACCGGCCTGATGAAGCTCCTGGACACGGACCTGGGCCAGGACGCCGGGGAAATGCTGAACGTCGTCGACGCCCTGCCCGACGCCACGTCCCGCGCCGCGTTCATCGCCACGCTGCGCTCGGTGGTCGACTGGAAGGGCCAGATGATCACCATGCTCGACCGCTGTTACCTCGCCGCCGGCATGCCCACCCAGCTCGTCTGGGGCTCCCGCGACAGCGTCGTCCCCGTCCGCCACGCCCATCGCGCCCACGCCGCGATGCCGGGCAGCCGCCTGGAGATCTTCGAGGGCGCCGGACACTTCCCCTTCCACGCCGACCCGGACCGCTTCTGCGCCCTCGTCGACGACTTCATCAGCACGACCACCCCGGCCGACTGGAGCCCCGAGCGCTGGCGCGTACTCCTGCGCAAGGGCCGCCCCGGCCGCACGCTGGGCGTGGTCGCCGCCGCGCACCAGCGGGCGGTGGTCCGCGACCTGCGGCTGGTCAGCGAGCGCAGCGCGACGTGAAGGCGGGCCCGCCCCACGCGGCGGTGTGCGCGTGCCGGGTGACACCCGCGATCAGCTCGTAGCCGCCGGGCCTCCGGGGGAATGAACGCGGTCGCGGCGGGTAGGTTCGCCGACTGTTCCGCCCGGCGTCATTCCGTGCACACTGCAAGGGTCTTACGCGGAGCCCGCCGGGTCTGGAACACTCCAGTCGCTTCCCGCCCCCACATCCCCCCACCCGCAAAGGCCCCCCACCCATGGCAGAACTGAACCGCCGCCGGCTGCTGAAGCTCGCCGGGGGCAGCGTCGCCCTCACCGCCCTGTCGAGCAGCATCGCCCGCGCCGCGTCCCTTCCGGCGCGGGGCAGCACGGGCACCATCGAGGACGTCGAGCACATCGTCGTCCTGATGCAGGAGAACCGTTCCTTCGACCACTACTTCGGGACGATGAAGGGCGTACGCGGCTACGGCGACCCGCGTCCCGTCACGCTGCCCAGCGGGAAGCCGGTGTGGCACCAGGCGGACGCGGTGGGCAAGGAGGTGCTGCCGTTCCGGCCGCCCGCCGACAAGCTGGGCCTGCAGTTCCTCCAGGACCTGAACCACGACTGGGCGGGCGGCCACCGGGCGTTCAACAAGGGGGCCTACGACCAGTGGGTGCCCGCCAAGACGGCCACCACGATGGCCCACCTCACCCGGGAGGACATCCCCTTCCACTACGCGCTCGCCGACGCGTTCACCGTCTGCGACGCGTACCACTGCTCCTTCATCGGGTCGACCGACCCCAACCGGTACTACCTGTGGACCGGGTACACCGGCAACGACGGCGCCGGCGGCGGGCCCGAGCTGGGCAACGACGAGAAGGGGTACGGCTGGACCACGTACCCCGAGCGGCTGGAGCAGGCCGGGGTGTCCTGGAAGGTGTACCAGGACATCGGTGACGGGCTGGACGCCGCCGGCTCCTGGGGCTGGATCGGTGATGCGTACCGGGGCACCTACGGGGACAACTCGCTGCTGTACTTCAACAGTTATCGCGACGCCGAGCCCGGCGACGCCCTGTACGACAAGGCCCGCACCGGGAGCGACCTCAAGAACGGGGGCGGTCTGCTGGACGACCTGAAGGCCGACATCCGGGCCGGGACGCTGCCCTCGGTGTCCTGGATCGCCGCGCCCGAGGCGTACAGCGAGCACCCCAACTGGCCCGCGAACTACGGCGCCTGGTACATCGCGCAGGTGCTGGACGCGCTCACCTCGGACCCGGAGGTCTGGGGGCGTACCGCCCTGTTCATCACGTACGACGAGAACGACGGCTTCTTCGACCACGTCGTGCCGCCGTACGTCCCGTCCGGGCCCGCGCAGGGACTGTCCACCGTGGACACCGCCGCTGACTACTTCCCCGGCGACGCGCGGTACGCGGCGGGACCCTACGGGCTCGGCCAGCGTGTGCCCATGACCGTCGTCTCGCCGTGGAGCACCGGCGGCTATGCCTGCTCCGAGGTCTTCGACCACACCTCCGTCATCCGGTTCATGGAGCGGCGTTTCGGTGTGCACGAGCCGCACATCTCGCCCTGGCGGCGGGCCGTGTGCGGCGACCTCACCTCCGCGTTCGACTTCGGGCGTACGGACGCCTCGGCTCCCGGGCTTCCGTCCACCGCCGCCTACGAGCCCCCGGACGGCGACCGGCACCCCGACTACGTGCCGGTGCCGCCCGCCACCGGAGCGGTGCCGCCCCAGGAGCCGGGCTCACGGCCCACCCGCCCCCTGCCGTACGCGCCGTTCGTCGACGGCACCGCCGATGCGTCCGCCGGGACCTTCCGGCTCACCTTCGGCGGGGGCCCCGGGGCGGGCGCCCAGTTCCTCGTCACGTCCGGCAACCGCACGGACGGCCCCTGGACGTACACCGCCCACGCGGGCGCGTCGGTCGCGGACACCTGGAACACCGCGTACTCGAAGGGCGTCACCGACCTCACCGTCCACGGGCCGAACGGCTTCCTGCGCTCCTTCCGCAGCCCCGGGAAGGCGGCCGGACCGGAGGTGACGGTGCGTCACAACGCCGCCACGGGGGCCCTCGAAGTCACCCTCACCCACACCGGGACCGGGTCGGTGCGGCTCACCCTGCGCAGCGCCGCCGCCTACGGGGGCGCGGTGCAGACGGTCACCGTGGGCGCGGGCGCGACCGTCAGGCGCACCCTCGACCTGCGCCGGAGCAGGCGCTGGTACGACGTCACGGTCACGAGCGACGCGGACGACACCTTCCTGCGGCGCTTCGCCGGGCACGTGGAGACGGGCGAGCCCGGGGTGAGCGATCCGGGGCTGCGGACGGGGTGAGGTACGGGGCGCGTCGGTCCACGGTCCGGAATTGATCGCGATTGACCGGACCGCACCACACAAACTCCTTATAGTGAACGAGTGTTGACCGCGTGATCTTGACGCGTGCATTCGTCCACAGGAGTCAGGATTCATGACGCGCCCTTCCCCGGCAGAGTCCGCGCCGGCCACCGCGGCCGCCCCTCCCGGCTGCCCGGCACACTCCGGCGCGGTGCCGCTCTGGGGCCCCGGCTTCCAGGCCGAACCGCAGAGCGTGTACCGCGCCATGCGGCGCGATCACGGGCCGGTCGTGCCCGTCGAGCTGCCGGGCGGCTTCCCCGCCTGGCTGGTCATCGGATACCGCGAACTCCACCGGGTCACCAGTGACGGCGCGCTGTTCCCGCGCGACGTGGGCCTCTGGAACCAGTGGCCGCACATCCCCGACGACTGGCCCCTGCTGCCGATGGTCGGGCGCCCCCTGCCGTCCATCTACTTCAGCGCGGGGGAGGAGCACCAGCGGCACGTCCGCATGGTCGGCCCCGCGCTCGAAGGGGCCGACCCGTTCCGGATCCGCGGCCACTGCGAGGAGCTGGCCGACCGGCTGATCGACGACCTGTGCGCGCGGGGCACCGCGGACCTCGTCGCCGACTTCTGCGAACCGCTCCCGGTGCTCGTCCTCGCCCGCCTGATCGGCTTCCCCGACGAGGAGGGCGCCGCGATCGCCCGGGTGCTGAAGGACCTGGCGGACGGCGGCCCCGAGGCGCAGAGCGCCCATCTGCGCTTCGGTGAGCACATGGCGCGGCTGCTCGCCGCCAAGCGGGCCGAGCCGGGGGACGACGTGACCACCCGGATGCTCGACTTCCCGGAGGAATTCACCGACGAGGAGTACACCCTCGACCTGATGGCCGTCACGGCCGCCGGGTACCTGCCCACCGCCGACTGGATCAGCAACTCCGTGCGGCTGATGCTCACCGAGGACGAGTTCGCCGACTCCATGGCCGGCGGCCGGCGCAGCATCGGCGAGGCCATGAACGAGGTGCTGTGGGAGGACACCCCCACCCAGATCCTCGCCGGCCGCTGGGCCGCGCGCGACACCGAGCTGGGCGGGCGGCGCATCCGGGCCGGGGACATGCTGCTGCTCGGGCTCGGGGCCGCCAACACCGACCCGCTGATCCGCCAGGGCATGTCCGGGGGCGGCCTCGCCCAGGGCGGCAACGGCGCGCATCTGGCCTTCAGTCACGGCGAGTACCGGTGCCCCTTCCCGGCCCAGGAGATCGCCGAGATCATCGCCAGGACCGGCATCGAGGTGCTGCTCGACCGGCTGCCGGACCTCCGGCTCGACGTCCCGGCCGAGGACCTCGTCCGACGGCCCTCCGCCTTCCTCCGCGGCACCACCGCGCTCCCCGTCCGGTTCACCCCCGTACGCACGACAGGAGACCTCTCGTGAACTGCCCCCACGCCGCGCAGGCGGCGGCCCAGCACGGCGCGACCGTCGTCATCGACCCCATGGTCCAGGACCTGGACGGCGAGACGGCCCGGCTGCGCGACGCCGGGCCGCTGGCCCGGATCGAGCTCCTCGGCGTGCCGGCGTGGACCCTCACCCGGCACGCGGACGCCCGGCGCCTCCTGGTCGACCCGCGGCTGGTGAAGGACATCGACGCCTGGGGGCTGTGGCAGAGCGGTGAGGTGACGCACGCCTGGCCGCTCATCGGCATGATCGACGCCGGGCGGTCCATGTTCACGGTGGACGGCGCGGAACACCGCCGGCTGCGGACCAAGACCTCGCAGGCGCTCACGCCCCGCCGTCTGGAGGCGATACGCCCCGACATCGAGAAGTTCACCGCGGAGCTGCTGGACGCGCTGGAGGAGGGCGGCCGGGACGGGGCCGTCGTCGACCTCAAGTCGGTGTTCGCCCAGCCGCTGCCCATGCGGGTCGTCGGCATGCTGATGGGCGTGGACCCGGCGGAGAACGCCATGCTCACCCGTCAGTACAAGAAGTTCTTCTCCATGCTCACCCCGCAGGACGAGCGCCTCGCCCTCCTCGCCGACCTGGACGTCTTCTACACCGGACTCGTACGGGAGAAGACCGCGCGGCCCACCGACGACCTGACCTCCGCGCTGATCCTGGCCGAGGAGGGCGGCGAGCCGCTGACCGAGGAGGAGGTCGTCGGCAACCTCAAGGCCATGGTGGCCGCCGGGCACGAGACCACGATCGGGCTCATCCTCAACGCCGTACGCGCCCTGCTGGCCCACCCCGAGCAGCTGCGGACGGTCCTGGACGGCGAGGTCTCCTGGGACACCGTGATCGAGGAGACCCTGCGCTGGGACACCCCGACCACCCATCTGCTCATGCGGTTCGCCACCGAGGACATCCAGGTGGGCGACGGCGTCATCGCCAAGGGCGAGGGCGTGGTGATCTCGTACCGGGTGATCGGACGCGACCCCGAGCAGCACGGCCCCGACGCCGACGCCTTCGACATCACGCGCGCCACCCCGATCCGGCACATGACCTTCGGGCACGGCCCGCACATCTGCCCCGGCGCCGCGCTCTCCCGGGTCGAGGCGGGCATCGCCCTGCCGGCGCTCTTCGCGCGCTTCCCGGGGCTGCGGCTCGCCGTTCCCGACACGGAGCTGCGCAACCTCCCGGTCATGACGCAGAACGACATGGAGTCCTTCCCGGTGCTGCTCGGCGGCTGACCCGGTGTGACGGGGGCGGGCGCCGGGCATATCGTGGCAGCAGCCGGGGCCGCCCCCTGAGTCGAAGCGCTTCGACAGTGGTCTGGACATGCTGTCGTGGCAGGACTAGGCTCGCGCTGTCTCTCCATGTCACAGGCGGAGAGAGCGGAGTCGAAGCGCTTCGCCACATCTGACCGGAAGCGCCGGACCGGACCGTTTCGCGCACCGGGCCCGACGACGTCCGTGAGGGAGAGCTGAATGGTCACCCTGGCCGAGGTCGCGCAGCACGCCGGAGTCTCGGCGAGCACGGTGAGCTACGTCCTCAGCGGGAAGCGCTCCATCTCCGTCGCCACCCGCGAGCGTGTCGAGCGGAGCATCCAGCAGCTCGGCTACCACCCCAACGCCGGGGCCCGCGCGCTGGCCAGCAGCCGGTCGAACATCATCGCGCTCATGGTGCCGCTGCGCACCGACATGTATGTGCCCGTGATGATGGAGATCGCCATCGCGGTCGCCACCACCGCCCGCACCCACGGCTACGACGTCCTCCTCCTCACCGGTGAGGAGGGCCCCGCCGCGGTGCGGCGGATCGCCGGCAGCTCGCTGGCCGACGCCATGATCCTGATGGACGTCGAACTCCACGACGAGCGGCTGCCGTTGCTGCGCGAGACCGACCGGGCCGCCGTGCTCATCGGCCTGCCCGCGGACACCACCGGACTGACCTGCGTGGACCTGGACTTCGAGGCCACCGGCGCGCTCTGCGTGGAACACCTGGCCGGTCTCGGGCACCGTGAGATCGCCGTCATCGGTGAGGCCGCGGCGGTGTACGAACGGCACACCGGGTTCGCCGAACGCACCGTCGACGGCGTCCGGGCCAAGGCGCAGGAGACCGGGGTGCGCGTCCTGCACCGGCCGTGCGAGGGCGGATACGCGGCGATGGCGCAGACGCTGTCGCGGATATTCGACGAGCGCCCCGGCACCACGGGCTTCATCGTGCAGAACGAGGCGGCGGTCGAACCGCTGCTCAACCTCTTGCGGCAGCAGGGCCGGGCCGTGCCCGAGGACGTGTCGGTGGTCGCGATCTGCCCCGAGCAGGTGGCCTCCCAGGCCTCCGTGCGGCTCACCTCCGTCGCCATACCGGCCCAGGAGATGGGGCGCCGCTCCGTCGAGCAGGTTGTCGCCAAGCTCTCCGGCCGGGGCACGGACGAGGTGGAGCTGCTGGCGCCCGAGCTGACGGTGCGCGAGAGCACCGGGCCCGCCCCGGTGTGACCGAGCGGGCCGGCCCCCGCGCGTGGGCCGGCCCGCTGGGGTGCGCGGATCAGCTGGAGGAGACGCCGAACCCGTTCGTACGGAAGTCGAGACCGCCCGCCGACGAGGTGATCTCGTAGCCGAACTGGACGTCACCGATGGTCTCGTTGCCCCACCAGCCCTTGGTGTCCTTGATCCACTTCAGGATCGGCAGGATGTCCACGGTCCCCGAGGTGGAGTCCGACGTCCGCAGGAACGAGAAGACCTGGTTGGAACCGTTGTCGCCCTTGTAGACGGTCCAGGTGTGCCCGCCCAGCGTCAGCGTGCCCTGCGAGGTGCCCAACGGGCCCACGGCGCCGTTGTAGTTGACCCACAGCATGACCTCATAGTCGTAGTCGCTGTCCCAGATGTCGTACGAGGTGTTGTAGGCGCCGGACGACGGGACGGTGACGTTGTACGTGCTGGTGAGCGACGACAGCGAGCCGATCGGCTTGTTCACCACCTTCTTGGCGTTCGGGTACGACTTGATGCCGCCCGTGTTCGGGTGGTCCGCCCACACGCCCCAGTTGGACGAGGAGTTGGCCCAGATGGACTGGGCGCCCGCGCCGGAGCCCCAGATGTTGTTGTACAGGGTGTAGTTGTCGGAGGTGGTGTACGTGCCCCACTGGTCCGACGAGGACCAGACGGCGGCCTGGGCGGGGGCGGCGGCGAAGCCGACGAGGGCCGCCAGCGCCACCGCCGGGGTCAGCGCGAGCCTGTTGAGGGTACGGGTGCGTCGTGCCATGGTCGTCCTTCCATGGTGGGTGGGGGGAGTGCTACCGCGGCCGGAGTTCCAGGACGCGGTCCACGCCGGCCATCAGCTCCAGCGGAGCCGAGGGGGAGCCGGCGGAGGCTTCGGTGAGCGCGCTGCCGTCGCCCGTACGCACATCGACACGGGCGTCACGCGTCGGCCGCAGTACGGCCCTCGCGGTGCCGTCGGCCGACCAGCTCAGGTCCAGGGCGGCGCCGAACCGCGTACGCACACCGCGCAGTTCACCGCCCGGGCAGCCCGATAGGGGCGCGGGCAGCAGCACCAGCCGGTGCGGCGTCGACTGCACCAGGGACTCGATCACGGCGGCCGGCAGGGCGTGCGCCGCGTCCGCGTTGTACACGTTGCGCGACGGGTAGTGGGCGCTCATCAGCGAGTCGTGGAAGAAGTCGCCCGCCAGCACGGACCGGACCGCGGCCGAGGCCCGCGCCCCGTCCCGCAGCCGCGCCGCGATCAGTGCGTGGTGCAGATGGCCGTGCGCCGAGTCGTTCTCCGCGCCGCGCAGTTCGAGCGCCCGGTGCGCGGCGGCGGCCAGCTCGGGCGTGTCGTACGGATTGATCGCGTCCAGCGGCCACACCGGATACAGGTGGCTGAGATGGCGGTGGTCGTACGTCTCCGCCAGACCCGGCCACGCCCACTCGGCGAGCGCGCCGTCCTCGTTGACCCGGTACTCCGCGAGCCGGTCCGCCAGCGCCCGGCGGCGCGCGGCGGCCGGGTCGCCGGGGCAGCGGTCGGCCGAGGCGGTGAGCGCGTGCCGGGCCGCCGCCAGGTCCATCGTCGCGTCGACCGTGCCCCAGCTCGCGTTGGCCGGACGGTTCTCCGGCGAGTACGAGGGCACCACGGCCACCCGCCCGTCGGGGCCGGTCCGCGTGAGGAAGTCCTCGTAGAACAGGGCCGTTTCGTGCAGGGCGGCGGTCAGCCGGGGGTCCTCCGAGCCCGTCGTCTCGGCGTGCTCGATCAGGGGCTCCAGGAGCCAGTCCGCGCCGGCCGTCCACAGATGCAGCGGGTAGGCACGCTGGTAGTGGCGGGTGTGCCCGGACTCGCCGTCCGTGTGCGACGGGGCCACGACGCCACGCGCGCCGAACACCGCACGCGCGTTGTCCCGCCAGTCCGCCAGCTGCCCGTACACCAGGGCGGCATG
The DNA here is from genome assembly GCA_036226585.1 of Streptomyces sp. NBC_00708. GTDB lineage: Bacteria > Actinomycetota > Actinomycetes > Streptomycetales > Streptomycetaceae > Streptomyces. Next base: position 6,447,395 of record CP108997.1, read on the forward strand.
CGCCTCGGACACCTCGGGCAGAGCCGCCGCGGCGGCCGAGGCGATCTGCAGATTGAGGTTGGCGTTCGTGGTGAACGCCCCCGACCACGCGGTGTCCCAGTCGCCCGTCCACAGCCCGGTCAGCCGGGGCGGCAGGGCCCCGGACGCGGACAGCAGGTGGTAGCGGCCCGCCGCGAACAGCCGCTCCAGCAGCGCCGGGCTCTCCGGCCGCCGGACCAGCTCGCTCCCGGGAAGCAGCCGTTCGGCCGGGTCGGCGTCCAGGGTGAGCGACGCCCGCTCGAAGGCCGGCCGGTGCAGGGCCACATGGCGGGCGAACAGGGTGGCGTAGTCGTCGCCCGGCAGCGCGGCGCACTCCGCCGCCAGGTCGAGATGGCCCGCGTGCCGGCGCACCCGGGTGAGCAGCAGCAGGCTCCTCGCCCCCTCGACCCGGACGCCCTCGCCCACCACCGAGACCCGCCCGCCCTCCGTGCGGAGCACCGTCACACCGGTGTACGCGAGGTCACTGTCGGGGTAGCCCGCGCGCAGCGTCAGCCGGGCGCCGTCCGGGGTCAGCACGGTGCTGCGCCCGACGGCCAGCCGCGGCGGGGCGCCCGGCAGGGCGTGGTCCAGGGTCACGTCCACGGCGAGCCCCGGGCCCGTGACGTGCTGGACGATCACGTCGTCGGCGCGCGAGACGAAGACCCGGCCGCACCGGCTCTCGCAGGCGGCCGTGATCTGACCGGTGGCGAAGTCGACGGAGCGCCGGTAGTCCGCGAGCGGGTCCGGGGGCGCGTTGCCGGGGACGGGGCGGACGCGGGTCCGGAACGCGGGGTGGAAGGGCTGCACCCACACCAGGGGCCGCCCCGCACCGAAGTGCTCCGCCGCCAGGGTGTCCCCGGACAACAGGGCGCTCTGCAACCGGTCCAGCCGGTCCGCGAGTTCGGGCGGACGGACGTGCTCACTGCCGTTGGGCCGTACCAGGGTGTGGTGGGTGACGACCACCCGGTCGTCGGCCGGGTCGCCGTACACCATGGCCCCGTGCCGGCCGTTGCCCGCGAGGAAGGCGTCCTCCCAGCGGGCGGCGGGGCGCGGCTCCCAGGTGCCGTCGATGTCCGTGCGTCCGGTCATGGCGCGGTGCTCCGCAGCACGGCGACGCCGTAGCGGCCGAGCGCGATCCGGTCCGTCACCGACCGCCCGGTCAGCAGGTCCTCGTACGCGCCGGGGACGGCCACGGTGACCATCTCCTGGCGGTGGTGCAGCAGGAACAGCAGCTCGCCCCGGCGCACCGCCTCCACACCCTCCGGCAGTCCGGGCAGCACCGGCTCCGCACCGGCCTCCCGGACCACCTCGGCCAGGAGCGCCCGCAGCGCCCGGGGCTCCGGAAGCGTCGACACGTACACGGCCCGGCCCCTGCGCAGCACGGCCGGCAGCCCGGCCAGCTCGCCGTCGCGGTAGGCCACGAGCACCTCGGCGTCGTCCGCCGCCTCCAGCTCCTCCGACCAGAGGGTGCCCCGGAAACCGTCGCACTCCACGGTGGCGTCCGCCTCCAGCGGCCACCACTCGTGCAGCGTGGCGATGCCGAACAGCTCGCGCAGCCGTGCGTCCATCCCGCCCGGCCTGATCCGGTCGTCCACGTCCGCGATACCGGTGAAGAAGCCGCACACCAGCCGCCCGCCGTCCCGCACGTACGCCACGAGGTTGTCGATGGCCGCGTCGCCGAGCAGATAGAGGTGCGGGACGACGACCGCCTTGAACCGGCTCAGGTCGGCGTCGGGGCGGGCGAAGTCGGTGGGCGTGCCGTTCTCCCACAGGGCGCGGTGCCAGCGCCCCACCACCTCGGCGTAGTCCAGCAGCCTGGAGGGGCTGCCTTCCTGGGCGCCCGCCCACCAGGCGTCCCAGTCGTGCAGGACCGCCACGTCGGCGCGCACCTCGGTGCCGGCCACGGCCGGGCCGAGCGCGGCGAGTTCGGCCCCCAGGCGCCTCGTCTCGCGGAAGGAGCGGCCGTGCTCACCGGCGTGGCCGAGCATCCCGGAGTGGAACTTCTCCGATCCCTGCCGGGACTGCCGCCACTGGAAGTAGCAGATCGCGTCGGCCCCGCGCGCCACCGACTGGAGCGACCAGAGCCGGTTCAGGCCCTCCGGCTTGGGGTGGTTGACGCCCCGCCAGTTCACCGCGCCCGCCGCCTGCTCCATCAGCATCCACGGGCCGGCGGCCTGCGAGCGCGTCATGTCGGCGAGCATCGCGTTGTACTGCCCGCCCCACGGGTCGCGCGGGTCCGGGTAGACGTCGACCGAGACGATGTCCTCCTCGGCCGACCAGGCCCAGGCGTCCTGCCCCGACCACAGCGGCATGAAGTTCGTCGTCACCGGAATGTGCGGGGTGTGCCGGGCGACGATGTCCCGCTCCGCCACGAAGCACTCCAGCAGCGCGTCCGACGTGAAGCGCTTGAAGTCCAGCACCTGCGTCGGGTTCTTCATGTACTGCGCCTTGCGCGGCGGCAGGATCTCCGTCCACGCGTCGTAGCGCTGGCTCCAGAAGGCCGTGCCCCAGGCCTCGTTGAGGGCGTCGAGCGTCCCGTACCGGCTGCGCAGCCAGCGGCGGAAGTGGCCCGCCGTCTCGTCGCACCAGCAGTGCGTGCAGTACTCGTTGTTGATGTGCCACACGGTGAGCGCGGGGTGCTGCGCGTACCGGGCGGCGAGATCCTCGGTGAGCGCGGCGGCATAGCGGCGGTACACGGGTGAGCTGGCGCAGAACTGCTGCCGCGAGCCGTACCAGACCACCGACCCGTCCTCCGCGCGCGGCAGGGTCTCCGGGTGCCGGGCGCCCATCCAGGGCGGCGGGGACGCGGTCGGGGTGGCGAGCACGACGCCGATGCCGTGCGCGTGCATCAGGTCCATCAGCCGGTCCAGCCAGCCGAACTCCCGCGCCCCCGGGCGGGGTTCGATCTTCGCCCAGGAGAAGACGCCGAGGGTGACCGAGTTGACGCCGGCCTCCTTCATCAGCCGGACGTCGTCCTCCCACACCTCCTCGGGCCACTGCTCGGGGTTGTAGTCGCCTCCGAAGAGGATGCGGCCACGTGCCGCGTCGCGCAGGGACGGCATGATGTCTCCCGTTCCTTACTGGGGGTCTGCGTACTGGATGCCGCGGCCGTTGGTGCCGAGGTAGACGCGGCCATGGACGCGGGGGTCACCGGTGATCACTTCGCCGGTCCAGCCCCACTGGTGGGAGTCGTCGTTGACGCGCACCCAGCTGCGGCCCGCGTCGTCGGAGCGCAGCACCGCCACACCGTCGTACGCCGCCGAGACCCGCCCGGTCTGGAAGACGGCCGGATAGCCCGCCCCGGCCCCGCGGCCCCGCACCGGCGCGGCCCTGCCGAAGCCCAGCGCGTGCGAGGCCTGGCAGCCGGGCACGGCCGTGAAGGTGAGCCCGCCGTCCGTGGACCGGAACAGGCCGTTGTCCTTCGCGGACAGCCACAGGTCACCGCTGCGGCCGGGCGCCGCCGCCACCTTGAACTGCGCGTCCCCGGAGGGGAGTCCGGTTGCGCCCCGGGTGAAGGTCGCGCCCCCGTCCCGGGAGAGGTGCACGGCACCCGTATCGGTGTCGTACACGTAGAAACGCCGCGGGTCGACCGGGTCCGCGACCGGGGTGCCTCCCTTGGGGAAGGACGCCACCTCGGCCCAGCTCGCACCGCCGTCGGCGGACCGGTGGGCGGGGTACTTGGTGCCGTCCCAGTGGATGAACGACCACAGCAGGGTCGCACCGTCCGCCGAGACCGCGATCGGTCCCGGGGCGGAGGGCGCGATCGCGGGCTGGGCGGCGAACGGCTGCCAGCTCCGGCCGCCGTCGCGGGAGAAGGCCCCGGCCGCGTCGGAGCCGGACGGCCAGCCCGTGCGCACCACGTACGAGGGCTTCAGCGCGGCGAGGGCGAGGCCGGTGGCGGTGCCGGACACCGGGGAGGAGGCCATGCCCCGGGACGGGGACGAGGTCAGCGAGTCGTGGTACATCACCCCGATGTCGCCGAGGCCGCTCAGGAGCCGGGCGCCGTCCCGGCCGGGCGGGGCGACGAGGAAGCGCACCGAGGACTCCTCCAGGCCCCGGATCTCCGGCGCCCAGTGGACGAGGTCCCGCGTCCCGAAGACCGTCGCGCCGGTCCCGTACACGATGTGGTGCGAGTCGAACGGGTCGACGGCGACGGCCTGGATCCACCAGCCGAACTTGGCCGCGTCCCCGCCCCAGCGCAGATACGGGGTCTCCGAGACGTCCACCACGGCGGTGTCCTTGAGCGAGACCCAGCTCGCGCCGCCGTCGGTGGACCGGAACACCGTGTCGATCTGCCCCCACCGGTTGTTGGTGGTGACGACGAGCGTGCCGGTGCGGCGCGCGTCGACGGCCACCCCGCCGTAGCCGAAGCCGTCACCGGCGGCGGCGTCGGGCGCCACCGGGGTGACCTCGCTCCAGGCCCCCGTCACGGTGTCGAGCCGGTGCACCGAGCCGTCGGACTGCCCGTTGGGCCCCGGGGCGTCGGCGTAGGTGACGTACAGCGCCCGCCCCCGGGCGTCGTACGCGGCCCGCACCGGCACCTTCACCGACGCGCTCCCGGACGGCTGTCCGGGCACCGCCTCCCAGCCGCCCCTGCCGTCCGTACGGTAGAGCGCGCTGCCGCCGTCGCCCCAGCCCGCGTACACCGCGCGGCCCGCCGCGACCAGGAACATCACGCCCTGGCCGGTCTCCGACGGGGCGGCCGGGAAAGCGGCCGGCGCCCAGGTCGCGCCCCGGTCCGTGGAGCGCAGCAGCCCGTCGTGCCGGGTGCCCAGCCAGAGCGTCCCGCTGTCCCGGGGATCCACCAGCAGCCGTTCACCGGCGCCGCGCCCGTCCTCGTTCGCACCGAGCCGCACGGTCAGGTCGGCCCGCTTCCAGGTCGCGCCCCGGTCGTCGGAGCGCAGCACCGCTCCGGGGGACGCCCAGGACTGCGCGTACGTGCCGCAGGCCAGGTACAGGCGGTCCGGGTGGGACGGGTCGACGGCCATCGCCTCGATGCCGAGGAGGTTCCAGTCGTCCCAGCCGATGTGGTCGGTGAGCGGGGTCCAGCGGGCCCGCGCCGCGTCCCAGCGGTAGGCGCCGCCGATGTCGGTACGGGCGTAGGCCAGGCCCTTCACCGACGGGTGGAACAGCAGGCCGGTGACGAACCCGGTGCCGCCGATCGCGGCCGTCCGCCAGCGGTGCGGCCGGTGCCGGCCGTCGGGGCGGTGGTCCCGGGCTACCGCGGTGCCCGCGGCCGGGAGGGCGGTGGCAGCGGCGGCGACGGCCGCCGTGGCGAGCACGGTTCTGCGACGGGGCGTGGGCGCGGACGAAGCGCGCATGGCGAACACCTTCCGGACAGGGGGAGAGGGGGAGGAACGGCGCCGGGTCAGCCCTTCACGGCGCCGGTGAGCATGCCCTTCTGGAAGTGCTTCTGGACGAACGGCGACAGCACCGCGACCGGGATCAGCGCGAGGATCATGACGGCCATCTGCACGGCGAGGCTGTTGATCTGCCCGTTGCTGACGGCCGCGCCCATCGCCCCCGGCGGCACCTGGTGCTGGAGGACCAGCTGACGCAGGATCATCTGGAGCGGGTACTTGTCGCTGTCCTGGATGTAGAGCATCGCGTTGAACCACTGGCTCCAGTAGCCGACCGCGTAGAACAGCGAGATCACCGCGATCACCGCACGCGACAGCGGCATGATGATCTGGAGCAGGATGCGCCACTCGCCGGCCCCGTCGATGCGGGCCGCGTCGATGAGTTCGGGCGCGGTGTCCATGAAGAAGCCGCGCAGGACGAGCACGTTGAACACGCTGATCGCGCTGGGCAGGATCATCGACCAGTAGCTGTCGCTCAGCCCGATCCCGGTGACGAGCAGATACGTCGGGATGAGACCGGCGCCGAAGAACATGGTCGCCATCAGCGTCATCAGCAGCGGCCGGTGCGCGTACGAGTCGCGGCGGCTGAGCCCGTACGCGCAGAGGATCGAGACGATCATGCTGACGGCCGTACCGACGACGGTGAGGCCGACGCTGACGGCGGCCGCACGGGTCACCGCGCCCCCGCTCAGCAGCTCCTTGTACGCCACGAACGTGATGTGCCGGGGCCAGACGACCAGGCCGCCGGCGTCGTTGATGGTCTTGGTGTCGGAGAGGCTGGTCACCAGCACCACCCAGATCGGGATGATGACGACCGCGCAGATCGCGATCAGCCCGAAGCCCTTGAAGGCGAGTCCCGCCTTCGTCGGCTCCTCCTCCCACACCGGGCGCGGTTCGACGCGCAGGGCGCGCTGGAGGCGTGTCTCCGTGCGGGCGGCCGGGTCCGTCCTCTGGTCCAGGAGAGTTGTCATTTCTTGGAGTACACCCCCTGCTCGCCCAGCATGTGGGCGACCTTGTTGGCACCCAGCACCATGGCGACGCTGAACAGCCCCTTGAAGATGCCGGCGGCGGCCGCGTAGCCGAAGTCGCCGGTCTTGATGCCTGTCCACCAGATGTAGGTGTCCAGGATTTCCGAGGCCCCCGCGCCGACCTGGTCGCGCTGGAGCAGGATCTGCTCGAAGTCGAGGTTGAGCGCGCTGCCCACCCGCAGGACGAGCAGCAGGGCGATGACCGGGCGCAGCGCGGGCAGCGTGACGTGCCACATGCGGCGCCAGCGGCCGGCCCCGTCGACGGCGGCGGCCTCGTACAGATCGGTGTTGACGGCGGCGAGCGCGGCCAGGAAGACGATGACGCCCCAGCCGGCGTCCTTCCACACGGCCTGCGCGCTGACCAGGAACTTGAAGAAGCCCGGGTCGGTCATCAGGTCGAAGCCCTCGTGGCCGTGCTCGCGCAGCCACTGGGCGACCAGTCCGGCGCCGCCGAACATCTGCTGGAAGACGGTGACGACCAGCACCCAGGAGAAGAAGTGCGGCAGGTAGACGACCGCCTGCACCCAGGCCCGCACCCGCGCGCTCATGATGGTGTTGAGCAGGAGCGCGACGGCGATGGGGATGGGGAAGAACAGGACGAGCTGGGTCACGAAGATGACCAGCGTGTTCACGAGGACTTCCCAGAAGCGGTAGTCCTCGAAGATCCGGGTGAAGTTGTCGAACCCGACGAACGGGCTGCCCGTGATGCCCAGGTCGTAGACGTCGTAGTCCTGGAAGGCCACGATGTTCCCGAGCAGCGGGATGTAGTTGAAGATCAGCAGCAGCGCGATGGCCGGCAGCGTCATCAGGATCAGCGTGCGGTCGCGCCGCAGCCGCTGACGCCAGGTGATGCCGCCCGCTTGGGGACCGCCCTGCTCCTTGCGGGGTCTGGGGACGCGGCCCGCCCGGGACCTGCCCGCGCTCCTCGTCTCCCCGCCGTCACCGTCCCCGGTGCCGCTCCCGCCGGCCGGGGCGCTCGCCCCGTCGGCGGTGCGGTCCGGGTCGGCCGCGACCGTGGCCCGTGCCTTCACCGTGTGCTCCCCATGTCGTGCTCCTGACCCCGGCCGCCGGGCTGTGTGTGCCCGGCGGCCCCTTCCTTCTCGTACGTACGTGTGGTGTGCCGCGTACGCGTCAGTTGCCGGAGCCGTTCTTGTCGAGAATGTCCTGGTACCAGTCGCGCAGCTTGTCGCCGCCGCTCTTCTTCCAGGTGTTCACCGCGTCGTCGATGTCGCTGACCTTCTTGCGGCCGCGGCGGATGTCCTTCTGGAGGTCGTCGAACGGGGTGTAGAGCGAGGCGTAGCGCTGCGGCTCGACGACCTGCATGCCGAAGAAGAGGGGCTTCTTGATGTGCGGGGCCTGGCGCGCCATCCAGCCGGCGTAGTCCTTGGCCAGCTGCGGCTGGTCGGGGTAGGCGATGGAGGTGGGCGGCGAGGCGACGAACAGGAACGTGGAGGGCTGGGCCTCCTCGACACCCTGCGGGGTGTACGTGGGGGAGCCGTCCTTGATCGTGTAGTGGGTGCCCTTGACGCCGTAGTTGGTGAGCATGAACTCCTCGGTGCCGAACGGCGCCGCGGCGTAGTCGGCTATCGCGAGGAACTCCTCGATCTTCTCCTTGGACAGCTTCTTGCTGAGGAAGGTGAAGATGCCCGCCGGGTCGTCCTGCCACAGCAGCGGCTCGCCGCCGTCGTGGCTGAAGAAGTCCAGCGCCTGCATGTCGAACTTCGGGTTGGCGGAGGCCTGTTCGGTGACCATGCCCTTCCAGCCGCCGGTGCCGTCGTTGTACATGACGACATGGCCGCTGGTGAAGCGGATCTTGGCGTCGGCGTCCTTGTTGGCCTCGGCGTCGGGGTGGACGTAACCGCCGTCGTGGAGCTTGCGGGCGAAGGCCAGCGCCTCGCGGTACTCCTTCGTCTCGATCTTGTGGACCAGCTTGCCGTTCTCCAGCTGCCAGTAGTGCGGCGCGTCCGGGAGCAGGCCGAAGATCTTCTGGATACAGGTCCACAGGTCGTCGAAGGCCCAGACCTTCTTCTTGGGCGCCGTGTACTCCTTGCCGAAGGCCAGCAGGTCGTCCGCGCTCGCCGGGACGGCGCCGGAGCCGATCAGGTCCTTGCGGTAGAAGATCGCGTTGCCGATGACCGGCGTCGGCATGGGCAGCCCGCGCAGCTTGCCGCCGAAGACCGAGTACTGCCAGGCGCCGGTCGGGATGTTGGCCAGGTTGGGGTACTTCTTGACGGCGTCGCCCGCCAGATACGGGGAGAGGTCGGCGAACTTGGCGGTGATGGCGTTGCGGATCTGCCCCTGCATGTTCCAGCCGGGGATCGTCATGACGTCCGGGATGTCCGAGCCGGCGAGGACCGCGCCGATCTTGTCCTGGTAGGTGTTGCCGTCCTGCGGGTCGAAGTTCAGCTTCGCGCCGACCGCCTTGTTCACGGCCGAGTAGTACGGGTTGTTCTTCTTCGGGACCGTGCCCCACAGCGGGGTCATCACCCGGAACTCCGAGCCCTTGCCCGGGACGGACTTGACCGAGACCACCAGCGGGTCCGGCAGCTTGGTGAAGCCGGGGCTCGAACCGTTGACGCCGGGGACATCGGGCTGGACCAGGTTCAGCGGGGCGTAGCTCGGTACGACCTTCTTCAGGGCCTTGCCCGTGGTCGTGCCCTCCTTGCTCCCGGCACCGGAGCCGGAACCGCCGCACGCGGCGAGCAGCGGCACCCCGCCGGCCACGGCGACGGCCGCGACCGCGCCGGTGGCGAGGAAGCTTCTCCGGCTCGGGGCCGTGGTGGAGGGGGAGGAATTCGGCGTCATTGCGTCAACCCTTCGAGGCGCACCAGGACGACACGCGGCGGGGCGACCGCCGTTCGGTTCCTGTGTCTGAGGTGGAGCGTTGCTGGCTGAGCCGGTGTCACCGGCCCCAGGTGAAGCGGTTCAACTGGAAGGCGGCTGCACGTGTCGCCGTCCCGGGAAAGCAAGGGCGCCGGGCGCCCCATCGAAGCTTCGTCGAAGCGCTTCGATGTTGCAGCGAGGTTAAGTGAAGGGTCTGTGCGGCACAAGAGTTCGTTGCCGGATTCCTCCGACGCGTTTCCGAACCGTTTCCTGGGACGGGCAGGGCGTGCTGGGTGTGGAGTCCGGTCACCGCCCCTTGACACGCGCGGGGTTGGCCCTTGAGCATCGAAGCGCTTCGAAAGATCGTCCGAGGCCTGACCGAGGCCCGCACGATGCGCCGGCACCACCAGACCTCCCACCTTTGAAGAAGGACCCGCACGTGACGGAACAACCGCAGCCCTTCCGCGACCCGCGGCTGCCCTTCGCCAAGCGCGTCGACGATCTGCTCCAGCGGCTCACGCCGGACGAGCGCGTCGCGATGCTGCACCAGTTCGCGCCGGCGGTCGGCCGGCTCGGGCTCGGCGCCTTCCGCACCGGCCAGGAGGCCCTGCACGGCGTCGCCTGGATGGGGGAGGCCACTGTCTTCCCGCAGGCCGTCGGCCTCGGCGCCACCTGGAACGACGACCTGGTGCGCCGCATCGGCGAGGCCGTCGGCGACGAGGTCCGCGCCAAGCGCGCCCAGGACGACCGGGTCGGCCTCAACGTCTGGGCCCCCACCGTCAACCTGCTGCGCCACCCGCTGTGGGGGCGCGGCGAGGAGGGGTACTCCGAGGACGCCGGGCTCACCTCCGCCATCGCGGTCGCCTACACCCGGGGCCTGCGCGGCGACCACCCGCACTACTGGCGCACCGCCCCGGTCCTCAAGCACTGGCTCGCCCACAACAACGAGACGGACCGCGACACCTCGTCCTCCTCGGTCCGCCCGAGGGTGCTGCACGAATACGACCTCCGGGCCTTCCGCGACGCCGTCCGCGCGGGCGCGGTGGCCGGAGTGATGCCCGCGTACAACCTGGTCAACGGGCGCCCCAACCATGTGTCGCCGCTGCTCTCCCGGCACCTGCGGAGCTGGACCGAACAGCCCCTGGCCGTCTGCTCCGACGCGGGCGCGCCCACCAACCTGGTCGACTCCGAGCACTACTTCGACACCCACGAGGAGGCGACCGCCGCCGCCCTGCGCGCCGGCGTCGACAGCTTCACCGACCACGGCCAGGACTCCTCCGTCATGACCGGCCGCATCCAGCGGGCCCTGGAACGCGGACTGCTCGACGAGCACGACATCGACACCGCCGTCCGCCGCCTGCTCCACATGCGCTTCGCGCTCGGCGAGTTCGACCCCGAACTGGACCCGTACGCGGACACCACCGCCCTCGACACCGAGGAGCACCGGGCGCTCGCCCTGGAGGCCGCCGAGCAGGCGGTCGTGCTGCTCAAGAACGACGGGCTGCTCCCGCTGGACCCCGCCGCCGGCAGAACCGTCGCCGTCGTCGGGCTCCTCGCCGACGCCTGCAAGCTCGACTGGTACAGCGGCACCCTGATCCACCGATCCACCCCGCTCGACGGACTGCGCGAGCGCTTCGGCGCCGACCGGGTGATCCACGCCGAGGGCGCCGACCTGGTCCGGATCAAGTGCGCCGACGGCTGGCTGCACATCCCCCAGGCCGACCCGGCCGGGGACGCGGCGCGCGGTGCGGAGGGCGCACTCGATCCCGCGCTCCTCGCCGGCCGCACCGACCTGCCCCCGCTGACCTGCTCCGACACCCCGTCCGAGCTGGCGCTCGTGGACTGGGGCAACGGCGTGATCACCCTGCGGGAACCGGGCGGACGCTATCTCTCCGTCGCCGAGGACGGCTATGTACGCGCCTCCGCGGACGAGCCGGGCGGCTGGATCGTCCAGGAGACCTTCCGGTGGGAAGCGGTGGAAGGCCATGCCGGCGGTCACCGCCTTCTGCACATCGGAACGGGTGGGTATGTCTCAGTCGCCGCCGACGGCGTAAAGGTTGCCGCCCCGGGCGAGGAAAATTCCGCGGCCACCGGGACCGTCTTCGAGACCGAGGTGACCGAGCGCGGTGAGGACGCCGTCGCCCGTGCCGCCGCAGCCGCCGACACCGTGATCGTGGTCGCCGGCAACGACCCGCACATCAACGGCCGCGAGACCGAGGACCGGGCCACCCTCGACCTGCCCGCCCAGCAGGAACGCCTCTGGCGCGCCGCCCACGCCGCCAACCCGCGCACGGTCCTGGCGGTCACCTCCGCCTACCCGTACGCCCTGACCGACGCCGCCGCCACCCTGCCCGCGCTGCTGTGGACCGCGCACGGCGGGCAGGCCGCGGGCACCGCGCTCGCCCGTGTTCTCGCCGGCGACGTCTCCCCGGCCGGGCGGCTGCCGCAGACCTGGTACGCCTCCGACGCGGAACTGCCCGGCCTGCTCGACTACGACATCATCGGCTCCCGGCAGACCTACCTCTACTACAAGGGCACCCCGCTCTACCCGTTCGGCCATGGGCTCACGTACAGCGATTTCACCTACAGCGACCTGACCGCCGTACGCGAGGGCGAGCTGCTGCACGTCTCGCTGACCGTCACCAACACCGGCACCGTCGCCTCCGACGAGGTCGCCCAGCTGTACGTGCGGGCCGTGGCCCCGTCCGTCGCCCGGCCGCTGCGCCAGCTGGCCGGGCACCGCCGGCTGCACCTGGCACCCGGGGCCGCCGAGCGGGTGGCGTTCACCGTGCCGGCCGAGGAGCTCGGCCACTGGGACGTGGCGCACGGCCGCTGGACCGTCGAGCCCGGCGCGTACGAGATCCAGGCGGGCGCCTCCAGCGCGGACATCCGGACCGTCACGGTCGTCACCGTGGACGGCGAACCGGCCGGGCCGCGCCCGCTCCTGGCCCGTGGTCTGGAGGCGGCCGACTACGACGAGCAGCTGGGCACCGGGATCGTCGACCGGGCGAAGACGGACGGGGACGCGGTCACCGCCACCGCCGAGGCCAACGAACTCCTCTACCGACACTGCGACTTCGGTGCGGGCGTAAGCGGCGTCGAGGTATCCGCCTCGGGGGAGGGGGCCGTTCTGCTCACCGTGGACGGCACCACCGTCACCGTCCCGGTGCCCGCCACCGACGGGCCCTACGACTACCGCACCCTCCGGGCCGGGCTGACCGCCGCCGGCGTGGGCGACCTGCGGATCGCCCTGCGCGGCACGGTCCGGCTGGCCCGGCTCGGCTTCACCGGAGCCGGCGAGTGAACCCCTCCCTCGCGCGTCTCCCCGTTCCTCCTCCTCCGGCTGCCCCAGGCAAGGAGTCCGCATGAAGTTCACCGACGGCTTCTGGCTCATGCGTGAGGGCGTACGCGCCTCCTACGCGACCGAGATCCGTGATCTGCGCGTCAGCGCCGACCAGTTCACCGCGTACGCGGCGGTGAAACGGGTGGCCGCGCGCGGTGACACCCTCAACACCCCGCTCCTCACCGTCGACTGCTTCTCCCCGGCCGAGGGCATCATCGGCGTCCGCACCACGCATCACGCCGGAAAGGCCCGGCGGGGTCCGGACTTCGTCCTCCCCGGGCTGGACCCGGCGGCCTCCGGGGCCCGCACCCGGCAGGACGGTGATGTCACCGAACTCACCAGCGGGCCGCTGACCCTGCGGCTGGACCGCGACGGTCCGTACGGTCTGACCTTTCTCGACGCCGACGGCCGCCGCCTGACGGGCGTCGACACCAAGGGCACCGCCTTCGCCACCACCCCCGACGGGGTTCACCACATGGTCGCCCAACTCGCCCTGGACGTGGGCGAGAACGTCTACGGGCTCGGTGAGCGCTTCACCCCGTACGTCAAGAACGGGCAGAGCGTCGACATCTGGCAGGCGGACGGCGGCACCAGCAGCGAACTCGCCTACAAGAACATTCCGTTCTACCTCTCCTCGCGCGGCTACGGCGTCTTCGTCAACCACCCCGGCAAGGTCTCCTTCGAGATCGGCTCCGAGTCGGTCGGGCAGGTGCAGTTCAGCGTCGAGGACCAGTCGCTGGAGTACTACATCGTCGCCGGGCCGACGCCCAAGGAGGTGCTGGCCCGCTACACCGCGCTCACCGGCCGCCCCGCGCTCCCGCCGGCCTGGTCGTTCGGCCTGTGGCTGACGACGTCCTTCTGTACCTCGTACGACGAGGCGACCGTCACCTCGTTCGTCGACGGCATGGCGGAGCGCGACATCCCGCTCTCCGTCTTCCACTTCGACTGCTTCTGGATGCGCGAGTACCAGTGGTCGGACTTTTTGTGGGACCCGGACGTCTTCCCCGACCCGAAGGGCATGCTTGCCCGGCTCAAGGAACGCGGGCTCCGCATCAGCATGTGGATCAACCCGTACATCGCCCAGAAATCAGCCCTGTTCGCGGAGGGCGCCGAGCTCGGTCATCTCGTCCGCCGCCCCAACGGCGACGTGTGGCAGTGGGACCTGTGGCAGCCGGGCATGGCCCTCGTCGACTTCACCAGCCCCGCCGCCCGCGCGTGGTACACCGCCAAACTCCGTGTGCTGCTGGACCAGGGAGTCGACTGCTTCAAGACCGACTTCGGCGAGCGCATCCCCACCGACGTCGTCTGGCGCGACGGCTCCGACCCCGAGCGGATGCACAACTACTACGCACAGATCTACAACAAGACGGTCTTCGACCTGCTGGAGAAGGAGCGCGGCCACGGCGAGGCGGTCCTCTTCGCCCGGTCCGCCACGGCCGGCGGCCAGCAGTTCCCGGTGCACTGGGGCGGGGACTGCTTCGCCTCCTTCACGGCGATGGCCGAGTCCCTGCGCGGCGGCCTGTCCCTCTCGCTCTCCGGGTTCGGCTTCTGGAGCCACGACATCGGCGGCTTCGAGGGCACTCCGGACCCGGCCGTCTTCAAGCGCTGGCTCGCCTTCGGCCTGCTCTCCTCGCACAGCCGGCTGCACGGCAACGTGTCCTACCGGGTGCCGTGGGAGTTCGGCGAGGAGGCGGTCGACGTCGCCCGGAAGTTCACCCTGCTCAAGCACCGGCTGATGCCGTACCTGTACGGGGCCGCCGCCACCGCCCACCGCACGGGCGTCCCGATGATGCGGCCCATGCTCCTCGAATTCCCGGGCGACCCGACCACCCGCGTGTTGGACCGGCAGTACATGCTCGGCCCCGACCTGCTGGTGGCCCCGGTCTTCACGGAGGACGGGCAGGTCGAGTACTACGTCCCCGAGGGGACCTGGACCCACCTGCTCACCGGCGAGACGGTCACCGGACCCGTCTGGCGCCACGAGACCCACGGCTTCGACAGCCTGCCGGTCCTCGTCCGCCCCGGAGCGGTCCTGCTCTGGGGCGGCGACGACCGGCGCCCGGACGGCGACTGGCTCGACGGGCTCACGCTGCGGGTGTTCGGCGGGGGTCCCGAGGGGAGCGGTACGACCGTCACCGTGCCGGACCACGCGGGCGCCACGGCCGCCACCTTCCGGGTGGTGCGCGAGGGGGACACCCTCACGGTCACCTCCGAGCGCATCGACCGTCCGTACCGCGTGGTCGACGAGGCGACGGGGGCCACGGGGCAGGGGGCGGGCACGGTGACGGTGCGGGGGGCGTGAACGAGGACGGGGCGGTCCGGGGGGACCGCCCCGTTTCCCTCAGCCCGTGCCCGCCGCGAGTGCCCGGTCCGCCGCGCCCCGCGAGGCGTGCCAGAGCGTCGTCACCGGCTCCCACACCCTGATCCCGTCCGCCATGCCGACGGCCGCCGCCCCGAACGTCACCCCGTAGTGCGCGGGGTCCGCCGCCACGGAGAGACTGCGCACGACATGGCCCTCGGCCGTCCCCGGAGCGGCCGTGCGCACCGCCGCGTACCCGTGCTCGCCCGGCGACAGCACATACGGCCCGCTCGTCGCCGGCGGTACGGGCTGCGCCGAGCCGTCCAGGCCCCGGAACGTGATGGTCGGGATGCGGTCCACGGCGCAGGCCCGGCCGCCCGCGTTGACCACGGAGATACGGGCGGTGTTCTGTCCTGCCCCCGGCCCGGCGGAGATACGGAGGTCCTTCTCCTGGCAGGGCGCGGTCGCGCGGGCCGGCGCCGGGGCGGCGGTCGTGGCCGAGGCGGCGGGGGCGGCCAGGGCTGCCGTGGCGGCGGCGACACTGACGGCGGCGGTGAGAACGGTGCACAGACGCATGGTGTTTCTCCCCTTGAGGCCGGTGGGAACCAGTCTCCGACAGTCTGAACCGTTTGCCGGATGTGCGGCGATAAATCAGACATATCGATCCGGCAACGTGTCGCCGGCCGATGAATTCCTTGAGGTATACAGGATTTGCCTAAAGCTCTTAGGCAGGCGCATGATGGCCGTCATCGGACGAGGAGGCGACCATGGTGCGTGCGGGCCTGACCGCGGAACGCCTGACCCGGGCCGGCGCCGAGCTGGCCGACGAGGTCGGCTTCGAGCAGGTGACCGTGTCGGCGCTGGCGCGGCGGTTCGACGTCAAGGTCGCGAGCCTCTACTCGCACCTGAAGAACTCCCACGACCTGAAGACCCGGATCGCCCTGCTCGCCCTGGAGGAGATGGCCGACCGCGGCGCCGCCGCGCTCGCGGGCCGGGCCGGCCGGGACGCGCTGAGCGCCTTCGCCGATGTGTACCGGGACTACGCCCGCGAGCACCCCGGCCGTTACGCGGCGGCCCAGTTGAAGCTGGACCCCGAAGCGGCGGCGGCCAGTGCGGGCGGCCGGCACGCGCGGATGACCCGGGCCATCCTGCGCGGCTACGACCTGACCGAGCCGGACCAGACGCACGCGGTGCGGCTGCTCGGCAGTGTCTTCCACGGGTTCGTCAGCCTGGAGGCCCAGGGCGGGTTCAGCCACAGCGCCCCCGGCTCGCAGGAGTCCTGGGACCGGACCCTGGACGCGCTGGACGCCCTCCTCCGCAACTGGCCGGCGCCCCGGCCCTCGTAACCCCGGACCCCGAGCCCCGGCCCTTGTCACCCCGCGACCCCAGGTGGAGCCATGAACACCGACACCCCCGTACCCCTCTCCTTCACCACCCCCGTCACCACGGACCTCCTGCGCGGCGCGCTCGACGTGGAGGGCACCGAGGCCGGCCTTCTCCCGCACCGCCTGCCCGCCGAGGCCCGTGCCCAGGCCCCGGACGGCCAGATCGCCCTGGCCGAGGCCCAGCCGTCCGGCGTGCGCCTGGTCTTCCGGACCCGGGCCACCGTCGTCGAGCTGACGGCCCGGCGCACCCGCACCGCGTACCAGGGCGTCCCGCCGAGGCCCGACGGCCTGTACGACCTCCTCGTGGACGGTGCCCTCGCCGCCCAGGGCTCGGTGAGCGGGGGCAACGTCCTCGATGTCGACATGTCCACCGGCTCGACCGAATTCCGCACCGGGCCGGTCGGGACCGTACGGTTCGACGGCCTCGCGGACCGCGACAAGGACGTGGAGATCTGGCTGCCGTACAACGAGCGGACCGAACTGGTCGCCCTGCGCACCGACGCGCCCGTCACGCCCGCCCCGGACCGGGGGCGCAAGGTGTGGCTGCACCACGGCAGTTCCATCAGCCACGGCTCCGACGCCGCGAGCCCGACGGCCACCTGGCCCGCGCGCGCCGCCCTGCTCGGCGGTGTCGAACTGGTCAACCTGGGCCTGGGCGGCAGCGCCCTGCTCGACCCGTTCATGGCCCGCACGATGCGGGACACCCCCGCGGACCTCATCAGCGTCAAGATCGGCATCAACCTGGTCAACGCCGACGTGATGCGGCTGCGCGCCTTCGCCCCGGCGGTGCACGGCTTCCTCGACACCATCCGCGAGGGCCACCCGGACACCCCGCTCCTGGTGATCTCGCCCGTGCTGTGCCCCATCCACGAGGACACTCCCGGACCCAGCATCCCCGACTTCAGCCGCCTCGGTGAGGGCAAGGTCAGCTTCGCGGCGGCCGGTGACCCCGACGAGCGCGCCGCCGGAAAACTGACGCTCCGCGTCATCCGCGACGAGCTGGCCCGCCTGGTGGAGGAGCGATCCGCCGACGACCCGCACCTGCACTACCTGGACGGCCGCGAACTGTACGGCGAGGCCGACGCGTCCGAACTCCCGCTCCCCGACGCCCTCCACCCGGACGCCGCCACCCATCTCCGCATGGGCGACCGCTTCGCGGCGCTGGCCTTCGGGGAGGACGGCACGTTCACGGGCTCGTGACGGTGCTCGGCACCGGCCGGCTGAGCGGGCCCGTGCGCAGCCGCGTAACGCCGACTGCCCGCACTCAGCCCCCGTAACGCAGCCGGACCGGCACCCCGGGCAGGGTGCCGGTCCGGCTGCGGGCCCTGCGTCAGACGCCCGGCGGCACGTGGGACGGGCGGCCGCGGCCGCGGGTCACCGAGTAGCCGAAGACGGCGGCCAGCGCGGCGAGTACGCCGCCGCCGGCCGTCCACAGCCAGCGGCTCGTCCACCAGCCCGAGGACCAGCCGTCCTCCGGCTCACCGGCGAGCGCCACCGGCTCGGCGGAGGCGTCCGTGCTGTCGTCCGACGCCTGCTCGGCCGAGGACACCCCGGGCACTAGCGGCTTCGACAGGCTGCCGTCCACGTCGGCGGACCCGCCCTGGTCCTTCGAATTGACCTCGACCTCGGTGTGCACCGGCAGACCGAGGTCGGCCTGGGCCAGGCCGACGACCGTGAGGCGCACGTAGTAGCTGCCCGGCAGCGGGTCGTTGGCCCACGGCTCGGCGTTGGCCCGGACGGTGCGCAGCACACACGTCAGCTCGACGGTGGCGGCGTCGGGCGCGGCGGTGCCGGTCTGCTTGCCGTACATGCAGGCCTGGCGGCGGCGCAGTCCGTCGTACACGTCGACCTGCCAGGTCTGCGCCCCGTGCCGGGCGGCGCTCTCGGGCAGGGTGACCTTCGCCGTCACCGTGGCGCGCTGCCCGGCGTCGGCCGGGAAGACCCAGTACAGGTAGTCGCCGGTGGAGGCCCCGGCGGTGGCGGTCTCGCCCTGCTGGATCGCCGTGGCGGTACGGAAGGTGGTGCCCGCCTCCGTGGGGCCCGAGCCGTCGCCGGAGGCGCTGGGGCTCGGCGAGGCGTCGTCGGCCGCGGCGGCCGAGGCCCCCGTCAGCAGGGCGAGGCCGGTCAGCAGCGCGCCCGCGAGCACGCGTCTCGTACGGGACATCAGTTGGTCCTCCAGACAGCGACGCGCCAGCGCGAGATCCAGCCGAAGAGCAGGCCCGCGATCAGACCGGTCAGGGCGAGCAGACCCAGCAGCCACCAGCCGTGGCCGAGGCCGAACGCGGCGACGTCCGCCGCCTCGTCGGGGCCGTCCACCAGGTCGACGGTCAGCTCGATCGGCATGCCGGGGGAGGTCTTCACCGAGGCCGGGGCCGAGAACGAGTTGCTGACCTGGAGACAGACGGTCTCCGCGGCCGGCTTGTTGTCGTCCTCCAGTTCGGCCTTCGGGTAGCGCAGTCCGGACGAGATGGCGTCGGTGCGCCCCGTCCCGGACTCGGAGCCCCGGACGATCTCGCGGCCGTGCGTGGTCACCGCGCGCAGCAGCATCCCGTAGTCGTTGTTGACGGCACGGTCGGCGAACACGCTGACCGAGGCGCGGAGTTCCTGGCCGGGCAGCACCTCGACCTTGTACCAGCGGTGCTCGGCGAACTTCTCGCGGTCCGTGTAGAGGCCGGGCTTCAGCTCGGGCGCGTCCGTGCAGCTGTCGGCGCCCTTCGTGGCGACCGGGGTGACGACGGGCTCCGCGGCCCGGTCCACCAACTGTTTCACACGGCCCGAGAGTTCATCGGTGTGCTGCACGGCGGTGTAGGTGCCGCCGGTCGCCTCGGCGATGCAGGTCAGCTGCTGGCGGATCTTGGCGTTCGGCACCAGGCCGAGCGTGTCGATGACCAGGTGGATGCCGCGCGCCGCGATGTCGCGGGCGACCTCGCACGGGTCGAGCGGGCCGCAGGTGTCCTCGCCGTCGCTGATGAGCACGATCCGGCGGGTGGAGTCGCCGCCCTCCAGGTCGTCGGCGGCGCCGAGCAGCGCGGGGCCGATCGGGGTCCAGCCGGTGGGGGCGAGCGTGGCGACGGCGGTCTTCGCCTCGGTGCGGTCCAGCGGGCCGACCGGGTACAGCTGCTTGGTGTCCTTGCAGCCCACCTTGCGGTCGTCGCCCGGGTAGTCGGCGCCGAGGGTGCGGATGCCGAGCTGCACCTGCTCCGGCACCGCGTCCAGGACCTCGTTGAACGCTTGCTTCGCCGCACTCATCCGGGACTGGCCGTCGATGTCGCGCGTCCGCATGGAACCGCTGACGTCGAGGACCAGTTCGACCTTGGGGGAGGCTTTCGTGGGGGTTTCGTCGGCCGATGCGGGGAGCGCCGAGCCGAGTCCGGCGGTCAAGGTGGCGAGCAGGATGCCCACCCCGACCGTCAGCCTTCTTCTTATGATCATCGCCGGATAGTAGTGAACATCAGTTCGCTATCCAAAACGGCTGGTGGCCGCTGTACGCGCACACGCCCCACGTACAGCGGCCCTTGATGACGGATCAGGCGTGACGGTCCCCGCCGAGCAGCGGACCCGCCGCCCGCTCCAGTACGGAGCCGATCCGGTCCCACGCCGTCAGATCCCGTTCCACGGCCTCTAGAAGCAGGTCCTCACCGGTGTCCCAGCCGGCGGCGACGGCGACCGGGTCCGCTCCCGTGGCCGCCGCGGCGGCGAGCGCCGCCGCGCCGAGGGCGACCAGCTCCCCGGCCCCCGGCACGATCACCGGCCGCCCCGAGAGCCGCCGTACGGTCTCCACCCAGACGCGCCCCTGCGCCCCGCCGCCGATCAGCCGCAGCGGACGGCCCGCCACCTCGGGGTCGGCCGGGTCGAGTCCGCACGCCCGCAGCAGCTCGTCGAGCGCCCGCAGCACGGTGAACACAGCGCCCTCGTAGGCGGCACCGAGCAGTTGCCGCGGGGTCGTGTCGTGCCGCAGTCCGGTGAGGAGACCGGCGGCCGTGGGCAGGTCCGGGGTGCGCTCGCCGTCCAGGTAGGGCAGCAGCACGGCCTCGCCGCCGGGCGCCGCGTCCGCGCGGTCCAGGCCCAGCAGGGCGGCGACCCGGTCCACGGCGAGCGTGCAGTTGAGGGTGCAGGCCAGCGGGAGATACGTACCGTCCGCCGCCGCGAAGCCCGAGAGCGCGGCGGAGGCCGGCCGGGTCGCGGACGCGGCGAAGACCGTGCCCGAGGTGCCCAGGCTCAGCACCGGGTGGTCGAGCAGCCCGGCGCCGCCCAGGCCCAGCCCGACGGCGGCGCTCATGTTGTCCCCGGTGCCCGCCGCGACGGCGATCCCGGCGGGCAGGCCCAGCGCCTCGGCGGCCGTCTCCGTCAGGGAGCCCACCCGGGCCGCGCCGCTTTCCGCGACCTCGGGCAGCAGCGCCGGGTCGAGACCGATGAGCGCGAGCAGCTCTGGGTCGTAGGCGCCGGTCGCGGTGGAGTACCAGCAGGTGCCCGACGCGTCGCCCGGGTCGGTGACGGCCCGGCCGGACAGCCGCTCGGTCAGGAAGTCGTGCGGGAGGCGCACGGCAGCCGCCGCCTCGGCGGTCTCCGGCTCGTTCTCGCGCAGCCACTGCCACTTGGACGCGGTCATCGCGGCCACCGGGACCGAACCGGTGCGCGCGGTCCAGGCGTCGGGGCCGCCGAGCGCGGCGGTGAGGGCCGCGGCCTGCGGGGCGGAGCGGGTGTCGTTCCACAGCAGGGCCGGGCGCAGCGGGCGGCCCTCGGCGTCCAGGACGACCAGGCCGTGCTGCTGGCCGGCGACCGCGATCCCCACCACGTCCGCCGCCGCGATCCCGGACTCCTTCAGTCCGGCCGCGACCGCGTCGCGCAGGGCCTGCCACCAGATCTCGGGGTCGCTCTCGCGCGCGCCGCCCTCTCCCGTGACGACGTGGGGGGCGCGGCCGACGGCGAGCAGCCGGCCGGTGGCGGTGTCGGTGAACGCCGCCTTGGTGGACTGGGTGGAGCTGTCCACACCGATGACGACGGTATGCGGCGGCATGGCTGACCTCATTCGCTCGTGTATTTGATCGTGCGCAAAACAAATTACGCGATCGGGTCCGCCCGGAACAGGCCCTGTTCCGGGCGCCCGGCGGCGACGGGTGGGCGTCTCCGCTCCGGGGGCTTTACGTCGCACGGGCTGTCCGTGCATGATTAGTCATGACAGTGAACAAATAGAGGTTCGGCCGCCCGACCGGCTGCGGAACCCCGGCCCCTAAGGCGGCACCACCATGACGGAACGCTTCGCACCGACCCCCGAGGACAAGTTCACCTTCGGTCTGTGGACCGTGGGCTGGCAGGGCCGCGACCCGTTCGGTGACGCGACGCGCACGGCGATCGACCCGGTCGACTCCGTCAAGCGGCTCGCGGAGCTGGGCGCCTACGGAGTGACCTTCCACGACGACGACCTGATCCCGTTCGGCTCCACGGACACCGAGCGCGAGAGCGTCGTCAAGCGCTTCCGCCAGGCGCTCGACGCGGCCGGTCTCGTCGTCCCCATGGCCACGACGAACCTCTTCACGCACCCCGTCTTCAAGGACGGCGCCTTCACCGCCAACGACCGGGACGTCCGCCGCTACGCCCTGCGCAAGACGATCCGGAACATCGACCTGGCCGTCGAGCTCGGCGCCACCACCTACGTCGCCTGGGGTGGCCGCGAGGGCTCCGAGTCCGGCGCCGCCAAGGACATCCGCGTCGCGCTCGACCGGATGAAGGAGGCCTTCGACCTGTTGGGCGACTACGTCACCGAGCAGGGCTACGACCTCAAGTTCGCCATCGAGCCCAAGCCGAACGAGCCGCGCGGCGACATCCTGCTCCCCACCATCGGCCACGCCCTCGCCTTCATCGAGCGCCTGGAGCGCCCCGAGATGGTGGGCGTCAACCCGGAGGTCGGGCACGAGCAGATGGCCGGGCTGAACTTCCCGCACGGCATCGCGCAGGCCCTGTGGGCGGGCAAGCTCTTCCACATCGACCTCAACGGCCAGTCCGGCATCAAGTACGACCAGGACCTCCGCTTCGGCGCCGGCGACCTGCGCCAGGCCTTCTGGCTCGTCGACCTCCTGGAGAACTCGGACTACGCCGGCCCGCGCCACTTCGACTTCAAGCCGCCGCGCACCGAGGACTACGACGGCGTCTGGGCCTCCGCCGCCGGCTGCATGCGCAACTACCTCATCCTCAAGGAGCGCGCCGCCGCCTTCCGCGCCGACCCGGCGGTCCAGGAGGCCCTGCGCGCCTCCCGCCTGGACGAGCTGGCGCAGCGCACCGCCGAGGACGGCGTGGCCGGGCTGCTCGCCGACCGCTCCGCCTTCGAGGAGTTCGACGTGGACGCGGCTGCCGCACGCGGCATGGCGTTCGAGGCCCTGGACCAGCTGGCAATGGACCACCTGCTCGGCGTCCGCTGACACCACGGGCGAAGGGGGGGGAGGGGCGGACACCCCTCCCCCCTTTCGCCTTCTACGTCTCAGGCCATCGCCGGACGCGCGTACGCCACCGGGTCGGCCAGTACGTCCGTCATCACCAGCGCCGCCGCGCCCCGTGCCGCGTCACCCGCCACGGACGAGGCGCGCAGCCGGCCCCCGCGCGGAGCCCAGAGCCCGGACACGACCCGGCCCGTCAGCTCCTCGTCGGCCGGCGGCGACAGCCACGGCATCAGGTTCCGGTAGATCCCGCCGAGCACCACCGCGTCCGGGTCCAGCAGGTTGACCGCCCCCGACAGCACCCGCCCCAGCATCCGCCCGGCCTCCGCGACCGCGCCGACGGCCCGCTCGTCGCCCGCCCGCACCCGCTTCTCCAGCTCCGCGACCCCGAGCCCGCCGCCGCCCCCGTCGATCCCGGCCGCCCGCAGCAGCGCGGCCTGTCCGGCGTACTGCTCCAGGCAGCCCCGCGAACCGCAGCGGCACTGCGGACCCTGCGCGTCCACCACCACATGCCCGATCTCGCCGGCGAAGCCGTGCGCCCCGCGCAGCAGCTCGCCGTCGATGACCACCGCGCCGCCCACGCCGATCTCGCCGGTCAGATAAAGGAAGCTGCGGATGCGCTCCAGGCCGCCGAACCACAGCTCGGCCAGGGCCGCCAGATTCGCCTCGTTCTCCGAGCGGACCGGCAGCGCCGGGTGGTCCGGGTGCTCGGCGGCCAGCGCGGCGGCGAACAGCTCCTCGGCCGGGACCTGGTTCCAGCCCAGGTTCGGCGCCTGGCGGACCGCGCCGCCCGAGACCAGGCCCGGCAGCGCCAGCGCCACACCGACCGGGTACAGCTCCTGCTCCCGCGCCGAGTCGAGGGTGCGCGCGGCGATCCGGGCCGCGCGCGCGAGCACCTCGTCGGGCGGGGTGCCCCGGTTGTCGAGGTGCTCGGTGAGGCGGACCCGGCCGGTGCCGGCCAGATCGACGACGCACACCGAGACGTAGTCGATGTTGACCTCGACCCCGAGCCCGGCCGGCCCCGTGCGGGCCGTCTTCAGCGCGGTCCCGGGGCGGCCGGCCTGCCCGCTGAACGTCTTGCCGGACTCGGTGAGGAAGCCGCTCTCCAGCAGCTGCTCGACCAGCGAGGAGACGGCGGCCCGGGTCAGCCCCACGCGCGCGGCGACACCGGCCCGGGTCGCCTCCCCCTCGCCCTCGTCGCGGACGGCCCGCAGCACGAGGCTCAGATTGCTGCGCCGGACGGTGTCCTTGTCGGCCTTGGGCCCCAACGGTGTGAGGTTGCTCTTCATATCGGTCCTGAGCCTATGCGATTCCGTACGCCAGTACGGTCGTGTCGGGCCGGGGCCACCGGCGGGCGGCCCCGGCCCGTCTCAGGAAGCGGACGCCCCGCGCTCCTTGAGCATGTCCGCCATGAGCGCGATCTCCGACTTCTGGGCCAGGGCCATGCCCGACGCCAGATTCCGGATCTCCTCCGTCTTCGCCGCTGAGGCCGCCGCCTGAGCCATCTCGGCGCCGGACTTGTGGTGTGCGGTCATCAGCTTCAGGAAGAGGATCTCGGCGTCCCTCCCCTTGGCCGCCCGCAGTTCGTCCAGTTCGGCGTCGGTCGCCATGCCGGGCATCAGCGCGCCGTCACCGCGCGGGGTGAACGAGTGCCCCATCCACGCCATGGGCGGCCCGGGGGAACTCTTCGCCCGCCCCCACATCTCCAGCCACCCCAGCAGCATGCCCCGCTGGTTGGCCTGGGTGTTGATGATGTCGAACGCGAGCCGGCGCACCGCCTCGTCCGAGGTGCGGTCCCGGACGATGAACGACATCTCGACCGCCTGCTGGTGGTGGACCGCCATGTCGCGGGCGAACCCCACATCGGCCGACGACTCGGCCGGCGCGGACGCGGACGCCGGCGCGGCGGGTGCCGACGTCGACGGGCGTACGAATGTCAGCGCGATCAGCGCGAGTGCCAGCAGCAGCACCGCACCGCCGGCCAGCACCAGGGGCCGCGAGGTGCGCGGGGCGGACGTCACTTGGCGATCCCGCCGGTGCAGGCGGCGCCCGGCTCGGGGGTCTGCGGGCCCTGCACGTACTTCGTGAAGAACTGCGCGACGCGGGCGTCGGTGGCGCTCTTCACGGTGAGCTGCTTCCCCCAGGCGCTGAGCATCAACGGGGCCTCCTGGTCCTCGACCGGGCTCATCAGCGAGTACGGCGTGGACGACACCCGCTCGTTCAGCTTCTTCACATCGGCGGGCTTCGCCTTGCCGGTGTACGTGACCCACACCGCGCCGTGCTCCAGCGAGTGGACGGCGTTCTCCTTCGGTATGGCCTGGGTGTAGACGTCGCCGTCGCAGTTCATCCACACCGGGTTGTGGTCGCCGCCGACCGGCGGGTTCATCGGGTAGTCGACGGTCTTCTCCACATGGTTCTGCGTGAGCTTGTCCCAGCTCTTCTCGCCGGTGACGGGCGAGATCTTGGCCTGGGCCTCGGCCTTGTCCTGCTCGTCGGCGGCGTTCATCAGATAACCACCCCCGGCGACGAGGCCGGCGACCACCAGGACGCCGACGGTCAGCGTGATGATGCGGGAGCGGCGCTCACGGGCCCGCTCCTGACGGCGCGCCTCCTCCAGCTTGGCGCGGCGGGCGGCGGCAGGGGTGTTCTGCTTCTTGGTGGAAGCCATGACGGGTCCTTCGGTTCATCGGATCGGCAAGACGGACTGCGTACGGCGGGAGGAGCCGGCGTCCCGGAAGCGGGTACGCGGCATCCCCGGCCGTCCTAGATCCGTTGAACCTGAAGGCGCAGGGGGTCGACCTCGCCGACCGCGTCGTGGGAGGGCCCCCGGATCGAGGCACCGCAGGTGAGGGGCCGGGCCGGGAGGAGCGCCACGGCGGCCGTGGGGACGGCGGCCGGTCCCGCCCGGCCGGGCAGCACGACGGGCGCGGAGTGCTCCGAGGCGTCATGGCAGGAGTCGCCCACGCCCCGGTCGCCGGGGGCGTCGGCCACCACGACCCGGACCACCGTGAGGTCGGTCAGCGTCGCGAGGGCGGACGCGGGGGCGAACTCGGGGGAGGAGTGGGGCCGTACGGACTGCGGCGAGCAGCACACGACGAGCGCGACGAGGACGAACACCCAGGTGAGCACGAGGGACGCACCGGTGCCGCGCACCCGTCCCGCACCCTGGCTCAGCCTGTTCATCCCGCACATCGTACTGGTGCGTTGAAGATTCAAGCAGTGCGGGACGCAATCCGGTGAACCTGTGGATCCATGGACGAGCGATCCCGTTTCGGCCATGGCGAGATAGTGTGCCCCGGTGACAACGCACTCGAACGTATCTGCGGGCTGGTATCCCGATCCGCACGGCGCCCCCCAGCTGCTGCGCTACTGGGACGGCTCCCAGTGGACCGAGCACACGAACCCGGCCGGCGGCGACCAGGCCCAGGCCCCCGCCCAGGTTCCGGCGCAGCCGCAGGCCCCCGCGCAGGCCCAGCTGCCGCAGCAGCCGGCGGCCGTCCCCCAGCAGGGCGGCGTCCCCGGCGGCGGCTCGCTCTTCAACCAGCAGGTCCTGGTCGTGAACCAGAAGGCCAAGCTGATCGAGCTGACGAACGAGTACAGCGTCTTCGACCAGCACGGCAACACCGTCGGCTCGGTCGTCCAGGTCGGCCAGGGCGCCCTGCGCAAGGTGCTGCGGTTCCTCACCAGCATCGACCAGTACCTGACCCACCGGCTGGAGATCCGCGACGCCTACGGCCAGCCGCAGCTGCTGCTGACCCGCCCGGCGAAGTTCATCAAGTCCCGGGTCATCGTGCAGCGCCCGGACGGTCAGCCGGTCGGCGAGATCATCCAGCAGAACGCCATCGGCAAGATCAACTTCGCGATCATGGCCAACGGTCAGCAGATCGGCGCCATCAAGGCCGAGAACTGGCGCGCCTGGAACTTCGCGATCGTCGACCACAACGACCAGGAGGTCGCCCGGATCACCAAGACCTGGGAAGGGCTCGCGAAGACGCTGTTCACGACGGCGGACAACTACGTCCTCCAGATCCACTACCAGCTGCCCGAGCCGCTGCTGAGCCTGGTGGTGGCGACGGCCCTGACCGTGGACACCGCCCTGAAGCAGGACGCCCGGGGCCTGGGCTGAGCAAGCCCCGTCCCACACGCCCGGCCGCCCGCGCCCCTCACCCGAGGAGCGCGGGCGGTTCCATGTCCGGGGCCGGTCTCGCTCCAAGTGTTTTACTTGTGTAATACCTGTTAAAGTATATGAGTGAGCGATACCACCATCAGGTCCCCCAGGCCCGCCGTCCGCAGACTCCCGCTGACCGGCCCGCTGCGCCTGGCCCGGCCCTCCGACATGTGGTTCAAGCCCGCCACCAGCGTGGTCGTGGCCACCGCCATACCCAACCTGGTGCTGCTGGCCCTGGGCCGGCTCGACCTGGTGATGTACACGATGGCCGGCTCGCTCTGCGCGCTGTACGGCCACAACCTCCCGTACGCCCGCCGTGCCGGCACCGTCGCCGGGGTGGTGCTCGGCATGACCGCGGGCCTCGGCGCCGCCCTCGTCGTCGCCTCGCTCACCGGATCGGCCGCCGTGCTGATCGCCGTCGGCGCGCTCCTGGCCGCCACGCAGAAGCTGCTCTGCGACGCGACCCGGATCGGCCCGCCCGGACCGGTGATCTTCACCTTCGTCAGCTCCGCCGCCCTCTTCGTCCCCCAGACGCCCGGCCAGGTCCCCGGCCATCTCGCCCTCACGCTCGGCGCGGGCGCGGTCGCCTGGCTCGTCGCCGTCGTCGCCCCCGCGCTCGTCCGCCGCGACGGACCCGAACGCCGCGCCACCGCCCGCGCCCTGAACGCCGCCGCCGCGCATGCCGCCGACCCCGGCCACGCCACCCGGCGCGCCGCCGTCACCGCCGTGCACGCCGCCTGGCAGATCCTCCTCGCCGCCGGCCGCCCCACCCCGGCACGCCGCGCCCTGGAACGCCTGGTCGTCCACGCCGAGACCTCGGTCCTGGGCAGCGCGGCGGACCCCGCCGACGCCGGCCGGCTGCGCGAGTGGGCCCGGCTCACCCGGGCGCGGGGCCCCGTCCCCACCCCGCCGCCCGCCACCGGCACCACCGCGGAACTCTTCGGCCTCGACGCCGAGCGTGCCGCCCGCGGCAGCGCGTTCCGTACGCTGCTGCGCGGCCTGGCCCCCGGCTCCCCGTTGCTCCCGGTCGCCGCACGCACGCTCGTCGGATGCGCCCTGGCCGGTTATGTCTGTTCTGCCGTGGGGGTCGGCCGCCCCTACTGGGCGATCGTCACCGCCGCCTCGCTCTACCAGGCCAACGTCACGCTCTCCTGGAACCGGACGCTCCAGCGCACCCTGGGCAACCTCATCGGCGTCCTGGTCTTCGCCGCCGTCCTCCCGGCCGCCCGGACCGCGCCGCTCGCCCTCATCGGCTTCTGCCTCCTCTTCGCCTTCTCGGCCGAGGCGCTGATCACCCGCAACTACTGGCTCGGCTCCGTCGCCGTGACCCCGATGGCGCTGCTCGTCCTGGAGTACGCGGGCAGCCACCCGGCCGGTGAGCTGATCGGCGACCGGGTCCTGGACACCGTCATCGGCGCCGCCGTCGGCTTCCTTGCCGCCGTGCTCGTCACCAACCGCCGCGCCACCGGCCGCGTCGAGCGCGCGCTGGCCGCCGCCGAACGGGCCCGCGCCCACGCCGTGCGGACCCTCGCCGCGCCCGAGCCCGCACCGGCCGCCCTGGACGCGGCCCGCCGCCGGCTCACCGGCTCCCTGGTCGAGCTGCGCGAGGCGGACGACACCGCGGCGGGGGAGTGGTGGCAGCCCGCCCTGTCCCAGGAGGCGGTGCTCGCGGCCGAGCAGGCCGGACACCGTACGCTCGCGGCGACAGCGAAACGGCAGGGGCTGCTCGTCCCCGCCCAGGAGAACGGAGCGGTGTGACCGACGACATCGTCGCCTCGGTGGTCCGGCAGTGGCAGGCCGTGAACCCGGAACTCGACACCGGGCCCATGGAGCTCATCGGCCGGATCAACCGCTGCTCCGCCCTGCTCCAGCAGGCCGAGGACGCCCCGCTGCGGGCGGCCGGGCTGACCCGCCCCGAGTTCGACCTGCTGGGGGCCGTGCGCCGTACGGACCGTGAACTGACCCCCGGCGAACTCGCCAGGGAGACGTTCTCCTCCGGAGCCGCCGTCACCAAGCGCCTCAAGGTCCTCCAGGAGCGCGGCCTGATCGCCCGGCGCGGCGACGAGCGGGACCGCAGGGTCGCCTTCGTACGCCTCACCGACGAGGGCCGCGACCTGGTCGACGGACTGCTGCCCCGGCAGCTGGCGTACGAACGCGCGGTGCTCTCCGGGCTCGACGCCGCATCCCGCGACCGGCTCAGCGCCCAGCTCAGCGAGCTGCTGGTGCAGCTGGAGGGGCGCATCGGCGGCGCCCGCCGCTGAGGGGGTCCGCCCCGCATCACTCGTACGAGCGTCTTCGCTCATATGTGCCCATGCATGGCTCCGCAGGGCGATTCTTC
Organism: Streptomyces sp. NBC_00708; assembly: GCA_036226585.1. GTDB lineage: Bacteria > Actinomycetota > Actinomycetes > Streptomycetales > Streptomycetaceae > Streptomyces. The sequence goes on from CP108997.1 coordinate 6,476,588, forward strand.
CTCATTCCTCCGCCTCGTCACTCCCCGCGCACGCATGAAGGCGCTGCGTGCAAAAACTCGTGAGCGTACTACCGCGGAAGCGCTCGCGCAGGGGGTTGGAGGAATGTGTGAAAGCGCTGATTCGATCTGACTAAGCTCACGCACAGTGAAGCCGAGTTGAGATGAATTCGCGCGCTTGTTCCCTTCGTTCATACAAGCGCCGAATCTCCGGAATACAGCCCGAATCAACCGCCAGAGGTTCAGATGGCCCGTGTTGAATCACCGCAGGCCGGCCGGGAAGCCCCCGTCGCCCGCGCCCTGTTGCTGCCCGTCGTCGTGATGGCGGGCGCAACCGCCGCCGCGGCGGCGCTGGTTGCCGAGCCCGCGCGGATACCAGTCGTCTGGTGCGGAGCATTCGCCACCGTCGTGGTGGCCGCGCTCGCCGTGGAGATCTCCCGCCGCGGCCGGACGATCCGCCGCCGAAGCACCGAGTACCAACAGCGCGTCACCGCCCTGGAGCGGCGCATCGCGGAGTACGACGAAGAGACCGTGCGCATCAGCAAGGAGCTGCTGCCCGCCGCCATCCACCGTCTGCGTGTGGGCAATTCGCCCGACGAGGTGCTGCGCGACGTGGTGGACTCCGACCCGGTCTACCGCCACCTTCCCGACTCCCAGCGCTCCCTCGTCTACACCGTCCTCGACATCATCGACAACGAGGAGGCGACCCGCGACTCCGCTCAGCGCGCCTTCGTCAACGTCGCCCGGCGCGTGCAGGCGATCGTCCACCGACAGGCCAGTGAGCTGCGGGAGATGGAGGAGCACCACGGGCGCAACCCCGACGTCTTCGACGACCTGCTCCGCATCGACCACGGCACCGCGCTGATCGGCCGGCTCGCCGACTCCATCGCGGTCCTCGGCGGCGCCCGCCCCAGCCGCCAGTGGCCCAAGCCCGTACCGCTGTTCAGCGTGCTGCGCGGTGCCATGTCGCGCATCCTGGAGTACCCGCGCGTCGATCTGCACTCGATCGCCAAGGTCGCCATCATCGGCACCGCCGTCGAACCGCTCATCCACGCCTGCGCCGAACTCCTCGACAACGCCACCCGCTACTCGCCGCCCCAGACCCGGGTGCACGTCACCGCGGTCGAGGTGCAGACGGGTATCGCCATCGAGATCGAGGACGGCGGCGTCAGCCTCAGCGAGGAGGCCCGCGCCCGCGCCGAGAACATGCTCGCCAGGGCCCAGGCCGGGTCCAGCATGAACGACCTCGGCGAGTCCCCGCGCCTCGGCATGGCCGTCGTCGGCCGCCTCGCGCGGATGTACGACCTCCAGGTCTCCCTGCGGCAGTCCGCGTACGGCGGCGTGCGCGCCGTGCTCATCGTGCCCCGCGCCATGATCACCACCGGTCCTGCGCCCGGCATCGCCCACGGAATCGGCGCCACCTCGCGGCCGACGAGCGACATCGACCTCGCCGACATGCAGCACGTCGTGCCGGCCCGCGGCAAGCGCCGCAAGCCCAGCCCCGTGGCCGCCCGCCCCGTGACCGGCCCGGTCGCCTCCGAGCCCCGTCCGGTCGCCCCGGCCGTCGCCATGGAGGACGACCTGCCCGTCGTGACCGAGTGGACCGCCGGCGGACTTCCGCAGCGCCGCAGCCGCGGCCGCGCACCGCTGGGCTCGCACAACCTTCCCGCACAGGCCGCCGACCCCACGGCCGGCCGCACCAACGGCCACGGCCACAGCTACGGGCCCGGCCAGGACAACAGCAAGGAACCGCCCCCCGGTATCTGGCTGGAGGCATTCACCAAGGCCGCCAACGGTGTGCCCCACGAGCCCAGGCCGGACGAAGACTCTGACGACGCGTGGGACAAGGGAGATCTGCAGTGATCCAGCAGCGGGGCAACATGGACTGGATGCTCAAGGAACTCGCCGACGACGTCCCGGACATCCACCAGATCGTGGTGCTCTCCGCGGACGGGCTGCGCATCGCCCGGCACGGAGGAGACCCCGATGTCGCCGACCGGCTCGCGGCGGCGTGCGCCGGTCTGCAGAGCCTGGCGGCGGCCGTCGCCTCCGAGATCCCGTACAGCGACGGCCGGATGAGGCTCGTCGTCATCGAGGTCACCGGCGGCTTCTTCTACCTGATGGCCGCAGGGGCCGGCGCCTACCTCGCGGTCCTCGCCGGGGAGACGGTGGACGCCGGACTCGTCGGGGCGCGGATGCGCGACATGGTCGTACGCATCGGCGGCCATCTCACGAGTCCGCCCCGCCACGACGGGCAGGCCGTATGAGTGCTCCCCGACGAGAACGCCGCAAGGCCGACCCGGCACTGAGCGACCCGGAGCGGCTCTACGTCATCACCGGCGATCCCGACGGCAGCGAGCGGGCAGCGCTCGACCTGGTCACGATGATTGTCTCGAAGTCCGAGCCGTCCCCCACGGTCCAGCCCGAGCAGGCCGTGATCCTGCGGCTCTGCCAGGCACCGTTATCCGTCGCGGAACTCTCCGCCTACCTCAGCCTGCCGTTCAGCGTGGTGACCTCGCTCCTCACCGAACTCCTCGCAACCGGACTGATCGAATCGCGCGCGCCGATCGTCCGCGCGACCCTCCCGGACCGGTCCCTCCTCGAAGCGGTGATGCATGGACTTCAGAAACTCTGACACGATCACGGGCCCCCGCAGCGAGGACGTCCTGCCCACCACGGCCACCGCCGCGGTGAAGGTCGTGATCGTCGGAGGGTTCGGGGTCGGCAAGACGACCATGGTCGGCTCGGTGAGCGAGATCCGGCCGCTGACCACCGAAGAGACGATGACGCAGGCCGGCGTCGGCGTGGACGACAACTTCGGGGTGGAGAGCAAGACCGCCACCACCGTCGCCATGGACTTCGGCCGGATCAGCATCAGTGAGGAGCTGATCCTCTACCTCTTCGGCACCCCCGGCCAGGAACGCTTCTGGTTCCTGTGGAACGGCCTGTTCGAAGGCGCGCTCGGCGCCGTCGTCCTCGTCGACACCCGCCGGCTCGAAGTCAGCTTCGACGTCATCGGACGCCTGGAGGAGCGCGGGGTGCCGTTCGTCGTCGCCATCAACACCTTCCCCGAGGCGCCCCACCACCCCGTCGAGGCGCTGCGCAGCGCCCTGGACCTCCCCGAGGAGGTCCCGATAATCGACTGCGACGCCCGGCTGCGCGTCTCCAGCCGCGATGTGCTGATGACCCTGATGCGCTACCTGCACAGCCTGGCCCTCCCACTCGGCTGACCCCCGCGCCCCCTTCCCGAACCCGTTCCGCGCGTCCCCACCGCGCCCCCGACCGTCCGGCCCCCGCGGCCCGACCCCTGGAGCGATCGTGACAAGCCCCTTCCCCTACGAGCACGGCCAGGTCCCGCCCCCCGAATGCCCGGCCCACGGCCTGGGCGTCGGCCCCGGCGGACTGCGCCGGCTCTACGGCCCCGAGGCCGAGCAGGACCCGCACGGCCTGTACGAGAAACTGCGCGCCGAACACGGCACGGTGGCCCCCGTCCTGCTGCACGGCGACGTACCCGCCTGGCTGGTCCTCGGCCACAGCGAGAACCTGCACATGACCCGTACGCCCTCGCAGTTCTCCCGCGACTCCCGGCGCTGGCGGGCCCTGCAGGACGGCAGCGTCGCGCCGGACCACCCGCTGGCCCCGATCTTCACCTGGCAGCCGATCTGCGTCTTCGCCGACGGCGCCACCCACGAGCGCCAGCGCGGTGCCGTCACCGACTCCATGGCCCGCATCGACACCCGCGGCGTGCGGCGCCACGTCAACCGGTACAGCAACCGCCTCGTCAACGGCTTCTGCCGCGAGGGCCGCACCGACCTCGTCGCCGACTTCGCCGAACGGCTGCCCATGATGGTCATGTGCGCCATCCTCGGCATGCCGGAGGAGTACAACGACCGGATGGTCGAAGCCGCCCGCGACATGATCAAGGGCACCGCCACCGCAGTCCAGAGCAACGCCTACGTGGTGGGAGCGCTCACCCGCCTCGTCGAGCGCCGCCGCCGCGAACCCGCGGACGACTTCGCCACCTGGCTGGTCGAGCACCCCGCGGACATGAACGACCAGGAGGTGGCCGAGCACCTGCGGCTCATCCTCATCGCCTCCTACGAGGCCACCACCAACCTGATCGCCAACGTCCTGCGCATGGTCCTCACCGACCCGCGCTTCCGGGCCCGGCTCAGCGGCGGCCACATGACCGTCCCCGAGGCGGTCGAGCAGACCCTCTGGGACGAGCCCCCGTTCACCGCCGTCTTCGGCCGCTGGGCCGTCGGCGACACCGAACTGGGCGGCCAGCACATCAAGGCCGGTGACGCCCTGATCGTCGGCATCGCACCGGCCAACACCGACCCGGTGGTCCGCCCCGACCTGAACGCCAACATGGAGGGCAACCGCTCGCACCTCGCGTTCAGCGGCGGCCCCCACGAGTGCCCGGGACAGGACATCGGCCGCGCCATCGCCGACGTCGGCGTCGACGCCCTCCTGATGCGGCTGCCCGACCTGGAACTCGCGGTGGACGAGAGCCGACTGCGCTGGGTGGGCAACATCATGAGCCGTCACCTGGTCGAACTGCCCGCCGAGTTCGCCCCCCGCTCCCCGCAGGACGACCGGGAACCCCCGTCCATGGGCAGGCCCGGCGCGGCCCGCCAGGACTGGGAGGTCCAGTCCTCCGTCCGGCACACGGCGCCGACCCCGGTCCGCGTCCCCGCCCCCTCGTCCCCGTCCCACGCCGCGCCGGCCGCGGCCCCGGCCGGGGCGACCGCGACCGTCGACGGCTCGGCGGACGCACTGGCCGGTGCGGCCACCGGAAGGGTGCCGCGCCAGCGCAGGCCCGGCGCGCCCGCCCGGCTCTGGCGCGTCGTGACCCGCTGGTGGAACGGCGACTGAGGTCCGCGGCGGTTCCGGAGCGGCCCGGGACGGGGCGGACGCGCTGCCCCCGCCGCCGGGCCGCCCCACGCCGGGCGTCGCGGACCGGCGGGGATCCACCGGGCCGGCCCCGGGCTCCACGTACCATGCGGAAGCGTGAAGCTGACAATTCTGGGCGGCGGCGGATTCCGGGTTCCACTGGTGTACGGGGCGCTGCTCGCCGACCACGCCGAGGGCCGGGTCACGGCCGTCACCCTCCACGACACGGACACCGACCGGCTCTCCGCCGTCGCCCGGGTCCTCGCCGAGCAGGCCGAGTCCATCCCGGACGCGCCCGCCGTCCGCGCCACGACCGACCTGGACGAGGCCCTGCGCGGCGCCGACTTCGTCTTCTCCGCGATCCGCGTCGGCGGCCTCGCGGGCCGGGCGGCCGATGAACGCGTCGCGCTCGACGAAGGCGTCCTCGGCCAGGAGACCGTCGGCGCCGGCGGTATCGCGTACGGGCTGCGCACCGTGCCGGTCGCCGACGACCTGGCGCGGCGCATCGCCCGGCTCGCACCGGACGCCTGGGTCATCAACTTCACCAACCCGGCCGGTCTGGTCACCGAGGCCATGTCCCGGCATCTCGGCGACCGGGTCATCGGCATCTGCGACTCACCGGTGGGCCTCGGCCGCCGCATCGCCCGGGTCCTCGGCGCCGACCCGGACCTGGCCCGCGTCGACTACGTCGGTCTCAACCACCTCGGCTGGGTGCGCGCGCTCCACGTGGCCGGCCGGGACGAACTCCCGCGCCTGTTCGCCGATCCCGAGCTGCTGGGCTCCTTCGAGGAGGGCCGGCTGTTCGGTGCCGACTGGCTGCGCTCGCTGGGCTCGATCCCCAACGAGTATCTGCACTACTACTACTTCAACCGTGAGGCCGTCCGCGCCTACCAGGAGGCCGCCCAGACCCGGGGCGCCTTCCTCCGCGAGCAGCAGGAGGGCTTCTACGGCCGGATGAAGGACTCGGCGACTCCCGCGCTGGCCACCTGGGACCGCACCCGCGCCGAGCGCGAGGCCACGTACATGGCGGAGAACCGGGACGTGGCCGGGGCGGGCGAGCGCGAGGAGAGCGATCTGGACTCCGGCGGCTACGAACAGGTCGCGCTCGCCCTCATGCGGGCGATCGCCCGCGACGAGCGGACCACCCTGATCCTCAACGTCCGCAACCGGTCCACCCTCTCGGTGCTCGACGCGGACGCCGTGATCGAGGTGCCCTGCCTGGTCGATGCCAACGGTGCCCGGCCCGTCGCCGTGGACCCGCTGCCGTACCACGCCGTCGGCCTGGTCACCTCGGTGAAGGCCGTCGAGCGCGCGGTGCTGGACGCGGCGGCGAGCGGGTCCCGCGCGGACGCCGTCCGGGCCTTCGCCCTGCACCCGCTGGTCGACTCGGTCTCCGTCGCCCGCCGCCTGGTCGACGGCTACGCGAAGGCGCACCCGGAGCTGGCGCACCTGGCCTAAGGGCGGTTGTACGGCCCCCGAAGGAGTGGCCCCCACCCCCTGGGGGCCACTCCTTCCGTACGGTCATGACACGGCGCCCCCGGTGAGCGCCGTCAGGTCGGCGAGCAGTTCGGACGCGGTCACCGTGTCCAGCCCGGCGAACCGCAGGTCGTGGGGGCGGTGGTGCCAGTAGTCGGACGGCTCGACGTCGAGCCAGACGGTCTCCAGGGTCTGCTCGGGGTACACGTCGACCGCACCGACCGCGATGCCCCCGTCGAGGGCGATCACCAGATGGCAGCTGTCTCCGAGGCGCTTGGAGATCCAGCGCTCCACGCCGTTGTCCTCCGGGTTCCCGCGCTGCCAGCCGTACCGCTCCAGGCCGAGGACCTTGCCCGTGGGCACCTTGATCCCCTCGAAGCGGCTCAGCCGGTGGCCGGCGGACTCCTCCTCGGTCAGGGCGAACACCGGACGTCCGAGCTGCGGGAACGGCTGCGTGATCGCCTGGTCCGCGAACATCTCCGACCAGGCGGTCACCGCCTCGCCCAGGTGCAGGGGGTGGGGGAGCCGCACGGTCGCCCCGCCGGGCAGGCCGAAGGCGGCACCCCCGACGTCGGTGAACGTCCGGTCCTCCGCCACCCGGAACGCCGTGGCCGCCCCGTCCGTCTCGCTCAGCCACACCAGCCGGCGCACCAGGTGCCCTGTCAGCGGATGGGCGACGAACAGCTCGGTGAACTCCTGCGCCGTCCAGGAGCGGTCCGCCACCATGGCGGCCTCCAGCCGGTGCACCTGGTCGGAGGCGATCGCCCGGACCTCCCTCTTCAGGGCCATGAACCGCTTGCGCTCGGCCGGCGCCAGCTCCGCGTCGTCCTTCGCGCCGGGCTTCGGCAGGTCCTTGAGGCGTGTGCCGCCGCCGTCCCGGACGTAGGGGCGCAACTGCTCGTCGAAGCCCACCGTGAACGTCCGGCTGCCGTAGTCGACGACCGTGGAACCGTCCGCGTCCAGACCCAGGTCGGGCACCAGCCGGTCCGAGAGCTGTTCGCCCGTCAGCCCGAGGCCCGCCGCCACTTCGGCGATCTTCTCCGCGGCCCGCACCTTCAGGGCCTTGAACTTCACCCGCTGGGCGATCGAGTGCAGGTGAAGGAGCGCCGCGTCGGTGCCGATCGCCGCCAGCACGTCCAGCCCCTCCACCGCCCGGTGATGGGCGTTCTCGCCGGGCCAGGCCCGGATGACCGGCGTCAGCCTGAGCACCGTCCCGTCGTTGCCCAGCACACCCAGGGCGTGCAGCGCCCACGCCTCCTTGGCGGGCAGGAGGGCCAGGCGCCACTGTTCGAAGAGCGCCCAGGCGAACTCGGCCGCCGAGGCCGGGTCCACGATGCGCACCGCGTCGGCGAGGCCCGGATACGGCTCGCCCGGCTTGGACAGGGCCAGCATGGTCACGAGATGGCGGACCGACTCCTCGGGCAGCGCACCGCCCGAGGTGACCCCGATCTGTGGCAGCAGCGCCGGGTCCGCCCACGCCGGCGACTCGGGCATGGCGGCGGGCAGCGCCCGCTCCAGCGGATCGGCGGCCAGCAGCCCGGCCACCGCCTCCACCGCTTTCTTTCCGTACCCCTCGGCGGCCTCGCGCACCACCGCGTCGCCGTGCAGCGCGGCGATCAGGAGCAACGCCTGCTCGGCGGCCCGCCGCGCCTTACCGGCCCTGCCGACGGCGCCCGGCACGAGCAGCGGCGCGGCCCGCACACCGTGCCGCTCGAACCAGGAACGGGCCACCGAGGCCGTGGACTTGAGCCGCACCGCCCAGTCGGCCATGTGACACGCGACCCGGGTGTCGACGAACGGCAGCAGCAACGGGGCGAGCTCGCTGGGCCGGCGCGGCACCACGCGCAGCAGCAGGGGCAGGGCGGCGAGACCGAAGCGGGCTGCCACCGGCTTCAGTGTGTCCGCGCCGTCCCACACATCGGTCGGGTCCCAGGTGTCGAGCAGGGGCGCGACCCGCTCCTCGGGCCCGTGGACGTAGATCCAGGCCGGTCGCAGGTCCGACGCGTCGAGCCCGTAGCGCAGCGAGTCGAGGGTCTGTTCCCAGTCGTCCACCGCCTCCCGCCGGGTGTACCAGCTGCTCGTCGCCGCCCACTGCTCGCGCTCCCCGTCCCGCCACTCCGCGGCGGGCTCGCCGTCCGCCGTCAGGCCGGGGACGACGACGGGCCGCGCCGTGGTCCGTTCCCGGGTCCACAGCGGGGCCGTCAGCACGGCGGGAAGGGCGTCGGCGGGAGCGTCCGCGATGCGCTCGCCCCGGTTGAGCAGGGGCTCGACGATCTCCGCCGGTCCGGCGTCCAGCGTCGGCAGCACCCGCTCCGCGAGCGCGCGGTGGGTGGCGACGTGCGTGGCAAGCAGTCCTGATGCCGAGGCCGTGTCGCGGGCGTCCGCGGCGAGCAGCCGCAGCGCACGGGCCGGGTAACGGCGCATCGCCTCCAGAAGAGCCGGACGGACCTGCTTGTCGTCGGCCTGGGCGAGCAGGGCGCCGAAGGCCTCGTCCGTCGGGAACTCGACGAGCGCGTCGGCGAGCTGCCGTTTCGCGTCCGCGTAGAAGTACCCCTTCTCCAGCTCCATGGCGAGCATCGGAACGATCGCCGTCCCGATGCCCTCGGCGGCCGTGGCGATCGCGCTCATGCTCCGGTCGTAACCGGAGGTGTTCGTGAACAGCCCGGCCTGCTCGGGCGAACCGAGCGAGCAGAGGATCAGGGAGAGGAGCCCGGGATCGGCCGTCCCGGTCGTCTCCGGGTCGGCGCAGAGTTCCGCGACCCAGTCGGACTCGCTCGGCGCCAGGTACGTCGTGACGACCCGTCGGTGGGCGTCGGTGCGGCAGGCGGACAGCGCCTCGACGGCGGCCCGGTACGTCGCGTCGTCCGCGGCGGCGAGCAGGGCCCGCACCCGGTCGGCGGCCACCCGGCTGTAGTGGGACGACCGGGTCTCCTGGGCCTCGGACCGCGCCTCCAGCCACGCGTCGTAACGGCGCGCCCCGCTCTGCATCCAGTGCGGCTCGACCATGAACAGCTCCACCGCGGCGCGGGCCGCGAAGGGCAGCCCGTGCAGCCGCACCCAGCTGTCCGCCCAGGCGCTCCCGGGTGGTGCGTACATCCCGACGATCCGCGCCAGTGCCGCCGCCCCGACCGGCGAGGGCTCCCCGTCCAGATGCCGCCGGACCTCGGCGACGAGGGCCGCGTCACTGCGCGGCGCCTCCAGGAACTCCTGGATCCACGCCTGTTCCTCGGCCGTCCGCTCCGCGACCGCGTCGGTCAGCTTCCTGTCCGCTCCGGCGGGCGTCCGCACGATGCCGCCGCGCCGGGGATGGACCAGGCGCCGCCAGCCGTCCGGCAGGACGAACGTGTCCTCGTCATCGCCCGTGGTCCCCCCGAACCGCGACGCACCGTCCTCGACAGCCTCCACAGCACGCATGGGCCCGCCCCCTTCACCCCTGGTGACCCCGTATGTCACGGGTCGTTCGATCAGTGGTTCCACAGTAGAACCGACCACTGACAACGCAGGGTGACCGGGGCGGTCCGGTCAGGGCGCGGAGACGGCCCGGGGCCCGTAGGCCTGGGTCCACGACGGCGTCACGCCGGTCACCTGGCAGACCATCAGGAACAGCGGAATCGGCGGGGTGTACGGCGTGCGGCTGTCGGGCTGGTGGATCAGCCGGGGCCGCACGGCGGGCACGCACGTCCCGCGCGCGTAGGCGACCTGCTCGGGCCAGTCCAGATCGAGGTCGGAGCCGGCCGGGACGATCCACCACCAGCGCTCGGCGTCCGCGAAGACGCAGCCGGTGCGCGGCAGATGGGACATCAGCCGGAAGCCGTGGCGGGCGGGCACTCCGACCGCGTCGCAGCCCAGGCTCGCCGAAAGGGTCGTGGGCAGCGGCAGCTGGACCCGGCCGGGGCGCGAGGAGCCGGCCGGCTCGCGGGAGCGGCGCTGTCCGAGGAAGTGGTTCATGGCGTTCTTCAGCATGAGTGCTCCGAGCCGTGCGGCAGTTCTGCCCAGACGATGCGGCCCGAGCCGTCGCCGGCGTCGCGCGATCCCCAGGCGCCGGCCAGTGAGTCGACGAGCAGCAGGCCGCGTCCGTGCTCGTCGTCCGCGCCTCTGCCCAGGCGCGGTCCGCCGGGCTGGTGTCCCTGGTCCTGCACGGATATGCGCAGCCGGCCGTCCAGGCACCGCAGTTCGCACAGGACCCGCGAACTCGCGGTGTGCACCACCGCGTTGGTCACCAGCTCGGACACGATCAGGACCGCGGCCTCGCGCGCGTCGTCACCCGTGTGCCATTCGTCGAGCCGGGTCTTCGTCAGACGCCGGGCGGCGGCGACCGATTCGGGGTGCGCGGGCAGCGCGAAGCAGTACCGGAGCGCTTCGGCCCCCGGGCGGAGATCCACGAGCCGGGGGATGAGCGCACTGCCAGGTGCCACGACCGAATCCTCACAGTGGGGGCTGCGTCACGCTTCGCGATCTTCGAAAAGACCGCGGGCACAACAGGTCAACTGATTTCGCACTCCAACTCTCCCTCTGTCGCGAACACTTGGCAAGGGGCACTCTGAAAATTCCAGAGTGGCTGTGTCTTTGGCGGCAGGCACATGGCACACTGCACCCATACAGCGCATGGGGAGGTCTGAAGTGAGCGAACCGCGGTCCGCCCCGACCGTGGGCCAGGTCGTTCTCGGCAAGCGTCTGCAGGACCTGCGGGAGCGTGTCGGCATGAGCCGGGACCAGGCCGCCAAGGTGCTGCACGTCGCCCCGGCGACCGTCCGCAGGATGGAGACCGCCGAGGTCGCTCTCAAGATCCCCTATGTACAGGTGCTGCTGAAGGCCTACGGGATCTCGGACGAGGAGGCGGACGCCTTCGTCGACCTCGCGGAGGAGGCCAACAGGCCGGGCTGGTGGCAGCGGTTCCACGATGTGCTGCCCGACTGGTTCAGCATGTACGTCAGCCTGGAGGGCGCCGCGAGCCTGCTGCGCATGTACGAACCGCACTTCGTCCCCGGACTGCTCCAGACCGAGGACTACGCGCGGACGGTGATGCGCACCGGGGCCGTCGGCCAGACCAGGCCGGAGGACATCGAGCGCCATGTGGCGCTGCGGATGGAACGGCAGTCCCTGCTCACCAAGCCGGACGCCCCACGCCTGTGGGTGGTGATGGACGAAACCGTTCTGCGCCGTCCGGTGGGCAGCACCGAGATCATGCGCGCCCAGGTGGACAAGCTGCTGGAAGCCACGGCGATGCCGAACGTGACCCTGCAGATCGCGGAGTTCTCCACCGGCCATCACCCGGGGACGTACGGGCCGTTCGTGCTCTTCCGGTTCGCCGTCCCCGAACTGCCCGACATGGTCTTCAGTGAATATCTGACCGGAGCCGTCTACTTCGACGCGCGCCCGGAGGTGGCCTCCTACCTCGAGGTCATGGACCGCATGGCGGCCCAGGCCGCGACTGCACAACGCACGAAGGAACTCCTCCGGGACTTCCGCAAGGAGCTGTGATGACACCCATATACAACGGCATGCCGGCCGCTGACCTCGGCTCCGAAGGCTGGTACAAGCCCTGGAGCGGTGGCAACGGCGGCAACTGCGTCGAGGCCATGAAACTGGCCGACGGGAGAATCGCCATGCGCCAGTCAGCGGACCCCGACGGTCCGGCCCTGATCTACACCCACCGCGAGATCGCCGCGTTCATCCAGGGCGCCAAGGCCGGCCAGGCCGACTTCCTGCTGACCTGACCCCGTCCGTCGGGCGCGGATCTCCCCGCACGTCACAATGGACGCATGTCCCGACGCACCTCCCGCTCCCGGCGCCCGTCCGCCGCGAGCCCCCGCAGCACCCCTGCCCCCGGAATCACCTCGGCTTCGCCGTGCCCCTGCGGGCTGCCCGCCGCCTACGCCGAGTGCTGCGGCCGGCTGCACGCGGGGGCTCCGGCGCCGACCTGCGAGGCACTGATGCGTTCGCGGTACGCCGCCTTCGTCGTCCGGGACGCCGGGTATCTGCTGCGCACCTGGCACCCGGACCACCGCCCCGACGCGCTCGATCTCGACCCCGGGCAGCGCTGGCAGGGCCTGGAGGTCCTGGAGACCACGGAGGGCAGCGCCTTCCACACCACCGGCACCGTCACCTTCCGCGCCCACTACACGGCGGGCGGCCGGGCCGGCTCCCTCCACGAGAAGAGCCGCTTCGTCCGGCACGAGGGTGCCTGGGTCTACGAGACCGCCGTCTTCGCCGACTGACGGCTCGATCGCGGCAGGCCGTCAGACCGGCGCGCCCGCCGGTGCCACCGGGGCCAGCTCCTGCGTGAGGTCCTCCGCCAGCAGCCGCTTGGCGATCACGTCGACCGCGGCGCGCAGCCGGGTGTCGTCCGGGCGCTCGCCGTCGTCGCCCAGCTGTTCGTGGAGCCAGCGGGCCCAGGCGTCGTTGATGGTCCGGGCCTCGCGGCTGCCGGCGGCGGTGTGCTGGAACAGGTGACCGTCCCCGGTGAGGAAGCCCTCCTCGATCATGCGGTCGAAGACCGGGACCAGAACCTCCGGTGGAATCCGGTGCCGCGCGGCGATCAGCCGGAGCCCCGCGTGGCCGACCATCCGTGTGAACAGCTCCACCTGCATCACCGCCCAGGCGCCCGCCATGTCCAGCCGGGTGTCCGAATCGACGACGATCCGCCGTGCCGTCTCCGGGTCCACCCGCCGCAGCACCTTGGCCACCGAGAACTCCAGCAGCTGGGCCGGGTCCTGGGTGTTCGGCGAGGCGAAGCCCTCACCCATGTCCGTCGACCCGGCCCGTACGGTGTCCCGCAGCTTCACCTGCTTGAGGAACAGCGCGACGACGAACCCGAGCAGCGCCACGGGCACCGTCCACAGGAACACGGTGTGGAGGGTGTCGGCGTAGGCCTGGGCCAGCGGTTCCGACTGGGCGGCGGGCAGCGCGTGCAGCCCTTCGGGGCTCTGGGAGGCCTTCGCCAGGACGGCCGGATCGCCGCCCGCCCGCGCGGCCTCGGTGATCCCGTCCTCGAGGTGCGGGCCGAGCGCGTTGGCGTAGATCGTCCCGAAGACGGCGGTGCCGAAGGAGCTGCCGAGCGTACGGAAGAAGGTGACGCCCGAGGTCGCCGTGCCCAGGTCCGCGTAGTCGACGGTGTTCTGCACGGCGATCGTCAGGACCTGCATGGAGAGCCCGATGCCGATGCCGAGCACCAGCATGTACAGCGACTCCAGCCAGACCCCGCTGTCCGGGCCCATCCGGGAGAGCAGGAACAGACCGGCCGCCATGACCAGCGACCCGATGATGGGGAAGATCCGGTAACGCCCGGTCTTGCTGACCACGTTGCCGCTGAAGATCGACGCCGCGAGCAGACCGACGACCATCGGCAGCGTCCGCACGCCGGACAGGGTCGCCGAGTCGCCGTCCACGTACTGGAGATACGTCGGCAGGAAGATCATCGCGCCGAGCATCGCGAAGCCCACGATGAAGCTGAGGATCGAGCAGACCGTGAAGACCGGGTTGCCGAAGAGCCGCATCGGCAGCATCGGTTCCTTCGCCCGGAACTCGACCAGGCAGAACAGCGCGAGCGCCACCAGACCGAGGACGAACAGGCCGATGATGACGCCGGAGCCCCAGGCGTACTCGTTGCCGCCCCAGCTGGTGGCCAGGATCAGGGCGCTGGCCCCGACCGTGACCAGCGCGATGCCCAGGTAGTCGATGACCGGCCGCCCGGCCGCCTTGACGGACGGGATCGTCCGGGCCGCCGCGATGACCACCACGATCGCGATCGGCACATTGACGTAGAACGCCCAGCGCCAGGTCAGATGGTCGGTGAACAGCCCGCCGAGCAGGGGGCCGATCACCGTCGACACACCGAAGACGGCACCGATCGCGCCCTGGTACTTGCCCCGGTCGCGCAGCGGGATGACGTCGGCGATGAGCGCCATCGAGGTGACCATCAGACCGCCGGCGCCGATGCCCTGGAGGCCGCGCCACACGATCAGCAGCGTCATGTTCGTCGCGAGCCCGCAGAGGAACGAGCCGGTGATGAAGATGACCGCGGACAGCTGGAAGACGATCTTCCGCCCGAACAGGTCGCCGAACTTGCCGACCAGGACCGTCGCCACCGTCTCCGCGAGCAGATAGGCGGTGACCACCCACGACATGTGCGCGGCGCCCCCGAGGTCCGAGACGATCGTCGGCAGCGCGGTGCCCACGATCGTCTGGTCCAGCGCGGCCAGCAGGATGCCCAGCACGATCGTGGCGAAGACGATGTTGCGGCGGCGTGGGTCGAGCACGGGCGGCGCTGCGGCACTCTGCGTGGCGGGGGCGGTCTCGCTGGCAGTGGTCACCTTTGCACCCTCACATCGCTCGGTGTCACCCGCATGCGGGGTACGTCCGGATGTGTCAGTCGAGCAGATCCCGCAGCGAGGCCGTCATACGGGTGGCGAATGCCTCCCGTACGGGTGCGGCTACCCGGTCCAGCGAGAGATACGGGTTGAGGTCCTCCAGTTCTACGAGGAGCAGCCCGCCGTCCGCCGTCCGGCAGGCGTCCACGCGCTGGATGCCGTGGTCCAGGGTGTTCCACTCCACGAAGGACCGGGCGAAGGCCAGGTCCGCCGCGCTCGCCGCGTACGGCTCCAGCACCCACCGCCGCTCCGGGTCCGGGGCGTGCAGCGCGTACTGGAAGTCATGGTCGACGTAGTAGAAGGACACCTCGTAGCGGAAGTCGATCCGGGGCTGGACGAGCAGGGTGCCGTCGGCGCCCGGATCGAGCTCCGGCGTCGTCACGAAGGTGAGGCCCACCGAGTCCGCGCCCAGCTTCGGCTTGACCACATAGCCCGCTGCCGCCGGAAGCAGCCCGAGGTCCGCCGCCCGGTCCACGGTGGGGATGACCGGGTATCCGGCGTGGCTCAGGTCGACGAGGTACTGCTTGCCCGCCATGTCCCCGCGCCCCGTCAGCGGGTTGTACACGCGGGTGCCCAGCTCCAGGGCCCGTGCCCGGAACGCGTCGTACGCCTCCTGGTAGTGCAGGACCGGGCCGCTGTTGCGTACGACGACGGCGTCGAAGCGGTCGAGCAGGGCGGCGGCGTCGCGCGGGTGGCACAGCGCCAGGTCGAAGTCTTCGCGCAGCCGCGACGTCAGGCGGATGTCCTCGTCGCAGTAGCGCCGGCCGCGCGCCTCGTAGGCGAGGTCGGTGACGAAGAGGACGGACGGGCGCGGGACGGCGGGCATGGCGTTTCCCCCGGGTGCGGCGGTGGTTCCGGACCCGCTCATCCTCGCTGGCCCGGTTCCGCGCCCGCCCGCCGCCCCCGCGTTCAGCGGATGTGGCGCCCCGAGATGGCCCGCGCGATGACCAGGCGCTGGATCTCGCTGGTGCCCTCGAAGATCGTGTAGATCTTGGCGTCCCGGTACATCCGCTCCACCGGGTGCTCCCGGCTGTATCCGGCGCCGCCGAGGATCTGGACGGCCTTCTCCGTGGCGGCCACCGCGAGTTCGCCCGCGCGGAGCTTGGACATGGAGCCCTGCCCGGCGTCGAAGGTGCGGTCGTTGCGGGCCATCCACGCGGCCTGCCAGATCAGCAGCCGTACGGCCTCGATCTCGGTACGGATGTCGGCCAGGGCGAATGCGATCGACTGGTTCTCGATGATCGGCCGCCCGAACGCCTCGCGCTCCCCGGCGTACTCCAGCGCGTATTCGTACGCGGCGCGCGCGATGCCCAGCGCCTGGGCGCCGACCGTGGGGCGGCTGACCTCGAAGGTGGCCATCGCGGCCTGCCCCTTGGCGGTGGAGCCCTCGCGGGCGCGGGCGAGGCGGGCGTCCAGCTTCTCCTTGCCGCCGAGCAGGCAGTGCCCCGGCACCCGTACCTCGTCCAGGAATACGTCCGCCGTGTGGGAGGCGCGCAGGCCGAGCTTCTTGATGGTGCGGCTCGCGGCCAGGCCCTTCGTACCGGGCGGCACGATGAACGCGGCCTGCCCGCGCGCGCCGAGCGCGGGGTCGACCGAGGCGACGACGACGTGGACCTCGGCGATACCACCGTTGGTGATCCAGGCCTTCTGGCCGGAGATCACCCACTCGTCCTTCGCCTCGTCGTACCGGGCCTTCGTGGTCATCGCGGAGACATCGGAGCCGGCCTGCGGTTCGGAGACGCAGAACGCCGCGACCTTCGGGTCGTCCTCGTCGCCGTAGCACTGGGGGACCCACTCGGCGAGCTGGTCCGGGGTGCCGGAGGCGAAGATCCCGGCGACGGCGAGCGAGGTGCCGAACAGGGCCATGCCGATGCCGGCGTCACCCCAGAACAGCTCCTCGTTGGCTATCTGGAGGGAGAGCCCCGACGGGTCGCCGTACATGTCGGCCAGCGACTCGAACCCGTAGAGACCGATCCGGGCGGCCTCCTGGATGACCGGCCAGGGCGTCTCCTCGCGGGCGTCCCACTCGGCCGCCGCCGGGCGCACCACCTGGGCGGCGAAGCCGTGTACCCAGTTGCGCAGGTCCTGCTGCTCCTCGGTGAGCGCGAGGGAGAAGTAGCTCATCGGCTCACGCCTTCGGGATGTCGAAGTAGCGCGTGAGGCCCGAGGCCAGGCCGACGTCACCGGCCACCTTCAGCTTGCGCATCATGAACATGGTGATGGGGTTGCCGTTGCCGGAGACCAGCTTCAGGAACTCCGCGTCCGCCATGATCAGCGTCGTACGCGGCTCGGCGTCCGAGCGGCCCTCGCTGATGGCGCAGGTGCCGTCCGCGATCGAGGTCTCGTAGACCACCTCCGTGTCACCGGTGATCTTCCAGCGGATCAGCGCCGTGAGCGCCCCCGCCGCCTCCGGGCGGAACTGCTGCTTCATCCGGCCGAAGACCTCACCGAGCACCCGGGTGCGCAGCTCGCCGTGCATGACCTCGCCGAGCTGCTTGGCGGAGAGGCCCTTCACGATCCGCGCGAACTCCTCGGGGGAGACGGCCGCGAAGTCGAGGGCGGCCAGTTCGTCGGTGACATTGCCGCTGCTGTTGTCGGCCACGCCAGTTCCTTACTCTGGAGTAAACTTACTTTTGAGTAAGGTAAGCGTGCGGCGGTCTCTTCGCAAGGTGCGGGGGCGGGTCGCTCCAGGGGGTCACCAGGCGGAACCGGGGCGCACCACCAGCCGGGGGTGATGGGCGGCGAGCACCTTGTTGGCGCGCGCCAGCTCCGACAGGGCCTGCTCGCGGTCGGCCTGGTCCTCGATGCCGAGGCGGGGCCCGCGGAACCTGCGGACCTCGCGCGCGGCGCAGTCGGCGTCGAACTCGGCCTGGAGGATGTGTGCGGGGGTGCAGGCGCCGATGAGCGCGGCGATGCGGTCCGGGATCGGGACGGGGACGAGCAGGTGCGAGGCGGTCATGGGGTGGTTCCCTCTCGATGGTGGCCAGGAGGTCGGGCGTCGGGCCGCCGGGTGGGCGGACCGACTCCCCTCCATATAACGGGACGCGGTTCCGGGTTTCGCGTTGAGTACGTCTCCGTGTGGCAACCGTTTGGGAATGACCGGCTATTTCCCCTTACCAGCAAGTAGGTTGACTTCGCGTGAGGTGCTCGTTCGGATCGAGGACGCGTCGCTGTTCAGATGGGTGAGTCGTTGCTGCGAGCGCGCAGCTGCATGGCGCGGAGCACGGTCTCGGTCGAGAACCGCGCCTCCGGATCGACCAGTTGATCGCCGAAGATCGATTCCAGATTGCGCATCCGGTAGCGGACGGTCTGGGGGTGCACGTCGAGCAGCTCGCCCATCTGAGCTGCCGTGCCACGGGTGTCGAGCCAGATCCGCAGCGTTTCGATGAGCCGTTCGCGCCGGTTGACGCTGATATTGGCCATCGGGGCGAGTTCGCGGCGCGCGAGCTGGTCCAGGAGGACCGGATCGGAGAGCAGCCACAGGGTGATGAGGTGGTCGTCGCAGAGGATGGCGGGCGCGTCGTCGATGACGCCGGCGTCCACGAGTTCCAGCACCCGCCGGGCCCAGCGGATCGAGTCCGAGGCCAGGGAGGCGGGGACGGTCAGGCCGATGGCGGCACGGACCCCTGGGAGCGCGTGCTCCAGCATGCGTCTTCGCATGTCGTCGAAGGGGCCCGGGATCAGTAAGTGCGGCTGCGGGTCGGTGAAGTCGACGAGTACGTCACGGTCGATCGCCAGCCGGTCCAGATCGGGGGAGGGGCGCACGGCGACGAGCGTCACCTCGTCCGGCAGCGTCCAGCCGGTCTGCTCGCACAGCTCCGCGATGGCCACGCGGGGCACCGGCCGCCCGGCGAGGATCAGGTGCAGCAGCCGGCGCCGCAAGGTGTCCGTGTGGTCGTCGGAGGCCGACCTCACCTCCAAGTACCCCTCGCGCGACAGGGCTTCCAGCTCGTCCACGTAACTGAACAGCGCGTCCGCGAACGTCAGCATCATCGTGGGGGACAGGTTGTAGCGCCTGCCGATCTTCTTCGCCCGGCGGAGAGCTACGCGGGCGCCCAGCCGGTACGCCCCCTGCAACTGGTCCAGGCTGCGCCCCTCGTACGCCTCGAACCGGCCGAACCTGCGGCACATCTCGTCACGCAGCGCGGAGGGGGCGGCGGGTTCAGCCACCTGGTCCACGAACACGGAGATGCTCTGCTCGACGCCGACCCGGATGCCCTGGCCGTACGGGCCGTCGAGGAGCCGCGCGTACTCGGGGTAGGCGCGGGTGACCTCAAGGCCGATCTCCTTGATGAGGCTGGGCAGTTCGGGCCGCACGATCGTGGCGAACTCCTGCGGCAGCGGCCCCAGCGGCTCTCCCAGCTCCGAGGGTTGCGCAACTCCCGGCATACCTTGACCCCTTCTTGCTCTCCGGCGCCCGATGGGGGGTGACGGACGGGAGAGCGCTCCCACTCGTCCTCAGGTGCGTACCAACGTCGGCTGCCGAAGATAGTCCACGTATGTGGCTCTGAACACAGGCAGGACAAGACGAAATGTATGGGCCACGCATCGGCTGTTTTCAGCCACCCGCCCGATCGGCCCCCGCACGGGAGTCCAGCTTGCGGATCTCTCGTGCGGTGCTGATGCGGGGGCCCGGATTCCGGTATTGCGGCGGTGGATCCGACGCGCACTTCCGGACTCCCCGAACAATGTCGCCTGCGCTATTCGCGGTGAATTCCACTGCGCCGGCGGGGGAAAGTCAAGAGTGCGGAGGCGCTCCGGGGGAGGCGGTACGGCAGGGCTGTGACGTGGGGTGTTGGACGGCGGCGGAGGCCGTACCCTCACCGGGTGAGCAGGGGCGGGGGTGCCGGCCTCGGCGGAACTGCTCACTTCTCGATAAAAAATCGGCGGGCCGTACTCGCCTCGCAAGCAATTTCTGAGAGAGAACGATGAGTGTGGAGATTCTTTGTTCCAGCGTGTTGCGGAGCGACATTACTCGCCCGTAGCGTCATGGCCGAACGCAAGAGGTCGAGCAGTCCGTCAGGTCGGACTGCCACATTCCTGTCTCGTGACCCCCCACTCCGGGAGCGCCGCTTACCCGGCCGGAAGTGGCCCCCCGGTGTAGGTCACACACCCTCGAAGGGAACCGGATTCCGTGAACACCCTTGCACGTAGAGCCGCAATCATCGTCACCGCCGGCGCCGCCGCCCTCGGTATGGCGGTGACCACCGCGTCCGCCGGCACCACGTCCTCGTGGTCGGCGACCCCGTCCGGGGCGTACACCGCCCACGCGGACAACCCCACGCTGGACGTCCCGTTCGCGAACCTGGTCTGCGACTCCTCCGACGTGACGTCGGGCAACGTCGCCGCGAGCAGTTCCACGGGTGCCGACATGGCCACCATCGCCAACATCACCTTCACCAACTGTTCCGTCGGCGGTCTCGACTTCGACGTCACGATGACCGCGACGCCGTGGAAGATCAACGTCACCGGTGTGGACCCCTCGAACTCCAACCGGGTCAAGGGCAACGTCACCAACATCTCCGCCCACATCGAGGGCTTCAGCTGCTCCGCCGACTTCACCGGCAAGGTGTACGGCTACTACGACAACAGCGCCGGCAACCTGGTCATCGACGGGTCGGGTACCGAACTGGTCGCGTCCAACGCCGACTGCCTCGGCCTGGTCAACGACGACGACGTGGCGTCCTTCAACGCCTCGTACCACGTCAACGTCACCTCGACCGGCACGTCGCCGGTGATCACCACGCCGTAAGGCCGCTGGCAGACAGGTTCGGGCCGGCCGCGGAGCCTCTCCGCGGCCGGCCCGGCCTTCTCGTTGGGGGCGTCGTACGTACGGTGTCCCGACTGTGAGGACGTGAGTTCGTGAAACTTCGTGTGCGAAGATCCGCTGTCGTCGCGGCCGCCCTTGTCGCGGCCCTCGGAAGTGCGGTCTCCTCGGCCACCGCCGGGACCACCTCCGTGGAGACGCTGACCCCGCCGGGGCCCTACTCGGCGCATTCCGACGATGCGACCCTGGGGCTGCTGACGTGTGACTCCTCCGACGCGAGCGGCTGGCTCTACGACACCGGCCCGGTCGCCGCCGACGTCGCCCTTCTCTCGTTCACCAACTGCACGATGGGCGGTATGACCGTCGCGGTGACGGTCACCGGGCTCCCCTGGCAGGTCTCGGCCGGCGGTCCGAGCTCCTCGAACCCGAACGTGTACAACGTCACCGTCCCGGGCGTCGCGGTCCACGTCGAGGGCTTCGGCTGCTCCTTCGACGCAGGCGGCTCCCTTTTCGGCCCCTTCGACAACACCACCGACGAGCTCGTCCTCGACGGGGACCTGATCGCGTCCGATGCCGCCTGCCTCGGGCTCGTCAACGACGACGACGTGGTCCACTACAGCGCCACGTACCACGTGACCGGCTAGCCGCAACCCGGTACGAACCACTGCTCGCACCCGTGGAGGGCACCCCCGATATGCACACCCAGACACCTGTGACCCGCGCGGGGCGTTCCGTGAAGGTCGCCTCCGTCGCCGGACTGGCCCTGCTCGCCGGGCTGTTGTCCGGCGGAGGCTCGGCGGCCGACGAGAGCCCCGGGCCCCTCGGCCTGACCGTCGGCTGCGGAACCGAGGACAGTGGTGAGGCGGCCGTGGCGGCCACCGTGGCCCTGTCGGTGGACGTCCCGGAGACCGGTGAAACAGGCCGCCCCGTACAGCCGGGACCCGTGTCGCTCACCCTCACGCTCTCACGCGCCGATCTCGCCGGACTGTTGCCGGAGGGCGCCGAAGCCGTCGTGAGCCGGGCCGCGCTCAAGGTGAAGGTCGCCCAGAACGGCGAGTCGGCCGAGGCTTCATGGGGGCTCAACGCACCGAGCACGGCCCTTCCCGCCGACGGAGACGTGGTGCTCGTCCACACCGGTGAGGTTCCCTACGTGACGTTCGGGTCCGCGGGAGATGCCGACTTCTCGGTGGGGGAGTTCACGGTCGAGCTGCGCTCCGCCACTGCGGCGCCCGAAGAGAGTGCACCGGCTCTGGCCACGCTGACGTGCCGATTGAAGGAGGGCGAGAGCGGACATCTCGCGACCACGCAGGTGACCGACGTCAACGGCGATGAGCCGTCCGGAAGCCCCGCGACGCCCTCCACTCCGGCCGGCGGTTCCGCCACAGCGGATCGCAAGGACATCACGGTGGAACCGCCGGCCGCTGAGGACGAGGACCCCGACTACTGTCCCGTTGACCCGCCGGTGGGGGAAATGGACGCGAGTGAGGCACCGCAGCTGCCGCCGGGCGACCCGGCGAGGATCGCGGAGAACCCGAAGGCGCCGCCGAGTTGTGCCAACGCGGCAGGTCTGGCCAACGTGTGGAAGCTGAACGGGGCCATGATCATCAACGATCCCGCTGACCCGGCGCTGATCAGCGTGATCACAGCGAAGAGAACAGTTATCCGAACGGCCCAGTCGCCGGGCGGCTACTACTTCCGGATTGATTCGCTTGCGAACCTGAAGCTTCCGGATGCCGATTCAACCTTTCTCACCTTCGGCTTCCAGCCGGTGACAGCGAAGGTTTCGTTCGAGAACGGCCCCATGACCATCTCAACGGGCACATCCGGATCCGGCTCGGACAAGATCGTGTTCTCCACGGCCTACTTTCAGCAGTCTTTGCGCCTTCACGACGTCAAGGTCAACGGCACACCACTCGACGTAGGAAGTAACTGCAGGACGTCGACGCCGTTCAAGGTAGTGCTCAACGGGGGCGACAAGTACACGAACGTCGGTGTGGGCGGTCTCTTGGAGGGCGACGTCAACATTTCGTCGTTCACCGGCTGTGGCACAGGCGGTGAGGACCTGAACCCGCTTTTCACCGCCTCCCTCTCGGGACCCGGGAACCGGGTCTTCATGAATCAGGCTTCGACCTGTGTTCCGAGCAACCCCACCAGGTCCTACTGCCCGCCCCCTCCGGCGGTCCTTCCCGGAACGGAGCCCGCCACCTAGCCGGGCCCGCACACTGAAGGGGCCGCCTCCACGAGGCGGCCCCTTCGGGCTTCACGGCGCGGCAGCGGCTACCGCACCGCGGAGTGCCAGTACTGCGCCAGCAGCTTGCCCGCATTGGGCGCCTGGTCGCGCGGCTTGTTCATCGTCGCCACGTACGTCTGCGCGCCGTCCAGCGTGACGTTGTTGTTGCCGGAGGCCGACGGCAGGCCCGTCTTCAGGTTGACGGCCCAGTTCAGCGCGCCGAGCAGACCACAGCCGTTGGTGCCGGGCACCGCGTACGTGGTGTCGGTCTGGTTGGCGCCCAGGAGGTTGAGCCGGTTCATCTGGCCGGCCGTGTCCGGAGTGCCGTCGCCGGCGAACTTCTCGCTGGAGATGGCCGGCTGGGTGAGGTTCTGCGGCTTGAGCAGGATCGGGTCCGAGGCGGAGCCGATGTAGCACTTGTCGCCGAGGATCGGGTTCTGGAGGTGGATCCGGACCGGGAGGGTGAGGATCGGCTTGCCGGTCGTCGTGCCCGCCACGAGCTGGAAGCCGGTCGGGGTGTTGACCGACTCGATGGTCGCCGTCACCCGGTTGAGGCTCACGTCGGTGAGGGTGTTGCAGATGCCGCTGATGACGGGCACGTCGTTCGGGCACATCAGCCCGAGCAGGCCGCCCGGCACCTTCGCGGAGTCGGCGATGAGCGCGCCGCCCGCCGGGGAGACCACGGTGGACGTGCCGCCCGGGTGGTTGACCACGCCGACCTGGAGGTCGCTCACGCCGACCGGGACCTCGGTGTTGCCGAGCTTGATGGAGCCGCTCGTCGAGTGGGAGGACACACAGATCGCGGTGTCCGTCGCCCCGTCGGCCGCCAGCATCGCCGGGTCGTCGACCGGGCACCGGCTGAACGGCGACCAGCTTCCGTTCAGCGTCGGCGTGGCGGCCGTGGCCGTGCCCATCGACGCGACGGCGGCGAGCGCGGTGAAGGAGGCCAGCAGCCCCACACGTACCCGGTTCGAGGTTCTCATGTCTTCCCCTTGTTTCCGAAGTGCGCAGCGAATTGAGCACGGAATGCGGAATGCGGGTGCCGGGACGGCGTCGGACGGATCCGGTACGAAATCCCATTCACCGAGCCGTGAGGTTACTGGCGGGAAACACCGGGACACAATCCCGGCGTATGAGAATCTATGGAGGGGACGTACATCTCCGTCAGGGATGAGTACGAGATCCGGCCTTCTTGTCACTTCGTGCGCAGACCCTCGCCGGCGCCGTGGCGGCGAGGGTGGTCCGCATATGCGGAATCCCTTCTGCCACTTGTGCATTCGAGCCGGTCCCGAGCGGGTCCCGGTGCGCGGTGCACTGTACGAGACCCCGCCGGTCGGCCCCGGAACTTATCACCAGGAGACAGTTTTTCCGGCCGCTCTGCTCAGTCGATGCGAAAGAACGCACCCCTTTGTGCTCTCGCGTGAAAACTTGATGACCTGGTATTGCGGGGCAGGTTACTCACCCGTAGCGTCGCCTCCGTCAGCAACTCCTCCGGCGCGTCCGGGGATTGCTCACCCGCCGGCAGGGAGCCCGGACGCATCCCCAGTGTCCGGGACCCCGTTCCAGGAGGGCATCGCCCTCGGAATCTTCACACCGGCGGAGCTCTTCCTCCGGAACCCCACGGCGCAGGCCCCCCTGGGCCGCGGGGTTCCGGCCTGCACCGACGGACGGCAGTGCGCAGTACTTCACAAGATCGGAACCGGAATTTGTCATCCGATGACAAGCGGGCCGGATCTTTGCGAATGGGCTGTTCAAGGGCTTGTCCTGGCGGTGCCGGTGAACTTAACGTGCGCCCCTCGGCGCATTTCTGTCACTTCGTGAGCGCATGCAGGAGGTGGGATGGGAATCGAAGTAGTGGTCGAAGGGCTCACCAAGTCATTCGGCAAGCAGAACATCTGGCAGGATGTGTCGCTCACGCTTCCCGCAGGCGAGGTCAGTGTCATGCTCGGCCCGTCCGGGACGGGAAAGACGGTGTTCCTCAAATCCATCATCGGCCTGCTCAAACCCGAACGCGGGCGCGTTCTCGTCAATGGCGTCGACATGGTGAACGGCGCCGAGCGGGACATCATGGAGGCACGCAAGCTCTTCGGCCTCATGTTCCAGGACGGCGCCCTATTCGGGTCGATGTCGCTTTTCGACAACATCGCGTTCCCGCTCCGGGAGCACACCCGCAAGAAGGAATCCGAGATCCGCCGCATCGTCATGGAGCGGATCGACGTCGTAGGTCTCCTCGGCGCCGAGAACAAACTGCCCGGCGAGATATCCGGCGGTATGCGCAAGCGCGCCGGCCTCGCCCGCGCCCTCGTCCTGGACCCCCAGATCATCCTCTGCGACGAACCCGACTCCGGCCTCGACCCGGTCCGCACCGCGTACATCTCCCAGCTCCTCGTCGACCTCAACGCACAGATCGACGCGACGATGCTCATCGTCACCCACAACCTCGACATCGCCTCCACCGTGCCGGACAACATGGGGATGCTGTTCTGCCGCAACCTCGTCACCTTCGGGCCGCGCGAGGTGCTGCTCACCAGCGACCTGCCCGTCGTGAACCAGTTCCTCGCCGGCCGCTGCGAGGGGCCCATCGGCATGTCCGAGGAGAAGGACGCCGCTACCCTCGCCGCCGAGGAGCTGAACGGCTACGGCCAGGGCATCAGCTCGGCCAACGCCCCGCGCACCGTCGTCCCCCAGCTGGAGCCCTCCCCGGGCCTGCCGGTGCGTCAGGGCGCCCTGCGCCGCCGGGAGCGGGTGATGTCGATGCTGGGCGAGCTGCCGGAGGCGGCCCGTACCGCCATCCTGAACAGCTACAGCCCGGCCGTGGGCGGTGGACGCCTGTGACCGCCCCCATGCCCGTGCGCCCCCCCGACGAACCGGAGCCGATGGACCGGGCCCCGGAGCCCGCGAAGGCGCCCGAGGCCCCGCGCCCCAGCAGGCTCGCCGCGCCGCTGCGCGAGACCGGGCGGCTGTTCGCGCTGGCCGGCACCGTGGCCCGGGAGACCTTCCGCCGGCCGTTCCAGGTGCGGGAGTTCATCGAGCAGTTCTGGTTCGTCGCCAGCGTCACCATCCTGCCCGCCGCCCTTGTCTCCATCCCGTTCGGCGCGGTCATCGCCCTCCAGGTCGGCTCGCTCACCCAGCAGCTCGGCGCCCAGTCCTTCACCGGCGGCGCCAGCGTCCTCGCCGTCATCCAGCAGGCCAGCCCGATCATCGTGGCCCTGCTGGTCTCCGGGGCCGCCGGCTCCGCGATCTGCGCGGACCTCGGCTCCCGGAAGATCCGCGAGGAGCTGGACGCCATGGAGGTCATGGGTGTCTCGCCCGTGCAGCGCCTGGTCGTCCCGCGCGTGCTCGCCACGATGCTCGTCGCCGTCATGCTCAACGGCCTCGTCTCGGTCGTCGGCACCCTCGGCGGCTACTTCTTCAACGTGATCCTTCAGCACGGCACCCCGGGCGCGTACCTCTCCAGCTTCTCCGCCCTCGCCCAGCTGCCCGACCTCTACGTCAGCGAGGTCAAGGCACTGATCTTCGGCTTCATCGCCGGCATCGTCGCCGCCTACCGCGGCCTCAACCCGCGCGGCGGCCCGAAGGGGGTGGGCGACGCGGTCAACCAGTCCGTCGTCATCACCTTCATGCTGCTGTTCTTCGTGAACATGGTCCTCACGGCGATCTACCTCCAGATCGTCCCCGCGAAGGGGAGCTGACCCATGTCAATGCTCGGCTGGCTCGACCGGTCCGGTGACCAACTCACCTTCTACGTACGGGCACTGATCTGGATCCCGCGCACCCTGCGCCGCTACCTCAAGGAGATCCAGCGCCTGCTGGCCGAGGTCGCCTTCGGCAGCGGCGGCCTCGGGGTCGTCGGCGGCACCATCGGCGTGATGATCGCGATGACCCTGGCCACCGGCACGGTCGTCGGACTCCAGGGCTACGCGGCCCTCAACCAGATCGGCACCGCCGCGTTCACCGGCTTCATCTCCGCGTACTTCAACACCCGCGAGATCGCCCCGCTCGTCGCCGGTCTCGCCCTCTCCGCGACCGTCGGGGCCGGCTTCACCGCGCAGCTCGGCGCCATGCGCATCAACGAGGAGGTCGACGGCCTCGAATCGATGGGCGTGCGCTCCATGCCCTACCTCGTCACCACGCGCATCATCGCCGGCGTCGTCGCGATCATCCCGCTGTACGCGATCGGCCTGCTCTCCTCGTACGTCGCCTCCCGCTACGTCACCGTCCTGTTCAACGGACAGTCGGCGGGCACGTACGACCACTACTTCAATCTCTTCCTGTCCCCGGCGGACGTGCTGCTGTCGGTGCTCAAGGTGCTGATCTTCAGCGTGATGGTGATCCTCGCCCACTGCTACTACGGCTTCCACGCCACCGGCGGTCCCGCCGGGGTCGGTGTGGCCGTGGGCCGGTCCGTGCGGAACGCGATCGTGCTGATCAGCGTCACCGACTTCTTCCTCTCGCTCGCGATCTGGGGCGCCACGACGACGGTGAAGGTGGCCGGCTGATGACATCCCGCGCCACCAGGACCACCACCCGCAGAACCGCCGGAGTCGCCTTCTTCCTCGTGCCCGCCGTCCTCATCTGGGTCTCGGTCTCGGTGTACGAGAAGGACTTCACCGACGACGCGACGGTCACCGTACGCACGTCGAGCGTCGGCAACGAGATGCACGAGAACGCCGATGTGAAGCTGCGCGGCGTCGTCGTCGGCCAGGTCCGGAACATCGCGGCCGACGGCGAAGGGGCCCGGCTCACCCTCGCGATCAAGCCGGACAAGCTCGACCGCATCCCGGCCGACGTCACCGCCCAGATGCTGCCGACCACCCTCTTCGGGGAACGGTTCGTCGCCCTCGTACCGCCCGCCGTGCCCTCCACGAAGACCCTCGGCGCCGGCGACGTCATCCCGCAGGACCGCTCCAGCAACGCCATCGAACTGGAAGAGGTCCTCGACAACGTCCTGCCGCTGCTGACCGCCGTGAAGCCGGAGAAGCTGTCCGCGACCCTCAACGCGGTCTCCACCGCACTCGAGGGCCGGGGCGAGAAGCTGGGCGACACCCTCGTGAAGCTCGACGCCCACCTCCAGAAGTTCAACCCCCAACTCCCCACGCTCAACGAGGACATCAAGGAACTCGTCAAGGTCAGCCGGCTCTACGCGGACTCCGCCCCCGAGGTCCTGGACGCCCTCACCGACTTCACCACCACGAGCGGCACCCTCGCCGAACAGCAGGCGAACCTCGCGAACGTCTACGGCTCCACCACCGCGTCCGCCCGCGACGTCACCGCCTTCCTCCAGCGGAACAAGGACAACCTCATCCGGCTCGCCGCCAGCGGCAGGCCCACCCTGGAGACCCTGGCGAAGTACTCCTCGGAATTCCCCTGCACCCTGCGCACCGTCGCCAACTTCGTACCGGCCATGGACAAGGCGCTCGGCAAGGGCACCGACCAGCCCGGACTGCACGTCACCCTCAAGACCGTGCCGTCCAAGGGCAAGTACGTCGCCGGCAAGGACACCCCGGTCTACAACGCCACCGGCGGACCGCACTGCTACTCCGTCCCGTACGTCGGCGCGACCGTGCCGACCGCCGACGCCAGGACCGCCGCCGACAACACCCCGGCGGACCCCGGCCCGGACCCGGCCACCCCGGTGGAGGTCCCGGCCGCGAATCCGTCGCTCGGCATGCCCAACTCCCCGCAGGAGAGCCGGCTCGTCAACGAACTGGTCGCTCCCTCACTGAAAGTCCGGCCGCAGGCCCTGCCCGAGTGGAGCAGCGTGCTCATCGGTCCGGCCTTCCGCGGTGTGGAGGTGAAGCTCAAGTGAAGCGCCGCTCCCTCGCGGGACCGCTCGCGAAATCGATCGTCTTCATCGTGGTGACGAGCCTGGCCACCACGGTCCTGGCCCTGTCCATCGCCAACACCGGTGTGGGCGACACCCGTTCGTACAAGGCCCGGTTCACCGACGCGACCGGCCTCATCGCCGGAGACAGCGTCCGCGTCGCCGGCGTCAAGGTCGGCCAGGTCGAGTCCATCAAGGTCGCGGACCGCCGGGTCGCCGAGGTCCGCTTCAGCGTCCGCAAGAGCAAGAAGCTGCCGGCGTCGGTCACCGCGTCGATCAAGTACCTCAACATGGTCGGCCAGCGCTACATCGACCTGGACCAGGGCGCCGGACCCGTCGGGGAGAGCTTCACCCCGGGCTCCACCATCCCGCTGTCGCGCACCACCCCGGCGCTCGACCTCACCCAGCTGTTCAACGGCTTTCAGCCCCTCTTCGAAGGGCTCTCGCCGCCGGACGTCAACGAGCTGGCCGGCTCCATCGTCCAGGTGCTCCAGGGCGAGGGCGGCACCGTCGACTCCATCCTCCAGCACGTCGGCTCGCTGACCGGCACGGTCGCCGCCAAGGACAAGGTGATCGGCGAGGTGATCAAGAACCTCAACACGGTCCTGGAGACCGTCAACGACCGGGAAGCCGGCTTCAACGACCTCGTCGACACCCTCCAGGCCCTCGTCACCGGCTTCGCGGGCGACCGCAAGCCCCTCGGTGAGGCCGTCACCGCGATGGGCGCGCTCACCACGGTCACCGCGGACCTCTTCGAGGACGGCCGCAAGCCCCTCAAGGACGACATCAAGCAGCTCGGCCGGCTCTCCGGGAACCTGGCCGACAACACCCCGAAGATCGAGAACTTCCTGCAGAAGACCCCGGCCAAGATGGCGGCCATCAGCCGTCTCACCTCGTACGGCTCCTGGCTCAACCTCTATCTCTGCGAGGCCAGGGTCAGCGGCGTGACGACCAGCGACGGCAGCACCCCGCCGACCGGCATCGAGATCACCCAGCCGAGGTGCCTGTCATGATCAAGCCGATACGCCACCGCAATCCCGTCGCCGTCGGCATCGTGGGACTCCTCCTGCTGGCCCTCATCGGGTTCGGCGCCTACCGGGCCGACTCGCTCCCCTTCATCGGGGGCGGCACCACCTACAGCGCCGACTTCACCGAGTCCGCCGGACTCGGCGCGGGCGACGAGGTCCGCATCGCCGGCGTCAAGGTCGGCAAGGTCACCGGCGTCTCCCTGGACGGCGCCAAGGTGAAGGTCACCTTCAAGGTCAAGGACGCCTGGATCGGCAACGCCAGCACCGTCGGCATCGCCATCAAGACGCTCCTCGGCGAGAAGTACCTCGCCGTCGACCCGCTGGGCGACTCCCCGCAGGACCCGGACGAGCGCATCACCGCCTCCCGCACCACCTCCCCGTACGACGTCACCCAGGCGTTCAACGGACTGGGCGAGACCATCGGGGAGATCGACACCGAGCAGCTCGCCAAGAGCTTCGAGACGATCTCCGCCACCTTCAAGGACTCCCCGCCCGACGTGAAGAGCGCAGCCAAGGGACTCTCCGCGCTGTCGAAGACCGTCTCCGAACGCGACGCGCAGCTGGCGACCCTGCTCAAGGGCAGCAAGAAGCTCACCAAGACCCTCGCCAACAAGAAGAGCGGCTTCGAAACCCTCCTGGAGGACGGCAACCTGCTCCTCGGCGAGATCCAGGCCCGCCGCGACTCCATCCATCTGCTGCTCACCGGCACCCGCGACCTGGGCACCCAGCTCACCGGTCTCGTCTCCGACAACAACAAGCAGCTGAAGCCGACGCTCAAGGCGCTCGGCCGGGTCACCACCGTCCTGAAGAAGAACCGCAAGAGCCTCGACCAGGTCCTCGCGCTCGCCGGCTCCTACAACCGGCTGGTCGGCAACACCCTGGGCAACGGCCGCTGGTTCGACAACTACGTCTGCGGTGTCGTCCCGAAGAACTACCTGCCCGCGAACACACCCCCGGCGACCGGCTGCATGCCTCCGAAGCAGGAAGGCGGGCACTGAGATGAGACTCACCCGCGTCATCGGCATCGGCGCCGGCCTCCTTGTCGTGGCCGTCGCCGCCACCTCCGGCGTGATGGCCCTGGAGGAGGAGGAAGGCACCACCGTCACGGCCTACTTCGACCAGGTCACCGGCGTCTACGCCGGGTCCGACCTGCGCATACTCGGCGTACGCGTCGGCCGCGTCGAATCCGTGGAACCGCGCGGCAAGGACGTCAAGGTGGTCCTGCGCATCGACAAGGGCGTCCAGGTCCCCCAGGACGCGCACGCCGTCGTCGTCGCCCCCAGCCTGGTCGCCGACCGGTACGTCCAGCTCGCCCCCGCCTACACGGGGGGAGCGGTCATGAAGGAAGGCGCCCAGCTGCCCGCCGCGAACAACGCGACCCCGGTGGAGGTCGACCAGCTCTACGCGTCGATCACCGAACTGTCCACCGCGCTCGGTCCGGACGGGGCGAACGCCGACGGCGCCTTCGCCGGCCTCCTGGACACCGGGGCCAAGAATCTCAAGGGCAACGGCAAGGACATCGGCGACTCCATCGAGCAGTTCGGCAAGGCGACGAAGACCCTGGACAAGTCCAGCGGCAACCTCTTCGACACGCTGTCCTACCTGCAGACCTTCACCACCATGCTGAAGGACAACGACGGCAACGTCCGCGCCGCCGAGGACCAGCTCAACTCCGTCACCGGCTTCCTCGCCGACGACAAGAAGAACCTCGGCGCCGCCCTCAAGGAACTCGGCACCGCCCTCGGCCAGGTCAAGACCTTCATCAAGGACAACCGGGGCGAGCTCAAGAAGAACGTGGACGCCCTCGTGCCGATCACCCAGGCCCTCGTCGACCAGCGCGCCTCGCTGGCCGAGTCGATGGACGTCCTGCCGCTCTCGGCGGGCAACGTTCTCAACGCGTACGACCCCGAGCACCGCACGCTCAACGGCCGGACCAACCTCAACGAGCTCAGCATGGGCGGCCCGCTCCTGGACTCCACCCTCGCCCTCCAGGGGCTCTCGCCGGTGGACGCCGAACGGCAACAGGCGCTCCCCGTGCTGCCGTTGCCGGCCGTGGGCACGGTCTACGGGACCCCGAAGGACGCCAAGTCCGGCAAGGACACCAAGGCCGCCAAGGACGCCAAGGGGGCGAAGCAATGAGCCGCACACCGCGCAGACCCGCGGCCCTCGGGACCACGAGCGGGACGGTACTGGTCGCGTTCGGCCTGTGCTGCACCCTCTTCGTCACCGGATGCGGAGTCCCGCACTTCTCGGGCATCGAGGACGTGCCGCTGCCCGGCGGCGCGGACCTCGGCGACCACCCGTACCAGATCACCGCGGACTTCGGAGACGTGCTCAGCCTCGCCCCGCAGTCCTCGGTCAAGGTCAACGACGTCGCCGTCGGCCGCGTCACCAAGATCTCGCTCGCCCCGGACGGCTGGCGGGCCCGGGTCACCATGAAGGTCAACGGGAAGATCGACCTGCCCGCCAACGCGTACGCCCACCTGGAGCAGTCCAGCCTGCTCGGCGAGAAGTACATCCAGCTCGCACCGCCCGCCAAGGGCAAGGAGCAGGGCACCCTCGCCGACGGCGACCGCATCCCGCTCACCCGTACCAACCGCAACCCCGAGGTCGAAGAGGTCTTCGGCGCCCTGTCCATGCTCCTCAACGGCGGCGGCGTCCAGCAGCTCAAGACCATCACCACCGAGCTGAACAAGGCACTGGCCGGGCAGGAACCCCAGGTCAAGTCCATGCTTCACCGGGTCGACAAGCTCGTCACCAACCTCGACGACCACCGGGGCGACATCACCGCGGCGCTCGACGGCGTCAACCGGCTCTCCAGCACGCTCGCCGGCCGTAAGCAGCAGGTCGGCACCGTCCTCACCAAGCTCAGCCCCGGCATGAAGGTCCTGGAGAAGCAGCGCGGCTCGCTCATGACGATGCTGCGGTCCCTGGACACCCTCTCGGACGTCGCCGTCACCACCATCAACAAGGGCAAGGCGGACACCATCGCCGACCTCAAGGCCATCGCCCCCACCCTGCGGGCCCTGGCCGACTCCGGCAACGACCTGCCCGACTCCCTCCAGGTGCTCCTCACCTACCCGTTCACGGACGAGGTGCTGCGCGGCGTGAAGGGCGACTACCTCAATGTGTACCTCGACCTGACGGCCGAACCCGGCACCCAGATCATTCCCGCCTACAACCCCGACCCGGAGACCGGGACGCCCGCGCAGGGCAAGGCGGTCGCCGGTGCCGGACTGCCGCTGCCCCTTCCCGCGACCTCGGCGCCCACGACGAGCCGGCCCACGGACTCGAAGGGGAGCAACTGATGATCACCCTCGCCATCCGGCTCAAGAACATCGCCTTCCTGATCATCGCCGTGCTGGTCCTCGGCTTCCTCGGCGTCCGCTACGCCGACCTCGGCCACTACATCGGCATGCGCGACTACTACACCGTCACCATGCAACTCCCGCGCACCGGCGGCCTCTTCACCCACTCCAACGTCACCTACCGGGGCGTCTCGGTGGGCCGGGTCGGGCCCATCGAACTCACCGACGACGGCGTCGAGGCCGAGCTGCGGATCGACAAGTCCGCACCCCGCATCCCCGACGACCTCAAGGCCGTCGTGGCCAACCTCTCCGCCGTCGGCGAGCAGTACGTCGACCTGCGGCCGGCCCGTACCGAGGGCCCCTACCTCGCGAACGGCTCGGTCATCGACGAGGCCGAGACCACCGTCCCGGCGCCCGTCACCGACGTGCTCACCAGCGTCAACGACCTCACCTCCTCGGTCGACCTGGAGTCGCTGCGCACCGTGGTCGACGAGTTCGGCACCGCCTTCAGCGGGCGCGGCGACGACCTCCAGGTCCTCCTGGACACCGGCAGCGAGTTCGTCGACGCGGCCGACGACGCCCTGCCCGTCACCACCAAGCTGATGGAGGACGGCAAGACGGTCCTGCGTACCCAGGTCGAACAGGGCGAAGCGCTCAAGGGGTTCGCCTCCGGCGCCAAGGAACTGGCCGCCCAGCTCAAGGGCTCCGACACCGACCTGCGCAAGCTGATCGCCGCCGCCCCCGACGCGACCAGCCAGATCAGCGGACTGCTCCGGGACGTCGAACCCAGCTTCGGCGTCGTCGTCGCCAACCTCCTCACCACCTCCGATGTCGCCGTCACCCGCCAGCGCGGCCTGGAGGAACTGCTCGTGAAGCTCCCCGCCGTCGCGGCGGCCGGGTCCAGCGCGGTCGACGAGGACGGCGCACGCTTCGGTATGTCGATCACCTTCTTCGAGCCGCTGCCCTGCACCGCCGGCTACGAAGGCACGACCTACCGCAACGGCCTCGACCTCTCGCCCGCCCCCGAGCCCAACACCAAGGCCCGCTGCGCCGCCTCGCCCGGCACCGGCATCGACGTACGGGGCAGCGCCAACGCCCCCAAGGGCGGCCCGCTCCCCGAACCGGCGAAGGCCGGCGCGCTGCACCTCGGGGACACCGACGACGACCCGCTGCCCGGAGTGCTCGGCGCCAGGTCCGACGCGGCACCGGTGCGCGGCATGGCCGGGCTGCTCGGCCTGGGACAGGAGGACGGCGAGTGAACCCCCGCAACCGGACCCTCGGCGGCTGGGCCGTCCTGCTGATCGCGGCGCTCGTCTGCGCCCTGGGCGGCTGGTCGTACGCCCAGGCACGCGGTGACGACGACCTGTCCTACGCCAAGAGCCGGGACGCCGCCCTCGCGGACGGCCGGCAGGCGCTGGCCCGGCTCAACAGCCTGGACGGCAAGGACGCGACGAGCGTGGACGCCGGTCTCTCCGGCTGGCTGGACTCCGCCACCGGGCCCCTGTACGACCAGCTGAAGCGGACCCGCAAGAAGGACGCCGCCGACCTCTCACAGGCCGGCGCCACCGCGCGCGGCAAGGTCACCGACGCCGCGCTCACCGAACTCGACGACCGCACCGGCACCGCGCTGATGATCGCGACCGTCGACGTCGAGGTCACCCCGCGCACCGGCAAGGCCGGCACCGAGCGCAAACGCTTCGAGGCCACGCTCGCCCGGACCGGGGACGGCTGGAAGATCAAGGCGCTCACGGCGCTCGGCATAGGGAGCGGCGCATGACCACGGATGTCGAGGACAACGAGGACACCGCGACGGCGGCCGACGAGGAGCCGGAGGCCGCACCGGAGGCGCCCGAGCCCACGGACGACAACGGCAGGCGCCCCGCGCGGCGTTGGCCGCGCGTGCTCGCCGGGGTGCTCGTCGTCGCGCTGCTCGCCGCCGGGGCCGTGATGTACGCGGCGGGCCGGCAGCTGCGGGACACGCCCGCCACCTCCAACCGGGCGCTCACCGACAGCGCGGCGACCGCCCAGGTGGCCGGCGAGGTCACCAACGCCCTCGGCAAGGTGTTCTCGTACAGCCCCGACGGCACCGCCGCCACCAAGGCGTCCGCGCAGAAGCTCCTCGCGGGCAAGGCACTTCAGCAGTACGCGGCACTGTTCGGCCAGGTCGAGAAGCAGTCGGCCGACCAGAAGCTCACCCTCACCACCCATGTCGTGCGCGCCGGGGTCACCCGGCTGACGCCCGACAGCGCCCATCTGCTCGTCTTCCTCGACCAGGTCTACGAGCGCAAGGGCAAGGCCGCGAGCAAGGCGGCGGCGCAGCTCTCCGTCACGGCCCAACTGCGTGAAGGCCACTGGACGATCGTGGAGATCACCTCCCGGTAGCGCGTCGACGGGCACCACCGCACCACCGAGCACGGACAGCACAGCACGGCGGGACCGCCGGCAGGGAGAGGCAGCGATGGCACGGGTAGCGATGACGAGGAATCCGCTGGTGGCGGCGGCGATCGTGCTGACGGTCGCGGCGGCCGGCGCCGCGGGCTGGGGCGGGGTGTCCCGGTACCAGGAGGCACACGACAGCTCGGCCGCGTACGCCCAGACCCGCGACGACGTGCTGGCCGCGGGCGAACAGGCCGTGCAGAACATGAACACGCTCGACCACGCACAGCTCGACCAGGGCCTCGACAGCTGGGAGGACTCCACCACCGGGGACCTGCACCAGCAACTCGTCGAGGGCCGGAGCGGGTTCGTGAAGCAGATCCAGGAGGCGAAGACCGTCAGCACCGCCAAGGTGCTGGCCGGCGCGGTCACCGAGCTCGACGACCGGGCCGGGAAGGCCGGGGTCATGGTGGCGCTGCGGGTGACCGTGACCGCGCCGAAGGGCAAGCCCGCGGTGAAGGAGAGCCGGATGCTCGGCCAGCTCACCCGCACCCCCGACGGGTGGAAGCTCAGCGCCCTCGGCCAGGCGCCCGTCGGCAACACCGCCGGCTGACACCCCGCCCCCGCACCGAGAGGAACCCGGACATGTCGACGACCCGTCACCTGGTCAACCGCCGGCGCCGCCTGGCCACCGTCGCCGCCGCGACCACCACCGCCCCGGCCCGCCCCCGCACCGGGAGCGGACCCGGCCCGGAGAAACCCGCCGGCACCGCGAAGGACGCGGCCGAGGACATCACCGAGCACCAAGAAGATCCGGAAACGGAGGACGAGGGGAGCGCGCCGGAGGCGGAGAAGGCCACCACCCGGCGCCTGTCGCGCCCGAGCCTGCCCGTCGTCCTCTGCGTGCTCATCGTGCTCCTCGGCGCCTTCGCCGCCTGGGCGTTCACCTCGGCGGCGAGCCTGCGCGACGATCCCAGCCGGCAGAACACCGCGCTCACCGACATCAGCCGCACCAGCGAGGTGAAGGGCCAGATCACCGAGGCCGTCGGCGCGGTCTTCTCGTACGACTACGCGTCGCCCACCAAGGCGCAGACGGCGGTGACGAAGTACCTCACCGGCAAGGCCGTCCAGCAGCACGAGGACATGCTCGCCGAGGTCCGGGCGCAGGCACCGAAGCAGAAGCTCGTGCTCACCACGACCGTCACCGACAGCGGCGTGGAGATGCTCGACGGCGACCGGGCCCGGCTGCTGATCTACGCCGACCAGCGCAACACCCGTACCGGCAAGTCCGAGGAGACCACCTACGCCGCGGCCATGTTCAGCGTGGACGCCGTCCGCGAGGGCGGCAGCTGGCGGATATCCGCGATCGACACGTTCACCCGGTGACCTGCCGGAGGCGACCCCACCAAGGAGAGCACGCATGAGGTTCAACGGCACCATGCGCCGCGGACTGGGCGGCACGGCGGCCGCCGTTGCCGCGATGGCCGCGCTCACGGCGTCCCAGGCACCCCAGCTCGTCGCCCACAAGGAGACCCCGAAGCACCGGCAGGAGGCCGACGACGTCACGTGGTCCGAGGTCCCGAACGATGACTCGTACCACACCGAACTCCCGCCGCTGAAAAGCCCGAAGCCGCCCAGGAAGGGCGAGAAGCAGAGCCCGGCGGCCAAGCAGTCGTGGGCCGAGGCAGGTATTCCCGCCACTGTGCTCGCCGCCTACCGCAGGGCCGAGAGCACGATGGGGCACAGCGATCCCGGCTGCCGGCTGCCCTGGCAGTTACTGGCGGCGATCGGCAAGGTCGAGTCCGGGCACGCGGCCGGCGGCCGGGTCGACAAGAACGGCACGACCGTCTCGCCGATCCTCGGCCCGGTCCTCAACGGCGCCGGGTTCGCCAACATCGCGGACACCGACGGCGGCGCGTTCGACGGGGACGCGACGTACGACCGGGCGGTGGGCCCGATGCAGTTCATCCCCTCGACCTGGGCGCACTGGGGCCGGGACGGCAACGGCGACGGACGCCGCGACCCGAACAACGTGTACGACGCGGCGCTGGCCGCCGGCGCCTATCTGTGCGCGGGGACGCGCGACCTGTCGATCCCCTCCGACATGAACCGGGCGATCCTCAGCTACAACCACTCGGAGACGTATCTGCGCACGGTGCTGTCCTGGCTGGGGTTCTACCTCAAGGGGATCCACCCGGTCGCCGACGGCGCGGGCCCGATCCCGAAGAGCCCCGGCGCGGGCAGCCCGAACAAGCCCAAGCACCCCGTGGGCGGGTCCGGTTCCAAGGACGGCGGCGGCATCGAGGTCGGCCCGCAGCCCAGCACCCGCCCCACCACACCCGGCACCCACGACCCGGACCCGAGCACCACCCCGGACCCCGACCCGACGGACACCACCGGCCCCTCGCCCGATCCGTCGGACCCCGGTTCCCCGGACCCGAGCATCACGCCGGACCCGAGCCCGACCACGACGAAGCCGGACCCGGGCTGCACGACGACCGGCCCGACGCCCGACCCGACGGAGACCACCGACCCCAGCGGCTCGCCCTCGCCCGACCCCACGGACACCGACGAGCCCTGCACCAGCCCCACCCTGCCGCCCACGGCGGACTAGGGCCTTGCCTTGGACCCGGGCGGCGGCCGGGTGTTCCGAAGGGCTCAGCCGCCGCCCGCCAGCACCTGGGCGAGGTCGTAGCGCACGACCTCCTCCAGCTGCGCGTACGTGCAGCTGTCCGGGGTGCGGTCCGGCCGCCAGCGGCGCCACTGGGCCGTGTGCCGGAACCGGTCGCCCTCCATGTGGTCGTACGCCACCTCGCAGACCCGCTCCGGCCGCAGCGGCACCCAGGACATGTCCTTCTTGCCGGACCAGCGGCTCGGGGCGCCGGGCAGCCGGGCGCCCTCGTGCGCCTCGGCCTCGGCCCAGGCGCGCCACGGGTGGTCCTCGGCACCGGTCAGCAGGGGCTCCAGCTCGGTGACGAGTTCGGCGCGGCGCTTCATCGGGAAGGCCGCGCACACCCCGACGTGCTGGAGCGCGCCGCTGTCGTCGTACAGGCCCAGCAGCAGCGAGCCGACGACCGGGCCGCTCTTGTGGAAGCGGTAGCCGGCCACCACGCAGTCGGCGGTCCGCTCGTGCTTGATCTTGTACATGGACCGGACGTCCGGCCGGTACGGCGCGTCGAGCGGCTTCGCCACGACCCCGTCGAGACCCGCGCCCTCGTACTGCTCGAACCACTCCTGGGCGCGGGCCGGATCGGTCGTCGACGGGGCCAGGTACACCGGCGCCGAGGCCCCGGCGAGCGCCGCCTCCAGGACCCTGCGCCGGTCCGCCTGCGGGGTGTCCAGGAGCGAGTCGTCGCCCAGCGCCAGGAGATCGAAGGCGATCAGCGCGGCCGGCGTCTGCTCGGCCAGCAGCCGCACCCGGGAGTCGGCCGGGTGGATGCGCTCGCCGAGCCGGTCGAAGTCCAGCCGCCCGTCGTGCGCGACGACGATCTCGCCGTCCACCACGCAGCGCTCCGGCAGGTTCTCCCGGAAGGCGGTGACCAGCTCGGGGAAGTACCGGGTGAGCGGCTTGCCGGTCCGGCTGCCGATCACCACCTCGTCACCGTCCCGGTGCACGATCGCCCGGAAGCCGTCCCACTTGCCCTCGTACTGCATGCCCGGCGGAATCCGCTTCACGGACTTGGCGAGCATCGGCTTCACGGGTGGCATCACCGGCAGATCCATGGACCCGATTGTGAACCGTACGGCGACCGGAGTCTCCCGATATGCGGCATATGTGTGCCCGGCCTACCGTGGCCGACATGGCAGCAGCGGGCACAGCGGTGGAGCTGGAAGCGGCCGGACGGCCGGTCCGGCTGTCCAACCCCGACAAGGTCTACTTCCCGGAGAAGGGCTACACGAAGAGGGACGTCGCCGAGTACTTCCTCGCCGTCGGCCCCGGCATCCTGCGCGCCCTGCGCAACCGGCCCACCACGCTCCAGCGGTTCGTGGACGGCGTCGAGGGCGAGTTCTTCTACCAGAAGCGCGCCCCCAAGAACCTCCCCGACTGGATCCCCACCACCGAGATCTCCTTCCCGAGCGGGCGGTCCGCCCGGGAGATGTGCCCCACCGAGGTCGCCGCCGTCCTCTGGGCCGCCAACCTCGGCACCCTCACCTTCCACCCCTGGCCGGTCCGGGGCGGGGACACCGACCACCCGGACGAACTGCGCATCGACCTGGACCCGCAGCCCGGCACCGATTACGCCGACGCGGTCCGGGCCGCCCGCGAGCTGCGCGGCGTCCTCGACGAGCACGGGCTGCGCGGCTGGCCCAAGACCTCCGGCGGGCGCGGCCTGCACGTCTTCGTCCCCATCGAGCCGCGCTGGACGTTCACCGAGGTCCGGCGCGCGGCCATCGCGGTCGGCCGCGAGCTGGAGAGCCGGATGCCGGACCGGGTCACCACCGCCTGGTGGAAGGAGGAGCGCGGCGAGCGGATCTTCGTCGACTACAACCAGACCGCCCGCGACCGCACCATCGCCTCCGCCTACTCCGTACGGCCCTTCCCGCACGCCCCGGTCTCCGCCCCGCTGCGCTGGGAGGAGCTGGACGACGCGGAACCCCGCGACTTCGACCTGCGCACCATGCCCGTGCGGTACGCGGAACACGGCGATGTGCACGCCGACATGGACCAGGAGGCGTTCCGCCTCGACTCGCTGCTGGAACTCGCCGACCGCCACGCGAGCGACGGCGGCCCCGGCGACCTGCCCTACCCGCCCGAGTACCCGAAGATGCCCGGCGAGCCGAAGCGCGTGCAGCCGAGCCGCGCCCGCCGCGACAAGGACGACGAGGCGTGAGCGAGCCGGAGCACGGGGCGCACGGCCGGCCGCTGACCCGGGGCCAGAAGTGGCAGGGCTTCAAGGAGTCCCCGTACTTCCCGGCGATCGTCCTGCTGTTCATCCTCTCCGCCGCCGCCGGGCTCTTCGCCGGCTCCTACACGTACGCCATGGCCAACCCGACCCCGCACAGCGTCCCCACCGCCGTGGTCAGCGAGCCGGACACCGCGCGCGGCCGGGAGTTCGTCGCCGGGATGGACAAGGCCCTGGACGCCTCCCTGGTCATCCACGTCTTCCCGACGGCCGCCGCCGCGCGCGAGGCGCTGGAGGAGCAGGAGGTCTTCGCGATCGTGCGCTCCGGCGACCGGGGCGTGTCCCTGGACGTGGCCGCCGCCTCCGGTGCGGCCGTCGCCCAGCTGCTCGCCGAGTCCGCCGTGAAGGTGGGGGACACCCTCGGCATCCCCGTCGCCGTGCGGGACGTCAAGCCCCTCCAGAAGGGCGACCCGCGCGGGCTCGCGCTGTTCTACATCTCGCTCGCCGCCGTCATCGTCGGCTTCGTGGGCTCCATCCAGCTCAGCGTGCACGCCCGGTCGTTGATCCCGCTGGAGCGGATCGGCTTCACCGTCGCGTACTCGCTCCTCGGCGCCTTCGCCATCGCCGCCGTCGTCGACTGGCTGCTGGGCGCGGTGGACCTGCCGTTCGTCGAGTCCTGGCTGATCCTCGCGTTCACGATGTTCACCTCCGGCATGGTCTTCACCATGTTCAACACCCTGATCGGCCGCTGGGCGATGCTGCCGACCTGGGGCGTGATGGTGCTCCTGGGCAACCCCTCGTCCGGCGGAGCCGTCTCCTGGCCGCTGCTGCCCTCGCTCCTCGGACACATCGGACGCTGGCTGCCCCCGGGAGCCTCGGTCAACGCCCAGCACACCGCCGTCTACTACCAGGGCCACCAGCGCGTCTTCCCGTATCTGGTGCTGGCGGGCTGGGCACTGGTCTCGTGCACCGTCTTCTGGGTGTGGCGCCACCGGCACCCCGGCGGCCGAGAGCACATGCCGCAGCACGCGGCGACGCTCACCTGATCCGCCGTACGGCATTTCGCGACTCGCCCACGGCCATGGCGGCCCCGGGACGGACTTTGTCCTTACTGTGGGTAAGCGATTTTCCCGTATCCCTTACGGGGCGTCGCCACATCCTCGGCAGCACCCGTCAGCAGTGGGGAGTTCGACATGGACCGCAGAAGCTTCAGCCGACGGATGCTGATGGGTGGCGGGGTCGCCGCGGC
Organism: Streptomyces sp. NBC_00708; assembly: GCA_036226585.1. Taxonomy (GTDB): domain Bacteria; phylum Actinomycetota; class Actinomycetes; order Streptomycetales; family Streptomycetaceae; genus Streptomyces. Next base: position 6,517,952 of record CP108997.1, read on the forward strand.
GGCGGGGGTGACATCGTTGTCCCTCCCCGCACCCCAGGCCGCCGCCGCCCCGTCCACCCCGCGGACGGCGTCCTTCGGGGGAGCGGTCCGGCACCTGCGCATGTACGTGGAGCAGCTGGCGGACGGCCGGATGGGCTACGGGCTGGAGAAGGGCAAGGCGACCGTGCCGGGCCCGCTGATCGAGCTCGACGAGGGCGACACCCTGCACATCGAGTTCGTCAACACCCTGGACGTGCCGGCCGGTCTCCACGCGCACGGCGTCGACTACGACATCGCCAGCGACGGCACCCGGATGAACGGCAGCACCGTCGAGCCCGGCTCCACCCGCACGTACACCTGGCGCACCCACCGGCCGGGGATGCGCCGCGACGGCACCTGGCAGCCCGGCAGTGCGGGTTACTGGCACTACCACGACCACGCCGTCGGCTCCGACCACGGCACGGAAGGCATCCGCGAGGGGCTCTACGGACCGCTGATCGTCCGGCGCCGGGGCGACATCCTGCCGGACAGGACCATCACGATCGTGTTCAACGGCATGTCGATCAACAACACCCCGGCCGGCAAGACCCCCGACTTCACGGCCACGCTCGGCGAACGGCTCGAAGTCGTCATGATCACGCACGGCGACTTCTACCACACGTTCCATCTGCACGGTCACCGCTGGGCCGACAACCGTACGGGCATGCTCACCGGCCCCGACGACCCCAGCCGGGTCGTCGACACGAAGATCGTCGGCCCGGCGGACTCCTTCGGCTTCCAGGTGATCGCCGGCGAACACGTGGGCGCCGGCGCCTGGATGTACCACTGCCACGTGCAGAGCCACGCCGACCGGGGGATGGGCGGGATGCTGCTCGTCGCCGACCGGGACGGCCATGTGCCCGGACACGACGGGTAGGTCCTCACGGGCCCGCCAGTGCCTGGAGGCGCCGCTGCTCCTCCTCGACGATGCGGCGGGCCAGTTCACCCTCCGACACGTCCACCGCGTCCGGTGTCGTCTCGGCGAGATCGCTGCGCCGGGCGTACGCGTCGAACAGGCGCTCCTTGCGGGCCACGATGGCCAGCATGCGCTGATCGACGCTGTCCGCGGCGAGCAGCCGGTGCACCTGGACCGTCCGTATCTGGCCCATCCGGTGCGCGCGGGCCACCGCCTGGTGCTCCGTCGTCGGCTTGATCTGCGGTTCGCACAGGATGACGACGGACGCGGCCTGCATGTTGAGCCCGACCCCGCCGGCCTGGATCTGGCTCAGCAGCACCGCGTGGCCCTCCGCGGCGGCGAAGCCGTCGACCAGCTCCTGGCGCCGGGCCGCCGCCACACTGCCCGACAGCGGCCCGAACACCCCGTCGCCCAGCGCCTCGCGCACCGTCTCCAGCACCTCGCGGAAGTACGAGAACACGACCACCTTCAGGCCGTTGTCCGCCGCCTCCGCGACCAGCTCACGCAGCCGGTTCAGCTTGGCGGAGGTCTCCGGACGGGCATACGCCGCCCGGCGCATTCGCATGAAGTGCCCGGCGGCCACCGCCTCCCGGTAGGCCAGCAGATCGCCCTCGCTGAACTCCTCCCACTCGTCCACCTGGACCACGGCGGGCAGTTCGGTCAGCACGTCCCGCTGGTTGCGCCGCAGATAGGCCGGGGCCACGGCGCGGCGGAACGCCTCCGAGCCCGCGGCGCCCTGGCCGGCGCTGACCGCGGGGGCCAGCTCCGGCCGGAGACCGCGGAGCAGGCAGCGGAACTCCTCCACCCGGTTCTCCATCGGCGTCCCGGTCAGGAACAGCACCCGGTCCGTCCGTGCCGACCAGCCGGAGACCGCGCGCGAACGGCGGGTCGCCGGGTTCTTCACGTAATGGGCCTCGTCGACCACGAGCATCCCGGGGCGCACACCGCCGTCCTCCGCGTCCGGCAGGGTGTGCAGCGCGTCGAAGGTGGTCAGGGCCACCCCGCCGGTCTCGCGCCACTCGGCGAACGCCTCCCGCCGCTCAGGACCGTGCACCGGCAGGGCGCGCAGCGTGGACCTGGCCCGGACCTCCCGCGTCCAGTTGATCAGGACGCTCGCCGGGCACACCACCAGGAAGTGCGTCTCCCCGCGCGCCGCGAGGTGGGCCAGGGCCGCGATCGCCTGGACGGTCTTGCCGAGCCCCATCTCGTCGCCGAGGATCACCCGCTTCTGGACGAGCGCGAAGCGCGCGCCGAACGACTGGTAGCCGCGCAGCGACACCCGCAGCCGGGCATCGTCCAGCCGCAGCCCGCGCACCCGGTCGGCGATCCCCGACGGCAGGAACCCCTCGGCCGCGTCCCGGTCCGGCCCCGAACCCGACAGCTCCGCCAGCAGGCTGTAGTACTCGGCGGACCGCAGCTCGAAGTCGACCCAGGCGGCCACCGGCGACTCCGGCTCCCGCAGCAGATCGGCCGACACCTGGGCGAACAGCGGCGGCAGCCCGCGCTCCACCGCGTCGGTGACCGCCGCCCGGACGCCGGTCACGGCCTCCCGCACCCCGGCCCGTGCCCGCCGTCCCGTGAGGAGCATCCGCAGCCGGCCCCGCGCCGGTCCGGCCGCCGTCAGCGGCGGCTCCAGGCGCTCGGCCAGCGTACGGGCCCCGTCCACCGCCCGCCGCACGTCCGGACCCGCCTCCACCAGCCGGTACAGGGCGCCGAGGAGCGCGGTCACGGCCTCGTCCTGGGTGTCCACGTCGATCCGCAGCGCCACCGTGTCCCGCACCGCGTGCGCGATCTGCCCCGCCGCGGCCAGGGTCTGGTCGGCGGTCTGCGCCCCCACGCCCGGGATCTGGCGGAGCTCGTAGCGGCTCGCCCCGTACACCTGGCCGACCGTCGTGAGGCCCGCCTGCTCGATCGCGCCGAGGCGCAGCCGGCCCTCGGTGACGTCCTTCAGCCGGGCGACGGGGATGGCGGCGAGATCGGCGCGTACCAGCGTGTCGAGCAGAGGGTCCAGGCAGGTCCGCACGGCGGCGACGGCCCGGGTGTGGTCCGCGAGCACGCCCCGCGCGGCGTCCAGCAGACCGTCGGCGCGCACGAGCAGTTCCCGGGCGGCCCGCCCGGCCGGTGCCGCACCCTCCGCGGTCCCGCCCTCAGTCATGTACGTCCCTCTGTCCCCGTACGTCCTGCCGGTCTCCGTGTCCGGCACCGCACATCGTCCCACGCACCACCGACAGCCCGGCCGGACACGGGGCGGGGCGACGCCCCATTGACGCGGCGTTGATCAGTCGTTTATCGCGGCAGGGCACTGTGGCAACCATGCTGATCAACACCGCGACCGACCCCGCCTTCTCCTGGCAGGAGACAGCACTGTGCGCGCAGGCGGGGCCCGAGTTCTTCTTTCCGGCCCCGGGCAGTTCCACCCGTGAGGCCAAGCAGCTCTGCAACGCCTGCGAGGGACGGCAGGCGTGCCTGGAGTACGCCCTCGACAACGACGAGCGCTTCGGCGTATGGGGCGGCCTGTCCGAGAAGGAACGCGAGCGGCTGCGCCGAGTTGGGCGCGACCGGGCCTGAAACCGCCCCGCCCGTGCGAGACTTCGGCCTTCCGTTATTCGGCCCGCGCGTTCCGTGACCGCTGCGGAACCCGCGTCGACCTGGAGGAGAAGCCGAGTTGAGCGAGTACGACTACGTCGTCGTCGGGGCGGGTTCGGCCGGCTGTGTGCTGGCCGCGCGGCTGTCCGAGGATCCCACCGTCCGGGTCGCCCTCGTCGAGTCGGGCGGGCCCGACCGCAAGCAGGAGATCCGTATTCCGGCCGCGTTCCCGAAGCTGTTCAAGACCCCGTTCGACTGGGACTTCAGCACGGTGAAACAGCAGGCGCTGGGCGGCCGTGAGCTCTTCTGGCCGCGCGGTCACACCCTCGGCGGCTCGTCCTCGATCAACGCCATGATGTGGGTGCGCGGCCACCGCGACGACTACGACGCGTGGGCCGGCGCCGCCGGGCCGGAGTGGGGCCACGACGCGATCGTGCCCTACTTCCGGCGCGCCGAGCGGTGGGCCGGCCCCACCGCGCCCGGCACGGTGTACGGCACCGAGGGCCCGCTGCACATCGCGCCGCCCCGCAGCCCGTCCCCGCTCACCGCCGACTTCGTCGCCGCCTGCCGCGAGGACGGGATCCCGTTCCTCGACGAACTGAACGCCCCCGACCACAGCGGGGTCGCCATGACACCCGTCAACCAGCGGCGCGGGCGGCGCTGGAGCGCGGCCGACGGCTACCTCAAGCCGGCCGCCCGGCGCGCCAATCTGGACGTCCTCCCGCACACCCGCGTCCGCGCCCTCGCCTTCGACGGCGACCGCGCCACCGGGGTGCTGACCGAGGGCTCCGGCACGCTCACCGCCCGCCGCGAGGTGATCCTCAGCGCCGGCGCCATCGGCTCCCCGCACCTGCTGCTGCGCTCGGGCATCGGCGACCCCGGCGAACTGCGCGACGCGGGCATCGAGGTGCGGGCCGCCTCCCCGGACGTCGGCCGCAACCTCCAGGACCACCTGTCCTTCGCCGTCACCCTGCACTGCCCGCGCCCGGTGACCATGACCGGCGCCGACACCCCGGCGAACATCGCCCGCTACCTGCTGGCCGGGCGCGGACCGCTCAGTTCCAACCTGGCCGAGGCCGTCGCCTTCGTACGCAGCGCGACGGAGCCGTCCGCCCCGGACCTCGAACTCATCTTCGCCCCGGCGCCGTTCATCGACCACGGGCTCACCCCGCCCACCGAGCACGGCATCACCATCGGCGTCGTCCTGCTCCAGCCGGAGAGCACCGGCCGCATCACCCTGGACCCTGACCACCCGGACCCCGGCTCGGCCCTCCGGATCGATCCGGGCTACCTGGCCGCCGAGGCCGATCTGCGGTGCCTGACCGACGGTGTGCGCCACGCCGAACGGCTCTTCGCCCACCCGGCCCTCGCCCCGCACACGTCGACCCCCATGGGCCACTACCCGGGGCAGGTCGGTGACGACCGCCTCGCCGAGGCGATCCGGACCGGGGCGGAGACCCTCTACCACCCCGTCGGCACCTGCCGGATGGGCGAGGACGCCGGCTCGGTCACCGACCCCCGGCTCAGGGTGCGCGGCGTCCGGGGCCTGCGCGTCGTCGACGCCTCCGTCATGCCGCGCATCACCCGCGGCCACACCCACGCGCCCACGGTCGCCATCGCCGAGAAGGCCGCCGAACTGATCAGGCAGGACGCCCGGCGGTAGCCCCCCGCGAAGGGCCGCCGCCGGACGGGGATCACGACGGGATACGGAACGTCTCGCCGTACATCTTCCAGGTCAGCGGCGGCTCCAGGTCCAGTTCGCCGTCCTCCAGGAACACGCGCTGCGCGGTGTCGATGCGCGAGGTGTCGTGCTGCTGGTTCTTCTTCGACTTCATCACGGCCCGCGCGGTGTCCAGGAAGATGTCCAGGTACGCCGACTCGTCACCGCCCTCCGCGACCGTGTCCGCCTCGGCCAGCGCCGCCTGCCGGATGCCGTAGAACGAGTCCGCCTCGTGCCCCGGCCCCTGGAGCACCATGGTGTCGAAGTAGATGTACTGGCCCAGCGCGCCGAGCCCGTCGAGCTTCGCGAGGCGCACCGCCGGCTCGAAGAACTGCTTGTCGCGGACCTCCTCCTGCGCCGCGCGGAACGCCGGGTCCTCGGCCGCCTTCTTCCACGCGGCCGTGAATCCGGGGTCCAGGCCCTGGTGCGAGCCGGTCCCGTCGACCTCGCGCAGCGCCGGGAGGAACGGGGCCAGCGGGTTGTCCGGATGGTCCTTCGTGAACGCCTCGACGAACACCAGCATGTCGTGCGTACCGGAGCAGAACCCGACGAGGCCCGCCGCGTAGCCGGTGCCGTCGCCGCTGTCCTCGATCGTCCCGTACTGGCTGCGCCAGTCCAGGGTGGAACCCTCGGCGCTGGCCAGCAGCTGCCACGCGACCTCGCGCATCCTCGGAGCGGCGAGCCCGGCAGGTGCCTTCTCGACCTGCTCGTTCATCTCCTCGCGCTCCTCGTCGTCCGCCGCGGCGAACGGGTCCGGGTTCACCGGCCCGGTCGCGGTCGCCTCGGCCCTGGGGGAGTCCGTGGGCAGTCCGGAGTCGTCTCCGCCGCCGCTGTTGAACACGAGGGAGACGGCTATCGCCAGCGGCGCACCGATGAGAACGAAACGGGTCACAGGTTTCACCGGCACAGCGTACGGTTCCCGCCCGCCCGGGGAGGGCATACCCCCGCACGGCAGAATCGGCCCATGACCGACGCCCTGCTGAAGGCCCTCGATCCGCTTCCGTACCCCGCGCGCATGCGTGAACTCGCCGCCCGCGCACGCGATATGTCCGCTTCGGGGAGATTGCGTGCCGTGCTGGACGAGCTGGACGGGGGCGGGCCGCACGAGCGGGGAACGGCGGTCGTCGCGGCGGCCGTCGGCCGCGACCGGGAATGGATCGCCGCGCACCTCGCCGACCCCGACCCCTTCGTGCAGGGGCACGCCCTGCGGGCCGCCCGAAGCCTCGGCATACCGGACGAGGCGTACGAACAGGCCCTGGACGACCTGCCCCGCACCGCACGCCGCCGCCTCCTGAGAGCCGTCGTCGCCGACGGGCGCGCCGGTCTCGCCGTCCGGCTCGTCGACCGGGTGCGCGCCGACTGGGGCGACGCCGAGGCGGCCGTGCTGCTGCCGGGCTGCCCCGCCGAGGCCGTCGCCCGGCTGCTGCCCGAACTGCTGTACGCCGTACGCGGCTGGAGCGGCCTGGGCCGCCGCCACCCCGGCCCCCTCCTGGACGCCGTCGAACGACAGCTCGCCGAACTGCCCGAACCGCAGCGCGCCGAGTGGTGGCGGCGCTACGCACCCGGGGTCGCCGCCACCGTCGCCTCCCGGCCCGGACGCGTCCTCGATCTCCTCGAACGCCTCGGCCCCGTGAGCCTGCCGTGGCAGCTGTCCCGCAGCCTCGGCGCCCTGGCCGCGGCCGACCCGGCCCGGACCGCGCGGCTCCTGCTGCGTACCGCCAACCGGCCGCTGCTGGAGCGGGGCGCGCGCACGCTCCGGGCCGGGCTCCTGGTCCGCCTGGCCCGTACCGCACCCGAAGGGCTCGTCGTGGAGCTGGGCCGGGCCATGGCCCAGGACTCCGACGGGTTCGCCCGCCTCCTCGCCGCACTCCCGCCGGGCCGGCGCACCGCGCTGCACGCCTCCGTCACGGCCGGGCGCGGTCCGGGCGGTCCCGCCGTGGACACCGCCCTGCTCGACGCGCTGCCCCGCAGCGGTGTCACCGACGAGGCCCGCCGCATGGCCGCCCGCGCGGCCGAACGCGGCGAGGACTGGCACACCGTGCTGCTCGCCGAGTCCTACCTCCCGGCCGCCGAGGTGTGGGAGAAGCTGCTCGCCGCCACCCGCCGGCCGGCCGCCGCCGACCGGGCCCTCGTCTGGCCGCTGCTCGTCCGCAACGCCGGGCGCACCGGCGCGCCCGGACCCGTCGCCGTACTGCTCGACGACATGGCGAGGCTCCGCAACGAACAGGACCCCGTCCGCTCGGCCGCCCTGCTCGCCCTCGCGGGCATCCCCGCGGACCTGTTCACCGAGGCCATGGAACCCGCCCTGGACCGGCTCGCCGCCGACGCCGTCGAGGCCCGGGACTCCTCGCACGCCACCCGGCACGCCCTGAGCACCCTCGCCGTGCGGCTGCTGCGCGAACACGCCGTCACGGGCCGCCGCGCCCTGGTCAGCTGGTCGCTGCGCACCCTGGTCCGGATCTCCGGCAGCACCGGCGGCGCCGACCTCGGCCACCTCGACCGCACCCTGCGCCGGGGCCAGGAACACGACGTCTTCGAGGCCCTGCGGCCCTGGCTGGAGGCGGGCGCCGAGAAGAGCGACTACGGGCTGGTGTTCGCCCTCACCCGGGCCCTGGGCCGCCGCGCGGCCGGGCTCCCCGAGCTCCAGGACCTGCTGTGGCAGGCGATCCGCTACGGCTCGGTCACCACCGCCCGGACCGCCGTCCGGCTGTGGCTCGAACCGGACGCGGACCGGGGCGGGCGCGTCGAACGGCTGCTCGCGCTCGACCCCTCCGCCGGCACGCTGCCCGAAGTGCTGCGGGTCCTCACCCACAGCCGCACCGACCTGCTCGACCCGTACCTGGCGACCCCGCCGCCGCACGGCCGCTTCCTGACACCCGGCAGGCCCTGGACCGTCCACCCCGGGCCCGAGATCCGCCGCTGGGTTCCCCGCCAGCACCGCGCCGCCGAACGCGCCCTGAGGCGCGCCGCCCGCGACGAGAAGCTGCCGCTGCACGGACGCGCCCGCGCGGTCGCGGCCCTCGCCCGCGTCCCGGGGACCGGCGCGGACTCCGTACGGGAGTGGACCGGCTCGGACGACGTGGTGCTCGCCGAGGCCGCCCTCACCGCCCTCGGCCACACCGACCGGGCCCCCGAGGTGCTGCCCGACCTGCTCGCCCACACCGGGGACGACCGGGCCCGCGTCGCCGTCTTCGCGGCCGGCCGCGCCTCCCAGGCGGTCCGCCCCTCCGCGCTCGCCCCGCTGCTGCGCGCCCGCCTGGCCCCCGGCACCGGCAAGGTCACCAGCCGCAAGGAGGCCGTCCGCCTCGCCGTGGCACGGCTGCCCCGGGAGACCGCGGCCGAGCTGGTCACCGAGGGCTACGAGGCTCCCGAGCAGCACCCCGACGTGCGGGCCGCCTGCGTGGCCGCCGCCATCGAGCTCCTCGGCGACGAGCGGATGTGGCGGCTGCTCGCCGATGCCGCCGCCGGGCCCGCCGTGCTGCGCACCGCCGTCCTGCGCGTGCGGCCCATGGACCTGCCCGCCGCGCACCGCACCGGCTACGCACGCCTGGTCCGGGAGGTCTGCGGCACGGACGACGAGGAGCTGGCCGCCTCCGCCCACGCGGTGATGGCCCGCTGGATACCGTGGGAGCCGGGCATCTGCGAGGTGCTGGCCGCCGCCACGACGGACCTCGCGCGCCGCCGCTCCTGGCGTTCGGCCGCCGACGCGCTGGCCGGTGCGGCGGCCGCCGTCTCGGGGGAGGCCGCGCGGGCGTTCATGGGGGCGCTGGGCGTTCTGGCGGACACCGTGGAGATGGACGACGCGGGCAGCGACCGCGACCGGCCGGCGCGCCAGCGCACCGTCCACCTGGTGAACCGGCTCGCCGCGGCGGCCGGGGCGCACCCCGACGCCGCCGTGCGCTCGGTCCTCACCGCCGCCGGCGAACTCCTCGCCCGTCATCGCGATCACGTACCGCAGGCCGCCGAGCTGCTGGTCGGGGCGGTGGACCCGGACAGCGAACCCGACGCCCTGTACGCCGCCCTCGACCGGCTCGCGCTGCTGCACAGGGGGCGGCCCGTGCTCGCCGCCCGCACCGCCCTCGCGTACGGCAGGAACCAGGGGATCCCGCAGAGCGAGGAGGAGGCGGCGACGCTGCTCGCGGTGGCCGGGCGCCTCGCGGAGGACGGCGGCCTCGCGCACGGCCTGTTCGCGGTGCGGCTGGTCGCCGTGGGCGGCCGGCACACCGGCTGGAGCGGGCCGTGGCGCACCCAGCTGCGGCTGCTGCGGCGCCACCCGGAGGGGGAGGTGCGCGACGCGGCGTACGCGGAGGTGACGGTCCGGGAGTGAGCGGACCCCCGGAACCGTCCGGCCGCCGCCCGGGTGTCCGGGGCGGCGGCCCTTCGTGCGGTCAGCCCTGGGCGCGGGCGGCCATCCGCGCCTTGCGCGCGGCGAGCTTCTCGTCGAACTTCGCCGCCTCGGAGTCCAGCCCGTTCATGTACAGGCCGAGCTCCTCCTGCGCCTTCAGGCCCTCCGGGCCGAGGCCGTCGATCTCCAGCACCTTCAGATAGCGCAGCACCGGCTGGATGACGTCGTCGTGGTGGATGCGCATGTTGTAGATCTCGCCGATCGCCATCTGCGCGGCGGCCCGCTCGAAGCCGGGCATGCCGTGGCCGGGCATCCGGAAGTTGACGACGACGTCGCGCACGGACTGCATCGTCAGGTCCGGGGCCAGCTGGAAGGCCGCGCCCAGGAGGTTGCGGTAGAACACCATGTGCAGGTTCTCGTCGGTCGCGATGCGCGCCAGCATGCGGTCGCAGACCGGGTCGCCCGACTGGTGGCCGGTGTTGCGGTGCGAGACGCGGGTCGCCAGCTCCTGGAAGGCCACATAGGCCACGGAGTGCAGCATCGAGTGCCGGTTGTCCGACTCGAAGCCCTCCGCCATGTGCGCCATCCGGAACTGCTCCAGCTTGTCCGGGTCGACCGCGCGCGAGGTGAGCAGATAGTCCCGCATCACGATGCCGTGCCGGCCCTCCTCGGCCGTCCAGCGGTGCACCCAGGTGCCCCAGGCGCCGTCGCGGCCGAAGAGCGAGGCGATCTCGTGGTGGTAGCTGGGGAGGTTGTCCTCGGTGAGAAGGTTGACCACGAGGGCGATCTTGCCGATGTCGGTGACCTTGGACTGCTCGGACCGCCAGGCCTCGCCGTCCTCGAAGACGCCGGGGAAGTTGCGCCCGTCGGAGAACGGCACGTACTCGTGCGGCATCCAGTCCTTGGCGACCTTGAGATGCCGGTTGAGCTCCTTCTCGACCACCTCTTCCAGCGCGAACAGGAGGTGGGCATCGGTCCACTCCTGTGAACTGCCGAGATGGGGAGAAGTGATCGTCATGGAGGCTCCTGGGGACGGGAGAATTACCTACGGACTCGTAGGTTACGAGACCGTAGGTTAAAGCGACGGTAAGGCCCAAGCCAAGCCCGAACGGGCGACCGTCGCTCACTCCGCGTCACCATCGGCGGATGGGTACGCGGAGAGCCCCCGCGTACCCACGGCCGTGTCAGAGCCCGGCGCGCACCTCCTCGGCCGTCGTGGAGCGCAGTTCGCCGTCGAGCAGCAGCCAGCGTGTGATCCCCAGCGACTCCAGGAACGGCACATCGTGACTGGCCACGACGAGCGCTCCCTCGTACGCGTCGAGGGCCGCGGTCAGCTTGCGCACACTGGCCATGTCCAGGTTGTTCGTCGGCTCGTCCAGCATCAGCAGCCGCGGAGCCGGCTCCGCCAGCAGCAGCGCCGCCAGCGCCGCCCGGAACCGCTCCCCGCCCGACAGGGTGCCCGCGGCCCGGTCCGCCCGCGCGCCCTTGAACAGAAAGTGCGCCAGTCTCGCCCGGATGTGGTTGTTCGTGGCGTCCGGCGCGAACCGCGCCACGTTCTCCACCACGCTCAGCCCGTCGTCCAGCACATCGAGCCGCTGCGGCAGGAAGCGCAGCGGGACCTCGGTCACCGCCTCCCCGGACACGGGCGCCAGCTCGCCGGCGAGCGTACGCAGCAGCGTGGTCTTGCCCGCTCCGTTGCGCCCCACCAGCGCGATGCGCTCCGGACCGCGCACCTCGTACTGCCCCCGCACCCGTGCCCCGTACGCGAGTTCCAGATCGCGCAGCACCAGCACGCCCCGGCCCGGATGAACCTTGGTGCGCGGCAGCTCGACCCGGATCTCGTCGTCGTCGCGCACCGCGTCGACGGCATCGTCCAGGCGCTCCTTCGCGTCGGCCAGCCGGCTCGTGTGCATCAGGCGCTGCTTGCCCGCCGACTCCTGGGCGGAGCGTTTGCGGGCGCTCGCGGCGATCTTCGGCACACTGCCCTGCTCGAACAGCTTCTGCCCGTACCGTCTGCGCCGGGCCGACTTCACCTGGGATTCGACCAGTTCGCGCTTCTGCCGCTTCACGTCGGCCTCCGCGACCCGCACCATGCGTTCGGCCGCCTCCTGCTCGACGGCCAGCGCCTCCTCGTACGCGGAGAGGTTGCCGCCGTACCAGGTGACCGTGGAGTCGCGCAGGTCGGCGATCTGGTCGACGCGCTCCAGGAGTTCGCGGTCGTGGCTGACGACGATCAGCACCCCGTGCCAGGCGTCGACCGCCGCGTACAGCCGCCGCCTGGCGTACAGGTCCAGGTTGTTGGTCGGCTCGTCGAGCAGCAGCACATCGGGCCGGGCCAGCAGCAGTGCGGCGAGCCGCAGCAGCACGCACTCGCCGCCCGACATCTCGCCGATCGTGCGGTCGAGCCCGATGTGGCCGAGGCCCAGTCCGTCGAGCGTGGCACGGGCCCGCTCCTCGACGTCCCAGTCGTCGCCGACCGCGGCGAACCGCTCCTCGCCGACGTCACCTGCCTCGATGGCGTGCAGCGCCTCGCGGACCGTGTCGATGCCGAGCGCGGTGTCGACCCGCAACTCCGTGTCCAGGACCAGGTTCTGCGGCAGATATCCCACGTCGCCGGACACGCTGATCCGGCCCCCGGTGGGCCGGAGTTCCCCGGCGAACAGCCGCAGGAGGGTCGATTTGCCGGCCCCGTTGAGGCCGATGAGCCCCGTGCGGCCGGGGCCCACGGTGAGATCGAGTGAGTCCAGCGCCCAGCTGCCGTCGGGCCAGGCGAAGGAGAGGGACGAGCAGGTGAGATGGGCCGCGGGGGCGGACATGAGGAATCTCCCGGTTGCGAGGAAGGACAGGGCAACGGGGTGAGACACCGGCCACTGGCGTTCCGCGGAATTCCGGGATGACGGAAGGAAGGCCCTGGTCACGGAGGACGGCTCAAGGAGCTGAGGTCACACTCGGGCGCGCGGGCACGGCAAAGACCGGGCACGGGGCGCGACACGGTGTCTCACGACCTCAGATCTGCAACGTCCTGCTCCGTTCGGCGACAACAAGGACACCGGAGACGTTACGGGGGGCCCGGGGAGGGAGCAATCGAATTAACGGGCCCGCGCGGAAGCGGGCCCCGGGCTCAGCGGGGCCCGAACAGATCGGTCAGATTCCGCTCCAGGTCCAGGTAGCGGCGCTCGTGGCCGCAGGGGACCAGGTCCTCCGCCCGCCGCAGGAACCGGCGCAGATCCGCCGTGCGGACGTGCACCATGGCGATCCCCTCGGCGGCGTGGAACTCCAGCACCGTGCGGTTGTAGCCGAACGGTCTGACCCGTACGTCACCGAGACCGGACGGGACCTCCATCCCGGCGGCGAGCAGGTCTCGGGAGAACTGCCAGGACACGTCCGTCCCCTCCAGCGTCGCCGGAGCGGGGAACGCCATGCGTACGGCGAAGGGGTCCGCCCGGTCGTAGCTCAGGACGGCGGGCAGGGTCTCCATCTGCGGCGCGGACGCCACCATGCGGGCCTGTACGGACTGTTCGATGACCGTGGACACGAACCTGCTCCCTCTCGCGACCGGACGAACGGTTCCCGGCACCCGTAGAGACGACGGAAGCCGCCGATCCGTGCACCGAGGGACGGCGTGAGCTGCATCACCGCACACCGCTGCCTGTTCACGTGCCCCGTTCCGGCCGGTACACCCCGGCCGGGAGCGTTCTGCAGCGAGGAGGTCTCAGAGGGTCTGGCGGTACGGGGCGAGCGCGTCGGAGGTCTTGGTCGCGATGAACTCCGTGATCCGGTACGCGCAGACGCCCTCGACCACGAAGGGGTCGGTCGCCGCCAGCCGTTCGATCGCCGCCCGGTCGTCCCCGACCGCGAGGATCACCCCGCCGTCCCGGGGGTTCTTGCGGCCGGAGGCGATGAACACCCCCGCCGCGTACTGCTCGTCGAGCCAGGCGACGTGCTCCTTCATCACCGCGTCGACACGGTCCAGCGGGGCGGTGTAGGACAGCTCAAGTACGAACATGATCCCCAGGCTACCGGCAGGGCTCCGGGAGACACGGCCTAGGGTGGGGAGCACCATGACAGCGCTTCAGATGCCCTCCGACGCGGCCGGGGCCCGTGCCGTCCAGGACGTCCTGCGGGCCCGGGTGGTCCTCGACGAGCCGGGGCCGCCGCCGGGACGCGGCCGGGTCACCGGGGTCGACGTCGCCTACGACGACGAACGCGACATCGTCGCCGCGGCGGCCGTCGTGCTCGACGCCGCCACGCTGGAGGTGGTGGAGGAGGCGACCGCCGTCGGCCGGGTCAGCTTCCCGTACATCCCGGGGCTGCTGGCCTTCCGGGAGATCCCGACCGTGCTGGCCGCCCTGGAGAACCTGAAGGCCGGCCCCGGTCTGGTGGTCTGCGACGGATACGGCAGGGCCCACCCCCGACGCTTCGGCCTCGCCAGTCACCTGGGCGTCCTGACCGGGCTCCCGGTCATCGGCGTCGCCAAGAGCCCGTTCACCTTCACCTTCGAGCCGCCCGGCCCCCGGCGCGGGGACCAGTCGCCGCTGCTGGACGGCGAGGAGGAGGTCGGGCGCGCGCTGCGCACCCGGGACGGCGTCAAACCGGTGTACGTCTCCGTCGGGCACCGCACGGGCCTGGACAACGCCGTCGCGCACACCCTCGCGCTGACCCGGGGCTTCCGGCAGCCGGAGACCACGCGCCGGGCCGACTCCCTGTGCCGCAGGGCCCTGCGCGAGGCGACCGGCTGAGGGCGGTTGGGCGGCCGTGACGCCTCAGCGCACCGCCGCCACCCGGAACCGCAGCCCGGCCGCGATCAGCCGCTCCAGCAGCGCGTCGCCCATCGCGGCGGCCGTTGTGACCTGCCCCGAGGTGGCCGGCAGTTCGTCCAGTGCCAGGCACAGCGCCGACTCCGCGAGCATCTTCGCCGTCTCGTCGTAGCCGGGATCGCCGCCCGACACCTCCGTGAACACCCGGCGCCCGCCGCCCTCGCCGACGAACCGCACCGTGAACCAGCTGCGCCGCCTGCGCTCCGCGTCCGGGCCCGCGCCGGGCTCGTAACGGCCCATCAGCCACTCCCGTGCGGCCGGCACCTGGGCGGCGCCGAGCAGCGCGCCGAGGGCGGCCGTGCCGCCGAGCGCCACGGGCAGGTGCTTGACCGAGGCGTAGTGGCGGTAGCGGAAGTCGGGGCCGTAGCGGGGCAGCGCACGCGCCGAGCGGGCGATGATCCCCGCGTCGAGCGTCGGCAGCGGCAGCGCCCAGGTGCCGGTCTCCGGGCTGAAGTGCGGGCGCCCGAGCGGGGCGTGGACGCGGCGGCCGGCCAGCCGGGGTTCGTGCAGCCGGCGCTCCCGCGCGGCGCGCGCGGTCTGCGGGCCCCGGCCCATCGCGGTGAGCGCCGAGGCGAACGTACCGCCGGAGAAGACGGCGTTGCTGCGGACGAAGCCGTCGATGCGCAGCGGTACGTCCTCCGGCAGCTGCCGCACCGTGAAGTAGGCGCCGAGGTCGTGCGGCACGGAGTCGAAGCCGCAGGCGTGCACGAGCCGGGCGCCGGTCTCGCGGGCGCGGGCGTCGTGCTCCACGTACATCCGGTCCACGAACTCCGGCTCGCCGGTGAGGTCCGCGTAGTCCGTCCCCGCCTCGGCGCAGGCGGCGACCAGTTTCTCGCCGTACCAGACATAGGGGCCGACGGTCGTGGCCACCACCCGGGCGGACTCGGCCAGGGAGCGCAGGGAGCCCTCGTCGGACGCGTCCGCCTCGATCAGCGGGAGGTCCGCGCAGCGCGGATCGAGGGCGGTCAGCCGGGTGCGCAGCTTCTCCAGCTTGGCGCGGTCGCGTCCGGCGACGGCCCAGCGGCAGCCGTCCGGGGCGTGCCGGGCCAGATATTCGGCGGTGAGCACACCCACGAACCCGGTGGCGCCGAAAAGGACTACGTCATAGGGGCGTGCGGCCCCGTTCTGCCTGTTCACGAAAGCCTCCGCGGGGGACGGCACCGGATGGAGCGAGCAGAGGTTAGCGCGGTCCCCGTGGCGGTGTGCGGGCGGGAGGGGGTGATGGGGGAGTATCCATGAGTATCCGCGAAAAGAACTAAGCGCTTGCTCTCCCCCAGGGGTTGTGCGGAGCGCGGTGCGTTCTTAGCATCATCGATGTTACATCAGTTGTGTCATACCGCTGGGGGCTCGATGGCGAGTACAGGGAACGGTCCGCGCGGCCCGCGCGGTCCCCTCGACGGGACTCGGGTGGTGGAGCTCGCCGGCATCGGCCCCGGCCCGTTCGCCGCGATGCTCCTGGCCGATCTGGGGGCCGACGTGGTGCGGGTCGACCGCCCCGGCGGCGCCGGCCTGGGCATCGACCCGGCCCGCGACCTCACCAACCGCAACAAGCGCTCGGTGCTCGTCGACCTCAAGGCCCCCGACGGCCCGGCCACCGTCCTGGACCTCGTCGAACGCGCCGACGTCCTCATCGAGGGCTACCGCCCCGGCGTCGCCGAACGCCTCGGTGTGGGCCCCGACGCCTGCCTGGCCCGCAACCCGGATCTCGTCTACGGGCGGATGACCGGCTGGGGCCAGGACGGGCCGCTGGCCGAGCGCGCCGGGCACGACATCTCGTACATCGCGCTCACCGGCACCCTCTCCATGATCGGCCGGCCCGGCGAGCCGCCCACCGTCCCGGCCAACCTGGTCGGCGACTACGCGGGCGGCTCGCTCTACCTCGTCGTCGGCATCCTCGCCGCCCTCCAGCACGCCCGTACGCCCGGCGGTACCGGACAGGTCGTGGACGCGGCCATCGTCGACGGCGCCGCCCACCTCGCCACGATGATCCACGGCATGCTCGCGGCCGGCGGCTGGCAGGACCGGCGCGGCTCCAACCTCCTCGACGGCGGCTGCCCGTTCTACGGTTCGTACGAGACCGCCGACGGGGAGTACATGGCCGTCGGCCCGCTGGAGCAGCGGTTCTACGACGAGTTCGTCCGGCTCCTCGCCATCGCGGACACCGCCCCGGACCGGAACGACCTCGCCCGCTGGGGCGAGCTGCGCACCGCCGTCGCCGACCGGTTCCGCACCCGCACCCGCGCCGAGTGGACCGAGGTCTTCGACGGGTCGGACGCCTGCGTGGCGCCCGTCCTCTCGCTCCGCGAGGCACCCCACCACCCGCACCTCGCCGCCCGCGCCACCTTCGTCGAGCACGGCGGACTCACCCAGCCGGCGCCCGCGCCCCGCTTCTCGGCCACCCCCGCGTCGGTGCGCACCGCTCCGGCGCTGCCGGGCGCGGACACCGAAGCCGTCGCCGCCGACTGGGACGTGCCCGGTCTGCGCACCCCCCGGAAGGACACCACCGACTGATGCAGCGGCAGATCTTCACCGAAGAGCACGACGCGTTCCGCGAGACCGTGCGCACCTTCCTCGCCAAGGAGGTCCTTCCGCACTACGAGCAGTGGGAGAAGGATGGCATCGTCTCCCGCGAGGCCTGGCGCGCCGCCGGCCGGCAGGGCCTCCTCGGCCTCGCCGTGCCCGAGGAGTACGGGGGCGGCGGCACCACCGACTTCCGCTACAGCGCGGTCCTGGCCGAGGAGTTCACCCGGGCCGGCACCCCCGGCCTCGCGCTCGGGCTGCACAACGACATCATCGGCCCCTACCTCACCGGCCTCGCCACGGACGAGCAGAAGCGGCGCTGGCTGCCCGGTTTCTGCAGCGGCGAGATCATCACCGCCATCGCCATGACCGAACCCGGCGCGGGCTCCGACCTCCAGGGCATCCGCACCACCGCCGAGGACAAGGGCGACCACTGGCTGCTCAACGGCTCCAAGACGTTCATCTCCAACGGCATCCTCGCCGACCTGGTGGTCGTCGTCGCGAAGACCACCCCGGACGGCGGCGCCAAGGGCCTCTCGCTGATCGTCGTCGAGCGCGGCGCGGAGGGTTTCGAGCGGGGCCGCAACCTCGACAAGATCGGCCAGAAGTCCCAGGACACCGCCGAGTTGTTCTTCAACGACGTGCGCGTCCCGAAGGAGAACCTGCTCGGCGAGCGCGACGGCGCCTTCATCCACCTGATGACCAACCTCGCCCAGGAGCGCATGGGCATAGCCGTCGCCGGGATCGCCGCCGCCGAACACCTCCTGGAGATCACCACCGCGTACGTCAAGGAGCGCGAGGCGTTCGGACGGCCGCTCGCCAAGCTCCAGCACATCCGCTTCGAGATCGCGGAGATGGCCACCGAGTGCGCCGTCACCCGGGCCTTCCTCGACCGCTGCATCGTCGACCACTCCGAGGGCACCCTGGACGCGGTGCACGCCTCGATGGCGAAGTGGTGGGCGACCGAACTGCAAAAGCGCGTCGCCGACCGCTGCCTCCAGCTCCACGGCGGCTACGGCTACATGGCGGAGTACCCCGTGGCCCGCGCGTTCACCGACGGCCGCATCCAGACCATCTACGGCGGCACGACCGAGATCATGAAGGAGATCATCGGCCGCTCGCTGCTCGCCTGACCCCACACTCGTCGCACCACGCTCGCGCCACCACCCTCGAAAGGCAGCTGTCTTGAGTACCGAAGCATTCGTCTACGACGCGATCCGCACCCCGCGCGGCCGGGGCAAGGCCAACGGCGCCCTGCACGGCACCAAGCCCATCGACCTCGTCGTCGGCCTGATCCACGAGATCCGCGCCCGCTTCCCCGGCCTGGACCCGGCCGCGATCGACGACATCGTCCTCGGTGTGGTCAGCCCGCTCGGCGACCAGGGCTCCGACATCGCCCGGATCGCCGCCATCGCGGCCGGCCTGCCGGACACCGTCGCCGGCGTCCAGGAGAACCGCTTCTGTGCCTCGGGCCTGGAGGCCGTCAACCTCGCCGCAGCCAAGGTGCGTTCGGGCTGGGAGGACCTGATCCTGGCGGGCGGCGTCGAGTCGATGTCCCGCGTGCCGATGGGCTCCGACGGCGGCGCCTGGGCCATGGACCCGATGACCAACTACGAGACCGGCTTCGCCCCGCAGGGCGTCGGCGCCGACCTCATCGCCACCATCGAGGGCTTCTCGCGCCGCGACGTCGACGAGTTCGCCGCGCTCTCCCAGGAGCGGGCCGCCGAGGCGTGGAAGGACAACCGCTTCGCGCGCTCCGTCGTCCCCGTCAAGGACCGCAACGGCCTCGTCGTCCTCGACCACGACGAGCACATGCGCCCCGGTACCACCGCCGACTCCCTCGCCGCGCTGAAGCCCTCCTTCGCGACCATCGGCGAGATGGGCGGCTTCGACGCGGTGGCGCTGCAGAAGTACCACTGGGTCGAGAAGATCGACCACGTCCACCACGCGGGCAACTCCTCCGGCATCGTGGACGGCGCCGCCCTCGTCGCCATCGGCAACAAGGAGACCGGCGAGCGCTACGGCCTCACCCCGCGCGCCCGCATCGTCTCCGCCGCCGTCTCCGGCTCCGAACCCACCATCATGCTCACCGGCCCCGCCCCCGCCACCCGCAAGGCCCTCGCCAAGGCCGGGCTCACCATCGACGACATCGACCTGGTCGAGATCAACGAGGCCTTCGCCGGCGTCGTCCTGCGCTTCGCCCGGGACATGGGGCTCTCCCTCGACAAGATCAACGTCAACGGCGGCGCCATCGCGCTCGGCCACCCGCTGGGCGCCACCGGCGCGATGATCCTCGGCACCCTCATCGACGAACTGGAGCGCCGCGACCAGCGCTACGGCCTCGCCACCCTGTGCGTGGGCGGCGGCATGGGCATCGCCACCGTCGTCGAGCGTCTCTGACCGTCCCCCTTCCTACGGAGAAGACAAACCCATGACCGAGAGCACGACCATCCGCTGGGAACAGGACGAGACCGGCGTCGTCACCCTCGTACTGGACGACCCCAACCAGTCCGCCAACACGATGAACCAGGCCTTCAAGGACTCCATCGCGGCCGTCGCCGACCGCGCCGAGGCCGAGAAGGACTCCATCCGGGGCATCATCTACACCTCCGCCAAGAAGACCTTCTTCGCCGGCGGCGACCTCAAGGAAATGATCAAAATCGGTCCGGAGAACGCGCAGCTCGCGTTCGACACCGGCACCGCCATCAAGAACTCGCTGCGCCGTATCGAGACCCTCGGCAAGCCCGTCGTCGCCGCCATCAACGGCGCGGCCCTCGGCGGCGGTTACGAGATCGCGCTCGCCTCCCACCACCGCATCGCCCTCGACGCGCCGGGCTCCCGCATCGGCCTGCCCGAGGTCACCCTCGGCCTGCTCCCCGCGGGCGGCGGCGTCACCCGCACCGTCCGCCTCATGGGCATCGCGGACGCCCTGCTCAAGGTCCTCCTCCAGGGCACCCAGTACACCCCGCGCCGCGCGCAGGAGAACGGCCTCGTCCACGAGGTCGCCGCCACGCCCGAGGAGATGCTGGAGAAGGCCCGCGCCTTCATCGACGCCCACCCCGAGTCCCAGCAGCCCTGGGACGTCAAGGGCTATCGGATCCCCGGCGGCACCCCGTCGAACCCGAAGTTCGCCGCGAACCTGCCGGCCTTCCCGTCGAACCTGAAGAAGCAGATCGCGGGCGCCCCCATGCCCGCGCCGCGCAACATCCTCGCCGCCGCCGTCGAGGGCTCGCAGGTCGACTTCGAGACCGCCCTGACCATCGAGGCCCGGTACTTCACCGAGCTGGTCACCGGCCAGGTCTCCAAGAACATGATCCAGGCGTTCTTCTTCGACCTCCAGGCCGTCAACTCCGGGGCCAGCCGCCCCAAGGGCATCGAGGAGCGCCAGGTCCGCAAGGTCGCCGTCCTCGGCGCCGGGATGATGGGCGCGGGCATCGCGTACTCCTGCGCCAAGGCCGGGATCGACGTCGTCCTCAAGGACGTCTCCGCCGAGGCCGCCGCCAAGGGCAAGGCGTACAGCGAGAAGCTGCTCGACAAGGCGCTCTCCCGGGGCCGTACGACCGAGGCCAAGCGCGACGAGCTGCTGGCGCGCATCACCCCGACCGGTGACGTGGCCGACCTCGCGGGCTGCGACGCGGTGATCGAGGCCGTCTTCGAGGACACCGCCCTCAAGCACAAGGTGTTCCAGGAGATCCAGGACGTCATCGAGCCCGACGCCCTGCTCTGCTCCAACACCTCGACCCTGCCGATCACCGTCCTCGCCGAGGGCGTCTCGCGCCCGGTCGACTTCATCGGGCTGCACTTCTTCTCGCCGGTCGACAAGATGCCGCTGGTCGAGATCATCAAGGGCGAGAAGACCGGGGACGAGGCGCTGGCCCGCGCGTTCGACCTGGTCCGCCGGATCAAGAAGACCCCGATCGTCGTCAACGACTCGCGCGGCTTCTTCACCTCGCGCGTCATCGGCCAGTTCATCAACGAGGGCGTCGCCATGGTCGGCGAGGGCGTCGAGCCCGCCTCCGTCGAACAGGCCGCCGCGCAGGCCGGATACCCGGCCAAGGTGCTCTCCCTGATGGACGAGCTGACCCTCACCCTGCCGCGCAAGATCCGCAACGAGACCCGCAAGGCCGTCGAGGAGGCGGGCGGCACCTGGCCCGGCCACCCGGCGGACGAGGTGATCGACCGCATGGTCGACGCGTTCGGCCGCCCCGGCCGCAGCGGCGGCGCAGGCTTCTACGAGTACGACGAGAGCGGGAAGCGCACCCGCCTCTGGCCCGGTCTGCGCGAGCACTTCACCAAGCCGGACACCGAGATCTCGTTCACCGACATGCAGGAGCGCATGCTCTTCTCCGAGGCGCTGGACAGCGTCCGCTGCCTGGAGGAGAACGTCCTGATCACCGTCGCCGACGCCAACATCGGCTCCATCATGGGCATCGGCTTCCCGCCGTGGACCGGCGGCGTGCTCCAGTACATCAACGGGTACGAGGGCGGCCTGCCCGGCTTCGTGGCCCGCGCCCGGGAACTCGCCGAGCGCTACGGCGACCGCTTCCTGCCGCCCGCGCTGCTGGTCGAGAAGGCGGAGAAGGGCGAGACCTTCCACGACTGACCCGACGCGCCGTGTGCCGTACCGCCCTTGCACCGGGGCGGTACGGCCGCGTTCATTCGGCGGTGAACGCGGCCCGCAGCTCCTCCTTCAGCGACCGCTGGAAGGCGGTCACCAGGGCCTGGAGCACCATCGGCTGCATGTGCGCCGACAGCGACTTCATCGCCTTGACGTGCTCGGGGTCCGATTCCCGCTCCCGGTACGGATTCCACACCTCGTCCCGGAAGAGCCGGGTCAGCTCCTGCGCGGCCGAGCGGGTGTGCTCCAGCAGGACCGTACGGGCGGCGAGGATCGTCTCGTGCGCGATCGGCACGTCCAGCAGCTCCACGCCGAGCCGCAGCAGCCCCGGATCCAGCCGGAAGACCCCGTCGTCGGGCGCGGACCGCTCCAGCACGCCCATCGCGGCCAGCCGGTCGAGGTCCTGCTCGCTCAGCGGCCGGCCCGCCCGCCGCTCCAGCTCCGCCCGCGAGGCGTCCTCCGCCGAGTCCGGCGCCCAGGACGCGACCAGGGCGCGGTGGATGGCCAGATCGTGGGCGCTGAGGTCGGGCGGCAGCTGCTCCAGGTACCGTTCGATCGCGGCGAGCGTCATGCCCTGGTGCTGGAGCTCCTCGATCAGTGCCAGCCGCGAGAGGTGGTCGTGCCCGTAGTGCCCGACCCGGCGCGGCCCGATCACCGGGGGCGGCAGCAGCCCACGGGTGCTGTAGAACCGCACCGTGCGCACGGTCACCCCGGCGCGAGCCGCCAGCTCGTCGACGGTGAGCTTGGGCTCCTCGGCCTCGGTCGCCATTTCCGCTCCTCGTGTCCGGTGCTGCGAACGGGCCGCGATGCGCGCGCCCCGCCCG
Source organism: Streptomyces sp. NBC_00708 (assembly GCA_036226585.1). Taxonomy (GTDB): domain Bacteria; phylum Actinomycetota; class Actinomycetes; order Streptomycetales; family Streptomycetaceae; genus Streptomyces. The sequence goes on from CP108997.1 coordinate 6,540,316, forward strand.
GTGCAACAGTATTGCTGTCTCACCATCGATGTGAAAGTGGTGACCGGCGGCTGTCAGGGGGGAGCCCGCTACGAGGCCATCGACGCGGGACTCGCCGCCGTGGCCCGCCACGCGCTGGAGCTGGGCGCCTTTGTGCACATGCCCCGGACCGGCTGCGGGCTCGCGGGCGGTACGTGGTCGCGGATCGAGCCGCTCATTGAAACCCGGTTGACCGGCCGGGGCCTGTCTGTGAGCGTGTACGACTTCGACTGAGCCCCGGCCGGGGCGTCCGAGGGGGAGCGATGACGGAGAGCGGCACCGGCGTGCCCGGATATGCATTCAGGGCCTACCGGGGCGCCCCGGACCACGAGGCGATGGCCGCCGTGCGGGCCGGCAGCGCGGAGCACGATGGGCTCGACGCCGATTCGGTCGTGGAGGGGCTGCCCGACGCCGAGGAGATCGGCACGGCGTCCGCCGCCCTCGTGGACCCGGCCCGCGACCAGGTCCTCGTCGAACACGACGGCGCGGTCGTCGGCTACGCGGCCGTCCGCTGGTGGCGGGAGCGGGACGGGACCTGGCTCTATCTGCACCGCGGACACCTGCTGCCCGGACACCGGGGACGCGGCGTCGGGTCGGCCATGGTCGCGTGGGCCGAGGAGCACATCCGCCGGCGCGTCGCGGAGCAGGGCACGGCGCAGTCGGCGGTCTTCGGTGCCAACGCCATGGCCGGGGAACGGGAGGCCGCGCGGCTGCTGACGGACACCGGGTACCAGCGCGTCTTCAGCCTCGTGGAGCTGGAGCTGCCGGACCTGGGCGCGCTGCCGGGCCCCGCCGGGCCGCCGGCCGGCATCCGGCTCGGGCCCATCGGCCCGGACAGCTACCGCTCGGCCTGGCGGACGGTCGTCGACTCGTACCGGGAGGCCGGCTTCACCGAGGAGTGGCCGTACGCACGCTTCGTGGCCACGGCGGACCCGGCCTGCTGGCGGGCCGCCTGGCAGGGCGAGGAGATGGCGGGCGTCGCCCTGTGCTCGCTCCGCGCCCGCGACCGCACCATGGGCGAGGTCGAGGAGCTGAGCGTCCGCGACCGGTCCAGGCGGCTCGGCGTCGGACGCGCCGTCCTCCTCGAGGGCCTGCGCGCCCTGCGCGACCACGGGGCCACCCGCGCCCGTCTGTACACCGGGACCGCCAACCCGTACCGCTCGTACGACCTCTACGAGAGCGTCGGCTTCCGGCGCCGCAACGAGTACGTGCGCTACCGCAAGCCCCTGCGGGGCTGACAGGCCGTCCCGTCCGGCCCGATAACCTGACCGCCGTCGACGGGAAGGGGCGGGCCAGTGACGGGTGGCGGGGCGGGAGCGGCCGGGCCGCCGGAGGGTGCGCGACCGCGGGAACAGGCGGACGCGTCCCTGCTGACGCTGCTCGGCCTCGGGCCCGAGGAGGACGCGGTCCACCGGATGCTCGTGGACCGCCGCGGTCGATCATCTCGGCGTCCACCTCTTCGTGGTTGTCCGCGAAGCTGAGCACCGGGGGCACGTGACGTCCGCACCGTCGTGGAGCGGGAGTGGCTGGAGGACCCGCAGGCCGCCCATCTGCTGGCCTCCTGCGTCGCCCAGGGCCAGCACATCTCCGTCACCGAGAAGCTCCCGATCAAGCTCGCCATCGTGGACCGCCGCATCGCCCTGCTGCCCCTGGACCCGGAGCGCGAGACCGAGCCGGTGGCGCTCGTCGTGCACCGCACGGGCCTGCTCACCGCTCTGGTCTCGCTCTTCGAGCAGCACTTCGAGCGGGGCAGGCGGCTGAACCTGTCCGGTGCCGAGGAGAGCGCCGAACACGGACTGGAGGCGATCGACCGGCAGATCGTGGCCCTGCTCCACATCGGCCTGACCGACGCCGCGATCGCCCGTCAGCTCGGCATGGGGCACCGCACCGTCCAGCGCCGGCTGCACGCGCTGATGGACGAGGTGGGTGCGGCGACCCGGTTCCAGCTCGGCTGGCGCGCGGCGCGCGTCGGGTGGCTGCCCGGCGGACCGGACAACTCGGTGGAACCGTAACGCTTCCGAGGCGCAATCGCGCCACGGCGCCTTCACGCCACTGGGATTCCTTGTCCGCCCGTCTCCCCATGACGAACGATCAGCACGTCAACGCCCCGGGCCGCCCCAACGGCTCCGGGCGACGGTGTGCGAGGGGGAGGTCCCGTGAGACGAACGAGTGGGCTGCGAATACTGGCGCCCGAGGCGGCCACCGCGCCCGTGGGCGTCACCCCGGCGATGACCCAGGGCCTGGACAGGAGTGCCCGCCGGGGTACCCCGGCCGAGGCCGCCCGCGCCCATCTGAAGGCGCACCAGGACACGTACAAGGTCCCGGTCTCCGATCTGAAGACGGTCAGGACCACCGAGGAGGGCACACAGTCCTCGGTGCGCTTCCAGCAGAAGCACGACGGTGTCCCCGTGTTCGGCGCCGAGTACGCGGTGCAGACGCAGGCGGCCGGCGGCGGCCAGCAGGTCACCTCCGCGACCGGCACCCTCTACACGGACCTCACGGTCCCGACCACCGCCAACGTGAGCGAAGCCACCGCGAGGCAGCGGATGTTCACCCTGGACGGCTCGCCATGAAGCACGGCCGGATCGCCTGGGCCGGCGGCGACGGCACGTACGTGTACGTCCACGACATCGCCAAGGGCACCCCGCAGACCAAGCGGATCACCGGCTTCCTCTTCGACTCCGTCTCGGACATCCAGCTCACCTCGGACCGGGTGTTCTGGCGGGAGACCGGCGGCTTCCTGATCCCGAGCACCGGCTTCGTCTCGGCCCCCCTGGACGACCTCTCCCGGGCGGCGAAGCTGCGCTACCCGTCGAGCGTCTTCCTCGGTCAGTTCTCCGTCAACGAGAAGTACTTCGCGTACTCGACGTTCGACCTCTGGGGCGCGCTCGGCTCCTGGTCCGGCCCCGGCAAGGCGAAGGTCGCCACGGTCGACGACGTGCTCGCCGGCGTCGACGGGTTCAGCCGGGTCTCCTGCTCCTCCGGCGCCCAGCTGGCCCCGCCCCGGCCTGTTACGGGAGTACGCCGCGTGTCACTCTGATCCGGCTCCTATCGTGGGGCGGACCGGCGGAACAGGGAGGGCCCATGACGGCACGTGACACCGGCGGGGCGGCCCCCGCCTTCGGGACCGTGGGAGCCACGACGCCCTCCGACGCGCTGGGGGAGCAGATCCTCGATGCCGCGCGTGAGCAGTTCATGACCTTCGGGCTGCGCCGCTCGACCGTCGACGACGTCGCCAAGCGGGCCGGGGTCTCCCGGGTGACGGTGTACCGGCGGATCGGCGGCAAGGACAGCCTGGTCTCGGCGTGCCTGCTGCGCGAGTACCGCCGGTTCGTCGTGGAGGTCGACGAGGCCGTGGCCGCGCTGCCCACGACGGAGGACCGGCTCGTCGAGGGCTTCGCCGCCGTGCTGCGGCACATCCGCGAACACCCGCTCATCGGCGGGCTGCTGCGCCTGGAGCCCGAGACCATGCTGCCCTTCCTCACCGTGGAGAGCGGCCCCGCCTTCCTCGCGATCCGCGGCTACCTGGCCGGGCGGCTGCGCGAGGTACGGCGCCTGGAGGGCGGACCGGAGACCGACCCGACACCCGTCGCCGAACTCATGGTCCGGATCACCGTCTCCTTCCTCCTCAACCCGGTCAGCTGCTTCGAACTCGACGACGACGCCCAGGTCCGCGACTTCGCCCGCCGCTGCCTGGTCCCGCTGCTCGCCGCCTGACCGGGTACCTCAGCCGCGCTCCGGCCCCGGCCGGACAGCGGTCTCGTCCGGCAGCGGCTCCAGCGGCCGGCTGCGCGCCCAGTGCGGCCCGAGGTCGTCCAGCCGCCAGCCGAAGGGGTACGAACGCGGCTGCGGCCGGGACGGGAACCGGCGCGGCCGGGCCGGCATCCCCCGTACGCACCGCGCCCGCAGCCGCAGCGCCGCCGACGCCGAGGTCCGCACCCACCGGGGCTGCGGCCGGAAGCCCAGCGCCTTCAGCAGCGGTTCGTCCAGCAGCGCCAGCGAGAACCGGGCGACCAGGGGACGCAGCGGGCGCGGGTACCAGCTCGCCATCACCCGGAACGTGGCGCTCGCCACCCGCCGGTTCGCCGGGTCGTACGCGAACATCCGCTGCTCGTACGCGTCGAGAAGCCGCTCGAACCCCGCATAGGTCTCGGGGACGTCCTCGATGCCCATCATCGCCCCCGTCCTGCGCCCCGCCTCCGCCAGGGCCTGCACCTCCTGCGCGCACAGCGGGCGCCAACCGTACCGGTCGATCCAGCGTTTCGGGCCCACGACCGTCGTCGCGAGCACGTAGCGGAAGTCGTCGTTCGGGATGCGGTACCTGCCGTGGATGCGGTTCAGGTGCCGCGCCGCCGCCCGTCCCCGCTCCGAGTCGAACCCGTCGGCGGCCATCTCGTACCCGATCAGCACCGTGTCGTCGTACCGCTTCTGTCCGTTGCGCTCGAACTCCTGGGTGCGGTCGAGGAGTACGGAGATCCGGGGGACGCCGTAGTCGCGCAGGAACGCCACGCTCACGCCCTGGCGGTAGTCCCAGGGGAACTCGTACTGCGAGATCAGCCGGAGGATCTCGGCGTAGTCCCGCGCCGGATCCATCCGGCGGATCTCACGCAGGCGGCTGTACCGGCCCATGGTGCGCCCTCCTGTCCGTGTCCGGAATGGCGCGCCCCAACAAGCGTGTGACACAGGCGATATGACGGGGCGTTCGATCCCGGGAGTCAAAGTTACAAATACTATCGACTTGTTTCATCGGCTCCGTCAACACCGCGGAACGGGAGCCCGCTGCGCACGCCCCGCGCACGGCTCGCATACTGGATCACATGGGGCCGGGCGCTTCGGTCCGGTGCCCGTCGAGCGGCCGGGAGTACGGGATGAGCAGCGCAGCAGCCGGCAGGAACGACCCGGCGCCACCGCCGCCCGGCGGAGTGCTGTGGAGCCTGTCCGGCGACATCCGGGCCCTGCTGATGCTGCCCGCCGCCCTCACCCTCCAGGTCGCCCACCCCGCCGTCGGCGCGGGCGTGGACGAGCACTCCGTGTTCCGTACGGACCCGTGGGGGCGCGGCGAGCGCTCCCTCAGCTCGCTCCAGCTCTGGGTGTACGGCGGAGAGGAGGCCGCCGAGGAGGGGCGCAGGCTCCGCCGGCTGCACCGCACCATTGAGGGCACCGACACCCGGGGCCGCCCCTACCACGCCCTGTCACCGGCGAACTACGCCTGGGTGCACGCCACCGGGTTCCCCGTCTACCGGCACGGCGCCCGCTATCTGCTGCGCCCGCTCAGCCGCGAACAGGAACGCGCACTGTACGCGGAATGGCTCCAGGTGGGCCGGGTGCTCGGGATCCACGACCGGGACATGCCGCAGACCATCGAGGAGTTCTGGCCCTACTACCGCGCCATGCTCGCCGACGAGATCGAGAAGACACCCGTCGTCGCGGAACTCGTCGCCACCGACACCGCCGTCCCGCCGCCGGACCGGGGGCCCCGGCTCCTGCGGCTGGTACTCAGGGCGCTGTGGCCGGTGCTGCTGCCGCCGCTCGCCCGGTTCCGCGCGTTCCTGACCGTCGGGCTGATGCCGCCCGACGCCCGCGAGGCCATCGGCCTGGAGTGGACGGACGCGCAGGAACGGGCGCTGCGGCGGTTCTGCGCGGTGGTCCGGGTGGTGGTTCCGGTGCTGCCGGAGCGCCTGCGCTATCTGCCCCGGGCGCGCCGGGCCAGGGCGGCGCACCGGGCGGCCCGCGGCGGCGGGCTCAGGCCGACGCGCGGCGGACCAGCCGCGTCGGCGTGATCACCGACTCCGGCCCCGCGCCCCCGTCCTCCAGCCGCTCCATCAGCAGCCGGACCATCAGCCTGCCCATGCCGACCACGTCCTGACGTATCGTCGTCAGCGGCGGGTCCGTCGCCTCGGCGACCGACTCCATGTCGTCGAACCCGACCAGCGCCACGTCCTGCGGCACCCGCCGCCCCCACTCGCGCAGCACCCGCAGCGCGCCCGAGGCCATCAGGTCGTTGGCCGCGAACACCGCGTCCACGTCCGGCCGCCGCTCCAGCAGCTCCGCCATCGCCCGCGCACCGCCCTCCACCGTGAAATCGCCGTCCGCCAGCAGCGCGGGGTCCGCGTCGGGCAGGATGTCGGTGTAGCCGTCGATCCGGTCGAGCGCCGAGGTCTGGTCGCGCGGACCCGCGATGTGCGCGATGTGCCGGCGGCCGAGCCCGGCCAGATGGCGGACGGCCTCCCGGGCGCCGCCCCGGTTGTCGCAGTCCACGAAGGGCACCGCGTCGGTCGGCGCGCCCGGCCGTCCGGGCCTGCCGCCGTAGACGGCCGGGACGCGGAAACGCCGTATGGCGGACGGGAGTTCGTCGTCCGTGTGCAGCGAGAAGGCCAGCACCCCGTCCACATGGCCCCCGGCCAGATAGCGGCTGACCCGCTCGAAGTCCCCGCGGCCCTCCACCAGCAGCAGCACCAACTGCGCGTCGTGCGCGTTCAGTTCCCGGCTGATGCCCCGGATGTGCTGGGAGAAGAATGGGTCGGAGAAGATCCGCACCTCGGGCTCGTCGATGATCACGGCCACCGCCCCGTTGCGCCGGGTCACCAGGGTCCGCGCGGCGTGGTTCGGTACATAGCCCAGCTCGTCCACCGCCTTGCGCACCTGGTCCACGAGCGGCTGCCGGACGCCCGCGCCGCCGTTGACCACCCGGGAGGCCGTCGCCCGGGAGACTCCGGCGCGGGCCGCCACCGCTTCCAGCGTGGGGCGCGCGTGGAGCGGGGCATCGGGGGTCGGACCGGGCAAGGGACGCTCCTCTGAGGCGCGGCGGGGGCCGGAAACGGCCGGGGCCGGCCGATCGGCGCGAACTACCCGGCCAGCCTAACGGGCCGCGGCCCTGTGCCCGTTTCCGGAATCCGTGCGTGCACGGGTCTGTCGCGCGCACCGGTGCCGAAGTATCTTCCGCCCATGCCGATCGCGCCGACAGGCGGGGGACGGCGGCCGCCCCGGCGCGGCCGTGTCCGCGTTCTCGCTCTGGCGGCCGCCTCCGCCGCCCTGACCGTCCCCCTGCTCACCGTGCCCTCGGACGCGGCCCGCACCGCCGCACTCCGTACCGGCTTCGAGCTCTCCGGCGGGGCGCGCTGGACCCGGCAGTCCGAGGAGGCGTCGCTGCTCGCGGCCCTGGCCCGGCGCGGCGACCGGGTCTCCGTACGGCGGATCGGCACCACCGCCCAGGGGCGTCCGCTGCGCCTCGTCCGCGTCGGCAGCGCCGAGCCGGGCGCGCTCACCGTGCTCCTGGTCTGCGGCCAGCACGGCGACGAACCCGCCGCGCGCGAAGCCTGCCTGAGCACGGTCCGCGACCTCGCGTACGCCACCGACGCCCGCACCCGCGCCTTCCTCGCCCGGACCGAGGTCCTCGTCCTGCCCACCGCCAACCCGGACGGGCTGGCCGCGGGGACCCGGGAGAACGCGGACGGCGTGGACATCAACCGGGACCACCTCGCCCTGCGCAGCGCCGAGGCCCGCGCCGTGGCCGCCGTACTGCGCGACCACGAGCCCGACGTGATCGAGGACATGCACGAGTACGGTGCGACCGCCCCGTACTACGACAAGGACCTGCTCGTCCTGTGGCCCCGCAACCCCAACACCGACGAGCGGCTGCACGACGAGGCGCACGACCTCGCGTGGGGCTGGGTGCGGTCCGCCGCCCTGGACGCGGGGTTCAGCACCGGCGTCTACGGCGTCTGGACCGACCCGGCCACCGGCCGCCCCCTCCGGCGGAACGCGGGCGACGGCCAGGAACGCATCCTGCGCAACATCGCCGGCCTCAAGCACGCGGTCGGACTTCTGGTCGAATCCCGTACGGACGCGCTGTCCGCGGCCGAGCGCGCCGACCCCGCTCTCGCCCACCGCCGCCGCGTGACCTCCCAACTCACCGTACTGAAAGCGCTGTTCCGGTACGCGGACGAGCGGCGCGCGAACATCGCCGCCGCCACCGGCCGCTCCCGGGCGGCCGGTGAGGCCGGCCTGGGGCCCATCCGCCTCGGGGGGACCGACGACGAGGTGCCGGGCGAGACCCTCACCGACCCGCCCTGCGGCTACCGCCTCACGAAGGAGCGGTTCGCCCGCGTCCGGGACGAACTCGCGCTGCACCAGGTCACCTCACGGCCCGACGGCGACGGGGTGTACGTGCCCCTGCGCCAGCCGGCCCGGAAGCTGATCCCGCTGCTCCTGGACCGGCGGGCCGCATATCACCTCACAAACGGTCAACCCGATACCGCTTGTTGATACCGAAAGATACGCATTCGGTGTGGTACTGCCTACGGAGAGCGTTTTGTCAGTTTCCGTGAAAGGTGCCATTCGTGTCGCAGGACGATCAGAGAACGGGCGGCAGAGGGGACCTGTCGGTGACGGCGGACCTCCCCGGCGACCCGGCCCACAACCGGCGCCCCGTCACCGACCGGGTGGTGTTCGGCGTCACGGCCTGCCTCACCCTCGCCTTCGTCATCTGGGGGGCCACCGCCACCGACTCACTGGAGGACGTCTCCGGCAAGGCCCTCGACGGCCTCATCCACAACGGTGGTTGGGCCTTCATGCTGGCCGCCTCCGGCTTCGTGGTCTTCGCCCTGTGGCTCGCCATCAGCCGGTACGGAAACATCACCCTCGGCCAGGAGGGCGAGGAGCCGGAGTTCCGTACCGTCTCCTGGGTCGCGATGATGTTCAGCGCGGGTATGGGCATCGGCCTGATGTTCTACGGCGTCAGTGAGCCGCTGGCCCACTTCACCGACCCGCCGCCCGGCACCCACCCCGCCGACGCCGCCGAGGCGATGCAGACGGCGATGGCCACCACCCTGTTCCACTGGACGCTGCATCCGTGGGCCATCTACGCGGTGGTCGGCCTCGGCATCGCGTACAGCACCTTCCGGCGCCGCAGGCGGCAGACCATCAGCGCCGTCTTCGAGCCGCTGATCGGCGCGCGCCACGCCCACGGCGGCCTCGGCCGGTTCATCGACATCCTGGCCATCTTCGCGACCCTCTTCGGCTCGGCCGCCTCGCTGGGCCTGGGAGCCCTCCAGATCGGCAGCGGCTTCCACGAACTGAACTGGAAGGAGAAGACCGGCACCGGACTGCTCGTCCTGATCATCGCCGTGCTGACCCTCGCGTTCATCGCCTCGGCGGTCTCCGGCGTGGAGAAGGGCATCCAGTGGCTCTCGAACATCAACATGGTGCTCGCCCTGATCCTGGCCGTGTTCGTGTTCATCGCGGGCCCCACCATCATCGTGCTCGACCTGGTGCCCACCTCGATCGCCTCCTACTTCGGTGACCTGCCGCAACTGGCAGGCCGCACCGAGGCCACCGGCGAGGGCAAGGTCGCCGAGTGGCTCGGCAGCTGGACCGTCTTCTACTGGGCCTGGTGGATCTCCTGGACGCCCTTCGTCGGGATGTTCATCGCGCGGATCAGCCGGGGCCGCACCATCCGCCAGTTCATCGGCGGCGTCATCCTGGTGCCCAGCACCGTGAGCCTCATCTGGTTCGCCATCTTCGGCGGCACCGCCATCAAGCTCCAGGAGGCCGGGAAGCTCGGCGGCGCCGAGACCCAGGAGGCCCAGCTCTTCGGCGTCCTCCAGCAGTTCCCCGTCGCCACGCTGATGAGCATCCTCGTGATGCTGCTCGTCGGTATCTTCTTCGTCTCGGGCGCCGACGCCGCGTCCATCGTGATGGGCACCCTGTCCCAGAAGGGCATCCTCGAACCCGCCAAGTGGGTGGTCGTCTTCTGGGGCGTCGTCACCGGCGCCGTCGCGGCCATCATGCTGCTCATCGGCAACGGCAAGGGCGACGCCCTGGCGGGCCTCCAGAACCTGACCATCCTGGTGGCGGCGCCCTTCACCCTCGTGATGATCGGCATGTGCGTGGCCCTGATGCGGGACCTGCGCCAGGACCCGCTGATCGTGCGCCGCGAGTTCGGCGTGGAGGCCGTGGAGTCCGCGGTCATCGAGGGCCACGCCAAGTACGACGGCGACTTCGAGATCCGCATCGGCCCCGGCGGCAGCCAGATCACCACGGAACGCCACGACCGCGACCGCCCCGGCGGCTCCACCCCGGCCTGAGCCCGCACGGCCCGGCGTCCTCCCGCCGGGCCGTACCGGTGCCGTGGCTCACCCCATCAGCCGCGCCGCCTCCAGCGCGCAGCCCAGGGCCACCGTCACGCCCGCGCCGCCGTGCCCGTAGTTGTGCACCAGCCGCCCGCCCCCGGCCAGAGTCTCCGCCTCGATCCGGACCCCGGCGTCCCGGGCCGGCCGCAGGCCCACGCGATGGCCGATGATCCGCGCCCCGGCGATCTCCGGCCACACCCGGGCGCAACGCGCCACGATCTCCCCGGCCGTACGCGGGTCGAGCACCGTGCTCCAGTCGTCGGCCGCCGCCGTGCCGCCGAGCACCAGCCGGCCCGGCTGCGGGAAGATGTACGTGGTCTCGTCCGACGCCGGATCGGCGCGGGCGAACCACTCCCGTATCCCCGGGTTCTCCACCAGCACCAACTGCCCGCGCACCGGCCGCATCCCGGCGTCCGGGACCAGCTCGCGGGCACCGAGCCCGGCGCAGTTGACCACCGTCCCCGCCTCCGCGGCCGCCTCCTCGAACGAGGTGACCGTGCGCCGCTCGACCGTGCCGCCGGCCGCCCGCACCCGCCCCTCCAGCCAGTCCAGGTGCGCCGGCATGTCGATCAGCGGCAGCCGACACCGCAGCCCCTCGGCGGTGTCCACGGCGTCCTTCAGCTCACCGGCCCACGACCCCAGATCCGCGAGGCGCTCACCGGCGTTGAGGCCGTCGACCAGCCGTACGCCGGTCTGCTCCGGGCGCGCGGCCAGCTCCTCGTACCACCGCAGCGCGGTCAGCGACCAGTCGCCGACGCGGTCCAGGGGCTCGATCCGGTACGGCCACCACAGCGCCCCCGCCACGGCCGACGTGGTACCGCCCGCCGGTTCCCGGGACCAGACCCGCACCCGGCGGCCCCGCTCGGCCAGCACCATCGCCGTGGTCAGTCCGCTGACCCCGCCGCCCACCACGATCACGTCCGACACCGCTGCCCGCCTCTCGTCGCCCGGTCCGGGTACCTGCCCCCCCGGACCCTAAGGGGCCTCCCGTACGCCCGCACAGGCCGCCCCCGGCCCGTCTTCCGGGCCCCGCCGCGCCGATTAGGATCGGCACCCTGATGACTGCCACTCTCGTCGCCAAGGACCTCGCCGCCGGACACGGCGACCGCACGCTCTTCGCCGGGCTCGACCTCGTGGTCGCCCCCGGGGACGTGATCGGTCTCGTCGGAGTCAACGGCGCCGGAAAATCGTCGCTGCTGCGGCTGCTCGCCGGGCTCGACCGGCCGGAGGAGGGCGAGCTGCGGCTCTCCCCGCCCACCGCGACCGTCGGCCACCTGCCCCAGGAGCCCGAGCGGCGCCCCGGCGAGACCGTGCGGGAGTTCCTGGCCCGCCGCACGGGGGTCGCCGAGGCCCAGACCGCCATGGACGCCGCCACGCAGGCACTGGTCGACGGGGCACCGGGCGCGGACGACGCGTACTCCGAGACCCTGGAGCGCTGGCTCGCCCTCGGCGGCGCCGACCTGGACGAGCGCGCCGAGGAGACCGCCGCCGAACTCGGCCTGACCGTCGGTCTCGACCTGCCGATGACCGCCCTCTCCGGCGGCCAGGCGGCCCGCGCCGGCCTCGCCTCGCTCCTGCTGTCGCGCTACGACATCTTCCTGCTCGACGAACCCACCAACGACCTGGATCTGGACGGCCTCGAACGCCTGGAGAAGTACGTCTCCGGACTGCGCGCCGGCACCGTCCTCATCAGCCACGACCGCGAATTCCTCATGCGCACGGTCACCAAGGTCCTCGAACTCGACCTGGCCCAGCAGCAGATCAACCTGTACGGCGGTGGTTACGCGGCCTACCTGGAGGAGCGCGAGCGCGCCCGGCGGCACGCCCGCGAGGAGTTCGAGGAGTACGCCGACAAGCGCTCGGCGCTGGAGAGCCGCGCCCTGATGCAGCGCTCCTGGATGGACAAGGGAGTCAAGAACGCCCGCCGCAAGGCCACCGACTCCGACAAGATCGGCCGCAAGTTCCGCAGCGAGTCCAGCGAGAAGCAGGCCGCGAAGGCCCGGCAGACGCAGCGCATGATCGAACGGCTCGACGTGGTGGACGAGCCGCGCAAGGAGTGGGAGCTGCGCATGGAGATCGCCTCCGCGCCCCGCTCCGGCTCGGTCGTCGCCACCCTGCGCGAGGCCAGCGCCGTACGCGGCGACTTCGTGTTCGGTCCCGCCTCGCTCCAGATCGACTGGGCGGACCGGGTCGCCATCACGGGCGCCAACGGTTCCGGCAAGTCGACCCTGCTGGCCGCGCTGCTCGGCCGCCTGCCGCTGGACTCGGGGCACGCGAGCCTGGGGTCCGGCGTGGTCGTCGGCGAGGTGGACCAGGCACGACAGCTCTTCCACGGCTCGGAGACGCTCCTGGAGGCGTTCTGCGCGGCGGTCCCCGAGACGGAACCCGCCGACGTGCGCACCCTGCTCGCCAAGTTCGGCCTGCGCGCCGACCACGTCATGCGCCCGGCGACGACCCTCTCGCCGGGGGAGCGCACCCGGGCGGCGCTCGCCCTGCTCCAGGGCCGGGGCGTCAACCTCCTGGTACTGGACGAGCCCACGAACCACCTGGACCTGCCCGCCATCGAGCAGCTGGAGTCGGCGCTCGACTCGTACACCGGAACCCTGCTCCTGGTGACGCACGACCGCCGGATGCTGGAGGCGGTCCGCACGACGCGCCGGATCGAGGTGGCGGAGGGCCGCGTCACCGAGGTCTGACCCATCTGGCATACCAAAGAGCGAATCAAGGCCGCTCGAACCTCAATAATCCCTGAAGCATTCCCGCGACCGTAGCACTTGGCATACCAAGTGCTACGGTCGCCTGGTGATGACTCAAGCGAGCGATCCCGGTGCCTCGCACGCCGACCACGCCGAGCGGACGATCCGCGCGGGCATCCTGTCCGGCGCGTACCCGCCCGGCTCACGGCTGCGCGAACGCGAGCTCTCCGAGAGCCTGGGCGTCTCGCGCATCCCGGTCCGCGAGGCACTGACCCGGCTGACCGGCGAGGGCCTGGTCGTCGTCTCCCCACGCCGGGGCGCCTCCGTACGGGACCTCTCGCTGCGGGACATCACCGAACTCTTCGACCTCCGCCTCAGCCTGGAGGTGTTCGCCGCCCGCCGGGCCGCCGAGGCGTGCGCCACCGGGGGAGACGGGGAGCGGCTGCGGGTCCTCATGGAGGCGGCCGAGGACGCCACCCGCCGGTGCGACGCGCAGGAGATCCCGGCGGCCAACACCGCCCTGCACGCGGAGATCGTCGCGATGACCGGGAACCGGCTGCTCCAGGACGCGTTGCAGCCCTCACTCGGCCTCGTGCAGTGGCTGTTCACCCTCACCGGGGGGCGCGACCCGCGCGTGCAGTGCGCGGAACACCAGGACATCTGCGCCGCGATCCACGCGGGCAAACCGGACCTGGCCGCCGCACTCGCGTACGCGCACATCGAGCGGGGGAGGGAGCCGTCCCTGACCGCCCTGACCGGAACGCTCCCGGCCGAGTGACCCCGTAGCAGCACCCACAACCACACACCCACCGAGGAGATGCGCCACATGCTGATCACAGACGTCCGTCCATGGGGCGGGGAGCCCAGCGACCTCACCGTCGAGGACGGGGTGATCACCGCGATCACCCCGCACGACCCGGCCCGCGCCGCCACGGGCGACACCGTGGCCGGCCGGGGGCGGCTCGCCCTGCCGTCCTTCTCGGACGTGCACTGCCACCTGGACTCCACGCGCATGGGCCTGCCCTTCCGCCCCCACACGGGCGCCCCCGGGGTCTGGGGCATGATGACGAACGACCGCGAGCACTGGCGCGAGGACGAGTGGGACGTCGCCCGGCGGGCCACGTACACCCTGGCCCGCATGATCGAGCGCGGCACCACCCGCGTCCGCAGCTACGCCCAGATCGACGCGGACTGCGGCCTCGAACGCTTCGAGGGCGTCCTCGCGGCCAAGGAGGCGCACGCCGGCCGGTGCGAGGTCGAGATCATGGCGTTCCCGCAGGCAGGCCTGCTCCGGGAGAAGGGCGTGCCGGAACTGATGGACCGGGCGCTGTCCTCCGGCGCGGCGGTGGTCGGCGGCATCGACCCCTGCACCCTGGACCGCGACCCGGTACGCCACCTCGACATCGTCTTCGACCTGGCCGAGCGCCACGGGGCCCCGGTCGACATCCACCTCCACGAGCCGGGCGCCCTCGGGGTGTTCAGCGTCGACCTGATCCTGGAGCGGGTACGGGCCCTGGACATGGCCGGCCAGGTGACCCTCTCGCACGCCTACGACCTGGGCTCGGTCAACGAGGCGACGACGCGCCGGCTGATCGAGGAGTTCGCCGAGCTGGACATCGCGATGGCCACGATCGCCCCGGCCCGCCACCACTCCCTGCCGCTGGCCGACCTGACCGCCGCCGGTGTCCGGGTGGGTCTGGGCGAGGACGGCCAGCGCGACTTCTGGTCCCCGTACGGCAACGGCGACATGCTCGACCGCACCTGGCAGCTGGCCTTCACCCACGGCTACCGCGCGGACGACCTGATCGAACACTGCGCGGCCGTGGCCACGGCGGGCGGCGCCTCCATCCTCCAGGGAGGCCCACCCCGCCTGACCTCCACGACGGACCGCCCCGGCATCACGGTGGGCGCGAGGGCGGACCTGCTCCTGCTGGAGGGCGAGACGGTCACCTCAGCGATCATGGACCGCAGCAACGACCGCACGGTGCTGCACAAGGGCCTGGTGGTCGCGGACGGCCTGCAACTCAGCGCCGACATATAAACGCACCCCGCCACCACCCAGCCCCTCGGCGTCTGAGGCGCGGGGCCCGGGTCAGCCGCGCCTCCAGCCCCTCCGGCGTTTGAGGAGCGGGGTCCGGGGCGGAGCCCCGGTTACGGGAAGGGGCGGGGTGGGGAACAGGCCCGCCGCAGGCGCACCACCCCACCCCACCCCGCTCCGAGCGCTACCGCCCCCCGTCCCCCTTCAACAACCCCGCCCGCCGCAACGCATCGGCCATCGCCCCATTCGAAGGAGCCGCGGCAGCCGCGGCCCGCCCCCCACCACCGCCCCCACGGGACGCGGCCCCACGACCGCCACCCCCCTGCCGGGGCCGCGGCGGCCGACCGCCCCGCTCGGCCCCGGAGGCCGCCCCACGGCCCCCCGCCACCTGCTCATCGTCCAACCGCAACGACAACGAGATCCGCTTCCGCGGAATGTCGACCTCCATCACCTTCACCCGGACGACATCCCCCGGCTTCACGACGTCCCGGGGGTCCTTCACGAACGTCCGCGACATCGCGGACACATGGACGAGCCCGTCCTGATGCACCCCGATGTCCACGAACGCCCCGAACGCCGCGACGTTCGTGACGACGCCCTCCAGCACCATCCCGGCCGCCAGGTCGCCGATCTTCTCGACGCCCTCCTTGAAGGTGGCCGTCTTGAAGGCGGGGCGCGGGTCGCGCCCCGGCTTCTCCAGCTCCTTCAGGATGTCGGTCACCGTCGGCAGCCCGAACTTCTCGGACACGAAGTCGTCCGCCCGCAGCGACCGCAGCACATCCGTGTTGCCGATCAGCGCGGCGACATCCCCGCCGGTCTTCTTCACCATCGTCCGCACGACCGGGTACGCCTCCGGGTGCACGCTGGACGCGTCCAGCGGGTCGTCGCCCCGGATGCGGAGGAAGCCCGCGCACTGCTCGTACGCCTTCGGACCCAGCCGGGCCACGTCCTTCAGGCTCTTGCGGGAGCGGAACGGCCCGTTCGCGTCGCGGTGCGCCACGATGTTCTCGGCGAGCCCCGTGCCGATGCCGGAGACCCGGGAGAGCAGCGGCGCGGACGCGGTGTTGACGTCGACGCCGACACCGTTCACGCAGTCCTCGACGACCGCGTCCAGCGACCGCGAGAGCTTCACCTCGGACAGGTCGTGCTGGTACTGCCCGACGCCGATCGACTTCGGGTCGATCTTCACCAGCTCGGCCAGCGGGTCCTGGAGCCGGCGCGCGATCGAGACGGCGCCGCGCAAGGAGACGTCCATGTCGGGGAGTTCCTGCGAGGCGAAGGCCGAGGCGGAGTAAACGGAGGCGCCCGCCTCCGAGACCATCACCTTGGTGAGCTTCAGCTCCGGATGCTTCGCGCACAGCTCACCGGCGAGCTTGTCCGTCTCGCGGGACGCCGTGCCGTTGCCGATCGCGATCAGGTCGACGTGGTGCTCGCGCGCCAGCCGCTCCAGGGTCGCCAGCGACTGGTCCCACTTGTTGGCCGGGACGTGCGGGTGGATGACGTCGGTGGCGACGACCTTGCCGGTCGCGTCCACGACGGCGACCTTCACACCCGTACGGAAACCGGGGTCGAGCCCCAGCGTGGCCCGCGTCCCGGCCGGTGCGGCGAGCAGCAGGTCGCGCAGGTTCGACGCGAAGACGCGTACCGCCTCGTCCTCCGCCGCCGTGCGCAGCCGCAGCCGCAGGTCGATGCCGAGGTGCACCAGGATCCGGGTCCGCCAGGCCCACCGCACCGTGTCGGCCAGCCACTTGTCGCCGGGACGCCCCCGGTCGCCCACGCCGAAGCGCCGGGCGACCATGTTCTCGTACGAGGACGGGCCGGGCTCCTGGGACGGCTCCTCCGGCTCCAGGACCAGGTCGAGAACGTCCTCCTTCTCACCCCGGAGCATCGCCAGCACCCGGTGCGAGGGCAGCGCGGTGAACGGCTCGGCGAAGTCGAAGTAGTCCGCGAACTTGGCGCCCGCCTCCTCCTTGCCGTCCCGCACCCGCGCCACCAGCCGCCCGCGCGTCCACATGCGCTCGCGCAGCTCGCCGATGAGGTCGGCGTCCTCCGAGAACCGCTCGGTGAGGATGGCGCGGGCGCCCTCCAGGGCCGCCGCCGGGTCCGCGACGCCCTTGTCCGCGTCGACGAAGGCCGCCGCCGCGGCGAGCGGGTCCACCGAGGGGTCGTCGAGCAGGCCGGAGGCGAGCGGTTCGAGACCGGCCTCCCGGGCGATCTGCGCCTTCGTCCGCCGCTTCGGCTTGAACGGCAGGTAGATGTCCTCCAGCCGCGCCTTCGTGTCGGCCGCCCGGATCCGCGCCTCCAGCGCCGTGTCGAGCTTGCCCTGCTCCCGTACGGATTCGAGGACCGCCGTCCGGCGCTCCTCCAGCTCCCGCAGATAGCGCAGCCGTTCCTCGAGCGTGCGCAGCTGCGCGTCGTCGAGCATCTCGGTCGCTTCCTTGCGGTAGCGGGCGATGAACGGCACGGTCGACCCGCCGTCGAGCAGCTCGACGGCCGCCTTCACCTGCCGCTCGCGTACGCCGAGCTCCTCGGCGATCCTGCCTTCGATGGACGTCGTCACGGTTCTACCGACTCGCCTTCTCCTGCTGGCTGTGCTGGTCGGGCCCCGGGCCCGCCGCTGGGACGGGCCCGGAGTCACACGCCCTGCATTGTGCCGGGTGGCCGGGCGCCGTGTCGCCCGGCCACCCCAGGGGGCGGTCGCCGGATTTCGTCGCTCAGCCGGTCGCGCTGGCCGGGAACGCGCCCGCCGCCCACGCCGTGGCGAGGAAGCCGCCCCCCAGCTCCGTCAGCCGGGCCACACCCGGTCCGCCCAGGTGTTCGTACGGGGCCAGGTCCATCCGGTCCGTGGCCTCCTCCAGCCCCTTGCGCAGCTCGGTGCCCTCCTCGGTCAGCTCGCCCTCCGCCGTGAGCAGCCCGCGCTCGCGCAGCCGCTCCGACGCGGCCTCCCAGTCGGCGCGCCGCCAGCCCCGGGAGGACAGCAGCCAGCCGATCGCCATGCCCTTGCCGGTGGCGGTGTGGCTGACCAGGGCCTCCAGCGGGTCGAGCTCCGCGGCGAGGAGCGCGGCGAGGTGGGCGTCGCCCCGGTGCTCGCGCAGCAGCGTCGCCGCGTGCCAGTACGCCAGGTGCGGTTCGTCCGGGACCGGCAGACCGGCGTGCGCCGCGTACAGCGGCCGGGCGTGCCGGGTGCAGCCCTCGGTGGCGCGCAGGGCGAGCTGCGCGGCCTCGGCCATTTCGGGGGAGGCGATGATCTCCTCGCCGAGCAGCCGGCGCAGCGTCGCGTCGGCGGCGCGCAGCCGGGCGTCCAGGACCTTCGCGGGGGAGGCTATGTCCCAGATCGCGGGAACGTGCCGGGACACCAGCGCGTGGTTGAAGTTGTAGAAGGTCGCGGTCACCGTGTCGGCGCCGACCGCGCCCATCGCGGCGGCGCGGGTGGCGAAGTAGACGGCGGAGGGGTCGTCGATGCCGATCCCGCCGAGCTCCTTGCCGAGGTCGGGGGAGAAGTAGAGCGAGGAGTGCAGCGGGTTCAGGGCGTTGTGGCAACGCCGCCCGGCACGGGGCGGGAGAGTACTCATACCCGGCACGTTACCGACTGGTCGGTACGGGCAGGAACCCCCCGGCCCACGTGAGCTGTGCCGCAGCCGATGATGGCAGGAAAGGTGGGGAGCCCGTCATTGCGGCCATCCGCCGGGCCGCCCAGGATGGCGGACATGAAGCAGCGCAGCGTGCTCGTCGTCCTCTTCGACGGCGTACAGAGCCTCGACGTCACCGGCCCCATGGAGGTCTTCGCCGGTGCCTCCCGGTACCCGGACGTCACGTACGAGCTGCGCACCGCCTCGCTGGACGGCGCCCCGGTCCGCACGTCCTGCGGCCTCACCCTGGTCCCCGACGGCAGCCTCGCCGACGCGCCGACGCCCCACACCCTCCTCGTCCCCGGCGGCTGGGGCACCCGTGACCCCGACCCCGAACTCGTCCACTGGCTACGCGTGCACGGGCCGCTGCCGGAGCGCCTGGTCTCCGTGTGCAGCGGGGCGCTGCTGCTCGCGGCGGCCGGACAACTGGACGGCCACCGGGCGACGACGCACTGGAACGTGTGCGAGAAACTGGCCCGCGAACACCCGGCCGTCGAGGTCGACCCCGAGCCGATCTTCGTACGCGACGGCAGGATCGCCACCTCCGCCGGAGTCACCGCGGGCATCGACCTGGCGCTGGCCCTGGTCGAGGAGGACCACGGGCGGGACGTCGCCCTGACGATCGCCCGGCACCTGGTCGTCTTCCTGCGCAGACCGGGCAGCCAGTCGCAGTTCAGCGCCCAGCTCAGCGCCCAGACAGCGCGCCGCGAACCGCTGCGCGAGGTCCAGCACTGGATCACCGAACACCCCGGCGCCGACCTCTCCGTGGAGGCCCTGGCCGCCCGCGCCCGCCTCTCGCCCCGCCACTTCGCCCGCGCCTTCCAGGCGGAGACGGGGACCACGCCGGGCCGGTACGTCGACCGGGTCCGCCTCGAACACGCCCGCCGGCTCCTGGAGGACACCACCGACGGGGTCGCCGGGATCGCCCGCAGCAGCGGATACGGCACGCCGGAGGCGATGCGCCGGGCCTTCGTCAAGGCGCTCGGCGCCGCCCCCGCCGAATACCGCCGCCGCTTCGGCTCCGCCCACCACGTCTGACCATCGGAAGACAGGACACACTCATGCAGATCGCCATCGCCCTCTTCGACCGCTTCACCGCCCTGGACGCCGTCGGCACCTACGAGATCCTGTCCCGCACCCCCGGCGCCGAGACCGTCTTCGTCGCCGAGCACGCGGGCGCGGTACGCAACGACAACCGCAGCCTCGAACTGGTCGCGCACCGGACGTTCGACGAGGTCCCCGCCCCCGACCTGGTGATCGTCCCCGGCGGCCCCGGACAGCACCACCAGATGGAGAACGAGAAGCTGCTCGGCTGGCTGCGCCGCGCGGACGAGGCCACCACCTGGACGACCTCCGTCTGCACCGGATCGCTGCTGCTGGCGGCGGCCGGACTCCTGAAGGGGCGGCGCGCCACCTCGCACTGGCTCGCCCTCGACACCCTCAGGGACCACGGCGCCGAGCCCACCGGCGAACGCGTGGTCTTCGACGGCAAGTACGTCACCGCCGCCGGGGTCTCCTCCGGCATCGACATGGGCCTCACCCTGCTCGGCCGCATCGCCGGCGACCGCACCGCGCAGGCCGTACAGCTCCTGGCGGAGTACGACCCCCAGCCGCCCTACGACGCCGGATCGCCGGACAAGGCGCCGGCCGACCTGGTCGAGGAGTGGCGGGGCCGGAGCCGCTTCATCCTCCAGTAGGCGCCCAGGTGAAGCGGGGCGCCCGGCGCTCCAGGAAGGCGGCGACACCCTCCGCGGTGTCGCCGCTGCCCCGTGCCTGCCCGGCCCAGTACGCGTCCCGGTCCTCGCGCCCCGCCGCGAACTCCTTGGCCGCGGCCTGCGTCAGCCGGGACCGCGACACCAGGGTCCGTACGTACGCCCCGACCCGCTCGTCCAGCGCCCCGTCCGGGAGTACCTCGTCCACCAGGCCGGTCCGCAGCGCCCGCTCCGTGTCGATCAGCTCACCGGAGAACAGCAGGTGCTTGGCCGTCGCGGGGCCCGTCAGGGCGGCCAGCCGGCGGGTGGACGAGGCGGGGTAGACGATCCCCAGCTTGGCCGGGGTGACCCCGAACAGGGCGCCCTCCGCCGCGAAGCGCAGATCGCAGGCGGCGGCCAGCTGGCTCCCGCCGCCCACGCAGTAGCCGCGCACCACCGCGAGCGTCGGCAGCGCAAACGCGGCCAGCGCCTCCTCGGCCCGCACGGCCAGGCTCTGCGGATCGCTCCCGGGGTCCCGCAGCGAGGAGATGTCCGCACCCGCGCAGAAGGTGTCGCCCGCGCCGGTCAGGACCAGGGCGCCCACCGAGGGATCGCCGGCCAGCTTCTCCAGCAGCACCGGAAGCGCCTGCCACATCGCGGCCGTCATCGCGTTGCGCTTGGCGGGGTTGCTGATGACGACGGTGGCGACGCCGTCGGCGACGGTGTGCTCCAGGCGGGGTTCCGTACGGTCCATGGCCGGATGCTATCCGTGGTGTTCGAACCTACGATCAAGAAGGGGGCGCCAAGCAGGCACGCACCCGAGGAGCCCCACGTGGACGGTCCCGAACGCGAAGGCAGGAAGCTCCACCGCAGTTTCGGCGGTCTGGCCCTGCTCGGCATCCTGCTCGTCGTCGCCGGCCTGGTCGGGCTCGTCTACACCGGCGTGGCGACGCTGACCTCGATGATCCTGTTCGGCTGGCTGCTTCTCGTCGGCGGTCTGGTCGGCCTGGTCCACGCCGTGCAGTCGCGCGGCACCAGCTACTTCTGGCTGGGCGTCGTGGTCGCCGCGCTGAACATCGCCGCCGGGGTCGTCGTCATCCGCCACCCGCACGGCACCGCCGAGGCGCTGACCATGTTCGCCGCGCTCCTCTTCCTGACCGGCGGGGTCTTCCGGCTCGTGGGCAGCGTCGTGGTGCGCGGCCCGCAGTTCGGCTGGACGCTGCTCCAGGGCGCCTTCGGCCTGCTCCTCGGTCTGCTCGTACTCTTCGACTGGCCGCACAGCAGCCTCTACGTACTCGGCTGCTTCTTCTCGCTGGCCCTGCTCTTCGACGGGCTCGGGCTCATCGCCATCGGGATCGGCGGCCGGCGGATCGTCTCGATGGTCTCCGAGCAGATGACGGCCGACGGGAGCAAGGGGGAAGAGACGGACCCGCTCACCCAGGACAGTCAGAAGCGGTCCGAAAACTGACACTCTCGCGCGAATGAAGTCGAGTTCGGTCAATAGGTGTCGACTTGTGTTCAGTAGTGCGGACCGAAGCAACCTCGCCCGCCACCCTGTACTCGACGTGAAGTCACTTCGAGTGGAGAGCGGGTACCGGACTATGGAGAGCCGCGGGAGTGTCCCCGCCCGGCCCGTGCCGTACGAAGGGGTCTGGCGTTTCACCGCTCCGGCCTCGGACGTCTCCGTACCCCAGGCCCGGCACGCCGTGCGCGATCTGCTGAAGCGCCAGAACGTACCGATCGACGACGACATCACGCAGGGCCTGCTGCTCATCGTCTCCGAGCTGGTCACCAACGCGGTGAAGCACGCGGCGCTGCTCTCGCCCGAACTGGCCGTCGAGGTGGCAGTCGGCGAGGAGTGGGTCAGGGTGTCCGTCGAGGACAACCACCCCTACCGCCCCACGGCGCTGGAGACCGACCACGCGCAGACCGGCGGACGGGGCCTGCTGCTGGTCCGCGAGATCACCCGGGAAGCCGGCGGTACCTGCGACGTCGAGCACACCGCGGGCGGCGGGAAGGTCATCTGGGCGGCCCTGCCGCTCAGCAGCACCGCCCTCTGACCCTGCCCGCCCGGGACCGCCTACCAGCCGGCGGCCGGTCCCGTCAGCTCGCGGATCGCGGGCCGGGCGGCGTCCAGCACGGTCATGAACCACGCCGAGAACGGCTCACGGGCATGCCGCTCGGCCAGCTCGGCGGCCGTCACGAAGGCCGTCTCGCCGACCTCCTCCGGATCGGGTCGCAGCCGCTCCTGCGCCAGGCCCACGAAGAGGTGGTTGAACTCCTGCTCCACCAGGCCCGACGCCGGGTCCGGGTGGTTGTAGCGAACGGTACCCGCCTCGGCCAGCAGCGAGGGCGAAAGCCCCAGCTCCTCGTACGTACGCCGGGCGGCGGCGGCGAAGGGCGCCTCGCCCGGGTAGGGGTGGCCGCAGCACGTGTTGGACCAGACACCGGGGGAGTGGTACTTGCCGAGAGCACGCTGCTGGAGCAGCAGCCGGCCCTGCTCGTCGAAGAGGAACACGGAGAACGCGCGGTGCAGCTGTCCGGGCGCCTGGTGGGCGGCGAGCTTCTCCGCCGTGCCGATGGTGGTGCCGTTCTCGTCGACCAGTTCGAGCATGATCGCTTCCGCTGTGCCGTTCGACGAGGTGTTCGCCGCGGTGACTGGTGTGGTCGGCATACCCATCCTTCGCTGTGGTTCCGGCCCCGTGCGCCGGTCCCGTCGAGTCTGCTCAAGTCTGCCGTACAAAAGCGGCTTGTCCGTACTTCGGGTCCTGGCATGTCCGCCCCCGCCCGACCGTCGTGTCAGACCCCGAACGCCTTCGGATACTCAATCGTGCCCCGCGCCGCGGGCGCGGAATCATCGAGCACCAGCGCCATCATCGCCTCGTCCGGAACCTCGAAGGACGGCCGGATTTCGTACCGCGAGGCCGGTACGAAGCCGAACCTCGGGTAGTACGCGGCGTGGCCGAGCACCAGGACCAGGGCCTCCCCGCGCAGCCGGGCCGCGTCGAGCACGGCCCGGATCACGGCGGAGCCCGCGCCCCGGCGCTGGTGCTCCGGGGCGGTGGCGACGGGGGCCAGGGCCAGGGCGGGCGCGTCCCCGACCCGGCAGCGCGTCAGCAGGGCGAACGCGGCGATGTTCCCGTCGGGCGACTCGGCGACGTACGAGAGACCGGGCAGCCAGGCCGTCGGGTCCGCGCGCAACGCTTCCACGAGATCCGCCTCGGCCTCCGTCGGGAACGCGGCGGCGTTCACGGCGTGCACGGCGGGGATGTCGGCGGCCGTCTCGGGGCGGACGGGCCAGGTGATGTCGGTCAACGTGGGGACCCTCGGGTGGGCGGACACCGGCCGTCGGACCGGTTCGTACACGTCCGCGAAACCCTACACCTCGGGCCCCGCGGGCCCATGGGTCAGTGGCAGAGCTTCGCCTCGTGCTCCGCGTGCCCGCTCGGCTCCAGCTGGAAGGTGCAGTGCTCCACGTCGAAGTGGTCGCCGATGCAGCCCTGGAGCTCGTGCAGCAGCTTCTCGTGACCGATCGAGTCCAGCAGGTCCTGCTGCACCACCACGTGGGCGGAGAGCACCGGCATGCCCGAGGTGATCGTCCACGCGTGCAGGTCGTGCACGTCCAGCACCCCCGGCAGCGCCGTGATGTGGTCGCGCACCTCGCCCATGTCGACCCCCGGGGGCGCCGCCTCCAGGAGCACGTTCAGCGTCTCGCGCAGCAGCCGCACCGTACGCGGCACGATCATGAGGCCGATGACCAGCGAGGCGATGGGGTCCGCCGCCTGCCAGCCGGTCGCCATCACGATGCCCGCCGAGATCAGCACCGTCACCGACCCCAGCGTGTCCGCCAGCACCTCCAGATAGGCGCCGCGCACATTGAGGCTCTCCTGCTGCCCGCGCGTCAGCAGCGTCAGCGACACCGCGTTCGCGACCAGACCCACCAGGGCGAAGGCGATCGTGAGCCCGCCCCGGGTCTCGGCCGGGTCGATGAACCTCTGCACCGCCTCGAAGAGCAGATAGCCGCCGACCCCCAGGAGCAGACAGCAGTTGGCCAGGGCGGCCAGGATCTCCGCACGGGCGTAGCCGAAGGTGCGGTTCGGTCCGGCCGGCCGGTTGGCGAAGTGGATCGCCAGCAGTGCCAGGCCGAGCCCCAGGGCGTCGGTCGCCATGTGGGCCGCGTCGGCGATCAGCGCGAGCGAGCCGGACAGCACGCCTCCGACGATCTCCATGACCGTCACGGCCAGCGTGATGCACAGCGCGATGCGCAGCCGCCCCTGGTGCGCGGCGGCCGCCGTACCGGTGGGCACGGGCCCGCCGTGCACATGTCCGTGATCGTGCCCTGCCCCCATGGGGACGCCTCCCGGTCGTCTCGCGGACCCGGGCCTCCCCGGCCCGGACCCTGCCAGTGAACTACGGGTGGGGGGTATCGGGCAACACGGCACTGAACACCGTTGTCATTGCCCCTGACCTGCGCAAACGAGTGCAGGTCAGAGCCGTGCCGCAGAACGGGGGCCAACCGGCCGGGAAGGTGGGCCCACCCGCTTTTTTGTCAGGCGAGGCGGCCATCGACGATGATGATCGCGGACGGCGCGCATGATCCGGCGCCGCCCGGAACGGAGCGCAAACGGGCAGTGAACTCGCGCTTCCGTTCATCCGATAGCCTCTGCCGACATGCCGCCGGCCGCTTCTGGCCGCACTGTCGCGTGCCGATCCGTGTCAGCACCCCAAGGAGTGAGTTCGTCTGTCGACCGCCATTCTCACAGGTGCTCCGCTGCCCGGATCGTCACTGGAGGACGATCTCCGGTCGCTGGGCTTCGACGTCCGCGCAGCCGCCGACGTCACCGAAGCGGCCGGGCTGCTGGCCGCCGTCCCGGCGGCCGAGCGGGTCGCCCTCGTCGACCCCCGCTTCGTCGGCCACCGCCACGCCCTCCGGCTCGCCCTGACCGACCCCCGCTTCCCCGCGGCGGCCGTGCCCGGCGCCCTCACCGCACAGGCCGAGGCGCGCCCCGCCCTCGTGAGCGCCCTGCGCACCACGACCGACGCGGTCGGCGCCGGGGTGCCCGCCGCCGGCACCACCGCCACGGTCACCGACCGCACCGTGCCCGGCAGGCTCGCGGCGGCCATGGAGGCCGGGGGCACCGAGGTGCAGCGCCCCGAGCTGGGCTCGCTCGTCGCCACCGTGCCCACGGACGAGGCCGCCCGCGCCACCGCGCGCGCCGGCGTCGGGGCCGTGGACGACGAGGCGGTCCGGCTGCGCAGCGCGGTGAAGGCCCGCGACGGCTTCTTCACCACCCACTTCATCAGCCCGTACTCGCGCTACATCGCCCGCTGGTGCGCGCGCCGGGGGCTCACACCGAACCAGGTCACCACCGCGTCCCTGCTCACCGCGCTGATAGCGGCCGGCTGCGCGGCCACCGGCACCCGGGGCGGCTACGTCGCGGCGGGCGTCCTGCTCCTGTTCTCCTTCGTGCTGGACTGCACGGACGGGCAGCTCGCCCGCTACTCCCTGCAGTACTCCACGATGGGCGCCTGGCTGGACGCCACCTTCGACCGGGCCAAGGAGTACGCCTATTACGCGGGCATCGCCCTCGGCGCGGCCCGCAACGGCGACGACGTCTGGGCCCTGGCGCTCGGCGCGATGGTCCTGCAGTCCTGCCGCCACATCATCGACTTCTCGTTCAACGAGGCCAACCACGACGCGGTGGCCAACTCCAGCCCCACGGCCGCCCTCTCCGACAAGCTCGACAGCGTCGGCTGGACGGTCTGGCTGCGGCGGATGATCGTCCTCCCGATCGGTGAGCGCTGGGCGATGATCGCCGTACTCACCGCGTTCACCACCCCGCGCATCGTCTTCTACGCCCTGCTGATCGGCTGCGCCTTCGCCGCCTGCTACACCACGGCGGGCCGCCTCCTGCGCTCCCTGACCCGCAAGGCCCGGCGCACCGACCGCGCCGCCCAGGCCCTCGCGGACCTCGCCGACTCCGGCCCGATCGCGCAGCTCATCGCCGCCCGCGGCCCGAAGATCCCCGGCGCCTGGAGCGCCCCCGTGATCGCCCTCGTCGGCACCGGCGCGCTGATCGCCGCCGCGCTCCAGCAGCCCTTCGGCAGCCGGCAGACGGTCGTCGCCGCCGTCTTCTACGCGGTCTGCTCCGGCATAGCCGTGGCGCGCCCCCTCAAGGGCGCGCTCGACTGGCTCGTACCCCCGGTCTTCCGGGCCGCGGAGTACTGCACGATCCTCATCCTGGCCGCCCGCAGCGAGGTCGACGGGGCGCTCCCCGCGGCCTTCGGGCTGGTCTCGGCGGTCGCCTACCATCACTACGACACGGTGTACCGCATCCGGGGCGGCACCGGCGCCCCGCCCCAGTGGCTGGTGCGCACGATCGGCGGACACGAGGGCCGGACCCTGGTCGTGGCCGTGCTCGCCGCCGCTCTCACCGGAGCCTCCGGCTTCACCACCGCGCTCACCGTGCTCGCCGTGGCCGTCGCGCTGATCGTGCTGGTGGAGTCCATCCGCTTCTGGGTGTCCTCCGGGGCGCCCGCCGTTCACGACGAAGGAGAAACCGCATGATCGGCCTCGTACTGGCAGCCGGCGCGGGACGGCGCCTGCGCCCCTACACCGACACGCTGCCCAAGGCGCTCGTGCCGGTGGACGGCGACAAGACGGTCCTCGACCTCACGCTGGCCAACTTCGCCGAGATCGGGCTCACCGAGGTCGCGATCGTCGTCGGCTACCGCAAGGAGGCCGTCTACGCCCGCAAGGAGGAGCTGGAGGCCACGTACGACCTGAAGCTCACCCTCGTCGACAACGACAAGGCCGAGGAGTGGAACAACGCCTACTCTCTGTGGTGCGCCCGTGAGGAGCTGAAGCGCGGCGTGCTCCTCGCCAACGGCGACACCGTCCACCCGGTCTCCGTCGAGAAGACGCTCCTTGCCGCGCGCGGCAAGGGCCAGAAGATCATCCTCGCCCTCGACACGGTGAAGAACCTCGCCGACGAGGAGATGAAGGTCGTCGCCGAGGACGGCAAGGGCGTCCGGCGGATCACCAAGCTGATGGACCCGGCCGAGGCGACCGGCGAGTACATCGGCGTCACCCTCATCGAGGCCGAGGCCGCCGAGGAGCTGGCCGACGCCCTGAAGGCCACCTTCGAGCGCGACCCCGACCTCTACTACGAGGACGGCTACCAGGAGCTCGTCAACCGCGGCTTCACCGTGGACGTCGCCCCCATCGGTGACGTGAGCTGGGTCGAGATCGACAACCACGACGACCTCGCGAAGGGCCGGGAGATCGCGTGCCGGTACTGACCCGACTCATCCCGTCCCCGGTCTTCGTCGACATCAGCCGGGGCGCCATGCACGACCTGGCCGGCCTCCTCGCCGACCAGCGGATCTCCGCCTCCGGCAAGCTCGCCATCGCGATCAGCGGCGGCTCCGGGCTGGCCCTGCGCGAGAAGCTGGCACCGGCCCTGCCGGGCGCCGACTGGTACTGCGTCGCGGGCGGCAACATCGACGCCGCGGTGCAGCTGGCCGACGACATCAAGGGCAAGCGCTACGACGCCGTGGTCGGCCTCGGCGGCGGCAAGATCATCGACGTGGCGAAGTACGCCGCGGCCCGGGTCGGCCTGCCGCTGGTCTCGGTCGCCACGAACCTCGCCCACGACGGCCTCTGCTCGCCCGTCGCCACCCTGGACAACGACAACGGCCGGGGCTCCTACGGCGTCCCCATGCCCATCGCCATGGTGATCGACCTGTCGGTGATCCGCGAAGCCCCGGACCGCTTCGTACGGTCGGGCATCGGCGACGCGATCTCCAACATCTCCGCCATCGCCGACTGGGAGCTCTCGCACCAGGTCAACGGCGAGCAGATCGACGGACTGGCCGCCGCCATGGCCCGTACCGCCGGCGAGGCCGTGCTGCGTCACCCCGGCACCGTCGCCGACGACGAGTTCCTCACCGTCCTCGCCGAGTCGCTGGTGCTCTCCGGCATCGCCATCTCGATCAGCGGCGACACCCGGCCCTCGTCCGGCGCCTGCCACGAGATCAGCCACGCCTTCGACCTGCTCTTCCCCAAGCGGGCCGCCAGCCACGGCGAGCAGGTCGGCCTCGGTGCCGCCTTCGCCATGCATCTGCGCGGGGCCGTCGACGAGTCCGGCCTCTTCGCCGACGTACTGCGCCGGCACGGCCTTCCGGTCACGCCCGACGCGATCGGCTTCACCGTCGACGAGTTCGTCGAGGCCGTCGAATACGCCCCCCAGACCCGCCCGGGACGCTTCACGGTCCTGGAACACCTCAGCCTGTCCACCGACCAGATCAGGGACGCGTACGCCGACTATGCCAAGACCATCAGTAGCTGAACTCCGCCCGGTCGTTCACCCGCCGGGCGTCAAGGACCGGCGCAGCGGTGAGCACTGGGCGGGCCGGATATACATGCGCGAGATCTCGCTGCGCATCGACCGGTACCTGGTGAACACGAAGGTCACGCCGAACCAGCTGACCTATCTGATGACCGTCGCCGGTGTGCTCGCCGCTCCGGCGCTGCTCGTGCCGGGCATCTGGGGCGCGGTGCTCGGCGTCGTCATGGTGCAGCTGTACCTGCTGCTCGACTGCGTCGACGGCGAGGTCGCGCGCTGGAAGAAGCAGTTCTCGCTCGGCGGCGTCTATCTGGACCGGGTCGGCGCCTACCTGTGCGACGCGGCCGTGCTCGTCGGCTTCGGCCTGCGCGCCGCCGACCTGTGGGGCACCGGACGCATCGACTGGCTGTGGGCCTTCCTCGGCACGCTCGCCGCGCTCGGCGCGATCCTGATCAAGGCCGAGACGGACCTCGTCGGCGTCGCCCGCCACCAGGGCGGTCTGCCGCCGGTCAAGGAGTCCGCCTCCGAGCCGCGCTCCTCCGGCATGGCCTTCGCCCGCCGGGCTGCCGGGGCGCTCAAGTTCCACCGGCTCATCCTGTGTGTCGAGGCGTCGCTGGTCATTCTGATCGCGGCCGTCCTCGACGAGGTGCGGGACGACTTCTTCTTCAGCCGTCTCGCGGTCGCGGTCCTGGCCGGCATCGCCCTGCTGCAGACCCTGCTGCACCTCGTGTCGGTCCTGGCATCGAGCAGGCTGAAGTGAGCACACCCATGAAACTCGGCGCGGTCATCATCACCATGGGCAACCGCCCGGCCGAGCTGCGCGCCCTGCTCGATTCGGTCGCCGCCCAGGAGGGCGACCGGATCGAGGTGGTCGTCGTCGGCAACGGCTCGCCCGTCCCCGACGTCCCCCCGGGCGTGCGGACCGTCGAGCTGCCCGAGAACCTCGGCATCCCCGGCGGCCGGAACGTCGGCATCGAGGCCTTCGGGCCCTCCGGCGCCGATGTGGACGCCCTGCTCTTCCTCGACGACGACGGGCTGCTGCCCCTCACCGACACCGCGGAGCTGTGCCGGAAGGCGTTCGCAGAGGACCCCCGGCTGGGCATCATCAGCTTCCGCATCGCGGACCCCGAGACCGGGGTCACCCAGCGCCGCCACGTGCCGCGGCTGCGCGCCGCCGACCCGATGCGCTCGTCCCGGGTGACGACATTCCTCGGCGGCGCCAACGCGGTGCGCACCCGGGTCCTCGCCGAGGTCGGCCCGCTGCCGGGCGACTTCTTCTACGCGCACGAGGAGACCGACCTCGCCTGGCGCGCGCTGGACGCCGGCTGGCTGATCGACTACCGCGCGGACATGGTGCTGCACCACCCCGCGACGGCCCCGTCCCGCCATGCCGTCTACCACCGCATGGTGGCCCGCAACCGGGTCTGGCTGGCCCGGCGCAACCTCCCCGCGCCCCTCGTCCCGGTGTACCTCGGGGTGTGGATGCTGCTGACGCTGCTGCGCAGGCCGTCCGGCGAGGCGCTGAAGGCCTGGTTCGGCGGGTTCCGGGAGGGCTGGCGGACGCCGTGCGGACCGCGCCGCCCGATGAAGTGGCGTACGGTGTGGCGCCTGACCAGGCTGGGCCGCCCTCCGGTCATCTGAGAGGCTCCCCTCTGGGAGCATGAGGCGTATTTTTCTTGTCGGGACCTGTCCGCCCTGAGCCGCGCCCGCGACTGGCTGCGCATTTTGAATACGAGAGTTTCTTCTGGTGAGTGACACAACCCATGGTGGCGCGGTTGCGGTAAGCAGCCCGCCGTCGGCCGACGACGGCCTGAGCGCGGCCGAGCTGGCCGCGAAGTACGGCCTTGCGGTCAGCGGTGCCCGGCCCGGACTCCTCGAGTACGTGCGCCAGCTCCGAGGGCGACGCCATTTCATCCTGGCGTTCTCCCGGGCCAAGCTGACCGCCCAGTACAGCCAGGCGAAGCTGGGCCAGCTGTGGCAGGTGGCGACCCCGCTCCTGAACGCGGCGGTCTACTTCCTCATCTTCGGGCTGATCCTGGGCACGAAGAAGGGCATCCCGCAGGAGGTGTTCATCCCGTTCCTGGTGACCGGGGTGTTCGTCTTCACCTTCACCCAGAGTTCCGTGATGGCCGGCGTGCGCGCGATCTCCGGCAACCTCGGCCTGGTCAGGGCGCTGCACTTCCCCCGCGCCTCGCTGCCCATCTCCTTCTCGCTCCAGCAGCTCCAGCAGCTGCTGTACTCGATGATCGTGCTGATCGCGGTCACGGTCGGCTTCGGCAGCTATCCCCGGCTGTCGTGGCTGCTGGTGATTCCCGCCCTGACGATGCAGTTCTTCTTCAACACCGGACTGGCGCTCGCCATGGCGAGGATGGGGGCCAAGACCCCCGACCTCGCCCAGCTGATGCCGTTCGTGATGCGTACGTGGATGTACGCGTCCGGGGTCATGTTCTCCATCCCGGTGATGCTCGCGGACAAGCCGGCCTGGATCACCGATGTGCTCCAGTACAACCCGGCGGCCATCTACATGGACCTGGTCAGGTTCGCCCTGATCGACGGATACGGCTCCGAGAACCTGCCCGAGCACGTGTGGGTGGTCGCCCTCGCCTGGTCGGTCGTGGTGGGCATCGTGGGCTTCGTGTACTTCTGGAAGGCAGAGGAACGGTACGGCCGTGGCTGACGACAACACCGCGGGGCGCGTCCCCACCGTGATCGCCGACGACGTGCACATCGTGTACCGGGTCAACGGCGGCGGCGGTGGCAGGGGCAGCGCCACCGCGGCACTGAGCCGGATCCTGCGCCGCGACAAGCGCGAGGAGCGCGGGGTGCGCAAGGTGCACGCCGTGCGCGGCGTCACCTTCACCGCCTACCGGGGCCAGGCGATCGGGCTCATCGGGACGAACGGCTCCGGCAAGTCGACCCTGCTGCGTGCCATCGCCGGTCTCCTGCCGACCGAGAGCGGCAGCGTCTACACGGACGGGCAGCCCTCGCTGCTCGGCGTCAACGCCGCGCTGATGAGCGACCTGACCGGCGAGCGCAACGTCGTGCTCGGCGGTCTCGCGATGGGGATGAGCCGCGAGGAGATCCGCGAGCGCTACGACGACATCGTCGACTTCTCGGGCATCAACGAGAAGGGCGACTTCATCACGCTGCCGATGCGCACCTACTCGTCCGGCATGGCCGCCCGCCTCCGCTTCTCCATCGCGGCCGCCAAGAACCACGACGTCCTCATGATCGACGAGGCGCTGGCGACCGGTGACCGCAAGTTCCAGATCCGCTCCGAGGCGCGGATCAGGGAGCTGCGCAAGGAGGCCGGGACGGTCTTCCTGGTGAGCCACAGCAACAAGTCGATCAGGGACACCTGCGACCGGGTGCTCTGGCTGGAGAAGGGCGAGCTGCTCATGGACGGCCCGACCGAGGAGGTCCTGCGGGCCTACGAGCGGGAGACCGGCAAGT
This sequence comes from Streptomyces sp. NBC_00708, assembly GCA_036226585.1. GTDB lineage: Bacteria > Actinomycetota > Actinomycetes > Streptomycetales > Streptomycetaceae > Streptomyces. The sequence goes on from CP108997.1 coordinate 6,572,319, forward strand.
AGGACGCACCCCGCGTCACGCACGGGCGGCCTCCGCCGGACCCTTCCGGCGGAGGCCGAGCCATGTCCGGACCCCGGACCGGAGTGCGGGCATCCGCGCCTCGTCGTACGGCGTCCGCCGCGATCTCCTACCGCCGGATGACGTGAACGCGGCCCCGTAGGGGGAAAGTTGACGCGGGCTACGGGTCCGGGGCCGCACGGCCCGTACCCCGGCGTCCGGATGAACGTTGTACAACGTAAGCTGTACCGGTGCTGATTCGCCGCAAGTGGGGCGATACCGCCTGGGTGGACGGCCCGGAGCCGTCCTCGGCACTCGGGAGGGTGGGCGGCGTGTCCGGAATGGGATGTTTTGGGTCAGCAGTGTAGAACGGGAGATGTGACGGCTATGACGGAAGATCTCCAGCTCCGAGGTGCTCACGCCGTCCCCGCGCAGGGCGGTCCGCAGTGACCCGTACCCGGCAGGCGCGGCTCGATACCGCCGCATCCGGAACCCTCGACAAGGCAGCGCACGAGAACTTTCCGGTCGCCCCCTTCTTCCTGCCGCGCGCCTGGCGCGACGACCTGATGGCCGTCTACGGCTTCGCCCGTCTCGTCGACGACATCGGCGACGGCGACCTCGCCCCCGGTGGCGCCGACGCCGTGCACCTCGGCCTCGACGCGGCGCAGGCGGACGACCGGCTCGCGATGCTCGACGCCCTGGAGCGCGACCTGCGCCGCGTCTTCGCCACCACCGGCGAGACCCCGCACCACCCGCTGCTGCGGGCGCTGCGCCCCACCGCCCGTGGCCGCGCGCTGACCCCCGAGCCCTTCCTCGGTCTCATCGAGGCCAACCGGCAGGACCAGAAGGTCCGCCGCTACGGCACGTACGAGGAACTCCTCGCCTACTGCGAGCTGTCCGCGAACCCCGTCGGCCGCCTGGTACTCCAGCTCACCGGGACCGCGAGCCCCGAACGGCTGCGCCGCTCCGACGCCGTGTGCACCGCACTGCAGATCGTCGAGCACCTCCAGGACGTCGCGGAGGACCTCGCCCGCGACCGGATCTACCTGCCGGCCGAGGACATGGCCCGGTTCCACGTCGGCGAGGCCGACCTCGCGGCTCCCACCGCGAACGCGTCGGTGCGCTCCCTGATCGCGTACGAAGCGGAACGCGCCCGGGATCTGCTGAATGAAGGCACCCCCCTGGTGGGTAGCGTCCACGGCAGGCTCAGGCTGCTTCTCGCCGGATTCGTGGGAGGAGGACGCGCCGCCCTCACCGCCGTCGCGGCCGCCGGATTCGACGTACTGCCCGGACCACCCGGACCCACCAAGCCCAGCCTGCTGCGCGAAGTGGGAGTTGTCTTGCGAAAAGCGCGTAGAGAGGGGTGAGCCGGACCGTGGAGGGACAGACGACGTACATGTCGGCACCGGTACAGGCCGCATACAGTTACTGCGAGGCGGTCACCGGACAGCAGGCGCGTAACTTCGCGTACGGCATCAGGCTGCTGCCGGCCGAGAAGCGGCAGGCCATGTCGGCCCTGTACGCCTTCTCCCGTCGTGTCGACGACATCGGTGACGGCGAACTGGAGCCGGAGACCAAGCGCGTCCGCCTGGAGAGCACCCGAACCCTGCTGGACCGCGTCCGCGCCGGCGCGGTCGACGAGGACGACACCGACCCGGTGGCCGTCGCGCTCGCCGATACCGCCCGCAGATTCCCGCTGCCGCTCGAAGGGCTCGACGAGCTCATCGACGGTGTGCTGATGGACGTGGACGGCACGGCCTACGAGACCTGGGACGACCTCAAGGTCTACTGCCGGTGCGTCGCGGGCGCCATCGGCCGCCTGAGCCTCGGCGTCTTCGGTACGGAACCGGGCGCCCCCGGCGCCGAGCGCGCCCCGGAGTACGCCGACACACTCGGCCTCGCCCTCCAGCTGACGAACATCCTGCGCGACGTCCGCGAGGACGCGGGCAACGGCCGCACCTACCTCCCGGCCGACGACCTCGCCAAGTTCGGCTGCTCCGCGGGCTTCCACCGGGCCACCCCGCCGCCCGGCTCCGACTTCGCGGGCCTCGTCCACTTCGAGGTCCGGCGCGCCCGCGCCCTGTTCGCCGAGGGGTACCGGCTGCTGCCCATGCTCGACCGGCGCAGCGGCGCCTGCGTCGCGGCGATGGCCGGCATCTACCGCAGGCTCCTCGACCGCATCGAGCGCGACCCCGAGGCGGTGCTGCGCGGCCGGGTCTCGCTGCCCGGCCACGAGAAGGCGTACGTCGCGGTGCGCGGCCTGTCCGGTCTCGACGCCCGCCACATCTCGCGGCGCACGGCCCGAGGGCGTGTCTGAATGCGCCTCAGCCACATCTCGCGCACCATGTGCATCAAGGACGAACGGAACGGACCGCGGGCAACCCCCGGCCCGGCGACCGCGTCCCTGACTGAGCAGGTCCGACGGAACGCAGCCGGCGAGAGGGGGACGCATGAGTGACGACGCCCTGCGCCCGTCCCACGCGGTCGTGGTCGGCGGCGGGCTCGCCGGTGTCACGGCGGCCCTGCGCCTGGCCGACGCCGGGCTTGACGTGACCCTGCTCGAAGGCCGCCCGCGGCTCGGCGGGCTCGCGTTCTCCTTCCGCCGGGGCGGGCTGACGGTCGACAACGGCCAGCATGTCTACCTGCGCTGCTGCACCGCGTACCGCTGGTTCCTCGACCGGGTCGACAGCGCCCGCCTGGCACCCCTGCAAAACCGTTTGGACGTGCCCGTTCTCGATGTCGGGCAGCCCTCGGGACCCCGGCTGGGAAGGCTGCGCCGCAACGCGCTCCCGGTCCCGCTGCACCTGGCCGCAGGCCTCGCCGGGTACCCGCACCTGTCGCTCGCCGAACGGGCCGGTGTCGCGCGGGCCGCGCTGGCCCTCGGCCGGCTCGACCCGGGCGACCCCGCGCTCGACGCCGAGGACTTCGGCAGCTGGCTCGCCCGTCACGGCCAGTCGCCCCGCACCATCGAGGCGCTCTGGGACCTGGTCGGCGTCGCCACCCTCAACGCCACCGCGCCGAACTCCTCGCTCGCGCTCGCCGCGAAGGTCTTCAAGACCGGGCTGCTCTCCGAACCGGGCGCCGCCGACATCGGCTGGGCCTCCGTGCCGCTCGGAGACATCCACGACACCATGAGCCGCAAGGCCCTGGACTCCGTGGGTGTCCGCACCGAACTGCGTACCAAGGCCCACGAACTCACCCGCACCGACGACGGACGCTGGCTGGTCGACACCGGCGCCGAACAGATCGAGGCGGACACCGTCGTCCTGGCCGTGCCGCAGCGCGAGACCCACGCCCTGCTGCCCGAGGGCGCGCTCGACGCGCCGGACCGGCTCCTGGAGATCGGTACCTCGCCGATCCTCAACGTGCACGTCGTCTACGACCGCAAGGTCCTCAAGCGGCCGTTCTTCGCCGCGCTCGGCTCGCCGGTCCAGTGGGTCTTCGACCGCACCGAGGCCTCCGGCCTCACCGGCCCCGGCCAGTACCTCGCGGTCTCCCAGTCCGCGGCCGGTGACGAGATCGAACTGCCCGTCGCCGAGCTGCGCGCCCGCTACCTGCCCGAGCTGGAACGGCTGCTGCCGGCCGCCCGCGGCGCCGGCATCCGGGACTTCTTCGTCACCCGCGAGCGCACCGCGACCTTCGCGCCCGCGCCCGGCGTCGGCCGGCTGCGGCCCGGGACGCTCACCCGCGCCCCCGGACTGTTCCTGGCAGGTGCCTGGACCGCCACCGGCTGGCCCGCCACGATGGAGGGCGCGGTCCGCAGCGGAGCGGGCGCCGCGGACGCCGCGCTCCGGGCGCTCGGCCGCCCCCATGAACATCCGCTGCAGGAGGCGGCATGAGCAGTACCACCGGAACAAGAGGAGAGTCAGTGACCCCGGCGAATCCGGCTTCCGACACCGTGGCGGACACCACGGACGTCACCGCGCTTCTGGAGCGCGGACGGGCCCTTTCCACGCCGGTGCTCCGGGCCGCCGTCGACCGGCTCGCACCGCCCATGGACACCGTGGCCGCCTATCACTTCGGCTGGATCGATGCCCAGGGCAGGCCCGCCGACGGCGACGGCGGCAAGGCCGTCCGCCCGGCGCTCGCGCTGCTGTCCGCAGAGGCGGCCGGTGCCGCGCCCGAGGCCGGCGTTCCCGGCGCCGTCGCCGTCGAACTCGTGCACAACTTCTCGCTGCTGCACGACGACCTGATGGACGGCGACGAGCAGCGGCGCCACCGCGACACCGTATGGAAGGTGCACGGCCCCGCCCAGGCGATCCTGGTCGGCGACGCCCTGTTCGCCCTGGCCAACGAGGTCCTGCTGGAGCTCGGCACGCCCGAGGCGGGCCGCGCGGCCCGGCGGCTGACCTCGGCGACCCGCAAGCTCATCGACGGGCAGGCCCAGGACATCTCCTTCGAGCACCGCGAGCGCGTCACCGTCGAGGAGTGCCTGGAGATGGAGGGCAACAAGACCGGCGCCCTCCTCGCCTGCGCCTGCTCCATCGGCGCGGTGCTCGGCGGCGCGGACGACCGCACCGCCGACGTCCTGGAGGCGTACGGCCACCACCTCGGCCTCGCCTTCCAGGCGGTCGACGACCTGCTCGGCGTCTGGGGCGACCCCGAGGCCACCGGCAAGCAGACCTGGAGCGATCTGCGCCAGCGCAAGAAGTCCCTGCCGGTCGTCGCCGCGCTCGCCGCGGGCGGACCGGCCTCCGAGCGCCTCGGCGAGCTGCTCGCCGCCGACGCCAAGAGCAGCGACTTCGACAGCTTCTCCGAAGAGGAGTTCGCCGCCCGTGCGGCGCTCATCGAGGAGGCGGGCGGCCGCGAGTGGACCGCCCAGGAGGCCCGTCGTCAGCATGCGGTCGCCATAGAGGTGCTGCACGGTGTCGACATGCCGGAAACCGTGCGGGCGCAGCTCACGGCGCTCGCGGACTTCGTCGTCGTACGAAAGAGATGATCACCATCTGGTCCATATGACTCGCAGTCGCCGGCCGGCGTCCTTACGGGCGCCGGCCGACGGAGACCCCAGCACAGCAGAGGACCACCTGCACGAAGGGGAAGCCATGACAGCGACGACCGACGGAAGCACCGGGGCCGTTGATCCCCGCGCAGCCTCGGCCAGTAGACCGACTATCGAATCAACCATCGCCGCGGACGGTGTACTGGCCGCCGCGCGGCGGGCCGCGGAACGCTCGGTCGAGCACCTCCTCGGCAGGCAGGACGAGCAGGGCTGGTGGAAGGGTGACCTCGCCACCAACGTCACCATGGACGCCGAGGACCTGCTGCTCCGCCAGTTCCTGGGCATCCAGGACCCCGCCACGCTCCGGGCCGCCGCCGGATTCATCCGCGGCGAGCAGCTCGGCGACGGAACCTGGGCGACCTTCCACGGCGGGCCCGCGGACCTCTCCACCACGATCGAGGCGTACGTGGCGCTGCGGCTGGCGGGCGACCGGCCGGAGGATCCCCACATGGCCCGCGCGGCCGGCTGGGTCCGGGAGCAGGGCGGGATCGCCGCGAGCCGGGTCTTCACCCGGATCTGGCTGGCCCTCTTCGGCTGGTGGAAGTGGGACGACCTGCCCGAGCTGCCGCCCGAGCTGATGTTCTTCCCCAAGTGGGTCCCGCTCAACATCTACGACTTCGGCTGCTGGGCCCGCCAGACCATCGTGCCGCTCACCATCGTCTCGGCGAAGCGGCCGGTGCGGCCCGCCCCCTTCGCCCTGGACGAGCTGCACACCGACCCGGACGACCCGAACCCCTCCAAGCGGCCCGCTCCGGCGGCGAGTTGGGACGGCCTCTTCCAGCGTCTCGACAAGGCGCTGCACGTCTACCACCGGTTCGCCCCGCGCGCACTGCGCCGGGTCGCGATGAACGCCGCCGCCCGCTGGATCATCGAACGCCAGGAGAACGACGGCTGCTGGGGCGGTATCCAGCCGCCCGCCGTCTACTCGGTCATCGCCCTGCACCTGCTCGGCTACGACCTCGAACACCCGGTGATGCGGGCGGGCCTCGACTCGCTCGACCGCTTCGCCGTGTGGCGCGAGGACGGCACCCGCATGATCGAGGCCTGCCAGTCCCCGGTCTGGGACACCTGCCTGGCCACCATCGCCCTCGCCGACGCCGGGGTCGCCCCCGACCACCCGGCGCTCGTGAAGGCGGCGGACTGGATGCTCGCCGAGGAGATCGTCCGGCCCGGCGACTGGGCGGTGCGCAGGCCCCGACTGGAGCCCGGCGGCTGGGCGTTCGAGTTCCACAACGACAACTACCCCGACATCGACGACACCGCGGAGGTGGTCCTCGCCCTGCGCCGGGTCCGCCACCCCGACCAGGCCCGGGTGGACGCCGCCATCGAGCGCGGCGTGCGCTGGAACGTCGGCATGCAGTCCCGCAACGGGGCCTGGGGCGCGTTCGACGCCGACAACACCAGCCCGTTCCCCAACCGGCTGCCCTTCTGCGACTTCGGCGAGGTCATCGACCCGCCGTCCGCCGATGTCACCGGCCATGTGGTGGAGATGCTCGCCATCGAGGGGCGCGCCGCGCACCCCGTCACCCGGCGCGGCATCGAGTGGCTGCTGTCCGAACAGGACGCGGGCGGCGGCTGGTTCGGACGCTGGGGCGTCAACTACGTCTACGGCACCGGCTCCGTGGTCCCCGCGCTGACCGCAGCGGGACTCCCCGTCTCGCACCCCGCGATCCGGCGCGCGGTCCAGTGGCTGGAGTCCGTCCAGAACGACGACGGCGGCTGGGGCGAGGACCTGCGCTCGTACGCCGAGGAGAAGTGGATCGGCCAGGGGGCGTCCACCGCCTCCCAGACCGCGTGGGCCCTGCTCGCGCTGCTGGCCGCGGGCCGCCGGGACACCGTCGCCGTGACGCGCGGCATCGCCTGGCTGACCGAGACCCAGCAGGCCGACGGTTCCTGGGACGAGCCGTACTTCACCGGCACCGGGTTCCCCTGGGACTTCTCCATCAACTACCACCTCTACCGGCAGGTCTTCCCGCTCACCGCACTCGGGCGGTATGTGCACGGCGACCCGTTCGCGGGCCGCGCGCCGATGCGCGAGGGGGCCTGATGGGAGAGGCCGGCCCCGCCGCCCCCCTGCTGATCGCCTGCGCGCTCGGCATCGAACAGCTCGCCCTGCGCACCGGCAGGGGGAGGGCGGTGGACGCCCCGGACCGGGTGACCGTGCTCCGTACCGGCATGGGCCCCCGGGCGGCCGAAGCCGCCGTGGCACGGGCGCTCGGGCAGGACGGGGCGGCGGCCAGCGCGGTCATCGCCTCGGGGTTCTGCGCCGGCCTCGAACCCGGGATGCACCCGGGCGACCTGGTGGTGGCCGAGGAGACCCGGGCCGCCGGGGACCCCGTCCCGTGCACCGGTGCGGACCTGCTGGCCGAGGCGCTGGCCAGGGCCGTACCGGGGCGCACCGTACACACCGGTCCGCTGACCGGCTCCGACCATGTCGTCCGGGGACATGAACGGGCCGAACTGCGGGCCACCGGGGCGGTCGCGGTGGACATGGAGTCCGCCGCGACCCTGCGCACCGCCCTGCGGTCCGGGCCACGCCCGGTTGCCGCCGTACGGGTGGTCGTGGACGCTCCGGAGCATGAGCTCGTCCGCATCGGCACGGTCCGCGGTGGAATATCGGCTTTCCGTGTTCTTCGTGCCGTCCTACCGGCTTTCTATGAATGGCACCGATCTTTGCTGCTCCCCAGGAGGTGAGCTAGATGGCCATGCCGCTTCGTCAGTCCATCAAGGTTGCGACGTACCTCATTGAACAGAAGCTCCGCAAGCGGGAGAAATTCCCGCTGATCGTCGAGCTGGAGCCGCTGTACGCCTGCAACCTCGCCTGCGAGGGCTGCGGGAAGATCCAGCACCCGGCGGGCGTCCTCAAGCAGCGCATGCCCGTGGCCCAGGCCGTCGGCGCCGTGCTCGAATCCGGTGCCCCGATGGTCTCCATCGCCGGCGGCGAGCCGCTGATGCACCCTCAGATCGACGAGATCGTGCGCCAGCTCGTGGCCCGGAGGAAGTACGTCTTCCTCTGCACCAACGCGATGCTGCTGCGCAAGAAGATCGAGAAGTTCACGCCGTCGCCGTACTTCGCCTTCGCCGTGCACATCGACGGGCTGCGCGAGCGGCACGACGAATCGGTCGCCAAGGAAGGGGTGTTCGACGAGGCGGTGGCGGCGATCAAGGAGGCCCAGCGGCGCGGCTTCCGGGTCACCACCAACTCCACCTTCTTCAACACCGACACCCCGCAGACCATCATCGAGGTCCTCAACTACCTCAACGACGACCTCAAGGTCGACGAGATGATGATCTCGCCCGCCTACGCGTACGAGAAGGCGCCCGACCAGGAGCACTTCCTGGGCGTCGAGCAGACCCGTGAGCTGTTCAAGAAGACCTTCGCCGGCGGCAACCGGAGCAGGTGGCGCCTCAACCACTCGCCGCTCTTCCTCGACTTCCTTGAGGGCAAGGCGGATTTCCCCTGCACGGCGTGGGCCATCCCGAACTACTCGCTGTTCGGCTGGCAGCGGCCCTGCTACCTGATGAGCGACGGCTACGTCCCGACGTACCGGCAGCTCATCGAGGAGACCGACTGGGACAAGTACGGCCGGGGCAAGGACCCGCGCTGCGCCAACTGCATGGCGCACTGCGGCTACGAACCCACCGCCGTACTCGCCACCATGGGCTCGCTGAAGGAGTCCCTGCGCGCCATGCGCGAGACCGTCGGCGGAAGCCACTGAGCCGATGACCGGTCGCCGGCCGGACCTCCTCGGAGGTCCCGGCCGGCACCCGAGTGGGAACAGGACCAGAGAGGGGGCCCGGCATGACGCTGCTGCAGAGCATCCGGGGGCCGCACGATCTCAAGGCACTGAACGCGTCACAACTCGGCGAACTCGCCGACGACATCCGCACGTTCCTGGTGCAGGCCGTGGCCAGGACCGGGGGCCACCTCGGCCCCAACCTCGGCGTGGTGGAGCTGACCATCGCCCTGCACCGGGTCTTCGACTCACCCGTGGACCGCATTCTGTGGGACACCGGACACCAGAGCTACGTCCACAAACTCCTCACCGGGCGGCAGGACTTCTCCAAGCTGCGCGGCAAGGGCGGGCTCTCCGGCTACCCCTCCCGCGAGGAGTCCGCGCACGACGTCATCGAGAACTCGCACGCCTCCACCGTCCTCGGCTGGGCCGACGGCCTCGCCAAGGCCAACGAGGTACGGGGCAGAGGCGGCCATGTCGTCGCCGTCACCGGGGACGGGGCCCTCACCGGAGGGATGGCCTGGGAGGCGCTGAACAACATCGCCGCCGCCAAGGACCGCCCCCTGATCATCGTCGTCAACGACAACGAGCGCTCCTACGCGCCGACGATCGGCGGCCTCGCCCGCCATCTCGCCACCCTGCGCACCACCGACGGCTACGAACGCTTCCTGGCCTGGGGCAAGGGCCTCCTGGAGCGCACCCCCGTCATCGGGCAGCCGCTGCACGGGGCCCTGCACGGCGCGAAGAAGGGGTTCAAGGACTTCGTCGCGCCGCAGGGCATGTTCGAGGACCTGGGGCTGAAGTACATCGGCCCGGTCGACGGGCACGACACCGCCGCCGTCGAGGCCGCGCTGCACCGCGCCAAGCAGTTCCGCGGCCCGGTCCTGGTGCACTGCATCACGGAGAAGGGCCGGGGTTACGCCCCCGCCCTGCACGACGAGGCCGACCGCTTCCACACGGTCGGCGCGATGGACCCGCTGACCTGCGCCCCGCTCGTCCCCGCCGCCGGCCCGTCCTGGACCTCCGTGTTCGCGGACGAGATCGCGGCGATCGGGGCGGAGCGCCCGGACGTCGTCGCGCTCACCGCGGCGATGCTGGACCCGGTCGGGCTGACGAAGTTCGCGGAGGCGTTCCCGGACCGGGTCTGGGATGTCGGCATCGCGGAGCAGCACGCGGCGGTGAGCGCCGCCGGGCTCGCCACGGGCGGGCTGCACCCGGTCGTCGCCGTCTACGCCACCTTCCTCAACCGGGCCTTCGACCAGCTCCTGATGGATGTCGCCCTGCACCGGTGCGGGGTCACCTTCGTCCTGGACCGGGCCGGAGTCACCGGGCCCGACGGCGCCTCGCACAACGGCATGTGGGACCTGTCCGTGCTCCAGGTCGTGCCGGGCCTGCGGATCGCCGCGCCGCGCGACGCGGACCGGCTGCGGGAGGAGCTGCGCGAGGCCGTCGCCGTGGACGACGCGCCGACCCTGGTGCGCTTCCCGAAGGAGTCGGTGGGCGAGGCGATCCCCGCGGTCGGCCGGGTCGGCTCCATGGACGTGCTGCGGCGTGACGCGGACGCCGACGTGCTGCTCGTCGCCGTCGGGGTGATGGCGCCCGTCTGCCTGCGGACCGCGGAACTGCTCGAAGGCGCCGGCATCCGCTGCACCGTGGTGGACCCGCGCTGGGTCAAGCCGGTCGACCCGGAGCTGCCGCCGCTCGCCGCCGCGCACCGGCTCGTCGCCGTCGTCGAGGACAACAGCCGCGCCGCAGGCGTCGGTTCGGCGGTCGGCCAGGCGCTGCGGGACGCCGGTGTCGACGTACCGCTGCGCACCTTCGGCATCCCCGAGCAGTTCCTGGCGCACGGCAAGCGGTCCGAGGTACTGGCGGACATCGGACTCACACCGGTCGAGATCGCGGGCCGGATCAGCGCCGTCACGGCCGCCCGGAAGGCGGCCGGCGGCACGGGGCACAAGGCCCCGGGCAACGGGCACAAGGAGAGCGGGGCATGAAGGACGACGAGCCCAAGGGCTTCGATCTGGCACGGCTGCTCGCCGAACGCGGCGCCGAACGCTACGAGCTGCACAGCAGGCACCTCAACCACCAGCTCCCGCGCATGCTGCACACCATCGGTTTCGACAAGGTCTACGAACGGGCCGAGGGCGCGCACTTCTGGGACGCGGACGGCAACGACTACCTGGACATGCTCGCCGGTTTCGGCGTGATGGGGCTCGGCCGCCACCACCCCGTCGTACGCAAGGCGCTGCACGACGTCCTCGACGCCTCGCTCGCCGACCTGACCCGCTTCGACTGTCAGCCGCTGCCCGGACTGCTCGCCGAGAAGCTGCTGAGCCACAGCCCGCACCTGGACCGGGTGTTCTTCGGCAACAGCGGCACCGAGGCCGTCGAGACGGCCCTCAAGTTCGCCCGCTACGCCACCGGCAGGCCGCGCGTCCTGTACTGCGACCACGCCTTCCACGGACTGACCACCGGCTCCCTCTCGGTCAACGGCGAGGGCGGGTTCCGCGACGGTTTCGCCCCGCTGCTGCCCGACACCGCGATCCCGCTCGGCGACCTCGCCGCGCTGAGCAGGGAGCTGAAGCGGGGCGACGTGGCCGCGCTGGTCGTGGAGCCGATCCAGGGCAAGGGGGTGCTCGCCGCGCCGCCCGGCTATCTGCGCGAGGCCCAGGAGCTGCTGCGCAAGCACAAGGCCCTCCTCATCGCCGACGAGGTGCAGACCGGGCTCGGCAGGACCGGTGACTTCTACGCGTACCAGCACGAGGAAGGCGTCGAACCGGACCTCGTCTGCGTGGCCAAGGCGCTCTCCGGCGGCTATGTCCCGGTCGGGGCGACGCTCGGCAAGGACTGGATCTTCAAGCGCGTCTACTCCTCGATGGACCGGGTCCTCGTCCACTCCGCGAGCTTCGGCTCCAACGCCCAGGCGATGGCGGCCGGGCTCGCGGTGCTGTCGGTGATGGAGGACGAGGAGACCGTGGCGCACGCGCGCCGCACCGGCGACCTGCTCCGCGAACGGCTCTCCGCGCTCGTCGGGCGCTACGAGCTGCTGCACGAGGTGCGGGGGCGCGGGCTGATGATCGGCATCGAGTTCGGCCGCCCCACCTCGCTCAAGCTGCGCAGCCGCTGGACGATGCTCCAGGCGGCCCGCAAGGGCCTCTTCGCGCAGATGGTGGTCGTGCCCCTGCTCCAGAAGCACCGCATCCTCACCCAGGTGTCCGGCGACCACCTCGAAGTGATCAAGCTGATCCCGCCGCTGGTGATCGACGACGGGGACGTGGACCGGTTCGTCGAGGCGTTCACCGCCGTCATGGACGACGCGCACAGCGGCGGGGGACTGATGTGGGACTTCGGGCGGACCCTGGTGAAGCAGGCCGTCGCCAACCGCTGAGGCCTTTTGCCTCTGAGGCAAGAAATTTGCCTCAGAGGAAAGAATTTGGCCCAATGGAGGCATGAATCCTCCGGACGAGCCGGCGGCCGACGAGCTGCCCGGTGTCGCGCCCCGCCTGCGCGATCTGCGCCGGGGCCGTGGTCTCACCCTGGAGACCGCGGCCCAGCGGGCCGGGCTCTCGCCCGCCCATCTGTCCCGGCTCGAAACGGGCCGGCGCCAGCCGTCGCTGCCCATGCTGCTCCAGCTGGCCAGGATCTACGGTACGACGGTCTCCGAACTGCTGGGCGAGATGCCCCCGGAACGTGACGCGATCGTCCGCGGCCGCCCGTTCGAGGGCGCCGCGGCCGACGGCTGGCTCTACCAGCAGGCCGGCGGTTCCGGCCGCGCCATGCAGGCGCTGCGCGTCCGGGTTCCGTACGGCGCTCAGGGCGATCTGGTCCGCGTCCACCCCGGCGAGGAATGGCTGTACGTCCTCGCGGGCCGCCTCCGGGTGACGCTCGGCGAGACGGTGCACGACCTCGCCCCGGGGGACAGCGCGCACTTCGACTCGCTCACCCCGCACCGGATCGCGGCCCCCGAACCCGAGGGCTCCGAACTGCTCTTCGTCCACACCCTGCTGCAGAGCCCCGCCGCCGAGCTGTGTCTCGGCGGCCCGGTCCACCGTCGCTGAGGCGATTCCGCCGCCGGGCCCGCCCGGCAGCCAGAGAGGCCAGACATGTCCGATTCCGAGAACTACGACCCGCTCACCCCGGCCAGGCGCCCCGGCGCCGACGGCGACACCCAGGACAAGAAGATGCCGCGCGGACTTGTCATCCGCCTCTTCGCCTACCTCGTGGCCGGGCACGTCATCGCCGCGTTCCTCTACCTGCTCTTCGCGGTCGGCATGCACAACCAGTAGGCCGCCGGGCTCAGCTCTCGTCGAGGAGCCGTTCGCGCAGCCGCTCCCGGGTGGAGGGTGCGAGCTTCAGCCCGTCGGCCAGGTAGCGGTCGGTGCCGCCCCAGGTCTCGTCGATGGTGGCGAAGGCCGCGGCGAGGTAGTCGGGCTCGGCGCCGAAGAGCGGGTTCAGCAGCTCCAGCACCTCCGGGGACATCCCGGCGGCCGAGGTGTCGCTGCGCCGGATGCGGTAGCGGCGGTGCGCGTCGTTCGACTTGAGGTAGTCGGCCTCGATGGTCTCCCGGCCGACGCCCACCGCCAGCAGCGTCACCGCGATGGAGAGCCCCGCCCGGTCCTTGCCGGCCGCGCAGTGCATCAGGGCCGGCACGCTGTCCTCGGCCAGGGCGTGCAGCACCCGGCTGTGCTCGGCGGTGCGCTCCAGGATGATCGCGCGGTACGAGGCGACCATGCGGCGGGTGCCCTTGCCGTCGGCCAGGATCGAGCGCAGCTCCGCCATGTTGCCGTCGCGCACCATCCGCCAGAACTCCGCCCCGTCGGCCGGGTCGCTGAGCGGGATGCTCACGTTCCGTACGCCGGGCAGCTCCACGTCCAGGCCGTCCAGCCTGTGGTCCGCCGCGTTGCGGAAGTCGAAGACGGTGTGCAGGTTCAGCCCGCCGAGGAACGCCGTGTCCTCGGCCGTGGCGTGTGCCAGGTGGCCGCTGCGGTAGAGCCTGCCGTGCCGCACCCGCCTGCCGTCGGTGGTGGGCAGACCGCCGAGGTCCCGGAAGTTGCGGACGCCGGTGAGTACGGGCTCCGTAGGCGGGGTCTGCGGCAGCTGCTGCGTCACGGTCACTCCTGGAGGCTCTGCCCCGGCGCGTGTCGCCGTCGGGCCCACGCCCGCGACGATACGACATCCGTTCCTGGGCCAATCATCTCGCCCGGAGCCTTCCGGGGACCCCCGGTTTTCGTGTGCGCGCCGTTGCCCTCGGTGCCCCGACGGTCGATGATGTGCGGACCTGTGTGAATCTGTGAGGTACGCGGACGGGGGCGCGATGATCGAGGCCGGCGACCGGATCTGGCTGCTGACGGGGGCGAGCGGGAGCTACGCGCTGCGGCTCACCGAACGGCACGAGCTGTTGCACCTGCACTGGGGCCCGCGCATCTCCCTGGCCGCCGCCGAGGCTCTGGCCGCGGCGCCCGCCCCACCCGGCCGGGGCTTCGAGTCCCCGCTCGACGGCCGCGAGGAGTACCCGGTGGAGGGCGGCCCCCGGTTCGTCCGCCCCGCCCTCTCGGTGCGTACCGACGAGGTGCGCGGCACCGCGTGGGTGTTCGCCGGGGACACCGTGGACGGCGACGAGCTGCGGCTCTCCTTCGACGACCCGGTCCACCGGCTGGCGATCACCCTGCACTACCGGATGCGGGACGACTCCGATGTGATCGAGCGCTGGACCACGCTCACCCACACCGGGCCCGACGGCCCGCCCGTCGAGGTGCTCCGCGCCGACGCGGCGGCCTGGGCGCTGCCCGCCCGCGACCGCTGGCGGCTCAGCCGGCTGCACGGCCGCTGGGCGGCGGAGACCCAGCTGGAGCGCACCGAGCTGGCGTACGGGGAACACCTGCTCTCCAGCCGGCGCGGCCACACCGGCCACCAGGGCCTGCCCTGGGCCGCCCTGGACGCGGACGGCGCCGCGACCGAGGAGAGCGGCGAGGTCTACGGCTGCGCGCTCGGCTGGTCCGGCTCCTGGCGCATCGCCGTACAGCGGCTGCCCGACGGTCTCGTCCAGATCACCGGCGGCGCCGGTTACGACGAGTCGGGGCTGCTGCGGCTGGCGCCGGGGGAGTCGTACACCACCCCGGTCTTCGCCGGGTTGTGGAGCGCGGGCGGCTTCGGCGGGGCCTCCCGCGCCTGGCACGCCTGGCAGCTCGCCCATGTGATCCCCGACGCCTTCGAGCCGCGCCCGGTGCTCTACAACTCCTGGGAGGCCACCGGCTTCGACATCGCGGAGGACCAGCAGCGGGCGCTGGCCGAGCGCGCCGCCGCGATGGGCGTCGAGCTGTTCGTCGTGGACGACGCCTGGTTCGGGCAGCGCGTGAGCGACCGGGCCGGGCTCGGCGACTGGACGCCGAACCCGCAGCGCTTCCCCGAAGGGCTCGGCCCGCTCGCCCGCCATGTGCACGGCCTCGGCATGCGGTTCGGGATCTGGGTCGAACCCGAGATGGTCAACCCCGACAGCGATCTCTACCGCGCCCACCCCGACTGGGTACAGCACTTCCCCGGCCGGGAACGCACGGAATTCCGCAATCAGCTCGTCCTCAATCTGGCCCGGCCCGATGTGCGGGCCCACCTCTGGGAAAGCCTGGACGCACTGCTGTCGAGCACGCCGGTCGACTATGTGAAATGGGACTTCAACCGCTGCTTCTCGGACGCGGGCTGGCCCGGCGCCGACTACCCGCAGCGACTGTGGACCGAGCACGTGGACGGCCTCTACGCGCTGATCGACCGGCTGCGCGCCGCCCACCCCGGCGTCGCCTTCGAGTCCTGCTCGGGCGGCGGCGGGCGCATCGACCTCGGCATCCTCTCCCGCACGGACCAGGTCTGGACGTCCGACAACACCGACCCGCTGGACCGCCTCGCCATCCAGGAGGGCTTCGGGCAGCTGCACCCGGCGCGCGTGATGGCCGCCTGGGTCACCGACAGCCCGAACGTCCAGCTCAACGGCCGCCGCTCCTCCCTGCGCTTCCGGTTCGTCAGTGCCATGGCGGGGGTGCTGGGGATCGGCGGGGACCTCACCGAGTGGAGCGCGGCCGAGCTGGACGAGGCGCGCGGGTGGGTGGAGCTGTACAAGGAGGTCCGGCCCGTCGTGCAGCTGGGCGAGCTGTACCGGCTGCGGGCGCCGGGGCCGGGGCTCAGTGCCGTGCAGTACGTACGGGGTGCCGACACCGTCGTCCTGATGTGGCTCCCTGCCCAGCGCTACGGGGAGGAGCCGCCTGCCCTGCGGCTGCGCGGGCTCGACCCGGAGGCGACGTACACCTGCCTGGACACGGGGGCGGTGCACCACGGTTCGGTGCTGCTGCACCACGGGCTGCGCACCGGGCTGCGGGGCGACCTGGACGCCCGGGTGGTGCGGCTGCGCCGTCGGTGACAGCCGCGCCATGTCCGTATTGGGGCGTTATGCCGAACATGCCCCGGTTGCAAGGGAGATGATCACCCGCTCGTGAGCGGGATCATATCCGTGACGGTGTGTGGTGACGCCCCGGCGGGGTAGTCCGTACGCCGCGCGGAATGCCAAGATCCGTAATCCACGGAGTGTGACCGGAATTCCGTCCCGCATTTCCGGAGCGGAATCCGGTGCGGAACCCGTGGCTTGTTTCCGCCGTCCCGGCTCGCTTACGTTCCATGCCATCCGGATGGAACGCCCAATCCTGCCGCCGTCCGGAATTCGCACCCACTCACCGTGTGGCAGGAGCGGGGGAACCAGGTAAGCCGCCGACCGGGACGACCGGACGGCTAGGGGTGAAGCCGCGCCAGGCGCGGCCGGGCATCTCCAGCCCGAACCCGACAGCTCACCTCGCAGGCGCCGGAGAGGAAATTCTTCATGCCCCATTCGGGTAAGCACCGCCGTCCCAAGTCCAGCACCATCGCCCGTGGCGTCGTCGCCGCGAGCGCCGGCGGAGCCGTCATCGCGCTTCCGCTGCTCGGCGCCACCGGTGCCCACGCCGCGGAGCAGTCCGCCCCGGCCGCCTCGAAGTCGGTCGCCGCGCACACCGCCCCGGCCAAGCCCGCGAAGAGCACCGGCACCACCACCTACTCCGTGGTCTCCGGCGACTACCTGTCGAAGATCGCGGCCCAGCACCACCTCAAGGGCGGCTGGCACAAGCTGTACCAGGACAACCGCGAGGTCGTCGGCGAGAACCCGAGCCTG
Source organism: Streptomyces sp. NBC_00708 (assembly GCA_036226585.1). Lineage (GTDB taxonomy): Bacteria > Actinomycetota > Actinomycetes > Streptomycetales > Streptomycetaceae > Streptomyces. The sequence goes on from CP108997.1 coordinate 6,589,240, forward strand.
ATCTTCCCGGGCATGAAGCTGACGCTCGGCGCCAAGGCGGCCCCGGCCGCCGCCACCCCGTCCAAGGCCCCGGCCGAGACGGCGGAGAAGACCGCGCCCAAGGCCGAGACCAAGGCCGCGCCCAAGGTCGAGACGAAGACCGAGGCGCAGACCGAGGCCAAGACCGAGGCCCCGGCCACCCAGGACAACGCCTCCGGCTACGTCCACCCGGTCCCGGGCAACCACACCACCGCCTACCGCGCCTCCGGTGCCAACTGGTCCAGCGGCAGCCACACCGGCATCGACTTCCCCGTCGCCACCGGCACCAGCGTGAAGGCCATCACCTCCGGCACCGTCGTCACCGCCGGCTGGGGCGGCGCCTACGGCAACCAGGTCGTCATCAAGCACGCCGACGGCCACTACTCCCAGTACGGCCACATGTCCTCGCTCTCCGTCTCGGCGGGCCAGACCGTGACCGCGGGCCAGCAGGTCGGCCTCTCCGGTGCCACCGGCAACGCCACCGGCCCGCACCTGCACTTCGAGATCCGCACCGGCCCGGAGTACGGCTCGGACATCGACCCGATCGCCTACCTGGCGTCGCACGGGATCAACGTCTGATCCAGCAGACGGTCCCGGCCCGGTGATCCGGGCCACGGAACGGCAGGAGAGGGGCGGTGCGCGGCGGCGCACCGCCCCTCTGCTTATTCCCCCTTTACCGAAAACTGACCGGGTGGTTTATCTCACCACCCGTCAACCCCTTATTACGGTCGCGTAGGTCACATTCCGGGGTGCAGGATAAGTGCTCGTGGCAGACGATTCGAACAACCTTCAACAGGGCGCCGACGACCGACAGGGCGCCATCGGGTCGTACGCGGCGATTGGCGACAGCTTCACCGAGGGAGTCGGCGACCCCGGCCCGGACGGAACCTTCGTCGGCTGGGCCGACCGGCTCGCGGTACTCCTCGCGGACCGGCTCCCGGACCCCGGCATTCCGGCGGACGCCGTGGGCTCAGCCGTTTCCGCGCACGGGAATTTCCGGTACGCCAATCTCGCCGTACGAGGACGCCTCCTCGACCAGATAGTCGAGGAGCAGGTGCCCCGCGCCAAGGAACTCGCCCCCGATCTGGTGAGCTTCTGCGCCGGCGGCAACGACATCATCCGGCCGGGCACCGACCCCGACGACGTGGCCGAACGCTTCGAGCGCGCGGTCGCCGACCTCACGCGGTCGGTCGGCACCGTCATGGTCACCACCGGTTTCGACACCCGTGGCGTCCCCGTGCTGCGCCATCTGCGCGGCAAGATCGCCACCTACACCGCGCACGTCCGGGCCATCGCCGACCGCTACGACTGCCCGGTCCTCGACCTGTGGTCGCTGCGCTCGGTGCAGGACCGGCGCGCCTGGGACGGCGACCGGCTGCACCTGTCGCCCGAGGGGCACACCCGGGTCGCGCTGCGCGCCGCCCAGGTCCTCGGCCTCGATGTGCCGGCCGACCCGGACCAGCCCTGGCCGCCGCAGCCCCCGCGCGGCACGCTGGAGATCCGGCGCGACGACATCCACTGGGCGCGCGAATACCTGGTCCCGTGGATCGGACGACGGCTGCGCGGCGAGTCCTCCGGGGACCACGTCGAGCCCAAGCGGCCCGACCTGCTGCCGCTCTGACGGACCCGCTGTCCTCAGTCGCCCCGCGACCGCGTCGCGGCGACCGGGGACAGCGGCAGCGCCGCCGGAATACGCTCCAGCACCCCGCCCGCGAACACGTCGTACAGCGGCAGCGTCTCCAGGTGCACATAGCCGATGTGACAGTCGCACACGGCGAGCGGGCACGCCTTCGGCCCCAGCGCCCGGCGGTAGCTCCCGTCGTACAGATTGCCCAGCTCCGCCCGCACGAAGTGGCAGCGGCGCACCGTGCCCTCCCCGTCGACCGAGATCACCGACTCACCGGTCCGGCACGGCAGCCCCGCCGAGCGGTGCGGATGGCGGCTGTACGGGAACAACGGGTCGATCGCCGTCCACCGCTCCGCCTCCTCGTCCGTGTAGGTGTGCCCCTCGGCCGCGTTGACCCAGAGGTAGACCTCGTCCGCGAGCGCCGCCCGCAGCCGCCGCGCCTCGTCGAGATGGGCGTCGAGCCCCACGACACCCACGCTGTGCCGGACCCCGAGGCCCCGCAGCTCCGCGCACCGGGCGAGGAAACGCTCGTACGGCGTCTGCCCCGGGTGGTACGTGCACCACAGCGCGATCCGCTCGCGGGCCGCCTCCGGGGCCTCGGCCAGCCACCGCGTACGGCCGCTCAGGTTCGTCTGGACTGCGACCCGGCGCACATGCGCCAGCCCCGCCAGCTCCACGATCGCCCGGCGGTACCAGGACCGCACCAGCCCCTCGCCCCACGGTGTGAACAGCACCGAGATCCGGTCACCGGTCTGCTCCGCCACCCACGCCGTGAACCGCTCCAGCGCCGCCCGGTCCGCCCGCAGCTGCTCCCCGCTGTCGCGCCGCTTGGCGAACGGGCAGTAAGGGCAGTCGTAGTCGCACGAGGCGAGCGGGCCCCGGTAGAGAATCGTCAGGTCCATGGGTGACTCACTTCAGCTCGTACGCGGCCATCGCGGCCCGCACGGCGGGGGAGAAGAGTTCGGGCCCCAGCGCGTCGGAGTACGCCAGTCCCTCGGGCGACAGCCGCAGCAGCCCCCGCGCCCCCGCGTCGAGCCAGCCCCGGGCCTCGAACCGGGCCAGCTCCTCGGGGAAGTCCTCGTACGGCGAGGTGCCGAACCGCTCGCGGTAGTCCTCCAACGGCATGCCCTTGGCCTGGAGCACCGACTGGAGGAGATGGCGGCGGCGCGCCTCGTCCCCGTCGGTGTACCGCCCCACCTCGGCACGGGAGAAGTCGCCGGTGGCCGTGTAGGCGTCGATGATGCCCCGCACCTCGCTCATCCGCACCGCGTAGTCGAACGAGTAGTGCAGCCGCGAGGTGTACGAACGGGCGCCGCAGCCCAGGCCGATCATGCCGTCCGTCTGGCAGGCGTAGTCGTCGGGCCCGTCGGCGCGCGGGGCGTCGGCGCGGCGGAACATCCGCATCGACACCTGCTGGTAGCCGTGCGCCAGGAGGTGGTCGCGGCCCGCCCGGTACAGGCGCAGGCGCTGTTCGTCCCAGGCCGCGTCGGCCTCTCCGGGCGAGAGCTTGCCGAGCGCGGTCAGCGGGCGCACGTACAGCGGGTAGAGGTACAGCTCCTCCGGCCGCCACCGCAGCGCCGCGTCCAGCGAGGTGCGCCAGGTCCGCTCGGTCTGGCCGGCTATGCCGTAGATGAGGTCGATATTGAGGACCGGGATGGACGTCTCCCGGATGAGGTCCAGGGCGCGCTCCACGTCGGCGGCGTGCTGCGGTCGCACCGCCGCGCGGGCCTCGGCCTCCACGAAGCTCTGCACCCCGATGCTGATCCTGGTGGTGCCCCGCTCGGCGAGCACGGCCAGCCGGTCGGCGGTCGCGGTGGACGGGGAGGTCTCCACGGACAGCGGCACGGACCGCAGATCGGCGCCCATGCGCTTCTCCGCGATGTCGCACAGCCGCTCCAGCTCGCCCGCCGTCAGGAACGTGGGCGTGCCCCCGCCGAACGCCGCCGCGGCGAACCGCACCGGCTCGCCGTCGCCCAGCGCGTCCCGTACGGCGGTCGCCTGCCGGTCCAGCGCGTCGAGATAGCGCGAGGTCAGCTCGTCGGGCGCGCCGATGCGGGTGAAGAGGTTGCAGAAGCCGCAGCGGACCTCGCAGAACGGGATGTGCAGGTACAGGGAGAGCGCGTCCTTGCGTTCCCCCGCCCACAGCTCGCTCAACGCCGGCCGCCCGCCGGGCTGCCCGTCGAGCGGACGGTACGCCGTCTTGTGCGGATAGGCGTACACATAGCTCTCGTACGGGCGGACGGTCTGCGTCACGGTCATCGGACGGCCCCCGGTTCCAGGAAGAAGTGGGCGTACGGAACGGTCCAGACGGACTTGTGGCCGAGCCGGTGACCGGTGTAGCCGTCGTCGCCGTAGGCCGTGCCGTGGTCGGAGCAGACGATGGCGAAGGTGGGGCGGCGGCTGCTCGCGGCGGCGAGGAGCCGGCCGATATGGGCGTCCACGTACTCCAGGGCGGCGGCGTGCGTCTCGCGGCTGTCGCCGGCGTCGCGGGTCGCCCCGGGCTGGTGGAACCAGTTCGGCTGGTGGAGCGCGGAGACGTTGACGAAGAGGAACAGCCGCTGGTCCGGCGGCAGCGCGGCGACCACCTTCTCGGCGCGGGTCACCTGCGCCTCGAACGAGGTGGGCGAGGCCACCCCGAACTCCGGCTCCCAGTGGGCCTCCTGGAACATCCCGGGCAGCACCGAGCCGAGCGGCCCCCGCAGGTTGAAGAAGCCGACCCCGCCGATGCACACCGTCCGGTACCCCTCCTTCGCGAGCCCCGAGACCAGGTCCGGGGTGTCGAACACGAAAGTGCGGTCCGCCGTGGTCTCGCTGCCGGCGAAGCGCGCGGCGAACAGCCGGGGATGCGGGCCCGGCGCGGCCGGGGTGGGCAGGAACCCGGCGAAGATCGCCTGGTGCGAGGCGTAGGTGAAGCTGCCCGGGGCGTGCCGCTCCTCCCAGACGCCGCCCGGCAGATGGCGGGCCAGATGCGGGATGCGCCCGGCGGCGGCCAGTTCGGCCGCGACGTCGTACCGCAGCGTGTCCAGGGTGATGAGCAGCAGGTCGTGGCTGCCCACGACCTCGCTCATATCGGGGGCGGAGGCGCCGGAGCAGCGCTCAGGGGGTTGTGCTGACACGGTGGTTCCTTGTCCGGTCCAGTACGGCGGCGACCTGCGCCGCGTAGGTGTCCAGGCCCTCGGCGCCGCTGCCGGGCAGGCCGGTGAGGCGGGGCAGCAGGTCTCCGAAGGCGTTGACTTCGCCGACGGCGAAGCGCCGCCAGCCGGTCAGGGGCAGCAGGTCGACGCCGACGCACAGCGTGTCCGGGAAGGCGGCGGCTGCCCGTTCGCAGACGGCCAGGGCCTCGCCCCAGCTGCCGCCCGCCGCCTCGATCGCCGCCCGTACCCCGGCGAGGTCGCCGCGCGCCCCGCCGAGGTGCAGATTGGTCATGGGTGAGCCGCTGGTGCGGACCACGGCGTGGGTGGCCCGGCCGGCGACCACGACGACCCGCAGGTCGGCGGCCCGGCCCCGCTGGGTGGCCTTGGGCAGCCAGCGCTCGATGTGCAGCCCGTCCGGGGCCAGCGCGTCGACGATCGCCGCGACCTCGCGTTCCGTGGTGCAGCGGCGGACCCGCAGCGAGTTGTGGAGCCGGCCGGCGGGGTCCCGCTCGACGGACGTGGTCGCCTGCACTCGGCCCCCGCCGGCCGTTTCCACGGCGAGCACGCCGGAGGCGGACGAGCCGTGCGCGGGTTTCACGAAGACCCGGGGCATGCGGTGGGCGGTCATCAGGGCGCGCACCTCGTCCCAGCCGCGTACGGGCGCCCCGGCCGGGCCCGAGGTCGGCGAGGCGGGCACGGGCACCCCGGCGGCCTCCAGCACCCCGTGGCACAGCCGCTTGTCGAACATCACCGCGATGTCGGCCGGGCCGTCCAGCAGCAGGGCGCCCGCGTCCGCCGCCGCCCGTGCCACCTCGCGTACGGCGGCGGTGAACCGCGCGTACCAGAGGGCGGAACCCTCCACCCGGGTCGGCTCGTCGGCCCCGCGCAGCAGCCGGTCCACCTCCGCGTCCTCGCCGGGTGACTCGATGCGCACGGTCTCCCCTGGCAGGAAACGCGCCCCGTCCCGCAGGACGTCCAGCCAGGCGACCGTACGCGCCTCGGGCAGCCCGGCGGCGGCCACCGCGTCCTGGAAGAGGGAGACGCGGCGGCTGCCCGGATTGCCGACGACCGCGAGACGCGGCGGCCCGCTACTCGCTGACGGCGACATAGCGGGAGTCGTCCTCGTCCTCGGGGTCCCAGTCGTCCGCCTCTTCGAGGTCGACGTGGACGTCGTGGCGCTCGGACAGCTCCTTGAAGCGCTCCACGACCGGGTCGGTGAGGTAGTGGTGGTGCAGGTCGAGGCCGCCCAGATGGGTGAGCGGCTGACCGTCGAGCAGGGCCAGGGCGCCCGTGTCGCTGAGGGTGCCCATCGAGAGCGCCAGGTACTCCAGTTGTGCGACGACGGGAGCCGAGGCGACCGCCGCGGCGATCTCGTCCTGGATCTCACTGTTCTGCAGCCCGAGATGACGCAGCCGGGGGAAGCCGCCCCCGGACAGCAGCGGGGCCATGTCCGCCACCGTGGCGTCCCCCGAATACCACTGGGAGCCGAGCCACAGCTCCAGTCGCTCCAGCGCGGGCAGTTCGCAGGCGCCGACCGCGCGCACGACATGACCGGGCAGGCCGCCGGACTCGAAGCGCAGGGACTTCAACGCCTCGTGCCGCACCGGGTGCAGCTCCAGCGTCTCCTCGTTCAGCCCGCTGCCACCGCCCCGTACCACCAGCTCCACCAGGCGGGGGAACGCCTGGAGCACCGGCGTGATGTCGCACATCCGCAGCCACGACACCTCGCACTCCTCGCCCACGACATCGGCGAGGAACAGGGCGCGCAGAGCCGGGAAACGGGCGGCGTCCGACGCGATCCGCTCCACCACGGGAGCGAGCGAGCTGTACTCCCCCTGCCACCAGGGGCCGATCACCAGGGCGCGTACCTGCGCCGGGTCGACCTTTTCCAGGAAGTGCTGCCAGACCTCGGCGAACTCAGGACCCTCCCAGGTGCATTCCAGCCGCCACGCTATGGAGTCCGCCGTGGGCAGCGTCGCGGGCCACGGGCGGTCGTCGCCCGCTTCCGGCAGGGTGAAGACGGGCATGCCGTGAAAGGAGCAGGGGTGATCGATGCCGTTCATCGCGTCGTCACTCCGAGACCGTGACGTACCGGCCCGCCGGGCCCCGGTTGTCCCACGGCTCACAGCGCTCCGAGAGGTCCACCCGCACCCCGTGCGGCGCCAGCGCCTCGGTGACGCGGCGCTCCATCGGCTCGGTGAGGAAGTGGTGATGCAGGTCGAGCACGTCGAGATGGGTCAGCGGCTGCCCCTCCAGGAGAGCGGCGGCGCCCTCGTCGCCGAGCGTGCCGCAGGACAGGTCCAGGGTGCGCAGCCGGGCCACCAGCGGGGCCGGGGCGAGAGCCGCCGCGATCTCGTTCTGGATCTCGCTGTTGCGCAGGCCGAGGTGGTGCAGCGCGGGGAAGCGCGTACCGGACAGCAGCGGCGCCAGGTCCGCCACATCGGCGTCGCCGCCGTACGCCGAGACGCCGAGCCACAGGTCCAGCCGCTCCAGCGCGGGCAGTTCGCTGTCCAGGACGCCGCGCACGACCTCGCGCGGCAGCCCGCCCGTCTCGATGGTGAGCGCCCGCAGCCGCTCGTGCTTCGTGGGCGGGAAGACCAGCTCGGAGCCGCCGCGCACACCCAGCTCCACCAGCGCGGGGAAGGCGCCCAGCAGCGCCGTGACATCGCTCTGCTCGATCCAGGAGATCTCCGCCTCCTCCATCGTCAGATCCCCGACGAACACCGCCTCCAGCGACGTCAGCCGGGCGGCCGCGGCGATGACGAGACCGATCGGGTACGAGGACTTCTCCTCGTACGACTCGCCCCACTGGCCGATGATCAGGGCGCGGACACCCGACGGATCGACCTCGTCCAGGAAGGCGTTGAACTCCTCCTCCCAGGTGCCCTCGTCCTCGTAGGCGTCGATCGAGACCCGCCAGGCGGCGGCGTCGGCGGCAGGCCGGGGGCCGCCGTCCGTCCCGGACTGGAAATCGACGGCCGGAAGGCCGAGCAACTCGTGCAGGTGATCCACGGACATGGCCCTGAGCTCCTGGTGACGGCGACGGGTTGATGTCCGCAAGGTCTATCAAGGCCCACTGACAACGGCGTGACCGGCCCCTGTCCCGGACGGCTCGGCGGCCGATTGTCAGACCCCCGCCGTAGCGTTTTCGATGTGGCCGGCACAGCGGGTGCAGCCACGGAGGGGAGAGGTCTGTGTACCGGCAGGGCGATGTACTGATCGTGCCACTGGAGGAGTCGGCGGTGCCCGCGCAGCACCTGGAGGCGGCGGGCGAACTGCGCGACGCGCGGGGCCGGCTGGTGCTCGCGCTCGGCGAGGTGACCGGACACGCGCACGCCGTGCCGGGGCCCGGCCGGCTGATCCGGGAGAGCGGGGTGTTCGGCCCGATGCTGCTCCACCTCCCCGAGGGCGGGCGCGTGGTGCACGAGGAGCACGCCACGATCCCGCTGCCCCAGGGCTGGTTCCGCGTCGTGCGCCAGCGGGAGTACGCGCCGGGGGCGGTCCGCATCGTCGCGGACTGAGCACCCGGTCCGGCCTCGAAGGCCGGGCGCGGCGGGCAGTACCGCAGGACCGATGACTGCGGGATCAGAGAATCTGAGCGGAACAGGGGACGGGGACAACCGATGCAGTACGTGGACTCTTGGCGGGCCGTGGCGGCGGCGACGGGCGCGGCGGACCGGGCGACGGCCGAGGACGGGGTGCGGCTCGCCTACCGGAGCGCGGGGCTCGCCGAGCCGGAGGAGTTCGTCTGGGCCGGCTCGCCCAGGGAGGCCGTGGAGGCCGTCGCGAAGCTGGAGGGCGCGGGGCGCTCCGTCCGCGACGAGGTACGCACCCGCCCCTGGGCGGAGGAACGGCGCCGGGTGTACGACGCGTTGGGCCCGGCCGGCTGGTCGGCCCTCTGGTCGGCCACCGGCGCCCAGCTCTGGGAGACCACGGCCGGCCTCGCCGAGCGGATACGGGCGGGCGTGGTCGCCGACCTCGCGGGGGAGGACGCCGGCGCGGAGTCCAGGGTGCGCCTCGCCCTGCTCGACGCGGTCCTCGGGCAGCACGACGCCGCGTGGCTCGCCGCGTTCGACGGCCGGGGCGACCGGCTCGACGGACTGGCGGCGGTGGCGCGCAACGCGGGCTGGTGGTGGCCCTACGAACGGGTCGCGGTGATCTGCGAGCGCCCCCAGGCCCTGCACCGCGACGAGGCGGGCCGGCTGGACCGGGGCGACGGACCGGCGCTCTCGTACCCGGACGGCTTCGCGTTGTACGCCTGGCGCGGCATGCCCGTGCCCCGGGAGTTCCTGGACGAGCTGGCCGCGCTGACCCCGGAGCGCATCCGCTCCGAGGAGAACGCGGAGCTGCGCCGCGTGATGCTGGAGTACTACGGCTACGACCGCTACCTCACCGAGTCGGGCGCCGAACCGGTCCACCGCGACGAGACGGGCATCCTCTGGCGGATCGCCCTCGCCGGGGACGAGGACGTCGTCATGGTCGAGGTGGTCAACTCGACGCCGGAACCGGACGGCACCCACCGCACGTACTGGCTGCGGGTCCCGCCCACGACCAGGACGGCCAGGGAGGGTGTCGCCTGGACCTTCGGCCTCCACAGCGACGTCTACGAACCGCTTCAGCAGACCTGACCGGGGAAGAGGGCCGAACGGAAGGAGAAGAGAGGGGAAGGGGAGAGCGGACCGCCGTCAGGCCGTCAGGGTCTCGTGGTCGATGCCCAGTTCGCGGGCGAGCGCCTGCTCGGTCCACTCCAGCATGGTGGCCCGGGACAGCGGGCCGTTGTACGAGGTCATCTGCACGGCCAGCCCGTCCAGCAGGGCGGTCAGCCGCCAGGCCACGGACATCGGGTCGTCGCAGTGGAACTCACCCGCCGCCGCGCCCTCCTCGATGACCTCGGCCAGCTCGGCCTTCCACTGCTGGTCGAGATCGCCGGCCACATTGCGCAGCGCCGGGTCGCGGAGGGAGGACGCCCAGCCCTCGATCCACAGCCGCCAGCCCTTGGCCTGGCCGGTCGGCGCGTACCAGCGGACGGCCGCGCGCAGCCTGCGTACCGCCGTGGTGCGGCGGCCCAACAGCTTGCGGAGATGGGCGAGATCGATCTCGGCGGCGTGCGCGAAGGCGGCCGCGACGAGCTTCTCCTTCGTGGAGAAGTGATAGAGCACGAGCGCGTTGCTCACGCCGAGCACGGATGCCACATCGGCGATCCGTACGGCGGCGACACCGCGCACCTCGATCTGTTCGACGGCGGCGCGCAGCAACTCCTCGCGCCGCTCCGCCACACCCAACCGCACTCTTGCCACGCCGTCACCCTAACCAATGCGCACCCGGGGGCGGTCGGGCGGACCGGCTGCGGACAGGCGATACCGGTCAGCGGTACCGGCCGAAGCGTTCGGCCGTCACCGGCAGCCGGTCAGCGATACCAGCCGAAGCGCTCCGCCATCACCGGCAGCCGGTCGGCGGCCACGGCGTGCGCCGCCGCACGCGGAGTGGAGCCGTCCGCCGCCGCGCGGGCCAGTACCAGGCCGACCAGCTCGCGCATCGCCCGCCGGGTGTGCGCGAACGCCTCGTCCGCGTCGGCGCCGATGTCGCCGAACAGGGTCCACCACCACCAGGCGTTGGTCCCGGAGTTGACCACCACATCGGGCAGCACGGTGATCCCGCGTTCCGCGAGCAGCGCCTCGGCCTCCGGCAGCACCGGCATGTTGGCGGCCTCCACGACCCAGCGGGCCCTGATCCCGGCCTGGTTCACCGCGTCCACCGCGTAGGACACGGCGGCCGGAACGAGCACCTCCGCGTCCTGGACGAGCCAGGCGCCGGCGGGCAGCTCCCGGTCGCCGGCGCGCAGTGCGCCCCGGTCCACCGTGCCGTGCGCGTCCCGCGCGGCGAGCAGCGCTTCGACGTCGAGCCCGGCCGGGTTCGCGATCGTGCCCTTGATGTCGGCGACGGCGACCACCCGGAGCCCGGCCCGGGAAAGGAAGCGGGCGGTCGCCCCGCCCATGGTCCCGAGGCCCTGGAGCGCCACCCGCGCACCGTCGTACGCGATGCCGTCCCGGTCCAGCGCCGCGAGCGCCGCCTCGGCGACCCCGCAGCCGCCGACCAGCTCGTCCAGGCCGATGCCGTCGACCTCCAGCGCGAAGGCGTCGGCCAGCCGGCGACGGGCCGCGGCCTCGTCCTCCAGCAGCGGGTAGACGGCCTGCACCGTGGAGACGAGCCCCGCCTCCGCCGCCGCCCGGTCCACCAGGTCCTGCGAGAGACCGAGGTCCTCACCGGTCGTCCAGACGTTCTCGATGTACGGGCGCATCGCCCGCAGATAGCGCACCAGGACGCCGTAGGCCGCCGGGTCGCGCGGGTCGCAGTCGATCCCGCCCTTGGCACCGCCGAGCGGGATGTACCGGCCCCCCGGCCGGTCCGCGTCGAAGTGCAGGGCCTCCTTCATCGTCATGCCCCGCGCGAGGCCGGCGACCTCCTCCAGCGTGCACCCCGGGCGCATCCGCAGGCCGCCGCTGGACACCCCGCGCACCAGCCGGTCGACGACGAGGTGCCCCTGACGGCCGGTGTCGTGGTCGGTCCAGGTCAGCGAGATGAGCGGGGCGGGCGGGGACACCGGAGGCGTCGTCATCGGGAGTGCTCCTCGGTCACTGTCGGCGGGCGGTTTTGGGCGGGCGGCCGGTCCGGGCCATGGGACGGCCGGACCAAGTACTGAACCGTCGGTCAGTATCGGGAGGCGGGGCGCCCCTGTCAACGCGGCGTCCGCCGCCGCGCCGCCCGGTGGCCGGAACGCGCCGGTGCGCGGCGGCGGGCCGGGGAGCGCTCCGGACGACGTCCGGAATGCGGAATCCTCCGCCGGGTCCGTTCGTTGCACCGTCATGACCGCATTCGATGCACGGCAGGAAGCACTGCTCCGGCTCCTGGGCGAGAACGACGGTGGCGTCCTGGTCACCGTCAAGAAGGACGGCAGGCCCCAGCTGTCCAACGTCAACCACTTCTACTACCCGGACGAGCGCATCGTCCGGGTCTCGGTCACCGAGGGCCGCGCCAAGACGCGCAACGTGCGCCGCGATCCGCGCGTGAGCTACCACGTGACCAGCGAGGACCGCTGGGCCTGGACGGTCGCGGAGGGCACCGCCGAGCTGTCCGCGACCGCCGCCGACCCCGGGGACGACACCGTGGAGGAGCTGATCCGGCTCTACCGCGACGTGCAGGGCGAGCACCCCGACTGGGACGACTACCGCGCCGCCATGGTCCGGGACCGGCGCGTCGTCCTGCGCCTTCATGTCGAGCACGTGTACGGACAGCAACGCGGATGAGGCGGTCGGAGCCGGAACGCCATCCCCCTGGGTGTTCCCCTCTCGCACTGTCGTGCCCCTTGTCCATAATGAGACGACACCGACTCCTCAGGAGACTCCCGTGACCGGCGCCGACCACACGCTCCCGCTGCGCACCCGGCTGCGTGCGCTGCGCCCCGCTGCCTTCGGGGCCGACCCGGACGGCCCACGGATGGAGCGCATCCGCCGTTCCCCCAACTTCGCCGACGGTGTCTTCCAGAACCCGGTGGGCGCACGGATCAGGCCCTCGGGTTCGGCCCTGGAGTTCGCGCGGGTCTACTTCCGCAAGGAGGAGCGGGTGCTCAGGGCGCCCGCGGCCCCCATCCCGGTGCACGCCACGACCGTGGCCGACCTCGCCCGGCCGCCGGCCTCCGGGCTCCGGATCACCTGGATGGGGCACTCCAGCGTCCTCGCCGAGATCGACGGGCGGCGCGTGCTGTTCGACCCGGTCTGGGGAGAGCGCTGTTCCCCGTTCGCGTTCGCCGGGCCCAGGCGGCTGCACCCGGCGCCCGTGCCGCTGGGCGCCCTGGGCCCGGTCGACGTCGTGGTCATCTCGCACGACCACTACGACCACCTCGACCTCCCGACGATCCGCGCCCTGGCCCGTACGGACACGGTTTTCGCGGTCCCGCTCGGCGTCGGCGCGCATCTGGAGCGCTGGGGCGTCGCGCCCTCCCGGATCCGCGAGCTCGACTGGAACGAGACCGCGACCGTCGCCGGGATCAGCCTCACCGCCACCCCCGCCCGCCACTTCTGCGGACGCGGACTGCGCAACCAGCAGCACACCCTCTGGGCGTCCTGGGCGGTCGCCGGACCCGAGCACCGGATCTACCACAGCGGCGACACCGGATACTTCTCCGGCTTCCGGACCATCGGTGCCGAACACGGGCCGTTCGACGCCACCATGATCCAGATCGGGGCGTACAGCCAGTTCTGGTCCAAGGACCGCACGGACAGCCTGCCGGAGCCGGGTGCCTGGCCGGACATCCACATGAGCCCCGACGAGGGTGTGCGTGCCCACCTCGACCTCCAGGGCGACGACCCCACGGCGGGAGTCATGCTGCCGATCCACTGGGGGACGTTCAATCTGGCGCTGCACCCCTGGGCCGAGCCCGCCGAATGGTCGATGCGCGCCACCGCGTCCGTGGGCGTGACCATGGTCTCCCCCCTTCCCGGCCAGCCGCTCGAACCCGCCGATCCGCCGTCCGTCGAGCCCTGGTGGCGTGCGGTGGCCGAGGAACCGGCACCCGGCTGGGGCAACTGGCCCCCGGTCCACGTACCGCTCACCGGAGCGACGGACCCCGCCACGGCCGGCCTGGACCGGGACCGCGACCGGGCACCCCAGGCCTGACACCCGGGCGTACGCCCCGGACGGGGCGGGCGGAGCGTACGCCGGGCAGGGACGCGCGCACATCCCGCCGACGAGCCGGTCACGTTCTCAGGGGGAGCGGCGATGCTGCGGGTGCACTTCACCTCCGACGACCTCGCGCGCGTCCGGGTGGCACCCGGGCCGGACTTCCTCTGGGAGATCAGCAACAGCATTCAGACACTGCAACGCCGGGACGGCGAGCGGGAGTTCGGTGCCTGGCGGCGCTGGGCGCGGCCCCGGCTCTCCGGCAGCCCGCGCCTGCTCTCCCGGCTGCTGCCCCCGCGCGGCTACTCACCGGACTTCCTCACACCCACCACCGGTGACCGGGGCACCCTCCAGGCATCCGTCGACGTCCTGCTGAGCACCCCGCGCCGACGGCTGCGCGCCGAGCTGGAACGGCTCGCTCCGCCGGTACGCCTGCCGGGCTGGCTCGGGGAACTGGCCGGCGGCGACGCGGACGCCCTGCGCGAGCTGGGCGGAGCCCTGCGTACGTACCAGCGGGAGGCACTGGCACCGCACTGGCGCCGGGTGCACGCCGACATCGACGCCGACCGCGCGCTCAGGATGCGCAGCCTCCTCGACGGCGGCACCGAAGGGCTGCTGGCCGGGCTCGGGCCGCAGTTCCGCTGGCGGGCGCCCGTCCTCGAAGTGGCGTACCCGGTCGACCAGGACCTGTGGCTGCGCGGACGGGGCCTCGTACTCCAGCCGTCGTTCTTCTGCTGGCCCACCCCGGCCACGCTGGCCGACGGGGAGCTGCTGCCCGTGCTGGTCCACCCCATCCACCACACCCCCGACTGGTGCCTCCCCGCCCGTGGCGTCCGCCCCGCGACCGGGTCCGGTCCCCTCGGACCGCTGCTCGGCCACACCCGCGCCGGTGTCCTGCGCGCGACCCGCACCGGCTGCTCGACCCTGGAGGCGGCGCGGCTCCTCGATGTGACCCACCCCGCCGTCAGCCAGCATCTGAACGTGCTCCGGGCGGCGGGCCTGGTGACCACTGTCCGCCGGGCCGGACGGTCCTTCCACGTCGCGACCGCCGAAGGGCGCGCCCTGCTGGCCGCCGAGGACCCGCCCGCGGGATGACGGCACGTCACCTGCTTTCGTAAGCCTGGGCTTTCGTTCCTTGCGGGCTCCACGGTGACGGCACCACGCTGGGGCCGGAAACACGGCCGCGCGCCCAACCGTGCGGCCGCTTCGCACCCAAGGCCCGTCCCCCCACCCTCAGGAGCCTTCATGCGCAGGAGACTTGTGTCCGCCGCCGTCGCCGCGGTCGCCCTCGGAGCCCTCGTCCAGCCCGGCACCGCCTTCGCCTCGTCCACCCCGCACATCAGCTCGGCCGCCGTCACCGCCCACGGCTCATCGTCCGGAACGGCCGTCGTCAGCGGGCACAACAGGCCCGGCACCCGGCTCACGGTCGACGCCGGATCCACCGCCACCGCGCACTGGCTGGACATCGACTACCAGGTCCAGCAGACCGGTTACTGGTGCGGTCCGGCCGCCACCCGTATCGCGCTCTCCGCCCGCATCGCCCCGCCCAGCCAGTCCGACCTCGCCTGGCAGCTCGGCACCACCGTGAACGGCACCGACCACATATCCCAGGTCACCGGGGTGCTCAACGCCAACCTCGGCGGGGGCTGGTACGAGACCAAGGAGATGCCGAACGACCCGCCGACCCAGGCCCAGCGCGACCTGCTCTGGTACGACATCGTCTTCGACATCGACCGCAACTACCCGCTGGTCACCAACATCGTGGCCCCGCCCGGCAACCAGCCGCCCGGCTACCCGTCGAACCAGACGATCTACCACTACTTCACGGTCATCGGCTACGACGACGCCGACCGCACCGTCCTCATCGCCGACCCCGCCTCGTTCAGCGGCAACCAGATCTACTGGCTCTCCTTCGACCAGCTCGCCACCCTGATCCCGCCGAAGGGCTACTCCGCATGACCCCCCGAGCGAACGACCGCCCCAGCCGCAGGAACGTCCTCAGAGCGGCCGGCGGACTCTCCGCCGCGACGGCCCTGGGCGCCACCGGCCTCCTCGCCTCCGCCTCACCGGCCGCCGCGGCGGGCGACGGATTCGGCCTGCGCATCGTGGACCGCAACGAGAGCGACCCGCGCATGCGGTACTACCGCTTCGCGACCGACGCCATCGGCTGGAACCCGGGCGTCAACGTCCTGCTCCCCGACGGCTACCACACCAGCGGCCGCACCTACCCGGTGCTCTACCTGTTCCACGGCGGCGGCACCGACCAGGACTTCATCACCTTCGACCGCATGGGCATCCGCGCCTGGACGGCCGGCAAGCCCCTCATCGTCGTGATGCCCGACGGCGGACACGCGGGCTGGTACTCGAACCCGGTCAGCTCCCACACCGGCCCCCGTAACTGGGAGACCTTCCACATCGCCCAGCTGCTCCCATGGGTCGACGCCAACTTCCGTACGTACGCCGAATACAACGGCCGCGCCGTCTCCGGGTTCTCCATGGGCGGGTTCGGCGCGCTGAAGTACGCGGCCAAGTACTACGGGCACTTCGCGTCCGTGAGCGCGCACTCCGGCCCGGCCAGTCTGCGCCGGGACGCCGGACTCGTCACGCACTGGGCGAACGTCTCGTCCGCCGCGCTCGACCTGGCCGGCGGCTCGGTCTACGGCGTTCCGCTGTGGGACGAGGCCCGCGTCAGCGCCGACAACCCCGTCCAGCGCATCGAGAGCTATCGCAACAAGCGGGTGTTCCTGGTCGCCGGCACCAGCCCCGACCCGGTCAACTGGTTCGACCAGGCCAACGAGACCCAGGTACTCGCCGGCCAGCGCGAGTTCAGGTCCCTGCTCGGCAAGGCCGGGATCCCGCACGAGTGGCACGAGGAACCGGGCGGGCACTTCGTACGCCCCGCCCTCTTCCGGAGCGACCTCGACGGAATCATCGCCCGGCTCCGCAAGGCGTAGCGCCTCCGCACCACGGCGGACGAGCCCCCTCGACCCACGTCGAGGGGGCTCGTCCGCGTACGGGAACCGCGGTCGCCCCGGAATCGGGTCCGTGGGAATCGGTCGCCCGTACGGGTGCTCATACCAGAGCGGGACGGATGGCGGGCAAGTTCCACAACTGCCCATCACGGCCACACTTCTCGCGACTACCGTGTGTGTCCGGTGATCAACGGTGGGCTCATATTCTCCGGGCCTGCCCGGCCGATGACCCGAGAATGCCCGACCACCGTAGGCGCCACCACATGAACGCAGATGCCTGGGGCCCCACGTACCGAGGACGCTGATGTCTCAACTTCGCGCACCCGACGCGCGACCGGAACGACGAGAGGGCGGGCGGCACGGCCGACCGGGCGCCCGTTCCCACTCGGCCGCGGCCAGACCGCGCGCCGCCCGCCCGTCCCCCGAGGCGCGCATACGCCCCCAACTCCTGCGCACCGCCGTGCTGCCGGCCCTCGCGGTCGCCCTCGCCGGCGCCGCGGCCGTCATCTTCACCGCCCGCGCGGGCCACGCCCGGCCGTCCACGGAACTCTGGATCGCCCTGGGCGCCGCCGGCGCGCTGGCGGCCGCCGCGGTCGTCGCCGCCTTCCTGGCCGCCAACCGGGCCGCCACCACCGTGTTCGGCCGCTGCCTCGCGCTCCGCCGGACCAGCGCCCAGAGCCAGGCCGAACTGCAGCGCGTCGTGGAACAGCTGCGCAACGGCGAACCCGTGCCCGCCCGGCGTGCCCCGCAGTCCACGCCGCCCGGTGGCGACCCCTTCGAGCTGCTGGCCCAGGAGCTCGGCCGCCAGCAGGAGGCGGCCGTGGCCGCCGTCGTCGACGCCTCCCGGCTCTCCGAGCCCAGCGGCGGCGGCGAGGACCAGAAGGTCGAGGTCTTCGTCAACCTCGCCCGCCGCCTCCAGTCGCTCGTGCACCGCGAGATCCAGCTGCTCGACGAGCTGGAGCACGAGGTCGAGGACCCGGACCTGCTCAAGGGCCTCTTCCACGTCGACCACCTGGCCACCCGCATCCGCCGCCACGCCGAGAACCTGGCCGTGCTCGGCGGCGCGGTCTCCCGCCGCCAATGGAGCAACCCCGTCACCATGACCGAGGTGCTGCGCTCCGCGATCGCCGAGGTCGAGCAGTACCCCCGGGTCAAGCTCGTCCCCCCGATCGACGGCACCCTGCGCGGGCACGCCGTGGCCGACGTCATCCACCTCCTCGCCGAACTCGTCGAGAACGCCACGGTGTTCTCCGCCCCGCACACCCAGGTGCTCCTGCGCGCCCAGCACGTCACCGCCGGACTCGCCCTGGAGGTGGAGGACCGCGGACTCGGCATGCCCGGGGACGAGCAGAAGCGGATGAACGCCCTGCTCACCGACCCCGACCAGGTCAATGTCGCCCGCCTCCTCCAGGACGGCAGGATCGGCCTGTTCGTGGTCGCCTCGCTGGCCCGCCGGCACGGCATCGCCGTACGGCTGCAGAGCAACATCTACGGAGGCACCCAGGCCGTCCTGGTCCTCCCGCAGACCCTGCTCGGCGCCGACGACGACGCCTCCGCCCGCACCGGCGAGACACCGGTCCCGCCCCCCGGGCCCGTACACCGCCCGCCGCCCCTGGAAGAGGGCCCGGCACCGCGCGACCAGGCGCCCGCCCCCGAGCCGGAGCGCCGCCCCTACGTCCCCAGCCAGCAGCCCCGCCCGCACCGGGCGCCGCAGCAGCCGGCCCGGCAGGACGAGGCGCCGCCCCTTCCCCTGCGCGCCGAACGCGTGGACCGGCCGGCCGATGACGCGCCGCCCGCGATCCGCTCCGGCGAGGGGACCGCACCGGAGCCCTCGCCGGAGACTCCCGCGGACCGGCCGCTGCTCCCCAAGCGCGCCAACCAGGAACACCTGGTCCCGCAGCTCAGGGAGGCACCCGCCCCGAGGTCCGAGGACGAGCCCGTCCTGCACGACCCCGGGCTCGTCGCCGCCTTCCGGCGCGGCATCGACCTCGCCGAGGCGCGCGCCGAGTCCGAGGCCGAGCCGGAGACCGCGCCCGACGCGCCGGCCGGTGCCACGCGCACGACGACGGCCGCGCAGCTGGGAGCACCGCCCCGGCCGCTCCCGGTCCGCGGACCGGCCGCACCCGCGCAACTGCACGGAGCCGGGGCGTACCCCGGCGACCACGACCCACTCGCAGCGAACCCCACCAAGGAGTAGATGCACCATGGCGACCGATATGCCGTCCGGTCAGGTCTCGGACCTCGACTGGCTGCTGAGCGGCCTGGTACAGCGCGTGCCGTACACCCGCAGCGCGGTCCTGCTCTCCGCCGACGGGCTGGTGAAGTCCCTCCATGGCATGGATGCCGACAGCGCCGACCACATGGCGGCGCTGGCAGCCGGTCTCTACTCGCTGGGCCGCAGCGCCGGAGCGAGGTTCGGGGACAACGGAGAGGTCCGCCAGGTGGTCGTCGAGCTCGACTCGACGCTGCTGTTCGTCGCCACCGCCGGCTCCGGGACATGTCTGGCGGTACTGGCCGGCCGCAACGCCGACGCCGCCGTGCTCGGTTACGAGATGGCCATGCTGGTCAAGAGCGTGCGGCCCTATCTCATGACCCCGGTGAGACAGGCGGCCGGGACGCCCGGCGCCGCGGGGCTGTGAGCATGGCGGTCACCCAGGACGGGCCGCTGCTCGACGACGCGGCGGGCCGCCTCATCCGCCCCTACACGGTGAGCAACGGCCGTACCCGTCCCACGGCCGTGCTCGACCTGCTCTCCCTGGTGATGGCCACCGGCTCCGTCCCGCAGACCCATCTCGGCCCCGAGCACTCGGTGGCCCTGGGGCTGTGCGAGGGCCCCACATCGGTGGCCGAGATCGCCGCACATCTGAGGCTGCCCGCCGTCGTGACCAAGGTCCTCGTCTCCGACCTGGTCGACTGCGGCGCCGTCACCGCCCACGCGCCCGCCTTCCATGACACGCCCACCGACCGACATCTGCTGGAGGCAGTGCTCGATGGCTTACGACGACAGCTCTGACGGCTACGGCTACCCGGACGGCACCGGCTATGGCTACGGCTACGCGGACGACGGCTCCGGCGGCGGGTACGCGCAGGAGACCGCCACTGCCGAGTACGCCGCCGCCCCAGCCGCCGCCGAGGGCTTCCCCGTCGCGCTCAAGGTGCTGGTGGCGGGCGGCTTCGGCGTCGGCAAGACGACGTTCGTCGGTGCCGTCAGCGAGATCGCACCCCTGAGCACGGAAGAGCTGCTGACCCAGGCGAGCGAGGCGACCGACAGCCTGGAAGGCGTCGAGTCGAAGACCTCCACCACCGTGGCGATGGACTTCGGCCGCATCACGCTCGACGACCAGCATGTGCTGTACCTCTTCGGCACACCGGGCCAGGAACGCTTCTGGTTCATGTGGGACGAACTCTCGCAGGGCGCGCTGGGAGCGGTGGTCATCGCCGACACCCGCAGACTGGAGGAGTGCTTCGCGGCCGTCGACTTCTTCGAACGGCGCGGCATCGGATTCGTCGTGGCCGTCAACGAGTTCGACGGCGCCTACCGCTACGGCCCCGAGGAGGTACGGGCCGCGCTCGACCTGTCCCCCGAGGTGCCGGTCGTGCTGTGCGACGCCCGCATGGCCAGCTCCGGCACCGGCACCCTCGTGACCCTGGTACAGCACCTCATCAACGCCACCGACGCCGCCGTGCCGCTGCCCGGTCACGCCGGATACGGGGTCCGGCCGTGATCCCGCACGCCGCCGGGCGGCTGCTGCTGACGCCGGTCGACAGCGAGGCGCCCGTGCGTACACGGCGGCTGCGCAGCCTCGGCCTGGGGGAGCGGGACGACGCCTCGTTCGACGACTTCGACGCCTTCGCCGACAGGGTGGCCGAAGTGACGGACGTGCCGTTCTCGATGGTCAACTTCATCGACGGAAACCGGCAGTTCTACGCGGGACTGCACACCCCCGCCGGTACCCGCAGGGGCGCGGACCTGGGCGCCACCGCCGCGGGCAGCGGCCGCAGCGGGCGGTACGTGGCCCTCGACCACGGCTACTGCCCGCACGTCGTCGTCCGGCGCAAGGCGCTGGTGCTGGAGGACGTCTGCGACTACCCCCGGTTCGCGGGCAACCCGGTCGTCGACGACATAGGCATCCGCTCCTATCTGGGGGCACCGCTCATCGACCGCACCGGGATCGCGCTGGGCGCCGTCTGCGCCGTCGACACCGTGCCCCGCCCCTGGGGAAGGGCGGGACTCGACACCATCAAGTCCCTGGCGCAGGAGCTCGTCGGGCACCTTCACCTCCGGGAGGACAACGCCTTCCGGTACTGATCACACCTCGACCGTGCGGCCGTCCAGGAAGCCCAGCGTCACCGCGTCCCCGTCCACCCGCACCCGTACGGCGGTGCGCAGCGCCTCCGGGTGGACGGCGTCGCGGGACAGCACCACGAGCGTGACATGGACGCTCCGGCCACCCCGGTGGGGGGCGCCGCGCAGATACGGGACGGCCGAGTGCGGTCCGTACGCGTTGGACTCGACGTCGCGCGCCACCGCGGCGTCCTCGGGCCCGCCGTCCCAGCCGTACAGCCCCACCACCGCGCTGGACAGTCCCTCGGCGGTACGGGCGAGTGCCCAGCCGGGGCCCGACGAGGCGAACGGGCTCGTTCCGTGCGCGACCGCGTGACCGCCCTCGCGGACCACCGCGCCCTCGGGCGCCTCGACCCGGTGCACCCGGATCTCCCACGGCCCGTGCAGCACGCTCGTCGTCCCGATCCGGTACGCGTGCTCGTCGCCCGGCAGCCGCGCCGTCGACCAGGAGGCGGCGACGCGGTCCTCGCACCGCAGGGGGTGGATGCGGCGGCGCCGGGACGGGGTGCCGTCCGGGGCCAGCAGCGCCAGATGGTTGTCGACGTTCCGGGCGAAGGCGTGCGGCGCGGACTCCGGGGCGGTCGCCGTCGAGTACGCCAGCTTCGCGTAGTGCGGGTCGTCCTCGCCCGCCCCCGCGTCCGGGTCGGTGTCGCCCGCTTCCGGGAGCGGGTTGTGGTCGCTGCCGTGGTTGACCAGCCGGACGATCCCGTCGTGCCGGGTTCCGTGCAGCAGCCAGCCGGGCGCCGGCAGCGCGGTGTACGTGTCGGACTCCTCGACGGGCAGCGGGAGTTCGTGCGCCGTCCACACCGCGTGGTCGGCCGGGAGCAGGAGCCCGAGGAACCCCTTGCTCGCCCAGTACGGCGACGCGGGACCGGAGTACGGCTGCGTGGCGGGCAGGAACGTGTCGTACCAGCCGAGCGTCAGCAGCCCCCGCTCGTCGGGCACCCCGCGCTCCGCGAAGTGCCGCAGCGCCCCGGAGGCGAGGCGCCGGGTGAGCCCCGGCGCGAGCGGGGTGCAGTCCGCGAGCGCGCCCATCCAGACCGGGGCCAGCGAGGCGAAGCGGTAGCAGAGCGACCGGCCCTGGTGGACCGGGGAGCCATCGGCCCCGAAGAAGTGGGGGTAGTCCTCCAGGAAGCGGCTCAGGCGCTCCCGGTAGACGGCCGCCCGGCCGCCGTCGTTCTCCGGGCCCGCGATCCGCGCCCACAGCAGCGGGTACAGATGCATGGCCCAGCCGATGTAGTAGTCGAAGTTGCGCCCGCTCCCGTCGGTGTACCAGCCGTCACCGACGTACCAGTCCTCGATCCGGTCGAGTCCGCCCTCGATGTCCGACCGGCTGTGGGGGGCGCCGACCGATGCCAGGAACTGTTCCGAAACCACCTGGAACAGACGCCAGTTGTTGTCCCAGGTCCGCCCGCCGACGAAGCCCGAGAGCCAGTCGACGACCCGCTCCTGCACCCGGGCGTCGAGCCGGTCCCAGATCCACGGCCGGGTCTCGTGCAGCGCGACCGCGACGGACGCCGCCTCCACCATCTGCTGCGAACAGTCCGTCAGCCGCGGCCACGCCTCCCCGCTCGCCGGGTCGGTGCCGGCGGCGAGCCCCGCCGCGTACCGCTCGGTCAGCGCGGGGTCGACCGCCCCGCCCGCGCCCGCGATCCGGCAGGCGGCGAGCAGGAACGACCTAGCGAAACCCTCCAGCCCGTCGGACACGACACCGGACCAGCTGTTCCGGCCGGGCAGCCGGTACTGGGCGAAGCCCGGTGTCGCGTACGGCGTCAGCGCCTCCAGCATCCGGTCGGCGGTCGCCTCCCAGTGCGCCCGGGTCCAGCCCGTGCGGGACGACAGGATCCGGTCGGTGGGCGGCAGGTGCAGATGCGGGGCGACGGACATGGTGGTGCTGCTCCTGTGTTCGGTGGTTACTGGACGAGTTCGGCGCGGTGGGTGTGGCCCCGGGAGCCGCCGACGGCGACGGTGAGCACCGGCCTGCGGCCGAGGGCGACTTGTACGGTGTCGTCGGCCTCGGCGACCTTCCGCGCGCCGGCCGGCAGGCCGACCGTGACGGAGGTCCCCGTGCGGCCCGGGTCGGCGACCGCCACGGACGTCCGGGCGCCCCGCCGCCGCACCAGGACCGTCGCCGGACCGGAGGCGGTGATGCCCGCGGCCGTGCCGGCGGCCCAGAAGTGCACCGCGGTCAGACCGGTCCTGCGGTCCTCCACGGCCTGGGCGGTGGCGTCGTTGGCGACGATCCGCACCGGCCGGGACGCCGACCACACCGCGGTCGCGGCGGCCGAGGCACCGGGCAGCAGCACGTAGGCGTACCCGGCGCCGGCGGGGGAGGGACCGTGGTCGAGCCAGAGGGTGAGGTAGCGGCGGGTGACGGGGTCGGTGCCGCCGCCGGTGTCCGCGCCCGTGTCGATGGCCCGCCAGGTGCCGGTGCGTTCCTCGCGCAGGGTGCGCAGGGCGGCGCCGCCGGGCAGCACATAGCCGCCGACCCCCTCGATGTGCGCCCAATGAGCCGCGCCGGAGGTGCCGTCGTGGCGCGGGATGCCGTCCACGAGCAGCCGGTTGCGGCCGTACGCGCCCAGGTTGCGGTTCTCGATCACCGTCTCGACCGGGCGGCCGTCGCCCGAGGTGATGCCCGCGCCGAGCGCGACGACCGTGTTGTCGAGCAGGAACCACGCCTTCCGGGCGCGCAGGCTGCTGCCGGGGGCGCCGATCAGCTCCATCGCGGCGGCGCCGTAGCGGCCGTCCAGCGCCGCGCCGCCCGCCACGGCGTTCGACGGCCGGTAGGTGGAGGTGCCGGCGCCGGTGCCGAGGTCCTCGCGCGGGCGGGTGTCGACCGTGGTGCCCGGGAGGCGGTACGGGTCCACGGTCGGCCAGAAGCCGTCGTTGTACTGCCCGAGGTCGTCGCCGTCGTAGAGGTAGGTCATGCCGTCGCCGGTGTACCAGCCGTGCAGGTTCTCGCCGTTGCCCGCCTCGTACGCGGAGATGCGCTTCGAGGACAGCGACAGGGTGCAGGCCCAGCCGGGGCGGCGGTGGACGACGCGGTCCATGTCGGCGAAGACGAAGCTGCCCGTGGTGCGGGGCGCGGGGCGGATGCCTCCCTCGGCCAGGACCGCCTTGGCCAGGGCGAGTTGGGGCAGGGTGGCCAGCGCGGCGAACGGGGTCGTGCGGTTGCGGGTGAGCCAGCCCTTGACCAGCGAGCGCCAGCGCTCCGCCAGGCCGGTGGGGGCGCCGGTCGCCAGGAGCAGGATCGCCGCCACGGCAGAGGCCCCGTCGCGGTGGTCGCCGGCCCGCTCCCGGGAGATCGCCCGGCCGCGCACCGCGTCCATCATCAGCCCGTCGAAGATCACCGGAACGAAGCTGCGCTCCACGGCCTCGTACATCACCGACACCTTGGGGTCGGTCACGGCCCACGGGGAGCCGGCGAGGAGGGAGAGCAGCCAGGCGGCGCCGCCGAGCAGGACCGTGCCGTAGGAGCCGGTGTACGCCACCTCAGAGTGCTGGACGAACGAGCCGTCCTCGTAGAAGCCGTCGCCCGAAGTCGTATAGCGGAAGAGGCTGTTGCGGCCGGAGTCGCGTACGTCGGAGAGGGCGTCCCGCGCCGACGCCACCTTGTCCGCGTCCTTGCCGAGCAGCCCGCGCAGCGCCACGATCACGGCCTTGTCCGTGCGGTTGGCGCCGGTCTCGGGCAGCGTGGGGGAGTTGGTGCGGCGGCCCGCGTCGGGGCAGAACCGGTCGACGACCGCCAGGTAGTCCGCGAGATCGGCGGCCGGCAGCCGCTCGCGCAGCAGCACGCAGCAGTCCATCAGCGCGCGCGGCGCCCCGATCTCCCAGAACCACCAGTTGCCCGTCTCACGGGCCGAGGGGTGGTAGGCCGTGTCGTACGCGAACCGCAGCGCTCCGAGCAGTGCTTCCGCGGTCTCCGCCTGGCCGGAGAGGGCGGTCCCGGGGGTGGCCCAGGCGACGGCGATGGTGCGCAGCCGGGTGTAGCTCTGACCGAAGTTGCCCGGGTCGGTGAGCGGTGAGAGGTCGGACCACAGGGCGGTCCGCCCGGCGCCGCGGTCCAGGCTCTCCCACAGCGCCCCCGCGGTGCCGTCCAGGGCGGCGACACCGGCGGCGAAGTCGGGGTCCGCCGGGTCGAAAGCGCCTCCGGTGAGCAGGGTCCCCGCCCGGTCGAGGAGACCGTCGAAGTCGTCGCCGGTGATCTGCCCCGACTCCTGTGTGCCGTTCCGCGCCGCCGCCCGCGCCGGGCCCGCCGCCAGGACCGCGGAGGCGGTGGCACCGCCGCTCGCGGCGAGAAGGGTCCTTCTGCTCACCTGCATGGTGACTCCTCTTCCTTGCTCTCGTCTTCCTCGTCCGGTCGTCGCGTTCTCAGTCGGAGAGTGTGCTCGGGTCGACGGGCGGCTGGGGGAGGTTCAGCGCGGCGAGCTCGTCCCGGCCCGTGGCGTCGATGGGGAACGCCCAGGTGTTCACGAAGAAGTCGCTCAGGTCGTACCCGGCGATCCGGCTGGAGTAGGTGGCCAGGGCCCGGTAGCGCTTGGCGTCCTCGGTGTAGTCGGACTGCGGGTTCTCCTCGCGGACCAGCTTGTGCAGGCGCGGCCAGAAGTCCTCCCCGAACGCCAGCTCCAGCTGACGCAGCGGCACCAGCTTCTCGTACGCCCCGAAGGACTTCTCGTAGGTGAGACCGGGTGTGCCGAACTTGGCCCGCGAGGTCTGGAATACGGTCAGACCGGTCGCGGGATCGACCGTGAGCAGGTTCGACGGCTGCTTCAGGGTGCGCTGCGCGGCCAGCGAGTAGATGTTCACGGTGACCTCGGTGAGGCCGCCCGGCTTGTACGCCATCTGCTGATGGAGGTGGCCGAGCTCGTGGTAGAGCCCCCAGCCCCGGGTGCGCAGGCCCTCGACGGTGGTGGCCCGGTCCAGGTAGGCACGCGGGAAGCCGTTGTAGCCGTGCGTGGCGTAGGCGCCGACACCGGAGGGCACCTTGCTGACCTCGGTGAAGTGATACGGCCCCGCCTTGCGCCGGTGCACCGGCTTCGAGCCGTCGAGGCCGCTGATCCGGGCGTGCGAGTCCACGATGGTCTCGACCAGCCGGAGCAGCGCCGCGTGGTCCTCGTCGCGGTACAGCAGGGCGCCCTCGCGGGTCAGCGTCATGATCGTGTGCGGGGCGTGCAGCTCCACCCAGGGCGAGACGGTCAGCGTGTCCAGCTGGTGCTGGTAGTCCGCCTCGCTGGTGCGGCCCAGGGTGAAGACCGGCATCGGGACCGCGCCGGACCGGAACAGCACGCCGGCCCGCTCGCCGCGCCCGGTGAGCGTCAGGTAGACCGGGCCGCCGTGCGGGTCGGTCACCGTGTTGGCGCCGGCGGTCAGCGGGTAGCCGCGGGGTTCGGTGACCTCGCCGTAGTAGTCCCAGGCCCCGATCCACAGCGTGGGCACCAGGCCGTCGTGCGGCTGGACGGTCAGCGAGAGCGGGGTCCCGGCGGGCGCGTACAGGCCGGTCGGCTGGAACTCCGAACCGCGCAACGCCTGGGCGAGCCGCAGCCGTTCCGCCTCGGCGGCGGGGCGTCCGGTGACGGTCACGGACACGGGGCGTCCGACGGGCCGGCCGGTCGCGGGCCGGGCGTGGGCGGTGGTCGCGGTGACGCCGAGGGCCACCGCCGCTCCCGCGCCCGCCGCCGCGGCGAGGACGGCGCGGCGGCCCACGGAGGAGGCGGCTTCGGCGGTGGGGGAGGCGGCCGGGGCGACGGAGTGGCTGGGCTTACGCATGCGGAACTCTCCCTGCTGTCATGAACGAGGGGCGAAGGCGTGCGGAACGGTGGGGGTGCTCCGTCAGCATGTAAGCGGTTGCTGTCGGCTCGCAAGAGGAGTCGGGAAGTTACTGTGATTTTCTATGGCCAACTGCGGACAGGCGGGAAGTAACCGGTCACCTACGGCTGGTTCTGCCGGACCGGGGTGCCACGGAATCGCGTACCACGATGTGGGTGCCGAGTCGCAGCGCCCCGGTGGTCGGCTCCCGCCAGTCGTCCTCGTCCCCGCCGGACACGGCGAGCCGCACCGCCTGGCGGCCCATCTCCTCCAGCGGGACATGGACGGTGGTCAGCCGGGGGCGCAGTTCCTGGGCGACCGGGATGTCGTCGTACCCCACCAGCGAGATGTCCTTGGGTACGCGCAGACCGGCCTCCTCCAGGGCCTGGGCGGCACCGGCGGCGACCATGTCGTTGGCCGCGAACACAGCAGTGAACTCCGGTCCGTCCCGCAGCAGTTCCGCCATCCGCCGGTAGCCGAAGTTGCGGCTGAAGGCGCCGGGCTGGGCCAGCGCGGGATCGACTTCCACGCCGCGCAGCTCCAGGGCCCGGCGGTGGCCGGCGAGCCGGTCGCGGGTGGTGGAGAGCTTGGGCGGGCCGCCGAGGTAGAGGATGCGCTCGTGCCCCTGCATCAGCAGGTGGTCGGTGATGGCGAAGGCGCCGCCCTCGTTGTCGTACTCCACGGCGGCGGTCGGCGCGGACTCGCCGAGCGGGGGCCGGCCGCACAGCACCAGCTTCGAGCCGCCCGCGTCCAGCTCGCGCGCCCGGCGGGCCAGCTCGGAGGTGTAGCCGCGGTCCGCGATGGAGCCGCCGACCACCACGACCGCGTCGGCGCGGCGCTCGTGCATCAGGTCGATGAAGGCCAGCTCGCGCTGCGGGTCGCCCTGGGTGCAGCAGACCAGGCAGAGCCGCCCGCCGAGCGCGGCCTCCCGCTCCACCCCGCGCGCGATGTAGGCGTAGAAGGGGTCGATGACCTCGTTGACGATGATGCCGACGGTGCGGTTGGAGACGCCGGCCAGGGCGCGGGCATGCGCGTTGACCACGTAACCCAGCTCGCGCATGGCCGACTCGACGCGTTCCCGGGTCGCCTCGGCGACGGGGTAGTTGCGGTTCAGGACGCGTGAGACGGTGGCGGTCGAGACGCCCGCGCGCCGGGCGACATCGGTGACCGTCGCGCGCCGCTGTCCGTCCCCGGCCGTGCTCTGCCGGCGCATCCGGCTCACCCCCTGAAGGCTGTTGTGTGACGACGAGCCTAGTGCCGCGGCGGGCGGTGTCCGCCGCGGCACCGGAGCCCGCGGCGGAAGGGCGGTCACGCGATCCTCCCCAGGTCCGCCCGGTGCACGGGATGCCCGAAGGGCTCGCCCCGCGCGTACCGCGCCAGCTCGTCGACCGCGAGCGCGCCGAGCCGTCCGACCTCGTTGCCCTGGGCGCCCGCCAGGTGCGGGGTCAGGAACACGTTGGGCAGGTCCCACAAGGGGTGGCCGGGCGGCAGCGGCTCCGGGGAGGTCACGTCGAGGACCGCGTCGAGCCGGCCGCTGACCAGGTGCGGGGTGAGCGCCTCGGTGTCCACCAGCGGGCCGCGCGCCGTGTTGACGAGCAGGGTCCCGGGCCGCATCAGGCCGATCCGGCGGGCGTCGATGATCCCCCGGGTCTCTGGCGTGTCCGGGGCGTGCAGGCTGACCACGTCGCTGGTGGCCACGAGGGTGTCCAGGTCGACCGGGGTCACACCGAGCAGGGTGGCCTCGGCGGCGCTCACGTAGGGGTCGTGGAGCAGCACGTCCGCGTCCAGCGCGTCCCGCAGCAGCTCGATCACGCGGCGGCCGATCCGGGAGGCGCCGACCACTCCTACGGTCAGACCATGGGTGCCGAGCCAGTGGTGGCGGTCCAGGTCGGCGGCGGTGCGGTGGGTGCGGCGGGAGCGGTAGAGCCCCGCGAGCGGGAAGACGCGCTTGGCGCCCATGATGATCGCGGCCAGGGTGAACTCGGCCACCGGTACGGCGTTGGCCGCGGCGGCCGACGAGACGACGATCCCTCGGTCGAAGGCGGCCGGCGACAGAAACGTCTTCACCGTCCCGGCCGCGTGGACGACGGCCCGCAGCCCGGGTGCGCGGTCCAGCAGCGCCGTGTCCACCGGGGGGCAGCCCCAGCCCGTCAGCAGCACCTCCGCCTCGGACAGTGCCCGGCCGGCGGCGGGGGAGTCGAACTCGCTGATCACCGAGGGTTCGAGCAGCTCGGCGGTCTCTTCGAGCCGGGACCGGACGGCGGGCGGGAAGACATCGTCCAGCAGACCCGTGCTCATGACCAGGACCGTGCGCGGCCGCCTCCCGGGAGGGCCCGCTGCATCGGTGCCGGGTCGGGCCGGTGCCTCTTCGGTGGTTCGCACCCTGCCTCCGGATAGTAATCGTGTTCTATGGAATGACCGGCACGCTAGGGAGGTCGACGGCCGACCGTCAAGCGCGCTGCCTGCCCGAATGGCTTGTTCATGAGGGTATTTACCGCTTCGGGTGCCGGGAATTGGCCTCGGCGCATGCGGGTCGGTGAAGTCGTCCGCCCGAATCCCTTGACGCTTGGGTTAACCGCTTACTAACTTGCCGCCGCAGAAGGCACACCACGCGCCACCCAGCCGAACAGGACCCACCATGGCTGACACAGCACCCCCGCTGCCGCGCGAGAAGCGGCGAACGCGGCGAAGGCGGGGCGAAGAACCCGCCCCGCCCGGCCCGGACATCGCCGCCCCGCACCGGCTCACGCTCGGACAGCGCCTCAAACGCGACCGGGTGATGCTGCTGCTCACCCTGCCCGGCCTGCTCTACTTCGTCGTCTTCCACTACGTGCCGCTGCTCGGCTACGTGGTGGCGTTCCAGGACTACCAGCCCTACCTCGGCTACATGCACAGCGTCTGGGTGGGCTTCGCCAACTTCACCGCGGCGTTCAGCGAACCCGCCTTCTGGAGCGCGACGTTCAACACCCTGGAGATCGCCCTCGTCCAGCTGGTGTTCTTCTTCCCGGTGCCCATCGCGCTGGCCCTGCTGCTCAACAGCATCGCCAGCGACCGCCTCCGGCGCTTCGTGCAGAGCGTCGTCTATCTGCCGCACTTCATCGGCTGGGTCATCATCGTCTCGATCTTCCAGCAGATCCTGGGCGGCGCCGGGGTCCTGCCCGACGTCCTGGGCGGTATGGGCCTGCCCCGCTACGACATGATGAGCGACCCGGACGCCTTCCCCTGGCTGCTCACCCTCCAGGTCGCCTGGAAGGACGCCGGCTGGGGCACCATCATCATCCTCGCGGCCCTCCTCAACATCGACCGGCAGCAGTACGAGGCCGCCGCGATCGACGGAGCCGGACCCCGGCGCCGGCTGTGGCACGTGACCCTGCCGGGCATCGCCCCCGTGCTCATCCTGCTGCTCATCCTGAACCTCGGGCAGATCCTCTCCGTCGGCTTCGAGCAGATCCTGCTCCAGCGCGACGCGGTCGGACCGGACGCCGGCGAGGTGCTCGACACCTACGTCTACTACCACGGCATCAAGGACAACGACTGGGGCGTCGCCGCCGCCGTCGGACTCGTCAAGGCGGTCATCGGCACCGCACTCGTGCTGGGCGCCAACAAGTTCGCCCACCGACTCGGCCACGAAGGGGTGTACCGCGGTGCTGACCGCTGAGAAGACACGCGCCACGGCCCGGACCGCCGCACCAGCGCCCCGCCCCGCCCCCGTACGCAAATCCGACGGCCGCCCGCCGTGGATGGAGCGCCCGACCCGCATCGGTCAGACCGCGAAAGCCGTCGCCGTCGTCGTGGTCGTCCTCGCCGTCGCGTATCCGCTGGCCGGCGTCATCGGGACGAGCTTCGCCTCGCAGACCGACATCATCAAGAGCTCTGGCCTCGTCCTGTGGCCGGACCACCCCACCCTCGACGCCTACCGCACGATCTTCACCGGAGGCGTCGTCACCCGGGCCCTGATCGTCTCGCTCGGCATCACCGTGTTCGGAACCCTCGCCAGCCTCCTCGTCACCGTCGGCATGGCATACGGGCTCTCCCGCCGCGAGGTCACCGGCTCCCGGTTCATCCTGATGACCGCCCTGTTCACCATGCTGTTCAACGCGGGCATCATCCCGAACTTCCTGCTGGTCAAGGGACTCGGCCTGTACGACACCTACGCGGCGCTCGTCATGCCCACCCTGGTGAGCGCCTTCAACCTGGTCGTCCTGCGGTCGTTCTTCATGAACCTGCCGGAGGAGCTGTACGACGCGGCCAAGGTGGACGGCGCCGGGGACTTCCGCATCCTGGTCCGGGTCGTCCTGCCGCTGTCCAAGGCCGTCCTCGCCGTCATCAGCCTCTTCTACGCGGTGACGTACTGGAACGCCTTCTTCAACTCGCTCCTGTACCTCAACGACTCCGACAAGTGGCCGCTGCCCATGGTGCTGAGGACCTACGTCCTCCAGGGCCAGAGCCTCGACTCCGCATCGGCCGGCGAAGTGCTCGCCCCGCAGCAGGCCGTGCAGATGGCGGTCCTGGTGATCGCCGTCGTCCCGATCCTCTGCGTCTACCCCTTCCTCCAGCGCTACTTCACCAAGGGCGTGCTCACCGGCGCCATCAAGGGCTGAACGCCGCCGTCCCCCACTCCTTCCCTTCCCTCTTCCAAGGAGATCCAGGTGTTGAGCTCCACCCCCATCAACCGCAGAGCACTCTTCCGCCTCGGTGCCGGCGTCGGTCTCGGACTGGCCGCCGCCCCGCTGCTCGCCGCCTGCGGCGACGGCGGTGCGACCGCGAAGGCCGAGGCCAAGAGCGCGTCCCTGCTCCCGCGCAGCGCCGTCCGCAACATCGGGCTCGAGCCCGACCTGGCGGGCACAGCGGCCGGCGTCCCGCAGGGCTTCTTCAGCTACCCGGCCAAGCCGCTGCGGGCCACGAGGACCACCCCGCTCAAGGGGGCGAAGCCGATCAGCGCGGCCATGGAAACCTTCTCCCCGCCGCCGCCCTCGCGCGGCAAGAACGCCGCCTGGCAGGAGATCGAGAAGCTCCTCGGCGGACAGGTGGACATCACGGCCGTCCCCGCCGACGACTACGGCACCAAGTTCTCCACGATGGTCGCCAGCGACAGCCTGCCCGACCTCTTCATGTACCCGGAGAGCGGCGGCGTCGACAACAAGGCCGCCTTCCTCCAGGCCAAGTGCGCCGACCTCACCCCGCACCTCGCCGGGGACGCGGTCAAGGACTACCCCAACCTCGCCGCCATCCCGGAGGGCGCCTGGCAGGGTGCGATCTTCGGCGGCAAGCTCTATGGCATCCCCATCGCCCGCACCGGCACCGCCGGCGCCGGGGTCTACCGCCACGACTTGTTCGAGGAGGTCGGCGTCACCAGCCTCGACCAGATCACGGACCTTGACCGGTTCGTCGAGGTCTGCAAGGAGCTGACCCGCCCCAAGGAGGACCGGTACGCCATCATCGCGGGCGTCACCACCATGCTCGCCATGTCCGCCGGTGCGCCCAACTTCTGGCGCCTGGACGAGAAGACGGGCAAGTTCACCCTCGACCTGGAGACCCCGGAGTACCGCAAGGCGGTCGAGACGGCCCGCCTGCTGTACAAGGCCGGCTGCTACTACCCGGGCACCCTCCAGATGTCCGGGGCGCAGAAGGCCCAGTACACGGACATGTTCAAGAACGGCAAGGGCGCGTACGTCTACGACGGCATGCCCACGTACCTCGCGCCGGGCGTCGGCTACATCGCCGCGATGAAGGCGATCGACAAGAAGTTCGACCCGCGCCCCTTCGTGCCCGTCGGCAAGGACGCCGTCGCCTGGATGGACAACGTCGCCCTCCAGAACACCCACGTCAGCAAGGCGTCCGGGGACCGCGTCAAGGAGATCCTGCGGTTCGCCGACTTCGCGGCCTCGCCGTTCGGCAGCCTGGAGTACACCCTCATCAACTACGGCGTCGAGGGCAAGGACTTCACCCGCGACGACCAGGGCAACCCGGCGCTCACCAAGCAGGGCACCCAGGACGTCACCGTCCCCTGGAAGTTCGCCGCCTCCGCGGTGCCCGCAATCTTCAGCGCCGACTCCGAGCAGGGCGTGCGCCACGTCCACGACACCTTCACCAAGATGATCCCGATGATGGTGCCGGACCCGACGCTGCGGTACTCCTCGCCCACCTGGGACTCCAAGAGCGCCGGCAGCCTCGGCACCCTCAAGGGCGACGTGCTCAAGGACATCATCGCCGGCCGCAAGCCCATGTCCGCCTACGACCAGCTGGTCAAGGACTATCTGGCCAAGGGCGGCGAGCAGGCCCGCGGCGAGTTCGAGGAAGCCTTCCAGAAGGGCAAGAAGTGACCACCCGACGCTCGGTCCTCGCCCTCGGCACCGCCGCCGCGGCGGCAGCG
Organism: Streptomyces sp. NBC_00708; assembly: GCA_036226585.1. Classification (GTDB taxonomy): domain Bacteria; phylum Actinomycetota; class Actinomycetes; order Streptomycetales; family Streptomycetaceae; genus Streptomyces. Next base: position 6,622,190 of record CP108997.1, read on the forward strand.
GTCGCCGTCCCCGTCCTCGGTACGCCCGCCGCCGCCCGGCCGCACGGCTTCCACCCGGAGCCCGGCTCCGACGGCGTCGGCGACCCGCTCTTCCCCACCCTCGGCAACGGCGGCTACCAGGTCACCCACTACGACCTCACCTTCGACTTCACCCCGGTGACGTACGACTTCACCGCGACCGTGAGGATCAGCGCGCGGGCCACCCAGGACCTGTCCGCCTTCAACCTCGACACCGACGGCCACACCATCGACGCCGTCACCGTCGCAGGCCGCCCCGCGACCTGGCAGCTGAGCGCCGGCCGGAGCGGCCAGGAACTGACCGTCACCCCGGCCCGCCCGGTCCGCGACCGCCAGGCGTTCACCGTCGAGATCCGCTACCGGGGCAACGGCAAGGCGCCCCGGCTGGGCCTCACCGGCTGGCGGTTCGGCACCGACGGCGGCTTCGCATCGGCCGCCCAGTCCTCCCGCGCCGACACTTTCCTGCCCTGCAACGACACCCCCTCCGACAAGGCGACGTGGACCTTCCACATCAGCGCCCCCGAGGGGTACGTCGCCACCGCCAACGGCGAACTCACCCACCGCACCCCGCGCGCCGACGGCTCCACCGTCTGGCACTTCGCCCTCCGCGAGCGCATGGCCACCGAACTCATCGCCATCGCCGTCGTCAAGGGCACCTACCTCCACGGCAACAGCCACCGCGGCCTGCCCCTGCGCCACATCGTCCCCCAGGGCAAGGAGGACACATACGCCCCGATCGTGGCCCGCACCGCCGACCATCTCGCCTGGCTGGAGGCGAAGTTCGGCCGCTACCCGTTCTCCGTCTACGGGGTGCACATCTACGACGGCTACACCGACGCGCTGGAGAACCAGACCCTCTCGCTCTTCGGCACCAACTGGTTCAAGCCCGACGCCCAGGGCCGCCCCGGCTACGAGACCACCATGGTCCACGAGCTCGTCCACCAGTGGTTCGGCGACTCCGTCACCCCGCACGACTGGCAGCAGGCCTGGCTCAACGAGGGCCCCGCCGTCTACTACGCCGGTCTGTACGGCGAGGAGCGCGGCTGGTCCGTCCTCGCCGACAAGATGAAGGCCGTCTACGAGAAGCTCGACGCCGTCCGCGCCGCCGACGGCCCGCCCGGACTCCCCAAGGCGCTCGGCGGCACCAACATCTACGACGGCGGCGCCCTCGTCCTCTACGCCCTGAACCAGCGCATCGGCGGGCGGTCCTTCGACACCGTCATGCGCGAGTGGGTCAGGCGTTTCAAGGACTCCACGTACACCTCCGAGCAGTTCATCCGGCACACCGTCGACGTCACCCGTGACCGCTCCCTCGACCCGTTCCTGCGCGACTGGCTCTTCGGGCCCGTCAACCCGCCCATGCCCGGCCACCCCGACTGGAAGGCCACCGCGTGAACCGCACCCTGAACGTCGTACGCGCCACCGCCGCATCCGCCACCGCGGCGCTCCTGACCGCCCTGCTCGCCGCCCCGGCCGGGGCCGCGCCCGGCGGCACCCGCACCCTGTACGCCGCCCCGGACGGCCGCGGCTCCTCCTGTACCGCGGCCCGCCCCTGCACCCTCGACGGCGCCCGCGACCTGGCCCGCGCCGAGACCCGCCGCGCGGTCCGCGTACTCCTGAAGGACGGCACGTACCGGCTCGACGCGCCCCTGGAGCTCGGCGCCGCCGACTCCGGCACCACCTGGGCCGCCGCGCCCGGCGCCCACCCCGTCCTCTCCGGCGGCCGGGATCTCACCGGCTGGCGGAAGAACGCCGACGGCACCTGGACCGCCCCCGTTCCCGAGGGCACCACCCCGCGCCAGCTCTTCATCGACGGCCGGCGCGCCACCCGCGCCCGGGGCGAGGCCTGCCCCGCGAGCACCTGCGACGCCACCACCACCGGCATGACCGGCGCCACCGCGACCGGCATCGACCGGTGGGCGCACCCCACGGACGCCGAGGCCGTCATCCGTATCCGCTGGCGCAACTACCACTGCCGGATCGCGGGCGTCAGCGGTGACACCCTCACCTTCGCCCAGCCCTGCTGGACCAACTCCGCGAGCGGCACCGACCGCACCGGACCCGCCTGGGACACCACCGCCGTCGACTCCACCCGCTACAGCGGTGTCGCGTTCTTCGAGAACGCCGCCGAACTCCTCGACGAACCGGGCGAGTTCGTGTGGAACTCCGCCGACCGCACCGTCACCTACCTCCCGCGCGAGGGCGAGAACATGCGCCACGCGCGGGCCGTCACCCCGCACACCGAACAGCTGCTCACCGTCGACGGCGCCCACGACCTCACCGTCCGCGGCATCGGCTTCGCGTACGCGGCCTACCGGCAGCCCGGCACCGACGAGGGCTACGCGGGAATGCAGGCCGGTCTCACCCTGACCGGAGCCACCGGCCCCGTCGACCACGCGGGCCGCTACTACACCAAACCGGCCGCCGCCGTCACCGTGCGCGGCGGCCGGCAGGTCACCGTCGACACCGGCCGCTTCACCCACCTCGGCGGCGCCGGAGCGATCCTGGAGGCCGGTACCAAGGACAGCGCGGTCATCCGCTCCACGTTCACCGACCTCTCCTCGGGTGCGGTCTACGTAGGCGACACCGAGCCCCTGCCGGAGGCCGCGCTCGTCGGGGAACGCAACACCGTCGCGTACAACACCATCAGCCGCACCGGCGTCGAGTACACCGACGCGGTCGGCATCTGGGCCGGGTACGAGGCAGGCCTGACCGTCGACCACAACAGCCTGGACCACCTCCCGTACTCGGCGATCTCCGTCGGCTGGGGCTGGAACCAGCCCGAGGCGCAGAAGTCCGTGCTCCGCGACAACAAGGTGACGGACAACCGCATCACCGACGTCATGGAGGTCGCCCGTCAGCAGCACGACGGCGGTGCCATCTACACCCAGGGCGCCCAGCCCGGCACGGTCGTCAGCGGGAACTACATCAACCGCTCCGCGTACGGCAACACCGAGCGCGACGGCAACGGCATCTACCTCGACGAGCAGTCCTCGTACATCACGGTCGAGAAGAACGTCATCACCCGCATCGGCTACAAGTGGGTGTCCAACTGGGCCGACTACGGCATCCAGAACACCGCGCGCGGCAACTGGACCGACACCGCCGCCCCCGCGCTCGGCGGCACCGGCTCCGTCATGACCGGCAACCACACCGGCCTCGACCGGCTCCCGGCCGCCGCCCTCGCCGTCGCCGCCCGCGCCGGCGCCCACGGAGGCCCGGTCGAGCAGCTGCGCACCGACCTGGCCCGTGCCGGCGCGGCCACCCAGTCCTCGACCGACGGCACCGCCACCGCCGACCGTGCGCTGGACGCGGACACCAACACCGACACCCGCACGCTCGCCGAGGACGGCGCCTGGTGGCAGGTGGACCTCGGAGCCGTCCGGCATCTCCGCCAGGTCGAGGTCTGGAACGACGCCTCCACCACCACGGCCGACTTCGACATCGTCACCGACGGCGGCACCGTCCACGTCAGCGGCAAGGCCCTGCGCCCCACCGTCGTGAACCTGGACAGCCGGACCCGCACGGTACGGATCGTGAAGACGGGCACGGGCCGGGTCGCCCTCTCCCAGGTGCTGATCCACTGAGGGTGTCCGGGCGGACACGTACCGCGTCCGCGGGGAAAGGCGTTCGTGACCACCCGATGAAGTGCGGTATTGTTCTCATGCGCGTTCGGCCACGGGGAAACCCCAGGTCAGGCGGGCATCGGGACGTGGCGCAGCTTGGTAGCGCACTTGACTGGGGGTCAAGGGGTCGCAGGTTCAAATCCTGTCGTCCCGACTGGTGACAGTCGCAGACAGAGGGCCGGTCTCGGAGCAATCCGAGACCGGCCCTCTGTCATGAGCCCACCCCGGTCGAGTCGGGGCCGCCCTGTGGGCGCACAATTCGTCTCACGTCACATTTGCCGGAGCGCTTCGCCGCCGGCCGGGGGGTTGCATGAGTCGACCGGTCAAGCGACATGGGGCAGTTCCGTCTCTTCTCCGAAAGGTTGAGTCATGACCACGTCGCAACGGATCGAGGCGAGCCCTCCAGGGGGTTCGCCCAGCGACAAACTCGACAGCAAAGTCCTCCTCGTCGCCGGCGTCGTCGTGCTCGGCGGGATCATGTCCATCCTGGACATCACCGTGGTATCGGTGGGGCTGCAGACGTTCCAGAAGACGTTCCACGCGACCTCGGCCCAGGTGGCCTGGACGATGACCGGCTACACGCTGGCCCTGGCTAGCGTCATCCCGCTGACCGGCTGGGCCGCGGACAGGTTCGGGACAAAACGGCTCTATCTGCTCGCGGTCGTGCTGTTCGCGGCCGGGTCCGCGCTCTGTGCCGCCGCCAATTCCCTTGAGATGCTGGTCGCGTTCCGGGTCATCCAGGGCCTGGGCGGCGGCATGCTGATGCCGCTCGGCATGACGATCCTGACGCGCGCCGCCGGCCCCGAGCGGGTCGGCCGCGTGATGGCCGTTCTCGGCATCCCCATGCTGCTCGGTCCGATCTTCGGTCCCATCCTGGGCGGTTGGCTCATCGACCACGCCTCCTGGCACTGGATCTTCCTGATCAACCTGCCGATCGGCGCGATAGCCCTGGTGTACGCGGCGCTCGTGCTCCCCAAGGACAACGTGGAGCCGTCCGAGACCTTCGACTGGGTGGGCGTCCTGCTGCTCTCGCCCGGCCTGGCGACCTTCCTGTACGGCGTCTCGTCCATCCCGGAGACCGGCACCGTCTGGGCCGCCAAGGTCCTGGTGCCCGCGGCCATCGGCCTGGTGCTGCTCGTCGCGTTCGTCCCCTGGGCGCTGCGGCCCAGCAACATCCACCCGCTGATCGATCTGCGGCTCTTCCAGAACCGCGACCTCAGCGTCTCGGTGATCGCCATGTCGCTGTTCGCCATGGCGTTCTTCGGCGCCAGCTTGCTGTTCCCGCTCTACTTCCAGCAGGTGCGCGGGGAGTCGGCGTTCGACGCCGGGCTGCTTCTCGCTCCGCAGGGTATCGGCGCGATGATCACCATGCCGATCGCCGGAATGCTCGCGGACCGTATCGGCCCCGGCAAGATCGTCATCACCGGCATCGCGGTCATCACCGTCGGCATGGGCATGTTCACCCAGCTCACCGCCGACACGTCCTACGCGTACATCATCACCGCGCTCGCCATCATGGGTCTCGGTATGGGTGCCTCGATGATGCCGATCATGGCGTCGGCGCTGGCCACCCTGCGGGAACACACGGTGGCCCGCGGCTCGACCCTGATGAACATCGTCCAGCAGGTGGCCGCCTCGATCGGTACCGCCCTGTTCTCGGTGCTCCTCACCAACGGCATCAAGGACATCACCGCGACCACCCCCGCCGGCATCAAGGACCAGATGGGCGACGCCTTCGCCTCGGTGTTCCTGGTGGCGGCCATCCTGGTCGCCGTGTGCCTCGTCCCCGCGCTGCTGCTGCCGCGCAAGAAGGTCAAGGCCGCGGACCCGAGCGCCATGATGGGCCACTGATCCCGAAGCGGATGGCCTGACCGAGGGCCGGTCCCGGAGCGATCCGGGACCGGCCCTCGGCCGTTCCCGGGAGGGACCCGGCCGGCACGATCGGCTAGGTTGCGGCGTATGAAGCCCCGGGTGTTCCTCTTCGATCTCGGCGGTGTCGTGTGCCGCTTCCACCGTGAGCGGCGGCTGGACCGCCTCGGGGCGGCGTGCGGGCTGCCCGCGCACCGCGTCGAGGAGGAGCTCTACGCGTCGGGGCTGATCTCCGCCTGGGACCGGGGAGAAGGGAGCGCCGACGACGTGGAGGGGGAGATCCGGCGGCGCCTCGGATTCACCGGTACGTCCGACGAGCTGCGCCGCCTCTGGTGCGGGGCGTTCGAGCCCGATCCGGAGGTGCTTGCCGCCGTCGACCTCGTCAGGGCGCACCCGACGGCCCTGTTCACGGACAACGACGCGTTGCTGCGCGCCGCGCTGCCCGGCCGGCTGCCCGAGGTGAGCGCCCGCTTCGACGTGCTCGCGTTCTCGTGCGTGCTCGGTGCGACCAAGCCCGCCGGGGAGGCCTTCGCGGGCGCGCTCGGCCTGCTCGGCGCGACCGCCCACGAGGCGTTCTTCGTGGACGACCGCGAGGCCAATGTCCGGGCGGCGCGCGAGCTGGGGATGACCGCCGTGCTCTTCGAGGGCGGCGTCGCACTCCGGCGGACCCTGGAAGGGCGGCTCACGGGCTGAGCCCGGAGGGGCGGCTCACGGGCCGGGCCCCGCGTTCACCACACCCCGTCGCGCTCGCCCGCCCCCTCCGTGGACTCGCGCAGGACGAGCCGGTGTGCCACGACGCGGTCCTGCGGGGACACCGGCGAGGGGCCGTCCGCCCCCTCGGGCCGTGTGGCCTCGTCGATGCGGTGCAGGAGCAGGTCCACCGCGACCCGGGCCACCGCCTCCTTGTCCGGCGCGACCGTGCTCAGGGACGGTACGCCGAACCGGCCGCCCTCCACATCGTCGAAGCCGATCACCGCCACGTCCTCGGGAACCCGTGCCCCGTACCCGTGCAGCGCGCGCAGCGCACCCAGCGCCAGCTGGTCGTTGAGGCAGAGGAGGGCGTCCGGCCGGACGCCCTCGGCCAGCACCCGGCGCACCGCGTCGGCCCCGTCGCCCATGTGGAACGCCTCGACCGGGAGCAGCGACGCCGGGTCGTACGGGACGCCCGCCCCGGCCAGGGCGAGGCGGAAGCCGCGGGTGCGGGCCTGGGCCGTGCCGACGCAGCCGTCGTCCTGGCCGCCGACGGTCAGGATGCGCCGGCGGCCCAGCGCGAGCAGGTGCTCGGTGGCTTCGCGGGCCGCGCGTTCGTTGTCGATCGCCACATGGTCGGCGCCCTCGTTGAGCAGCTCGCCCAGCAGGACGGTCGGCGGCGGCCCCGTGTGGGCGCGCAGGTCCTCCGGTGCGAGGGCGAGCGGGCTGAGGATGACGCCGTCCACGAAGTCCGAGCCGAAGCCGGCCAGGGCTGCCCTCTCCCGTTCCCGGTCGCCGCCCGACTGGTGGATCAGCACGGTCAGGGAGCGCTTCTCGGCCTCCCGGACGACGTGCCGGGCCAGCTCCGCGAAGTACGGGACGTCGAGTTCGGGTACGACGAGGGCGATGATGCCGGTGCGTCCGCTGCGCAGATGGCGGCCGGCGAGGTTGATGCGGTAGCCGAGGTGGTCGATGGCCTCCTGCACCACGCGCCGCGTCCGGTCGGAGACGTGCACGTAGTCGTTGAGCACATTGGAGACCGTCTTCTCCGACACCCCCGCGTGCCGTGCGACGTCCTTGATCCTCGGTCGTGCCACCCGAAACTCCCCACCCTCGGTCCGCGCCGAGTCTATGCCGGGCGCCCCGGGCGTTCGGGGGCGGATGTGCGGTGCATCCGGCACAGGTCGTGACGCAGCTCTTTACAGCCAATGTACATCGATGTAAAAACAGGTCACCGCATCGGGAGACCGGCGCGGATCACCCCCGATGTGCACGGGCGGCCACCGGCTGCCGTGCCGATGGCGCCTGCCGTCGGCCGGGCACGTCGTCCGGCCGTCGAAAGGTCAGTGATGAACTCCGCACCTCCCGCCCGAGGACTGCCCGGAGCCCGGTACCCGGACCGGTCGCCCGGCATCGGCCGCCGTGAGCTGCTGCGTTACGGCACCGCCGGGGCGGCCGCGCTGCTGGCGGCGGGCCCGCTCACCGGCTGCGCCTCGCCCGCCCGTGCCGGTGAGGCGTCCGCGCTGAAGGTCTGGGATCTCTTCCAGGGCGGCGACGGCATGCTCATGGACGAGATGATCGCGGCCGTCTCGAAGGGGTCCGACGGTTTCGACGTGGACCGCACGATCCTGGACTGGGGCCCGTCGTACTACACAAAACTGGCCATGTCGGCCGCCGGCGGCCGGGCCTCCGATGTCGCCGTGCTGCACCTGTCACGGCTGGCCGGATACGCCCCCGGCGGACTGCTCGACCCGATCGACCTGGACGTCCTCGCCGAATTCGGCGTCGGCGAGAAGGACTTCGCGCCCGCCGTGTGGAAGCGCGCCCAGCACAAGGGCACGGTCTACGCGGTCCCGTTGGACGTCCACCCCTTCATCGTCTTCTACGACAAGGACGTGGCCGACAAGGCCGGACTGCTGGACTCCTCCGGCCACCTGGCGCCGATGGGCTCGCCCGAAGCCTTCCTGGACGCCGGCAAGAAGCTCGCCGAGATCACCGGCACGTCCGGCGTGCTCTTCGGGCACGTCACCGACACCGCCCAGAGCTGGCGCCAGTTCGCCGCGCTGTACGCCCAGACCGGGGCCTCCTTCACACTGCCCGACGGCGGACCGCCGAAGATCGACACCGACGCCGCGGTGAAGGTCGTCACCTTCATGAAACAGCTCTTCGACGGGCGCACCAACCCCAACAACCTCGACTACAACGGCGCGATGGCCGCCTTCATGGACGGCCGCGGCGGCATGATCATGGCGGGGGAGTGGGAGCTGCCCACGTTCCGGAAATCCGGCATCAAGCACCTCGGCGCCGCCCCCTTCCCGCAGGTCTTCGCCCGTCCGGCCGTCTACGCCGACTCGCACAGCTTCGTCCTGCCGCACCAGGACGACCCGGACCCGGCCCGCCGCCGCCAGGCCCACCGCTACATCGCCGAGATCGTCAAACAGAGCCTGACCTGGGCGAGCGCCGGCCACATCCCGGCCTATCTGCCGGTGCAGGCCCGCCCCGAGTACGCGAAGCTCGACCCCCAGTCGTCCTACGCGGCCGCCGGCGAGATCGCCGTGCTCGACCCGCCGAACTGGTTCGCCGGAGCCGGCGGCAACTTCCAGAACCGCATGTGCCAGCCGCTGCAGTCGGCGCTGCTGGGCAACACCTCCGCCGAGAAGGCGGTACGGCAGATGGTCCGCGAGGCGGACACCCTGCTGCGACAGCCCAACCCGGTCGCCTGACGACAGCCGAAGGAGCCGCATCGTGACCACCACCGCGCCCGCCGGAGCAGCGGCGCCCCCGCAGCCCCCCTCCGCGACACCGGCCGCGCCCCGGCGCAGCCGCTCGCTGACCAGGGGCGGCGGGCTGTTCGTCCTGCCGTTCCTGGTCGTCTTCGCGCTCTTCCTGGTCTGGCCCGTCGTCCAGGGCCTCTGGATGAGCCTCACCGACGCCTCCCTCAGCCTGCGCGGCACCGAGTTCGTCGGATTCGCCAACTACACCGAGGCGTTCGGGGACCCGGATGTCTGGAGCAGCCTCGGCAACACCGTCTTCTTCACCGTCATCTCCTGCGTACCGCTCGTGCTGGTCGCCCTGGCCATGGCGCTGCTCGTGCACAGCGGACTGGCCGGCCAATGGGTGTGGCGGCTGGCCTACTTCGCCCCGTACCTGCTGCCCGTCACCGTCGTCACGCTCATCTGGACGTGGCTCTACCAGCCGGACATCGGCCTCGGCAACCAGCTGCTGACCTCGCTCGGCATGGAGCCCGTCGGCTGGCTCTCCGACGAGTCGGTGGCCATGTGGTCGGTCGCCGCGCTCACCGTCTGGTGGACCGTCGGCTTCAACTTCCTGCTCTACCTGGCCGCCCTGCAGTCCCTGCCCGTCACCTACGACGAGGCCGCCGCGCTCGACGGCGCGGGCGCCTGGCGGCGGCTGTGGTCCGTCACCCTGCCGCAGCTGCGCCACACCACCGTGCTGGTCGCGATGCTCCAAGTTCTCGCGTCCCTCAAGGTGTTCGACCAGATCTACATCCTCACCAAGGGCGGACCCAACGGCTCGACCCGTCCGATCCTGGAGTACGTCTACGACGTCGGGTTCACCGGATACCGGCTCGGCTACGCCTCCGCGGTCAGCTACATCTTCTTCGCGATCGTCATCGTCGTCTCCGTCCTGCAACTCCGCTTCTTCCGTCAGGAGGGCTGACCGTGTCCGCCATCTCCACCCCCGTGCGCCGGCCGCGCCGGCCACGCCGCGAGGAGTCCGGCTCGCCCCTGCTGCTCGGCCACGGACGCCTGCCGAAGGTGCTCGCCGGGAGCACGCTGACCGTCCTGGCCGCCGTCTGGCTGCTGCCCTTCCTGTGGGCGGTCGCCACCTCGCTGCAGAGCGAGCAGGACGTGATGAAGTCGGGGCTCTCGCCGTTCAAGGGCGCCTTCACGCTCTCCGCCTACCGGCAGATCCTGGACCGGGGGAACGTGCCGGCCTGGGCGTTCAACAGCCTGTTCATCTCCGTCCTGGTCACCGTGCTCACCACGGCCGTCTCGACGCTCGCCGCCTACGGCTTCTCGCGGGGCACCTTCCGAGGCCGCCGGACCCTGCTCGCGATCACCGTCGCCGCGATCATGGTGCCGCCGCAGCTGCTCATCGTGCCGCTCTTCGAGCAGATGACGATGTTCCACCTCGTCGACACCTACACGGCGGTCATCCTGCCGCAGGTCGTCGCGCCCATGATGGTGTTCATCCTGAAGCGCTTCTTCGACGGGATACCGCGCGAACTCGAGGACGCCGCGCGCATCGACGGCGCCTCCGAACTGCGGGTCTTCACGTCCATCGTGCTCCCGCTGTCCCGCCCGATCGTCGCGGCCGTCGCGATCTTCGTGTTCATCGGCGCGTGGAACAACTTCATGTGGCCGTTCATCGTCACCAACGACCCGGACCTGATGACGCTCCCGGTGGGCCTCGCCACCGTCAAGGACGCGTACGGCATCCAGTACGCCCAGTCCATGGCGTCCGCCCTGCTGGCCGCGCTCCCGCTGATCGTGATGTTCCTGCTCTTCCAGCGCCGCATCGTCAACTCCGTCGCCACCACCGGCCTCGGCGGCGGCTGACCCCCACCGACTGTCCCTGCCCCGGCGCCGGTCTCCCGGCCGGCCGCCACCACGATCCACCTGGAGTACCTGTGCACACCCCCTCCGTCCCCCGTTCGGAGTACCCGCGCCCGCAGTTCGTACGGCGCGACTGGCTCAACCTCAACGGGACCTGGCAGTTCGAGACCGACCAGGGGGACAGCGGTCTCGAACGGGGCCTCCTCGACCGCGACCTGACCGGCGAGATCCTCGTACCCTTCGCCCCCGAGTCCGAGCTGTCCGGAGTCGGCGACACCGACTTCCTGGAGGCCGTCTGGTACCGGCGGCGGTTCACCCCGCCCGCCGACTGGGCCGGCCGCCGGGTCCTGTTGCACTTCGGCGCCGTCGACCACGACACCACCGTCTGGGTGGACGGCACCGAAGTCGTACGCCACCGAGGCGGTTTCACCCCCTTCACCGCCGACCTCGGCGAACTCGCCCCGGCCGGACGCGAGGTGGAGATCACCGTCCGCGCCCGCGACCCGAAGTCCGGCCCGCAGGCCCGCGGCAAGCAGGCGGTCCAGTACGCCAACCACGACTGCAACTACACGCGCACCACCGGCATCTGGCAGACCGTCTGGGCCGAGCCGGTCCCCGACGCCCATCTGCGCCGCCCTCGCATCACCCCCGACCTGGCGGGCAGCGCCTTCCACCTCGAACTGCCCCTGTCCGCCAACCGCCCCGGCCACCACGTGCGCGCCGTCCTCAGCGACGGCACCGGCGAGATCTGCCGCGCCGAGGCCCGCGCCGACCTCGACCTCGCACCCCGGCTGCACCTGCCCGTCCCGCAGGACCGGCGCCGCGAGTGGAGCCCCGAGGACCCCCACCTGTACGGGCTGCGCCTCGAACTCCTCGGCCCCGACGGCGAAACCATCGACACCGTCGAGAGCTACGCGGGTCTGCGCGCCGTCTCCATCCGGGGCAAGGCCGTCCTCCTCAACGGCCGGCCCCGCTTCCAGCGCCTCGTCCTCGACCAGGGCTGGTACCCGGACGGGCTGATGACCGCCCCCACCGACGAGGCCCTGGTCCGGGACATCGAGCTGGCCATGGAGGCCGGCTTCAACGGGGCCCGGCTGCACCAGAAGGTGTTCGAGGAGCGCTTCCTCTATCACGCGGACCGGCTCGGCTACCTGGTCTGGGGCGAGTTCGGCGACTGGGGCTGCGAGACCGGCGGTTCCTCCGGCGACAACCAGCGGCCCGACGCGTCCTTCGTCGCCCAGTGGCTCGAAGCCGTGGAACGCGACTACTCCCACCCCTCGATCGTCGGCTGGTGCCCGCTCAACGAGACGTATCAGAAGCTCCACGACCGGATCACCCAGCTCGACGACGTGACCCGGGCGATGTTCCTCGCCACCAAGGCCCTGGACACCTCCCGCCCGGTGATCGACGCCTCCGGTTACTCCCACCGGGTGCTGGAGACCGACATCTACGACTCCCACACCTACGAGCAGGACCCGGCCGCCTTCCGGCAGCTGGTCTCCGGGCTCGCCAAGGGGGAGCCGTTCGTCAACGCCTACGAGAACGGCGCCGCGTACTCGCAGCCGTACCGGGGGCAGCCGTACTTCGTCAGCGAGTTCGGCGGGGTCTGGTGGGACCCGGCGGCCGCGGCGGACCAGTCCGGCAACGACCCCGCGGTCTCCTGGGGCTACGGCGACCGGGTGCGCACCGAGGACGAGTTCCACGAGCGGTTCGCCGGTCTGACCGGGGCGCTGCTGGAGGACCCGGACATGTTCGGCTACTGCTACACCCAGCTGACCGACGTCTTCCAGGAGCAGAACGGCGTCTACCGCTTCGACCGGGGCACCAAGCTGGACATCGCCCGCATCCGGGAGGCCCAGCTGCGGCCCGCCGCGATCGAGGGGCAGGACGCAGGCTGACGACCGCACACGCCGGTGCCCGCCCCCTCCCGGCAAGGAGGGGGCGGGCACCGGCGGTGGTCAGAGGCGTTCGAGCCGCCAGAGCTGTGGCTGCTGGCCGTTGCACGTCCACTGCTGGACGTTGGCCCCCGCCGTCCGGGACCCCTGCGAGACGTCCAGACACTGCCCGGAGGACTTCACCACCAGGCGGTAGTAGCCACGCCCGGCGTTCTGCATGCGCCAGTCCTGGGCCGCTGCCGCGTTGCAGTACCACTGCCGGACGTTGGCGCCGGGTGTGGCGGAGCCGTTCTCCACGTCCAGGCAGAAGCCGCTGTTGACACCGGCGAGCGTGAAGGCGTCGCCGTGTGCCCGCAGCGTCCACGCCTGCGGACCGAGGCCGTTGCAGGTCCACTGCTGTACGTTGCCGCCGGCGGCCCGTGAGTCGGCGGCCACGTCCAGGCAGTGGCCGCTGTTGGCGTTCACCAGGCGGTACCGTGCTCCGTCCACGACCCCGGCGGCGTCACCGCTGCCGGTGACCGGTCCGGTGGCCACGTACGGGCGGCAGACCCCGCCGTCCCAGTCCGTCGCGATCTCCAGCACGGTGCGGCCGTCCGCCGAGGGCAGCAGCGGGGAGCTGTAGTTCGGGCAGTAAGTGGCGGTCGGCGCCGCGACGCGTACGGGTGCCTCGATCTCGTACCAGGGGCCGGTGCCGTTCTCCGTGTTGGCGAGGATCGTGCGCCCGCTGTCGGCGGCGGGGGTGCCGTCGCGGTTCAGGAGCTGCTGGCCGATGAGGAGGAGCCGGCCGTTCGCCCCGCCGCCCGGCGCGGGGGCCCAGGCGATGGTGGGCGCGGCGCGGAAGTACTTGCCGTCCACGGTCTCGGGACGGTAGCCGAGCGAGGCGGGGTCGCCCCAGTTCCAGCCGTCCGGTGAGGTCCGGTAGTGCACGACGCACTGGTACTGGCCGCCCGGATTGCAGATCTCGTAGCTCATGAAGTACGTGCCGTCGGGCAGCCGGCGCACCATCGGCATGCCCGGCCGGTCGGGCTCCCAGGAACTGGCGACCGTGTTGCGGCGGTCCTGCCAGGTGACCCCGTCGTAACTGCGGGCGGCGGCGAGCTTCTGGTTGTGCGCGGGGTCCGTCTCGTCGGCGTAGTGGCAGACGAGCGCCCCGTCGGCGGCGACGGAGAACTCCGGCTCCCAGAGACCGCCCGTACCGTTCGCGGTGGCGCAGGTGGAAAGGTAGGACCAGGTCCGGCCCACGTCGTTGCTCCGCCAGACGCGCAGGGCCATGCGCCGGTTCTGCTCGTCCGCACCGGAGGAGGCGGCCCACAGCAGGGTCCCGGGCGCCAACGCGCCGACCTGCCGCGGCAGTTCGAACAGGGTGGAGCAGCACAGGCCCTGTCCGCCCGCCGACTCCGGGTCGGCCACGCCGCCCACCTGGCGGAAGGTCGCTCCACCGTCGGTGCTCTCGTGGATGGCGCCGATGCCGTTGTTGCCGTTGAAGGTCACGACGCTCGCGAGCACCCGGCCGTTGGCGGCGCCGTTGTGCTCCAGCCGGATGGCCCGGGGGTAGAGGCCGGTCCCGCTGCCCAGCGGCGTGCCGTTGGCCAGGATGCCGACGGTGGCTGACGCGGTGGTGGCGGAGGGCGCGGTCGGTGAGGCGGGCGCGGCCGAAGCCAGGGTGAAGGTCAGGCCGATGGCCGCGGCCAGGACCGGCGCGGCGGCACGCGCCGCCCAGCGGGCGAGGCGGCGGGACGGTGCGGGGGAGCGGTGACATGCGGGTCTGAGTGGTCGGCGCAAGGAGAGCACAGGCTTCCTTCCTCGGGGCACGGAGGCGTGGGGGGTGGCCGAGTGGGGCTGCTGACGGCGAAACAGTAGAGCCGCATGTACATCGATGTAAACAGGCGTGCAGGCTTCCGCTTCAATGCACGTGTCCGGTGAGCCCGGCCCGGATCAGGAGGCCGTCAGCGTCATCTCGAAGGAGTACCGGGACGCCCGGTAGAGGTGGGAGCCGCATTCCACCGGGCGGCCCCCGTCGCCCAGGACCGTGCGCTCCATGGTGAGCAGGGTGCCACCGCGCGCCTCCGCCAGCAGGCGGGACTCGGCCGCCGTGGCCCGGCGCGCGCCGATGGTCTGCTCGGCGGAGCGCAGGGTGACCCCGGCCCGGCGGAGCAGGGTGTAGAGGCCGTGCGCGACCAGATCCTCCTCGGTCGGGTCCAGCAGCCCGGCCGGCAGATGGTTCTCCAGGAGCGCCACCGGCTCGTCGTCCGCGTACCGCAGCCTGCGCAACACCACGGTGTCCGTGCCCGGTTCGAGCCGCAGGGCGGAGGCGATCCGCCCCTCGGCCGGCCGGGTGCGCATCGACAGGACCTCGGTGCGCGGGTGGCGCCCCTCGCGTCGCAGATCCTCGTGGAGGCTGGTCAGCTCCCCCTGCCGGCGGACCCGGTCGGTGATGACCCGGGTGCCCACCCCGCGCTTGCGCGACAGCAGGCCCTTGTCCACCAGATGCTGCATGGCCTGACGCATCGTCGGGCGGGAGAGCCCGAAGCGGTCCGCCAGGGAGATCTCGTTCTCCAGGCGGGTTCCGGGCGTCAACACCCCCGATTCGATGAGGTGTTGGAGCTGCTGCGCGAACTGGAAGTACAGCGGGACGGGGCTGGACCGGTCGATGGTGATCAGCCTGGTGAGCGGTTCCACGTCGGGCTCCTCGGAACGTCGTGCCACGCGCTCAGTATGCCGCACCCCCGGGTCAAGCTCAGTACGTCTATATGTCCCGACAAATGCTTGACCCTCTGTGATCGGCGAGGATACAAAGACGAAGATCAGGGGCGCCCGGCCCCCTTCCGACCCGGAGGCACCCGCGCATGCGCATCGGACTCATCGGAACCGGCCGGATCGGCGCGTTCCACGCCGGTACCCTCGCCGCCCTGCCCGCGGTCGACCGGCTCGTCCTGCACGACGCCGCCGAGCGGCAGGCCCGCGAGCTGGCCGGGAAGCTCGGTGCCGACTGGGCGGGGGATGTGGACGGGCTGCTCGGCTCAGGGCTGGACGGTGTCGTGATCGCCGCCCCCACCGCCGTCCACGACACGCTCCTGCGCGCGGCGGCCGCCGCGGGGGTGCCCGTCTTCTGCGAGAAACCGATCGCCGCCACCCTTGAAGGGACGCGGGCCCTGCTTGCCGAGCTCGCCGGTTCAGGTGTGCCGCTCCAGGTCGGCTTCCAGCGCCGGTTCGACGCCGGCTACACCGCCCTGCGCGACGCGGTCGCCGCCGGTGACTTGGGCTGGCTGCACACCGTACGGGCCTGCACCGCCGACCCCGCGCCGCCGCCGGCCGGGTACCTTCCGCTGTCCGGCGGGATCTTCCGCGACTGCGCCGTGCACGACTTCGACAGCGTGCGGTGGGTCACCGGACGCGAGGTCGTCGAGGTCAGTGCCACCGGCGCCAACCGGGGCGACTCCGCGTTCGCCGCGGCGGGTGACGTGGACACCGCCGTCACCGTCCTCACGCTCGACGACTCCACCCTGGTCAGCTGCACCGCCACCCGCTACAACGGCGCCGGCTACGACGTACGCATGGAGGTCGCCGGCTCCCGGTCCACCCTGGCCACCGGGTACGGCGACCGCTCCCCGCTGCGGACCACCACCGGCGGGCAGCCCTCGCCCGCCGCCCCGTACGACGGATTCCTCAGCCGCTTCCACGATGCGTACGTGGGCGAGATGGCCGCGTTCACCGAGGTGGCGGCCGGGCTGCGGCCCAGTCCCTGCACGGGCGACGATGCCCTGGCCGCGCTGCTGATCGCCGAGGCCGCCGACCGCTCGATGCGTACGGGACGGCCGGTCCGCGTCGAGGGGTGAGGGCGAACGGCCGGACCGGGTGAGTGCTCGAATGAAGGTCCGGTTACCATATGAGCGCCGCCTAGCTCGAAAGATAAACCTGTGACTGTCAATGACGACGCGTTCACCAACTGGAAAAACCGCGAGGAAATCGCGGAGTCGATGATTCCGATCATCGGCAAGCTGCACCGCGAGCGGGACGTCACCGTCCTCCTGCACAGCCGCTCGCTGGTGAACAAATCGGTGGTGAGCATCCTCAAGACCCACCGATTCGCCCGGCAGATCGACGGCGCGGAGCTCTCGGTCACCGAGACCCTGCCCTTCCTGCAGGCCCTCACCACGCTGGACCTGGGCCCCTCCCAGATCGACATCGGCATGCTCGCCGCCCTGCACAAGGCCGACGACCGCGGACTCACCGCCGCCGAGTTCACCGCGGAGGCCGTCGCCGGCGCCACGGGGGACAGCAAGATCGAGCGCCGCGAGGCGCGCGACGTCGTGCTCTACGGATTCGGCCGCATCGGCCGCCTCCTGGCCCGGCTGCTCATCGAGAAGGCGGGTTCCGGCAACGGCCTGCGACTGCGCGCCATCGTGGTCCGCAAGGGCGCGGGCCAGGACATCGTCAAGCGTGCCTCGCTGCTGCGCCGCGACTCCATCCACGGCCAGTTCCAGGGCACGATCACCGTGGACGAGGCCAACAACCGGATCGTCGCCAACGGCAACGAGATCCAGGTCATCTACTCGGACGACCCGACCTCGGTCGACTACACCGCGTACGGCATCGACGACGCCATTCTCATCGACAACACCGGCAAGTGGCGCGACCGCGAGGGGCTTTCGAAGCACCTGCGGCCGGGCATCGCCAAGGTCGTCCTGACCGCGCCCGGCAAGGGCGACGTCCTCAACGTCGTGCACGGCGTCAACCACGACATGATCAAGCCGGACGAGCAGATCATCTCCTGCGCCTCCTGCACCACCAACGCGATCGTGCCGCCGCTGAAGGCGATGGCCGACGAGTACGGGGTGCTGCGCGGACACGTGGAGACCATCCACTCGTTCACCAACGACCAGAACCTGCTGGACAATTACCACGGCTCCGACCGCCGTGGCCGCTCCGCGCCGCTCAACATGGTCATCACCGAGACGGGTGCCGCCTCCGCCGTCGCGAAGGCGCTGCCCGACCTGGAGGCGACGATCACGGGCAGCTCGATCCGCGTCCCGGTGCCGGACGTCTCGATCGCGATCCTCAGCCTGAAGCTGGGCCGCGAGGCCACCCGCGAAGAGGTCCTCGACTACCTCCGCGAGGTGTCGCTCACCTCTCCGCTGAAGCGACAGATCGACTTCACGACCGCCCCGGACGCGGTGTCGAGCGACTTCATCGGCTCGCGCCACGCCTCCATCGTCGACGCAGGACCCACCCAGGTCGACGGCGACAACGCGATCCTCTACCTCTGGTACGACAACGAGTTCGGCTACTCGTGCCAGGTCATCCGGGTCGTGCAGTACGTCTCCGGCGTCGAGTACCCGACCTTCCCGGTCCCGGTCGCCTGACCCCGGCCCCGACGACGACAGGTCCCGCCCGCCGCGATGGCGGGCGGGACCTTTCCGTCAGCCGGTGGAGGCCGTGACGGCCGGCGCCGGAGCGTACCCCGTGGCCCGGGTGGTGAACGTCCCCCGGCCCTGCGTACGGCTCCGCAGCCGCGTCGCGTAACCGAACAGCTCGGCCAGCGGCACGGTCGCCGTCACCACCGCCGCGCCGCCCCGCGTGGTGGAGCCGGAGACCCGGCCGCGCCGGGCGGCCAGATCGCCGAGCACCCCGCCGACCGCGTCACCGGGCACGGTGACCGTGACCTCGACGACCGGCTCCAGCAGCACCATCGCACTCGCCCGCAGCGCCTCGCGCAGCGCGAACCGCCCGGCCGTGCGGAACGCCATCTCCGAGGAGTCCTTGGGATGAGTGGCGCCATCGGTCAGCGTCACCCGCACCCCGGTCACCGGATGCCCGCCGAGCGGACCCTCCGCCAGCGCGTCCCGGCAGCCCGCCTCGACCGCACGGACGTACTCCTGCGGCACCCGGCCGCCGACGACCGCCGAACGGAACGCGAACTCCGCCGCTTCCTCCTCCCCGCCTGCCTCCAGCGGTTCGACGTCGATGACGACGTGCGCGAACTGCCCGGCCCCGCCGTCCTGTTTGACGTGCCGGTAGACCAGCCCCGACACCCCGCGCACCAGCGTCTCCCGGTGCGCGACCTGCGGCCGGCCGACCCGTACGTCCAGACCGTGGTCACGGCGGATCTTCTCCGCGGCCACCTCCAGATGCAGTTCGCCCATGCCCGAAAGAACGGTCTGACCGGTCTCGGGGTCCGTACGCACCACGAGCGACGGGTCCTCCTCGGCCAGCCGGACCAGAGCCGCCATCAGCCGTTCCGTGTCCGTGCCCCGTTTCGCCTCCACCGCCACCGACACGACCGGTTCGGCCACCGAGGGCGGTTCGAGGACCAGCGGGGCATCGGGCGCGCACAGGGTGGCGCCCGGACGGACGGTCTTGGGGCCGATGACCGCCACGATGTCGCCGGCCACCGCCGTGTCCACATCCACATGCCGGTCCGCCTGGACCCGCAGGATGCGGCCGACGCGCTCACTGCGCCGGGTGGTCGCGTCCAGCACGGTCTCCCCCTTCCCGAGCGTTCCCGCATACACACGCAGATACGTCAGCCGGCCCGTCGCGGTCGCGTTCACCTTGAACGCCAGCGCGGCGAACGGCCCCGCCGGATCGGCGGCCCGCTCCTGCACCGCCCCGTCGAGCGTGCCCCGTACCGGCGGCACATCGAGCGGCGAGGGCAGGTACGCGACGACCGCCTCCAGCAACGGTTCGACACCCCGGTTGCGGTACGCCGAACCGCACAGCACCACGACCCCCTCACCGGTGCGCGTCAGATCGCGCAGCGCCCCGGCCAGGGTCTCCTCCGAGAGTTCGGAGCGTACGCAGAACTCCTCCAGTGCCATCGGGTGCAACTCCGCCACCGCCTCCTCCAGTTGACGGCGGCGCCGGGCCGCCTCCTGCCGCAGCCCGCTGGGCACCTCGCCCTCCTCGTACGCGTCGGCGCCGTCCGCCCACACCAGGGCGCGCATGCGCACCAGGTCGACCACCCCGCGGAAGGCGTCCTCCGCGCCGATGGGGAGCTGGACCACGAGCGGGACGGTGTGCAGCCGGTCGCGGATCGAGGCGACCGCGGTGTCCAGGTCGGCGCCCGCCCGGTCCAGCTTGTTGACGAAGGCGATGCGCGGGACGGAGTGCCGGTCCGCCTGGTGCCACACCGACTCGCTCTGCGGCTCCACCCCGGCCACCGCGTCGAACACCGCGATCGCGCCGTCGAGCACCCGCAGCGAGCGCTCGACCTCGTCGGCGAAGTCGACGTGCCCCGGGGTGTCGATGAGGTTGATCCGGTGACCGTCCCAGGCGCAGCTGACGGCCGCGGCGAAGATGGTGATGCCCCGGTCGCGTTCCTGGGAGTCGAAGTCCGTGATGGTCGTACCGTCGTGCACCTCACCGCGCTTGTGGGTGGTGCCGGTGGTGAAGAGGATCCGTTCGGTGACGGTGGTCTTGCCGGCGTCGACGTGGGCGAGGATGCCCAGGTTGCGGACGGTGTCGAGCGCGGCGACGGGGGAGTGGTGCTGGTGGGTACGCACGGCCGGTGGCCTTTCGGGATGATCCGGAAGAAGACGGCGCGATACCCCCGGACGAAACGGCCCGGACGCGGGCCTGCGGGCCCAACCGACATGACGTGATGTCAGAAAACGTGCGGGGCCCGGGTGTTCGTCACGGGGTCCGGGGCCGGCCGCGCAGCCGGCTCCGGGCGGCGCGAGACACCAGGATCACCTCGAACCGCGACGGGGGGACGACGACGGCGGTGCGCTCACGCACGGCGGTCTCCCCTCAACGGTCACGGCGGACGCGCCGGCGGAGGGCCGGCGCGCGGTGTGGGGCGAGTCTAGGGAAGGCGGGGCGCGCGGGGGAACCGGTTTTCCGGTCGGGTGTGTCCCGGACCCGGCAGGACACCCCCCAGGGGCCGGCAGGCGCTGCGGCACCGGCGAAGGGCGCTCCGGCCGCAGCCGCGCCACTCGGCGGGCGACGGACCCACACCCCGGCCACCCCGGGTGATCAGGGCGTTCACCGGTGTGTGCGGGTCCAGTGCCATCGTGCGCGCGAACAGCACGCCGAGCACGAGCGGGGCGAGCGAGAGGGCCAGAGAGGTGCCGGCACTGGTGACGTGCCGCACGCGGAGGCGCTTCGGGTCGGGAGCCATGACCCCATTTCAGCGGCGGCGCCCCGGCCCGGGATCGGGGAACGTACTCAGACCGCACGGCCCGGATACTCACCCGGACCGTGCGGCGCGCCCCGCCGGACGATCAGGCGTTGGTGCCGGAGCCCCCGCCCGACGCCGCCTTGATGCCCTTGGTGATCTCGTCCAGGACGGACAGCGCAGGGGCCTTGGCGTTGATGTCGAAGCCGGAGCGGACCACGATCAGTGTGTCCTTGGCGAGCGGGGACGGGAAGGCCAGCGACTCGACATAGCCGTCGTCGCCGTTCTTCGTCACCACCTTCCAGCGCACCCGGTAGCCCTGCTGCCCGGCCACCGTGACCGCCTCGGACTTCAGCTCCTCGTGCGAGGTGATGCCGCCGTAGATCTTCTCGCCGTAGGACTCGTTGGCGTTGGTCCCGATGTCCTTCTCGGCGGTGGCTTTCGCCGTCTTGGTGGTCAGCTTCAGCGCCTCGGCCGGGGCGGAGAACACCCCGCCGCGCACGCACTTCTGCTCGGTGTCACCGGGGCAGGCGTAGGACCCGGTGGTCACCCCGGCGCCCATGCCCGACTCGCCCTTCCAGCCGTCGGGGACCGGGATGCTGATGCCGCTGGCCAGGTCCGTCGCGTACCCGTCCTCGATCTGCGGCTGACCCTGCTCCGGCTGCTCGCTGCCGCCACCGCTGCCGCCGTTGTTCCCGCTGCCGCCGTTTCCGCCGGTGTCACCGTTTCCGCCGCGTTGCCGGTCGGGTCCGGGGGTGGGGGTCGCGGACGGGGTGGAGGCCGTGGTGTCGCTCTTGCCGCCCGAGTCGTCCGCCAGCAGATAGACACCGCCTCCGACGGCGGCCAGCACCACGACGGCGGCGGTGATGCCGGCGCCGACGCGTATGCGTCTGCTGCGGGCGGCCGCCGGCGGTACGCGCAGGTGGTCGGTCCACTGGGTGCCGTCCCACCAGCGCTCCTGGCGGGGGCCAAATCCTGTATACCCGGGGTCTGGATGCCAGCCGGGCGGGCTCGTCTGGGTCACGCCGACACCGTAGCCGGATTGCCTGAGAATCCTATGAACTGGGTGGCCCGACTTTCGTGGATGCGCGCGCGGCGGCTGATGTCATCGCTGGTCTAGACAACTGGTGGGGTGGTCGCTAGCATCCGCCGACGAAGGCGCGGCGCCCTTGTCGGCCCGCCGTCCGCCCGATCGCGCCAGAAGTGAGGGCCCATGGAAGCGACCGCTCCCGACCGTCGTTTCGCCGAGGACTACCGCCTCGCCCGGGAGATCCCACGCGACGGGCTGACCGCATGGCGTGCCGCCGTCGCCGCCGAGGTGGACCTCGCACCCGGCGCCACCGTCCTGGACGTGGGCGCCGGCACGGGTGCCTTCGCCTCGGCGTTCGCCGACTGGTTCGGCGTCCGGGTGCTGGCCGTGGAACCGGCCCCCGCCATGCGGGCGCTGATCCCCCGGACCCGGCTGATCGAGGCGCTGGACGGACGGGCCGAGCAACTGCCGGTGCCGGACGGCTGCGCGGACGCGGCCTGGCTGGGCTCGGTCATCCACCACATCGGTGATCTGCCCGCCGCAGCACGGGAGTTGGGCAGGGCGCTGAAGCCCGGGGCCCCGGTGTTCATCCGCAACTCGTTCCCGGGGCGGTGCGCGCGGGACCTGCGGGTCCGCTTCTTCCCCGGCGCCGAGCGCATCGTCAACGGCTA
The DNA here is from genome assembly GCA_036226585.1 of Streptomyces sp. NBC_00708. Classification (GTDB taxonomy): domain Bacteria; phylum Actinomycetota; class Actinomycetes; order Streptomycetales; family Streptomycetaceae; genus Streptomyces. The sequence continues at coordinate 6,644,685 of CP108997.1, forward strand.
CCCGACCGTGGAGCAGACCTGCGACGCGTTCGCCGGGGCCGGTTTCACCCGCGTCGCGCTGCATGCGGTGCCGCAGGAGAGCGCGCCGAGCCTCGCCGCGTTCGCCGACCGGATCAGACGGGACACCGACGCGAAGCTGCGCGGCCTCGGCGACGACGAGTTCGAGCGCGGGATGCACCGGCTGCGTACGGCGGCGGAACAGGAGCCGGACCGGCCCGCCGTGAGCTGGATGGACCTGCTCGTCCTGGCCTGACCGCGCGCCCCGCCGACGTAAGGTCGGTCCGTATGAAGCTCAGCGACGAGGAAGGGCGGGCCGTACGGGCCGCCATGGCGGGTGAAATGCGGCTGCTCGACCCGGCCGTACGGGCATCGCCCGAGGCGGTGACGGAGCTGCTCGACCCCCAATTCGCCGAGTTCGGCGCGTCCGGACGCCGCTACGACCGCGCCTCCATCCTCGCCGTCACGTCCGCCGTGGAGGACTACGGCCCCGGCCCGGATGTCACAGATCTGTCCGGCACGCTGCTCGCCCCGGACCTCGTCCACCTGGCGTACGTCACCGAGCGCAACGGCTCGCTGTTCCGGCGCAGTTCGCTGTGGCGCAGGACCGGCGGGCAGTGGCGGCTGTACTTCCACCAGGGCACCCCGGCCGGTCCCGCACGGCCCACCGGCGCATATCCGGCGGACAGTCCCGACGGCGCTGCATAGGCTCATCCGATGACACCTTCCCGCTACCCGTCCAAGCCCCGGACCGGCGACCGCGTCGCCGTGCTCTCACCCTCCTCCGGTCTGCCCGGAATCCTGCCGCTGCCCTACGAGTTGGGTCTGCGCAGGCTCCGCGAGGACTTCGGCCTGGAGCCGGTGGAGTATCCCTGCACCCGGAAGATGGGCTCCACCCCGCAGGAGCGCGCCGCCGACCTCCACGCGGCGTTCGCCGACCCGGAGATCAAGGCGGTCATAGCCAGCATCGGCGGCGACGACCAGATCACCGTGCTGCCCCACCTGGACCGCGAACTGCTGCGCGCCAACCCCAAGCCGTTCTTCGGCTACAGCGACAACACCAACCTGCTGGTCCTGCTCGACAACCTCGGCATCGTCGGCTACCACGGCGGTTCGCTCATGGTCGAGTTCGGCCGGCCCGGCGCACTGCACCCGCAGACGGCCGATTCCCTGCGGGCCGCGCTCTTCACCCACGGCGCGTACGAGTTGGCGCCCGCGAAGGAGAGCGGCAGCGTCAACCGGGACTGGAAGGACCCGCACACCTTCGAGCAGGAGCCCGGCCTGCTCCCCGCCGACGGCTGGATCTGGCACCACGCGGACCGGGTGGTCGAGGGGGCGAGCTGGGGCGGCAACCTGGAGATCCTGGCCTGGATGCTGATGGCCGACCGGGAGATCCTGCCCCCGGAGGCTTACGAGGGCCGGGTGCTGTTCCTGGAAACCTCCGAGGAGCTGCCGAGCGCCGACGAGGTGTACCGCATCCTGCGCAACATGGGGGAGCGGGGACTGCTGCGGCGCTTCCCCGCCCTGCTGATGGCGCGCGCCAAGAATTGGTCCTTCGAGCAGCCGCTCGACGCCGATGCCGGTGCGCTGTACGGGAGGCGGCAGCGGGAGGCGGTGCTGCGGGCCCTCGCGGAGTACGCCCCCGACACCATGGCCGTCTTCGACGTCGACTGCGGCCACACGGACCCGCAGGTGATCATCCCGTTCGGCGGCCGGATCCGGGTGGACGGCGAGGCCCGGCGTATCACCGTCACCTACTGAGCGGGCGGGCTCCCCGTTTGCGGTCCGACCACATGGCGTGTGTGACATAGTCGGGATGTACGCATACGCCCGAACGGGGAGTGGAGAAGCGGATGCCTGTCGAGTGGCAGCCCGTGCGGCAGGCCCGGACCCATGAACTGGTGCTCCAGAGCATCGAGGAGCAGGTCTTCGCCGGGAAGCTGAGGGCCGGGGACCGGCTGCCGCCCGAGCGCGAGCTCGCCCCCGTGTTCGGGGTGAGCCGGTCCGCGCTCCGGGAGGCGCTGCGGGTGCTGGAGACGATCGGCGTGCTGGTCGCGCAGCCCGGCCGGGGGCACGACTCCGGGGCCCGGATCGTGCGCAACCCCGACGACGCGCTCGGCCGGCTGCTGCGCCTGCACTTCGCCCTCGGCAGCTACAGCCTCCACGATGTGATGGAGGCCCGGGTCGCCCTGGAGCGCTCCAGCTTCGCGGCCGCCGCGGAGCACGCGTCCGACGAGGACCTGGACGCGGCGGGTGCCGTGGTCCACCGGATGTCGCGGGAGGGCATCGGGCCGGAGGAGTTCAACGAGCTCGACACGCAGTTCCACGTCAAGGTGGCGACCAGCTCGGGCAATGCGCTCACCTCCACCCTGACCGCCGCCGTGCGGGAGTCCGTACGGCCCCTCATCCTGCGGGCCCTCGAAGACGTGGACGACTGGCCCGCGACGCAGGCCCGGCTGAACGCCGAGCACACGGAGATGCTGAGGCTGGTGCGCACCGGTCACGGCGAGGAGGCGGCCGACCTCGCCGAGAGCCACATCCGCGGCTTCCACGGCACGCTGGTCGACGAGGACCGGACCGACGCCGGCGGGGGCGCCGAGTAGCGGCCCCCGCCCCACCCGGTGCCGCGCGGTTGCGTCAGGGCAGCATCCAGGAGAGCGCCGACGTGGACTGGAGGTAGACCAGGACACAGAGGACGGCCAGCATGGCCACGCTGTATCCGGCGACCTTGCGCAGCAGGATGCGTTCCGAGCCCGGCATCGCGACCGCGGTGGCGACGATGGTCAGGTTCTGCGGGCTCACCAGCTTGGCGACCACACCGCCGGAGGTGTTCGCGGCGACGAGCAGGGTCGGGTCTATGCCGGCGGTCTGACCCGCCGTCTGCTGGAGGTTGGCGAACAGCGCGTTGGCCGACGTGTCGGAACCGGTCACGGCGGTGCCCAGCCAGCCGAGCACCGGCGAGAGCAGGGCGAAGAGACCGCCCGCCGTCGCCAGCCAGGTGCCGATGGCAACGGTCTGACCGGACTGGTTCATGACGTAGCTCAGCGCGAGCACCGTGGCGACCGTCGCGATGGCGGTCCGCATGTTCTTCAGGGTCCGGCCCGCCGCCGAGAGTGCCATGCCACCGGTCATCGGATAGACGTCATGGTCCTTGGCGAAGCGGTAGATCAGCGTGACCAGGATGCCCGAGAGGATCAGCAGGGTGCCCGGGTTGCCCAGGACCTCCAGCGTGTAGACGGCGCTGGACGACGGCGTTCCGCTGGTGGTGAGCAGTTCACCGTGGAGGCCCGGCCACTCGATCTTCAGGTTGGCGCGGCCCAGCACCTCGGGCATGTCCAGACCGCCCACGTTCAGCTTGGCGATGCCGAAGATCGCGATGACCAGGATGTACGGGAGGACGGCGTAGGTGACGCGGTGCCGGGTGAGCGGCTCGTTCTCCACCTGGGAGCGCTGGTCGTCCGGGGTGCGCGGCTTCCAGAAGCGCAGCATCAGCACGGCGACACCGAATCCGACGAGCGAGGCGACCACGTCGGTCAGCTCGTACGCGAAGTGGTTGGCGCACCAGAACTGGGTCAGGGCGAAGACACCGCCGGTGACCAGCGCGATCGGCCACAGCTGACGGATGCCCCGGGTGCCGTCCACGACGAACAGCAGCAGCAGCGGCACGAAGATCGCGAGCAGGGGCGACTGGCGGCCGATGACCGAGGCGATGTCCTCGGCGGGGATGCCGGTGAGGTTGCCCGCGGTGGTGACGGGGATGGCCATGGCGCCGAACGCGACCGGCGCGGTGTTGGCCAGGAGTACGGTGACCGCTGCCTTGACCGGGGGCAGGCCGAGGGCCAGCAGCATCACGGCCGTGATGGCGACGGGCGCGCCGAAGCCGGCCAGCGCCTCCAGCAGGCCGCCGAAGCAGAACGCGATGAGCATCGCCTGCACGCGCAGGTCGCCCCGGCCGACGGCGCTGAATGACCGGCGCAGGTCCTCGAACCGGCCGCTGACGACCGTGAGTTCGTAGAACCAGATGGCCGCGACGACGATCAGCATCACCGGGAACAGGCCGAAGACGAGCCCCTGGGACGCCGAGAGCAGCCCCAGGCCGACCGGCATCCCGAACCCGATCACCGCGACGAGCAGAGCCGTGACGACCGAGCCCAGCGCGGACACCAGCGCCGAGCGCTTGGCCGCCATCAGGAGCACGAAGAACACAGCGAGCGGGATCAGGCTCACCAGCGCGGTCGCCAGGAGGCTGCCCCCGATGGCGTGAACATCCGGCGTGTACGAAGCCAGCACGGTGGCGGGTGGTGCGGAAGCCACGGATTTACTCCTCGCTGAGTGACACAGCTGATTCAGCGATCAGTAGGACACCGCAGATGTCGTATGTCAATAAGGTCGGACCAAATGCTGGCCAGGTCACTTCGCGCCAGGGAGGCCTCGGAGTGCGTGTGTGCACCCTGCCCCAATCGGCCGGAGGGTAGTATGGTCGGACCACAACTTGCGATCGGGGAGGTCCCATGCGTATCGGACTCTTCGCCACCTGTCTGGGAGACACGCTCTTCCCCGAGGCGGTGAAATCCACCGCGGTGCTGCTGGCCCGCCTGGGCCACGACGTGGTGTTCCCGCCGGGCCAGACCTGCTGCGGCCAGATGCACGTCAACACCGGATACCAGCGCGAGCCGGTCCCGCTGGTGCGCAACTTCGCCGAACAGTTCGGTGACGCCTCCATCGACGCCGTCGTCATGCCGTCGGGCTCCTGCGCCGGCTCGGTCCGCCATCAGCACGAGCTCATCGCCGAGCGGTACGGCGACGCCGCCCTGCGCGCCGGCGTCGCCACCGTCAAGGCGAAGACGTACGAACTCTCCGAGCTGCTGGTCGACGTGCTGGACGTGACCGAGGTCGGCGCCTACTTCCCGCACCGGGTCACGTACCACCCCACCTGCCACTCGCTGCGCATGCTCCGGGTCGGCGACAAGCCCCTGCGGCTGCTGCGGGCCGTCGACTCGATCGACCTCGTCGAGCTGCCCGAGGCGGACTCCTGCTGCGGGTTCGGCGGCACCTTCGCCGTGAAGAACGCCGATACCTCCACGGCGATGCTCCAGGACAAGATGCGCCACGTCACCGCCACCGGCGCCGCCGTGTGCACCGCGGGCGACTCGTCCTGTCTGATGCACATCGGCGGCGGGCTCTCCCGCATCAAGGCCGGTACGCGCACCCTGCACCTGGCCCAGATCCTCTCCTCCACCCGCACCTCGCCGCACGTCCTGACGGAGGCCGCCCGATGAGCGCGACGTTTCTCGGCATGCCCGCGACCCCGCCGCGCTCCCCGTACGGCACGGGCAACCTGCGCGGCGACCGGAAGTTCCCCGCCGCCGCCCACGACGAACTGCGCAACGAGCAGCTGCGCGGCAACCTCGGCCGCGCCACGCACACCATCCGCGCCAAGCGCCTGCACGTCACCGGCGAACTGCCCGACTGGGAGCAGCTGCGCGACGCCGGGTCGGCCATCAAGACCGACACCATGAACCGGCTCCCCGAACTCCTGGAGGAGCTGGAGCGCAACGTCACCGCGCGCGGCGGCACCGTCCACTGGGCGCGCGACGGCGTCGAGGCCAACGAGATCGTCGGCCGGCTGGTCCGGGAGACGGGCAGCGAGGAGGTCATCAAGGTCAAGTCGATGGCCACCCAGGAGATCGGCCTCAACGAGCACCTGGAATCCCTCGGCATCACCGCGCACGAGACCGACCTCGCCGAGCTGATCGTGCAGCTCGCCCATGACAAGCCCTCGCACATCCTGGTCCCCGCGATCCACCGCAACCGGGACGAGATCCGGGAGATCTTCCTCAAGGAGATCCCGGGCGTCGACCCGTCCCTGGACAACGTCCCCGCGCACCTGGCCGCCGCCGCCCGCGCCTACCTGCGCGAGAAGTTCATGACCACCAAGGTGGCCGTGTCCGGGGCCAACTTCGGTATCGCCGAGACCGGCACACTCTCCGTCGTCGAGTCCGAGGGCAACGGCCGCATGTGTCTGACCCTCCCCGACACACTCATCACCGTCATGGGCATCGAGAAGGTCCTCCCGCGCTACCAGGACCTGGAGGTCTTCCTCCAGCTCCTGCCGCGCTCCTCCACGGGCGAGCGGATGAACCCGTACACCTCGATGTGGACCGGTGTCACCCCCGGGGACGGACCGCAGACCTTCCACCTGGTCCTTCTCGACAACGGTCGGACCGCGGCTCTCGCGGACCGCATCGGCCGCGAGGCGCTCAACTGCATCCGCTGCTCGGCCTGCCTCAACGTCTGCCCGGTGTACGAGCGGGCCGGCGGCCACGCCTACGGATCCACGTATCCCGGACCGATCGGGGCCGTGCTCACCCCGCAGCTCGCGGGTATGCACGCCGCCAAGGACGACCCCAACAGCTCGCTGCCGTACGCCTCCAGTCTCTGCGGCGCCTGCTTCGACGCCTGCCCCGTCAAGATCGACATCCCGTCGCTGCTGGTCGAGCTGCGCCACCAGCACACCGAGCAGTCCGGCACGACGGCCGAGAAGCTGGCGATGAAAGCGGCGGGCGCGGTGATGAGCCGGCCCAAGGTGTACACGGCCGCGCAGAAGGCCTCGCGGCTCGGCCGGGTCCTGGCCCGGGACGGAAAGCTCCCCCCGCTGCCGCCCCCGCTCAACGGCTGGAGCGACAGCCGCGACACCCCCGCCCCGCCGAAGCAGACCTTCCGCGCCTGGCTCGCCTCGTCCGAGGGCGCGGCGGCCATGCGCGAGGCGTCCGCCGAGCACACCCGCGACCAGCAGCAGGAGGACGGCAAGTGACGACCGCCCGTGAGACCGTGCTCGGCCGCATCCGGGACGCGCTCGCCCTCGCACCCGCCGGCGACACCCCCGTACCGCGCGCCTACCGCACCGGACGCACCCTCCCCGACGAGGAACGCCTCGCGCTGTTCACCGACCGCCTCGTCGACTACAAGGCGCGGGTCCATCCCTGCAGCGCCGACCGGACCGCCGAGGTCGTCGCCGAAGTGCTGCGGGAGCAGGGCGCCGCGCGGATCGGTGTGCCCCAGGGGCTCGATCCGCGGTGGCTGACCGCGTACGACGGCGAGGTGCGGCAGGACTCGGCCGGCATTCCGGCGCCGCGCCTGGACGCCCTCGACGGCGTCGTCACCGCCTCGGCCGTCAGCTGCGCCGAGACCGGCACCATCTTCCTGGACGGCTCGCCCGACCAGGGGCGCCGGGCGCTCTCCCTGGTGCCCGACCTCCATGTGTGCGTCGTCGATCTGTCGAGCGTGGAGGTGGGCGTACCGGAGGCGGTGGCCCGGCTGGTGCCGGAGCGCCCCACCACCCTGATCAGCGGTCCCTCGGCCACCTCCGACATCGAACTGGAACGGGTCGAGGGGGTCCACGGCCCGCGCACGCTGGTTGTCGTCATCCGCACGGACGTATAGAGGCGCACGACGCGCGCGGCCCCTCCGGACAGCTGTCCGGAGGGGCCGCGCGCGTCGGGGCGGGCGTCAGATGATGCCCTCCTCGATCTCCGCCTGCTCGCGCGCGTTCCCGTACGCCGACGGCGTGCCGTACGAGCGTCGCGCGACGAACCACCAGACGGTGGCCAGGACCAGCACCGCGACCAGGGCGATCGACGCGTAGTTCATCGAGTCGATGGTCACCGGGGACGACTGCGGCAGCAGGAACAGCACGGTCACGATCGCCACCCACACCACGGCGATCCAGCCGACCGGCTTCGACCAGCGGCCCAGGTGCCACGGCCCGCGCTGGAACCGGCTTCCCGCGCGCAGCTTCAGGAAGATCGGTATCGCGTACGCGGGCGTGATGCCGATGACGTTGATCGCGGTCACCGCGCCGTACGCGGTCGCCGAGTACAGCGACGGCAGGGCGAGCATCCCGGCGACGATCACCGACAGCCACACGGCGGGCACCGGTGTCTGGGTCCGGGCGCTGACCTTGCGCCAGAGCGACGAGCCGGGCAGCGCGTTGTCCCGGCTGAAGGCGAACACCATCCGGCTGGCGGCGGCGACCTCGGCGTTGCCGCAGAACAGCTGCGCCGCGATCACGATCAGCAGCATCGCCGTGGCGCCCGAGGTGCCGAGCGCGTCGATCAGGATCTGGGCGGGCGGCACACCGGTGGCGCTCTTCTGCGTACCCACGTAGTCCTGGATGGCGAAGGTGAGTCCCGCGAGCAGTACGAAACCGGCCACCCACGACACCCAGATCGCCCGGACGATGCCGCGCGCCGCCGACACCGAGGCGTTCGAGGTCTCCTCCGACAGGTGCGCGGAGGCGTCGTAGCCGCAGAACGTGTACTGGGCGAGGAGCAGCCCGATCGCCGCCACGTACAACGGGTTGTGCCAGCCGGTGTCGTTGACGAACTCGGTGAAGACGAACGAGGGCGACTGGTGGTGCGAGGGCACGATCGCCAGTACGGAGACGATCACCGCGACACCGGCCAGGTGCCACCACACGCTGATGGAGTTGAGGATGCTGACGAGCCGCACACCGAACAGGTTGAGCACGGCGTGCAGCAGCAGGATGCAGGCGAAGATGATCATCGTCTTGCCGGGGGTGGGTGTGAAGCCCCACTGGAGGTTCATCAGCGCGCCCGTGAACAGCGCGGCGCCGTAGTCGATGCCCGCGATCGCGCCGAGCAGTCCGAGCAGATTCAGCCAGCCGGTGTACCAGCCCCATTTCCGGCCGCCGAGCCGGTCCGCCATGTAGTACAGCGCCCCGGACGTCGGGTACGCGCTCGTCACCTCGGCCAGCGCCATGCCGACGCAGAGCACGAACAGGCCGACCCCGGCCCAGCCCCACAGCATCACGGCCGGCCCGCCCGTCGACATGCCGAACCCGTACAGGGTCATGCACCCGGACAGGATCGAGATGACGGAGAAGCTGATGGCGAAGTTGCCGAACCCGCCCATGCGGCGGGCCAGGACCGGTTGGTAGCCGAGTTCGCGGAGCCGTTGCTCCTCGTCCTTCGGTGCGGGGGTCTCGGCACCCTTCCGGGGCGAGGTGGACACGGACATGGGGGACCTCCTGGGGGGGTGGGTGGACAAGAGCGAAAGACGTCGGCCGGGGGCCTGTTCAGCCCGGATCGGCCGCCAGCGCGCGGGCGCGGGCACGCACGAACACTTCCTCGGCGCCGCCGGGGTCGTCCGGCGTACGGGAGCGGCTGGCCCAGGGCAGCGAGGTGAAATAAGGGCCCAGCTCCCTGAACACCGCGGCGGCCTCCACGAATCGGAGCGCCCCCCACAGCGCGTGCGCCAGGTGGTTGAGGTCGGGCAGGGCGCGGGTGACGGCGGGGGCGCGCCGGTACCAGATCTCCAGTGCGCGCAGGGCCTCGCGCTCCGCGTCCTCGGTGACCCAGTGCAGGTCGAGGGCCTTGTCGTGGTCGTGCTCACGGCGGTAGCGCTCGACCCGGACGTACAGCGGGAGCACATGGAGGGCGGAGCCCTCGGGGGCCGTGGAGGACGCCCACTGGACGAAGTTGACCGCCTCGGAGAGCACGCTGCCGGCCTTGCGGGCGTACACGAACTGCAGCATCCGGTGGTAGGCCTCGCGGTTGTGCGGGTCGCGCCGGTCGGCCTCGGCCAGCAGCCCCCAGGGGCCGGGGAACAGCATCGGTCCGGGCGGCGGCAGCCGGTGCTCGGCGAGGTGCTGGTCCTGGTCGAGCTGGGACAGGGCCAGCAGGCACACCCAGGGCACCGGGTCGGCCGGCGCGGCGTGGGCCGCCGACCGGCAGGCCTCCCAGGCCTCCTGCCAGAGTTCCCGGCCGCTGGGGTGTCCCGCGCGGTTGGCCCGTACCGCCCGCTCCACAGCGACCCGGGCGTGCATGACGAGGGCGGCGGGGCTCCCCGGTTCCTCGGTCAGCCAGGCCCGTACCGCATCCGATCCCGCGGCGACCGCGCCGAGCACCTGGGTGCGCTGGGTCCACAGCGCCCAGTCCGGGGTGCCGGCCAGCAGGTCGCGCATGGCGAGCCAGCGGCCGGTGCGTAAGTCCTGTAACGCCGCTCGCAGTTCATTGTCGTGGCCGGCCGGATGGTAGACCGGCCGGAATTCACCGTTGGCCATGGACGCGCTCGGGACTGGCTGCTGAATTCATCGATCCTCAGGAGTATTGCTGCGGAGAAACTGTTGAAGTGCGAACTGCTTTTCCGCGTCCGGTTGCTGCTCGGCGGTGAGTGTAGAGCCCTTTACGCGGAACTCTCGAACGAATCATTGATTCTCCCCAAGTCGCTTGTCAGCGACTTGTGTTGATGCTGCGCAGAAGGCTTCGAAAGGTTCCGGACACATGGCCGGTGAACGCTTGACGTATCCGCTGGGCTGCACCACTCTGGGTGGCCGCGACCGAAGATCACGATTCCGTTCAGGCCCCAGGGCCCGCGTACCGCTGGAGAACCGATGACAGGCCCGGTGCTGGCGATCGACCAGGGCACATCGGGAACCAAAGCACTGGTGATCTGCCCCGAGCGCGGCGTGATCGGTTCCGGTTCCGCCCCCGTGCGGCCCCGGTACGGTCCCGCCGGAGCCGTGGAGACGGACCCGGCCGAATTACTCGCTTCGGTCCTCGAAGCCGGGCAAAGGGCGCTGGCCGAATCGGGCGGCACCGTCGATGCCGTCGGGCTCGCCAACCAGGGCGAGACCGTACTCGCCTGGGACCCGGACACCGGGCGCCCGCTCACACCGGCGATCGTCTGGCAGGACCGCCGCGCCGCCGGCCTGTGCGCGGAACTCGCGCACCGCGGCGACGAGTTGAAACAGCTCACCGGGCTTCCCGTCGACCCGTACTTCGCCGCCCCGAAAATGGCGTGGATCCGCCGCGAACTGACCCGGGAAGGCGTCGTCACCACCAGCGACACCTGGCTCGTCCACCAGCTCACCGGCGCCTTCGTCACGGACGCCGCGACCGCCGGACGCACCCAGCTCCTCGACCTGGACCGCGTCGCCTGGTCACCGGCCGCGCTGGACGTCTACGGCCTCGGCGACGAGCGGCTGCCCGACGTGGTCGACGCCGCCGGTGACTTCGGCACGACGGGCGCGTTCGGCGGCGGCCTCCCGCTCACCGGCCTCCTCGTCGACCAGCAGGCGGCCCTGCTCGCCCAGAGCGCCCTCGACCCGTCCGTCGCCAAGTGCACCTACGGGACGGGCGCGTTCCTCCTCGCCGGTACGGGCGCCACACCCTGCCGGGGCGCCGGCGGACTCGTCAGCTGCGTGGCCTGGCGGCTCGGCGGGCACACCAGCTACTGCCTGGACGGTCAGGTCTACACGGCGGCCTCCGCGGTGCGCTGGCTCACCGACCTCGGGGTCATCTCCGGGGCCGCCGACCTCGACCCGGTCGGCGCCACCGTCCCCGACGCCGGCGGCGTCACCTTCGTCCCCGCGCTCGCCGGCCTCGCCGCCCCCTGGTGGCGCGGCGACCTGCGCGGCTCGGTCACCGGACTCGGCCTGGACACCTCGGCCGGCCACCTGGTGCGCGCCCTGTGCGAGGGGATCGCCGCCCAGGTCGTCGAGCTGGCCGACGCGGTCGCCGCCGACCGGGGCGCGCCGCTGTCCGTCCTGCGCGTCGACGGCGGCCTGACCCGCTCCGCCCTCCTCATGCAGACCCAGGCCGACCTGCTGCAACGACCCGTCGAGGTGTCCGCACTGCCCGATGTCACCGCGCTCGGCGTCGGCGCGGTGGCCCGCATGGGCGCCGACCCCGCACTCCCGCTCGACCGGGCCGTCCCCGACTGGAAACCGGCCGCCGTCTACGAACCCCGTATCGGTCCTGCCGAGGCGGCCGACCGCCTCGGCGTCTTCCGCGCGGCGGTGCGCACCCTGCTGGAGCGGTCGTGAGCCCCGCGTGGTAGCCGCGACGACACCCACCGTCACCCGCGCCGGACACCCGCTGCCCGACGGCCCGCCGTACGACGTCACCGTCATCGGCGCCGGGGTCGTCGGCACCGCCCTCGCCCGCGAACTGGCCCGCCACCCCCTGCGTACCGCCCTCGTCGAGGCCACCGACGACATCGCCAACGGCACCTCCAAGGCCAACACCGCGATCCTGCACACCGGCTTCGACGCCGTCCCCGGCACCCTGGAGGCCCGCCTCGTCCGCGAGGGGCAGCGGCTGCTCTCCGGATACGCCGCCCGCACGGGCATCCCCGTCGAACGCGTCGGCGCCCTCCTCGTCGCCTGGGACCGCGAACAACTCGACGCCCTGCCCTCCCTGCTGGCCAAGGCCGAACGCAACGGCTACCACGCGGCCCGGCTCCTCGACGCCGAGGAGACCGCCGCACGCGAACCCCACCTCGGTCCCGGTGCGCTCGGCGCTCTGGAGATCCCCGACGAGTCCGTGATCTGCCCCTGGACCACCCCGCTCGCCTACGCCACCGAAGCGGTCCGGGCCGGAGTCCACCTCCACCTGGACTGTCCCGTCCAGGACCTCACGTACGCCGACGGCCTGCACACCCTCACCACCGGCCGGGGCACCCTGCGCAGCCGGCTGCTGATCAACGCCGCCGGGCTGCACGCCGACGCGATCGACCGTCTGCTGGGCCTCGACACCTTCACCGTGCGCCCGCGCCGCGGTCAGCTCATCGTCTTCGACAAGCTCGCCCGCGACCTGGTCCGCCACATCCTGCTGCCCGTGCCCACCGCCGCCGGCAAGGGCGTCCTGGTGGCACCGACCGTCTTCGGCAACGTCCTCCTCGGCCCCACCGCCGAGGACCTCGACGACAAGGACGCCACCGAGTCCACCGCGGAAGGGCTCGCCCTGCTGCGCGAGAAGGGCCGCCGCATCATGCCCCGGCTGCTCGACGAGGAGGTCACCGCCGTCTACGCCGGTCTGCGGGCGGCCACCGGCCAGGAGGACTACCGGATCACGGCCCACCCGGACCGGGGCCTCATCACCGTCGGCGGCATCCGCTCCACCGGGCTCACCGCCTCCCTGGCCATCGCCGGGTACGTGGTCTCCCTCCTGCCCGACGCCGGACTGGACCCGGGGGAGCCCATGGAACCGGCCCCGCTCACCATGCCGAACCTCGGCGAGTCGGCCGGCCGCCCGTATCTCGACGCCGAGTCGATCGCCCGCGACCCCGCCTACGGCACCGTGGTCTGCCACTGCGAACGCGTCACGGACGGCGAGATCCGCGACGCCTTCGCCTCGGTGCTCCCGCCCCGCTCGGCCGAAGGGCTCGCCCGCAGGACCCGCGCGGGCAACGGGCGCTGCCAGGGGTTCCACTGCGGGGCCGCGCTCCGGTCCCGCATCGAGGAGGCCTGCCCATGACCCGCCGCGAACGCCGCCTCGACGTACTCGTCGTCGGCGCCGGACCGGCCGGACTCGCCGCGGCCGCGGGCCTCGCCGCCGCGGGTGTGCCGGACGTGGAGGTCCTGGAGCGCGATCAGGAGGCGGGCGGCATCCCGAGGCACTGCGCCCACGGCGGATTCGGAACGCGCCGGACCGGCGACCTCGGCGGACCCGCATACGCACGGCACTGCGCGGCCGAGGCCACCAAGGCCGGCGCCACCCTCCGTACCGGCGTCACCGTCACCGGCTGGGCGGGGCCCCGCACCCTCGACCTCACCGGCCCCGGCGGCCTCGAACGCGTCACCGCCCGCGCCGTCGTCCTCGCCACCGGCGCCCGCGAACGCCCCCGCGCCGCGCGGCTCGTCCCCGGTACCCGGCCGGCCGGCGTCTACACCACCGGAGAACTCCAGCAGGCCGTCCACCTCCACCACCAGCACATCGGCACCCGCGCGGTGGTCGTCGGCGACGAGCCGGTCTCCCTCGCGGCGGCCGACACCCTGCGCACCGCCGGAGTCCACCTCGTCGCCCGCGTCACGGAGCATCCGCCCCGCCCCTTCGCGACCCTGCGGCCGGCCGGGGGCGCGCCCCTGCTCACCGGGACCACCGTCACCGCCCTGACCGGCCGCCCCCGTCTCACGGGCGTCCGGGTGCGCCACGAGGACGGCCGTACCACCACACTGGCCTGCGACACCGTGGTGTTCACGGCCGACTGGATCCCGGACCACGAACTCGCCCGGCGCGGCGGCCTGCCCCTGGACCCCGGCACCGGAGGACCCGCCCACGACCCCGCGTACCGCACCGGGCGGCCGGGGGTCTTCGCCGTCGGGAACCTCCTGCACGGCGGGGAGAGCGCGGCCACCGCCGCCCGCGAGGGCCGGGCCGTCACGGGACCCGTCCTGGGCCACCTGGCCTCCGGTGCCTGGCCCGCGGGCGGACCGCCCCTCACCGTCGCGGCACCGCTGGAATGGATCGCACCCAACCTCACGGGGCCCCACGGCGGCCGTTTCCTGCTGCGGGCGGGCCGACGGCTGACGGCACCCCGCCTCGTCGTCAGCCAGGACGGGGCGCTGCTGCACCGCCGGCGCCTGGCACGCTCGGTCCCGCCCGGCAGTTCCTTCACCCTCACCGCCCACTGGCTGGAGGGGGTCGACCCGGAGGGCGGCGCGGTGCGCATCCGGGTCGCGTGACTCCCGTACCGCTCAGGGAATGAGCAGCCAGTCCGAGCCGATCGCGGCGACGAGCCCGATGGCCAGCAGCCAGCTGCCCAGCCGGGTGCGGCCGTTCCGGCTCAGCTCGATCACGATCCCGCAGAGGATCAGCGCCAGCCCGTACACCCCGACCACCAGGACGGACGCGCGGCTCGCGAGCCGCAGCCCGAGCACCACGGCCATCGCCACCATCCCGGCCGAGGAGAGGACGATGCGCAGCCGTCTCGCCTGGCGCGGGGTCAGCCGCCGCTCGCCGGTGTCCTCACCCTCCGCGAGGTCATCCGCGAGGCTGTCCGTCATGTCCTCGGCCGTTGCCCCGGCCGTGTCCTCGTCGGAGTCTTCGGCTATCGGTGCGTCCGGGGCCCGGTCCTGGTCAGAAGTGCTCATGACGCCGGATCGTAATGGCTCCGCACCGGCCTGTTCGCCGTTGTCAACCAACACCGTCGAAACCAGGCCGAGTTCGACGTCCCCGAATCAGCCCTCCCGGAGCCTCGGTGCCTCCGCCGCCGCGTCGACCGGTCCCGCGTCCGGACGCTCGACCCGTGCCGCCAGCTCCCGCGCCCAGCCGGCCAGCTCCCCGAGGCCCATCCCGTGCGCCTCACCCGCCCCGTACGCCTCCAGCGCCACCGCGCCCCGCCGCAGCAGCCGCGCCCCGCCCGTCGCATTGCCCCGGGCGGAGTGCGTCAGGCCCACGGCCAGCTGGGCCAGCCCGCGCCACAACTCCCTTTCCCCGTCCGGGCCGGACTTCCAGGCGTCCTCGAAGACCTCGTGCGCGTGGAACGGCATCCCCGCGTCCAGCAGCCGCTGCGCCTCGCGGACGGTCTCCCCGGGAGTGCGCTCGACGCCCTCCGGCTGCCGCTCCACCCCGGGCGCCCCGTACGGCAAGGGGCGTCCCAGCCCGTCACGGGGGCGCGCGTTGTGCGCCCGTCCCTCGGAATCCCGGTCCCTGCGTGTCTCGTTCACACCCCCGATTGTGCCCCGCACCTGCGGCGAACTGTCCGAACCCCTGTCCGTGGAACGCCGCGCGCGACTAGGCTCGACCACCATGGTCACCACTTTGGGGGAGGGTAGGCATGAAGCCGTCCCGGCCGCTTTATGAGCGCGAACCGGAACTCGCCACTGCCGCACAAGCCATCGACGCGCTCTGCGGGGCGCAGGCCACCGGCGGGCTGCTCATCTACAGCGGCGAGGCAGGCATCGGCAAGACCGCACTCCTGGACGAGATCCGGGCCATGGCGGCGGACCGGTGCACCATCTGGTCGGCGCGCGGCGGTGAGACGGTCACCTCGGTGCCGTTCCACGTCGTACGGCAGTTGCTCCAGCCCGCGCTGAACCAGTTCCCGCCGGACGACGTACGGGCCCTGTTCGGCCCCTGGTTCGACATCACCGCCCCGGCCCTCGGCCTCGCCGAACCCTCCGGCCCGCAAACCGATCCGCAGGGCGTGCGCGACGGACTCGACCACGTCGTCAAGCGGCTCGCCTCCCGGCTGAGCCACCGCCCGCTGCTCCTCATCATCGACGACGCCCACTGGGCCGACGGCGAATCCCTCGCCTGGCTCTCCTCGTTCACCGCCCGCCTCGGCGACCTGCGCGTCCTCGTCGTCCAGGCCCACCGCCCCGAGGAACTCGCCGCCCGCGAGGCCGCGCGCAACGCGGCGGGCGGCCACCCCGCGCAGATCCGCGTCGCCCTGCGCGCCCTGACCCCCGACGCCACCGCCGAACTGGTCCGCGCCACGCTCGGCGAGCACGCCGACGACCCGTTCTGCCGCGAGGTGTGGGCCGTCACCGGCGGCAACCCGTACGAGGCGGTCGAGCTGGTCGCCAAGGTCCAGGACAAGGAGCTGGTCCCGCTGGAGGAGTCCGCCGGGCTCCTGCGCGAACTCGGCGCCTCCGCCCGGGGCAGCGGCCTCGTCGCCCGCCTGGAACGGCTCGGCACGAACGCCAACCGCTTCGCGTGGGCGGCGGCCGTCCTCGGCACCGACATCTCCCAGGACCTCGCCGCGACCCTGGCCGGGATGAGTTCCGCCGAGGCGGCGGACTGCACCGCCCGGCTGCGCGAGGCCCGTATCGTCAGCGGCTTCGACCCGCTGGAGTTCGTGCACCCGCTGATCGCCTCCGCCATCTACCGCTCCATCCCGCCCGCCACCCGCACCGCCATGCACGGGCGGGCCGCCTGGGCCATCACCAACGCCGGGCTCGGCCCCGCCGCGGCCTCCCGCCACCTGCTCGAAGTGCACCCGGACGACGACCAGGAACTCGTCGCGCAACTGCGGGCCGCCGCCAAGCAGCACCTCGCCGTCGGCGCCCCGGAGGCCGCCCGGCGCTGCCTGGAGCGCGCGCTCGACGAGCCGCCGCGCCACGACGTGCGCGCCACCCTGCTGTACGAGCTGGGCTGCGCGACGCTGCTCAGCTCCCCGGCGACCACCGTGCAGCACCTGCGGGCCGCCCTGGACATGCCCGGCCTCGCCGACGAGCTGCGGGTCGACGCCACGTTCCGGCTCGCCGCCGCGCTGTCCCACAACAACCAGCTCAAGGAGGCGGCCCTGGCCCTCGCGGCCGAGGCCGAACGCACGGCGCCGGGGCCCGGCCTGATGCGCCTGCAGGCCGCCCACTTCCTCTGGGAGGGCATGCAGGCCACCGAGGAGGACGGACCGGGGCGCTCGCGCCGGCTCGCCGCCAACGCCGACCATCTCACCGGCCGGGACAACGCCGAACGCGCCCTGCTCACCCTGCGCGCCTTCGACGCCATGCTCCGCGGCGAGAACGCCGAGGTCATCGTCGACCTCTGCGAGCGCGCCCTGGTCGACGGTCACCCCGCGCGCGGACTCGGCTGGACCGACACCGAATGGGGCTTCGAGCTCCCCACCCTGCTCGGCATCACCTACGCCTTCACGGACCGGCTCGACCGGGCCGAGGAGCTTTTCGGCGAGGCCGTCCGCGCCTTCGAGATCTCCGGCTGGAGCGGCGCCCACCTGGCGTTCGCCCACACCCTCCTCGGCCTGGTCCACCGCCGCCGGGGCCGTCTCGCCGAGGCGGAGGGCTTCCTGCGCGAGGGACTGCGCCTCGCGGACCGCGTCGGCAGCGGACTCCCCGTCCACTGGGACGCGGCCTGCCTGCTCATCGACACCCTGCTGGCGCGGGGCCGGGTCCCCGAGGCCCGCAAGGTCGCCGACCAGTACGACTTCGGTCTGCCGTACCCGAGCGCCATGGTGCTGCCGGACGCGCCGTGCGTCCGGGGCCGCCTGCTCCTGGCCGAAGGCCGTACGAAGGAAGCCATCACCGAGCTGGAGGCCGCCGGGCGGTCGCTGGAACCGCGCGGCAGGTTCAACGGCATCTGGGGTCCCTGGGCCGGCGACCTGGCACGCGCCCTGGCCGACGAGGACCCGGGCCGCGCCGCCCAGCTCGCCAACACCGCCCGGGTCCACGCGGAGCGGTTCGGCACGGAGACCGCCATAGGCGAGGCCCTGCGCTGCGTGGCCCTCTTCGCCCGCCGGGAGGAGGCCGTACACCTCCTCGGCGAGGCGGTCCGCCACCTGGAGGCATCGCCCTCCGGCTACGAGTTCGCCCAGGCGCTCGTCGACTACGGCATCGCCATCCGCTCGCCCCGCGAACTGGCCAGGGCGCACAAACTGGCCACGGCCTGCGGTGCGGAAGGACTGGCCGCCCGCGCCCAGCAGGCACGCGCGTCGATCCGGTCCACCGAGTGAGGTAATGTTTGTCCTGCAGCCGCCACCCGGCCCGACCGGGTGGACGTGGCAGCGGGACGTGGCGCAGCTTGGTAGCGCACTTGACTGGGGGTCAAGGGGTCGCAGGTTCAAATCCTGTCGTCCCGACTGGAGACAGTCGCAGATCAGGGCCGGTATCGGAGACATCCGATACCGGCCCTCGGTCATTCCCGCGCGCCGGCCGGGCATCCCGCGCCGCTATTCTCGGCGCATGCGTGGACAGTTCACCGGATGGCCCGAACAGGCCCTGGACGTGTTGTGGCAGCTCCAGGGCGAACCGGGCGCGGCGACCAGGGAGCGCTGCCGTGCGGACCGCGAACGCCTGGTCCGGCAGCCGATGACCGACCTGCTCAACGAGGTCGCGGACAGCGATCCCCGGTACGAGGACTTCTCCGTCTGGCACTACCGCACCGGCTCCTGGTGGTGGCAGAACCAGAGCGCGGTGATCCGGCTCGGCCGCAAGGTCGAGATCGGTCTCCGGTTCTCCCTGGACGGCCTGCGGATCCAGGGAGCCTGGTGGTATCCCGACCCCGGCCAGGTGGATGCCTTCCGCAGGGCCGTGGCGTCCGAGGGGAGCGGCCGCGAACTGTCCGCGCTGGTCGAGGAGGTGCGGCGCAAGGGCTACGACGTCTCCGGGGACGTGATGAAACGCCCGCCGCGCGGCTTTCCGGCGGACCATGCCCGCGCGGAGCTGCTGCGCCACCGTTCGCTGATCGCGGCCCGTTCCCTCGGCTGCGAGGAGTGGCTGCACACTCCTGAAGCGGTCGGGCACGTACGGTCGGCCGCCGCCGATCTGGACGCTCTGCTGAGCTGGCTGGTCCGCCACGTCGGGCGGGCCGCCTGATGCCGTCGCCGTGCCCCGCTGCCGGCCGGCGCGGAGCAGCCGTACACCGGTGCGCCCGGGGCCGTGGTCCCGGGCGCGGTGCGAGGAGGCGTCGGAGGGTGCCTCAGACGCTCCAGATCTCCTTGATCGTCTTCACTTCGCCCTTGCCGTTGAGGGTGATCTCGTACACGTTGCCGAAGCAGCCGAAGGGCGGCTCCACCTTCGGGTAGTCCGTGGCACCGGCCTCCATGGCGTGGCAGCGGTCGATGTGCAGCGCCAGCTGTTCGTGGTCGACCTTCTTCCACTGGCCGGGGCCGTCCATCAGGGCCAGCCGGGCGTCGACGCTCTCGGGGAGCACGTAGTGCTTGGTCGGGTCGGTCTCGTCCGCCCCGTAGATCCAGTCGTTGGGCGTGCAGTGGGGCTTGGCCACCGCGGCCTCGAAGCCGGCCGCGTCACGCATCAACGTGATCTTCACCCGGGTGTGTCCGGCGGGCAGGGCCGGGGGCTTGCCGCAGTCCCCGCCCTGGCCGTCGTCGTCGACGTCGTCGGTGGGTCCGTCGCTCGCGGTTCCGTCGGAGTCCGGTGCCCCGGAAGCCGTTGCCGACGGCGAGGCGCTGCTGTCGGAACCGCCGGTCGCGCCTTCGGCGCCGGTGTCCTCCGGGCCGCAGGCGGCGATGCCGCTCAGAGCGGCGAGCAGCGCGATCGCGCTGAGGGCGCGGCGAGTTGAAGTCATGTTCTTTGCCCCGTTTGAGATGGTTCAGTGAAGTGATCATGCGAGGTCCCAGGTCCCGGAAGGGACTGGTGCTGTCGCATGGTGGGTGGGACGAGCATCGTCGCTCTGCGGACGCAGCGGCGCCGGACCCGCGTACGCGGATCACGTGCATGGCGGTGTCGCTCGCTGCCCCAGCGATGAGGATGCCAAGGGTCCGCGCGGAGAAGTCGGCATCGCGCGCAGGAATTCTTGACAGTGCGCGCGGTCGTGCGGGGCGCGCTCTTCGGCCGGGGCGGGACCGTCACGCGCGCCCTGTCCTGTCCCTCGCTCCGCCCAGACGCAGCGCTGCCCCGACAGGGACCGTCAGCATGCGCTGACGGCCTGCCGGGGCAGTACGTCCCGAGGGTGGGACGGGGCCCCGGGGTTCCGCGTCGGTGCCGCGGAACCCCGGGAGGGTGCTACTTCTGCCAGCCGATGAGCTCCGGGGCGCCCATGTTGCCGTAGCTGCCGTAGAACTGGGCGGCGCCGAAGTTGGAGAGGCCCTTCTTCACGGCCCAGATGGTGGGGCCGTTGTGGAGCGGCATGATGCCGTAGGTCTCCATGGCCTTCTTCTCGACCTCGTTACCGGCCTTGATCTGCTCGTCCAGGGTCGGCAGGTTGGTGACGGCCTTGGTCTCCTCGTCCAGGCTCTTCGGGACCGAGCGCGAGACGTTCAGCGTCGAGTCAGAGCAGTACATCTGGCAGATGTAGAGCATGCCGTTCGGGTCGCTGGAGATGAAGCCCATGCCGAAGATGTCGAAGGCGCGCTTGGTGAACACCTTGTTGAAGTCGGCGGACGGGTGCGCCTCGATGTTCACCTTGACGCCGATGTTCTTCATCATCTGGGCGATCGCGGTGGCACGGGCCTTGACGGTGGAGCTGTCACCGATGGTCGGGAAGCTCAGCTCCAGCTTCTTGCCGTCCTTGGCGCGGATGCCGTCCGAGCCGGCCTTCCAGCCGGCGGCGTCCAGCTCCTTCTTCGCGTTGTCGGCGTTGAACTTCACCAGGCTGCCGAAGGTGTCCTGGTACCCCTTCTGGAAGGGGAAGAGGGTGAAGGAGCCGGGCAGGGGCTCGGTGTAGCCCATCCCCTGGAAGGTGATCTTCGCGAGCTGGGAGCGGTCGATGCCCTCCATGACGGCCTTGCGCACCGCCACGTCCTTGAACTGCGGGGAGGTGCTGTTGAAGACCAGGAGGTTGTTCGAGGTGGTCGTGCCGCGGCGCAGCTCGGTGCCCTTCACGCCCTTGACCTGGTTGAGCTCCTCGGCGTTGGCCGCCGAGACCCCGTCGATCTGGCCGTTCTTGAACGCGTTGATGCTGGCGCTCGACTCCATCTGGACGAAGGTGAGCTCGTCCAGGTGCGCCTTCTCGCCCCACCACTTGGGGTTGGGCTTGTAGGTGACCGTGCCACCCTTGGCGTCGAACTTGGCGATGGTGTACGGACCGGCGCCCCACTCGGCGTGCGGCTTGCTCACGTACGCCTTGTTGAAGTCCGAGGCCTTGGCGATGTGCGGGTTGACGAGCGTGTAGAAGAGCGACTTCCAGTAGACGAACGTGCCCTTGTAGGTGACGACCGCCTGCTTGGCGTCCTTGCCCTGCTTCACCGCGGTGATGCTGGAGTACCCGTCGGTCGAACCGACGTTGTACTCCTTGTTCGTCCCGCTCTGCGCGGTCCAGGTGTCACGGAAGGACGTCCAGTCGATGTCCTTGCCGTCGTTCCACTTGGCCTTCGGGCTGATGGTGTACGTGACCTGGGTGTTGCCACCCACCGTCTCCTGCTTGACGTCGGTCAGGTAGTCCTTGTTGAAGGTGATGTTGCCCTTCGGGTCGTTGAAGGACAGCTGCGGCATGTAGAACCACGCGAGCTTCGACGTGTAGAGGGACGCGTCACCGTTCAGCGCGTTGAGCTGGTCGGGAATCTCCACGATGGGGAGCGTCAGCTTGCCGCCCTGCTTCAGGTTGCTCGCAGGCTGCGGGTTGTACGAGGTCAGGACGTCCTTCTCCGAGGTGGCGCCCTTCGACTTCGGCTCCTTGGAGTCGTTGGAGTCGCTGCTGCACCCGGTGAGGACGAGAGACGAGGCGGCGGCGAGCACCACCAGGCTGAGAGAGATCTTTCTCATGACGGCCTTGGCCTTTCTGGCTGGGTTAGTTGTCGACAGACGTGGTCGTGCCCGCGAAGTGGCATGCGTCGCGGTGGTCCGGGTCGCCCCTGTCGGTGAGGAGGGGGGTGACCCCGCGACACCGTTCCTTCTGGGGCTCCGACAGTGTGGTGTGGAGTGGGCACCTGGAGACGAACCGGCAGCCCGGCGTCTCGTCGGTGGGACTGGGAAGGTCGCCCTCCAGGAGGACGCGTTCCCGGGTGCGCTCCGCCACCGGGTCGGGCAGCGGGATCGCGGAGAGGAGTGCCTGTGTGTACGGGTGCCTGGGGTTGTCGAAGACGGCGTCGGTGGCGCCGATCTCGACGATCCGGCCCAGGTACATCACCGCCACCCGGTCGGAGATGTGGCACACCACCGACAGGTCGTGGGCGACGAAGAGGTAGGACAGGCCCAGCTCGGCCTTGAGGTCGTTGAGCAGGTTGATGACACCGGCCTGTACCGACACGTCGAGCGCCGAGACCGGCTCGTCGAGCACCAGCAGCTGGGGTTTGGTGGAGAGCGCCCGCGCGATGCCGATGCGCTGCCGTTGCCCGCCCGAGAAGGCCGAGGGGAAGCGGTCGCGGTGCTCGGGGTCGAGCCCCACCAGCTCCATGAGATCCGCGACCTTGGTGGTGAGCACCTTCTTGTCGCGTTCGCCGATCGCGCGAAGGGGCTCCGCGAGGATGTCGAAGACCGTCATGCGGGGGTCGAGCGCGCCCATGGGGTCCTGGAACACCATCTGGATGCCGCGGCGGACGGCGTTGATGTCCTGCTTCCGCTTCAGGCCTGCCGTGTCCTGGCCGCAGACCGAGATGCTGCCCTGCTCCGGCGGCTTCAGCCCCATGATCTCCAGCAGGGTGGTGGTCTTCCCGCACCCCGACTCGCCGACCAGACCGAGCGTCTCGCCCTCGCGGATGTCCAGGTCGATGCCGTTGACGGCGAAGACCGTGCCCACCTTGCGCTTGAGCAGGCCGCCCTTGGTCAGCGGGAAGGTCTTGGTGACCCCGGAGAGCTCCAGGACCTTGGGCCGGTCCTCACGGGGGACCTCCGCGGCGCGGTCCTCCCGCACGGCGGGGACGGGGAAGATCGGCTCGCCGCCGATGGCGCCGTCCTCGATCTCCCCGGCGCGCCGGCAGGCGGTGGAGTGCGCGGCGCCGGTGCCGGCCTTGCCGATGGTCAGCAGCGGCGGCTCGGCCTCCCGGCAGGCGTCCTCGACCGCGGGGCAGCGTGCCGCGAAGGGACAGGCGTCGGGCAGGTTCACCAGCAGCGGGGGAGTGCCCGGAACCGGCGTCAGGGCCTCCCGGTCGCGGTCGTCCAGGCGGGGGATCGCGCCCATCAGACCGATGGTGTACGGCATCCGGGGCTGCGCGAAGAGCTCGTCCACCCCGGCGTGCTCGACCGGGCGTCCGGCGTACATCACCATGACGTCGTCGGCGGAGCCGGCCACCACCCCGAGGTCGTGGGTGATCATGATGACCGCGGCGCCGGTCTCCCGCTGGGCCGTCTTGAGGACGTCCAGGATCTGCGCCTGCACGGTGACGTCCAGGGCGGTCGTCGGTTCGTCGGCGATGATCAGGTCGGGGTTGTTCGCGATGGCCATGGCGATCACGGCCCGCTGCCGCATACCGCCCGAGAACTCGTGCGGGAATCCCTTGGCCCGGCGGTCCGGGTTGGGGATGCCGACCAGGTCGAGCAGCTCGACGGCCCGCTTCCAGGCGGCCGCGGACGAGATGTCCTGGTGGATCTGGAGGGACTCGACGATCTGGGCACCGATGCTGAAGATCGGGGTGAGCGACGAGAGCGGGTCCTGGAAGATCATGCCGATCTGCCGGCCGCGGACCTTGGACATCCTGCGGTCGTCCAGGTCGAGGAGGTTCTTCCCGTCGAGCATGATCTCGCCGGTGACCGACGCGTACTCGGGAAGCAGCCCCATGACGGCCATCGACGTGACCGACTTGCCCGAACCCGACTCGCCCACGATGCCGAGGGTCTTGCCGCGGTGCAGGTCGAAGGAGACACCGCGTACGGCGTCCACCCGGCCGGCCTCCGAGGGGAAGGCGACCTTCAGGTCACGCACGGACAGCAGGGCCCGCTGCGTGCCGGGCTCGGTAGTGACAGCGCGCTGCTCGATCATGCGCGGCCTCCAGACTGCGAAGTGGGGTCCAGGGCGTCGCGCAGACCGTCACCGATGAGGGCCATGGCCACGGTGAGCAGGACCACCAGGGCCGCCGGCATGTAGAACAGCCAGGGAGCGGTGGACAGGGTGCTCTGCCCGTCGGCCAGCATGGAACCGAGGGACACGTCGGGCTGCTTGACGCCGAACCCGATGAAGGAGAGTGCCGTCTCGGACTGCACGGTCGAGGCGACACCGAGGGTGAACGTCACGATCAGCAGGGAGCCGATGTTGGGCACCAGGTGGCGGACGATGGTCCGGAGCGCGCCGACACCCATGAAGCGGGCCGCCATCACATACTCGCGCTCGCGGAGGGACGTGGCCAGGGACCAGATCACCCGGGCGGTCAGCATCCAGCCGAACAGAGTGAGCACCACGACCAGGATCTTCCACTCACCGCGGTAGTGCGTACCGACCAGCGCGATGATGAGGAACGAGGGCAGGATGAGCAGGAAGTGCACGAAGCCGAGCATCGCCCGCTCGATCTTGCCGCCGAAGTAGGCGGCGGTGGTACCGAACAGACCGGCGATGGCCGTGGTCAGGAGCGACACGGTCACGGCGATGATCAGCGACCTGCCGAGGCCGTGCACGAGCTGGGCGTAGACGTCGTTGCCCGCGCTGTTGGTGCCCAGGAGGTGGCCGTCGACCCCGGGGGCGACGGAGAGAGCGGCGAAGTCCGCCTCCTCGTAGTTCCAGTGCGTCAGGTACTTGCCGAACACGGAGAAGAGCACCAGCAGGACGAACAGGATCATTCCGCCGAGCGCGGGCTTGTTGCGCGCGAAGCGGCGCACGTAGAGCCTGGTCGGGGACAGGCGCTTGCCGCCGGTCGCACCGGGCTCCAGGACTTCGGCGATCTCCGGGGCCTCTTCGGGGGCGGTTCCGGCGCCGGGCATGTTGATGGCCACGTCAGCTCACCCTGATCCTGGGGTCGAGGGCCACGACGACGAGGTCGGCCAGGATCGCGCCGATGGCCGTCATGAGGGCACCGAAGGCCGCGACGGCGACGGCACCGTGCACATCGTTCGTGCTGATGGTCTTGGTGAAGTACTCACCCATGCCGTGCCACGCGAAGACCGTTTCCGTGATGACCGCGCCGGTGAAGAGAGCGGGCATCGCGAAGGCGACCTGGGTGGCGACGGGAATGATCGAAGTCCGCAGTCCGTGCCGGTAGATGGCCTGCTTCCGGGTCAGCCCCTTGGACCGTGCGGTGCGCACGTAGTCGGAGTTGATGTTGTCCAGCAGGAGTGAGCGCTGCAACAGGTGGTATCCGGCGTACGAGATGAACGTCAGCGAGATCGTGGGAAGGATCGCGTGCATCACTCTCGACCCCAGAACCGGCCAGAACCCGGCGACTTCGGGGCTCTGCGCTCCGGCGACGGGCAGCAGCGTGTTGCCGAGGGACTGGTTGAGCCAGATCGCCGCGAGCACCACGCCGAGCGAGGCCACGGCGGAGGGCGTGTTGAAGGAGATCACGGAGATGCCCTGCCACACCCGGTCGCCGGCCTTGTACTGGCGCGAGGCGGTGTACACACCCAGCCCGACGCCGATGACGATGGAGAGGATCGTCGAGGCGATGACCAGCTGGCCGCTGACGAAGATCCGGTAGGCGACCTGGTCGTTGACACTGCCCCCGGTCGGCGACTGACCCCAGTCGAAGTGGGTCACGATCCCGGAGATCCAGTCCCACCACCGATCCATGATCGGTTTGTCTGGATTGAGATTGAATTGCGCCAGTGATCGGTTGATCTGGGCTGGAGTTCGAGGCGGTCGCAACGCGGTGTAGTTCGACGCGGGCTTAAGAAATGCATTGGCGAGGAAGTACGTCAGGTTGGTTGCGACTGCGATCATCAAAAACCAGCCGACTGCTTTGCGGGCGATATAACGCAGCACTGTGAGCCGACCTTTCTTCAAAGTGGGGCCCGCAGATCCGGTGGGTGACTGGACGCTTGGCCGCGTTGACCGGGCACCGGGTTGCGAGCGCTCGGACAGGACGTGCGGACTCTCGAGGTCAGAAAATGGGTGGTGCGAAGGCGTTCCGATGAGGGAGGCTGCTGTGTGCCGGCGGTGCTGCACGGGCAGGTGGAGCGGGAGTGAGCAGTGCGCCGGGCATGAAGCGACAACCTTGCGTCGGAATGAGCCGATTCGTAGCGGCTGCCCGATTCGGCAGCGCCTGTGCTGACGATTCCAACTGCCCGTGATCACGTCAAGGTTGGCCAGGTCGCGATACGGTTAAGTCGAAGCCGCATACCGGTCATACGGTGCATAAATTCTCAACGCCGTGGTGGACGCGCGGAGAGTGGCGGTGCACCCGGCCTCCATAAGGTGCATAGGCCACCTTCCTTGCGCATACTCCCCATTCCGGGCCTGCCGCCCGGGGTTCCGTCCCTTCTCGGCCGGCTCGGCCACCCGGTCGCGCAGCGGCAGTTACGCAAGTCTGCGTGGCGGACCGTAATTCGCTGGTGCGCCCGCCGGCGGCTCTTGTACGTTGTCATCGCGCCCGCGCCCGGCGATGCGCCCGGCTGCGGCTACTTCCTTCTGACACTCCAAGTGATGCCGCCGCCCAGATTTCTGATCCCGTCGGGCGCGTGCGCCTTCCAAGTTCCTTGAATCCGGGGGGATTCCCTGTCTTTTCACGCTCGACGCGTCTCCAAGGTCTGGTCCGAGATGCTGGTGGCCCCGCATGTCTCGGCAGGCGCCCGCCATCTCGCCGCCACCCGGCCCGTGCCCGGTTCGACCGCACGGAACCTCCTTACGTACGAGGGCGGCCCGGCCTACGTCCGGGAGCCCCGCGAGGAACTCTTCCTGCTCGCCGTCGCCCACTTCGTCTCCCAGGACACCTTCTACGAGAGCGGCGCGTACCGCGACGACCGGTACACCGCCCTCGTCGCCCGGCTCGCCGTCGAGCACCCCGCGTGGACGGCCGGCCTGCTGCGCTGGCTGCGCACCGAGGGCAACATGCGCACCGCGTCCCTGGCCGGCGCCGCCGCATACGTACGCGCCCGGCTCGCGGCCGGGACCTGCGAGGGGCCCTCCAACCGGTCCGTCGTCGACTCGGTGCTCCAGCGCGCCGACGAGCCCGGCGAACTGCTCGCTCACTGGACCGCGACGTACGGGCGCACGATCCCGCAGCCCGTGAAGCGGGGCGTCGCCGATGCCGTACGCAGGCTCTACACCTCCCGCTCTCTGCTGAAGTACGACACCCCGTCCAAGGACTTCCGCTTCGGTGACGTGCTCAACCTGGTCCACGCCTCGCCCGACCCGGCCAAGCCCTGGCAGGGGCCGCTCTTCCGGTACGCCCTGGACCGCCGCCACCACCCGGAGCGGGCCGAGGCCCCGGCCGGTGACCGGCTGCTGACCGCCCAGCGCGCGCTCCTGGGCACCCCGGCGGACGAACGGCGGGCCCTGATCACCGGGCCCGGCGGCGCGGAACGCCTCGCCGCGGCCGGCATGACCTGGGAGTCCGTGGCGGGCTGGCTGCACGGGCCCGTGGACGCCGCCGTCTGGGAGGCGCTGATCCCCGTCATGGGGCCCATGGCGCTCCTGCGGAACCTGCGCAACTTCGACGAGGCCGGGGTCGCGGACGCGGTCGCGCAGCGGGTCGCCGCGCGCATCGCCGACCCCGGGGAGGTGGCCCGCTCCCGGCAGTTCCCCTTCCGCTACCTCGCCGCCCACCAGCACGCAGGGCCGCGCTGGGCCGACGCGCTGGAAGCGGCACTGGGCCACAGCCTGGCGAATGTACCGGCCCTGCCCGGCCGGACGCTGGTCCTGGTCGACCGGTCCGACTCGATGTTCTGGGACACCTTCTCCGAGCGGTCCACGCTCAGCCGGGCCGACGCGGCCGCCGTGTTCGGCACCGCGCTGGCCCTGCGCGCCGAGCAGGCGGACCTGGTGGAGTTCGGCTGGCGCAGCACCCCCGTGCCGTACGCGCCCGGCGAACCGGTCCTCGACGTGCTGAAGCGGTTCCACAGGCTCGGCGGAACCGACACCACGAAGGCGCTGCGCACCCACTACCGGGACCACGACCGGGTGCTGATCGTCACCGACGAACAGGCCCTGCCCTACGGGCCCCAGGGGCCCGACCCGGTGCCGCGTCAGGTCCCGGTCCACACCTGGAACCTCGCCGGATACCGGCCGGCCCACGGCCCCACCGGCCCGAACCGGCACACCTTCGGCGGCCTCACCGACGCGGCGTTCCGGATGGCCGTCCTCGTCGAGAACGGCCGCCGGGCCACCTGGCCGTGGGCCGCCGGGGAATGAGTCAGCGGGCCCGGCGCATCCGCAGCGGGGCGTAGACCACCAGAGCCGCGAGGAAGGCGACCCCGTATGCCAGGTCCGCCCCGTGCAGCGCCTCGGCCACCGGGCCCACGTACAGGCCGGTGCTCATGAACGGCACCGCCGCCGCGAAGGCCGCGGCGAACGCGGCGAGCGCCGGCCACCACGGGCGCGGCCGTGCGTGCTCGGCGGCGAGGTCGACGGGGGCGCCGCGCCGGGCCCTCGCCCGGACCAGCCAGTCCACGGACACGATCGCCACGAAGCCGGGGATCCAGTAGCCGACGAGGAGCAGCACGTTCTGGAAGCGGGCCGTCGTGTCCGCCGCGTGCATCCACAGCACCAGCGGGAAGCCCAGGGCGGCGGCGAGCGCCGCGGCGACCGGGCGGGGCACACGTACACCCATGGTCTGCAGCGCCAGCGAACCGCTGTAGTCGTTCATCGCATTGCTGCACAGCGCCGCCAGCGCCACCGCGAGCAGCCCGAACGCCCCGAGCGCGCCCCCGCCGAGCAAGGTGTCGACGCCACGCGCGGTCTGGTCCGTGAAGACCGAGGCGCCCCACAGCCCGATCGTCTGGACCGCCACGAAGGAGGTGCTGATCCCGCCCAGCGTGCACCAGAACATCCGCGGCCGGGACGTCTCGCGCGGCAGATAGCGGCTGAAGTCACTGGCGTACGGGGCCCAGGACAGCGCCAGACTCAGCGCGATGGTGCAGGTCAGGACGAAGGCACCGGCCCGGTCAGCGCCGTGCACGGAACCGCTGGTCACCGGGTCGACACCGTTCAGGAGCTTCGTCGCGAGGACGGCGAAGGCGGCGGCCAGCGCGAACGTCATCACGGTCTGGAGCCGGTGGATCACCTCGTAGCCCAGCACACCGAGCGCGCCCTGCGCGGCCATCATGACCAGGACCCCCAGCCAGAACGGCCAGCCGCACAGCTGCGCCAGCGCGTCCCCGCCGAACAGTCCGATCAGTGCGTCCCAGGCGATCGACGACAGCCACTGGAGCGCGCCCGGCAGCACCACACCCGGCCCGAACGCCAGCCGTGCGAGCGGCAGTTGGCCGGACCCGGTCCGGCTGCCCCAGGTGCCGAGATACGCGGTGGGCGCGGCGCCGAGCAGGGTGCCGAGCACGACGGCGGCCAGGGCGGTCGCGAAGTCCAGGCCCAGCGCGATGCCGACGGTGCCGGTGAAGACACCGGTCATGGTCAGGTTGGGCGCGAACCAGACGGTGAACAGCCGCCCGGCGCCGCCGTAGCGCCGGTCCTCGGGGACCGGGGCTATCCCGTGCGCCTCGACGCGCAGATCGCCGGGTGCGGTGGGCATGCGCCCGCCGAAAGCGGCGCGCTCGTCCCGGGCATGCGACAACGACATGAAGACATCCCTCCGCCAGTGCTAACTGGTTCAGGTTCGACGGGTGTGATCTCAGCCCCTGTGCGGGGCACCCCGTGTCCGGTGTGGCGGCCAGGATAGCCGGAGGGATGTGCGGACCGGACCGGGGGTCCGCCGCGGTTTCAGAGCGGGAGCGCGCAGCGGAAACCGCCGTGACCTGTGCTGCTGTCGGGAGTGTTGGACGTACGGGCGGCGACCCGGTAGCGGTTGCAGTACGAGCGGTGGCACAGGTGCGAGCCGCCGCGCAGCACCCGGTTGCCGCCCTCGGCCGGCCCGGCCGGATCGATCCGCGTCTCCGGGCGGTCCGGTACGTGCCAGTCGGCGCTGAACCGGTCGGCGCACCACTCCCACACGTTGCCCGACACGTTGTACAGGCCATAGCCGTTGGGGGCGTACGCCTTCACGGGCGCGGTGCCCGCGTAGCCGTCCTCCCGGGTGTTGCGGACCGGGAAGTCGCCCTGCCAGATGTTGCAGCGGTGCCGCCCTTTCGGGGTCAGCTCGTCGCCCCAGGGGAAGCGGGCCCGGACCAGCCCGCCCCGCGCCGCCTTCTCCCACTCGGCCTCGGTGGGCAGCCGCTTCCCGGCCCAGCGGGCGTAGGCGGTGGCGTCGTTCCACGACACATGGACCACCGGGTGGTCCCGGCGGTCGCCGATCGTGGTGCCGGGCCCCTCGGGCGCCCGCCAGCAGGCCCCGGCCACCGCGCTCCACCAGGGCGCGCCCGGAACCGTCCCCGGGAGTACGGCGTGGCGCGCCTCGCGGGGGACGAAGGCGCCGAACACGTAGGACCAGCCGATGAGTTCGGCCTCGGTGCGGTAGCCGGTGGCCTTCACGAAGCGGGCGAACCCGGCGTTGGTCACACAGGCCACGTCGATCCGGAACGGGGCGAGCACCACCTCCCGGACGGGCCCCTCCCCGTCGGCGGGGAACGCGTCCGGGTCGGCGCCGCCCATCAGGAACGGCCCGCCCGGCACGACGACCGTGCCGCGCAGCAGGTCGGCGGTGCTCCACTCGGGCACGGCGAAGTCCGCCGGGGGAGTGGTGGTGGCGGTGGCGGCGGCGCTCTCGCGGCCCGGCCCGCAGCAGGCGCTCATCGGGATGTCCCCTCGTTGCCGTCGGCGGCTTCCGGCGCCCGTCGGTCGAGCAGTTCCGCCAGGTCCTGGCCCGTGGTGCGCAGCAGCAGCGCCACACCGCCGAGCGCGGCGGCGTCCCCGCCGAGGGTGGAGCCGCGCACCTCGATGGAGCGCGGGGCGGACGGCAGCGAGAGCGTGGCGATCTGTTCCCTGATCGGGGCGAGGACGAGGTCGTCGAGCACGGCCGGCTCCCCGTAGACGACGACGCACTCCGGATCGACCTGGGCGGCGAGCGCGGCGAGCACCCGGCCGGCGGCGACGGCCGCGCCGCGCAGGACGTCGGCCACCTCCGGCCGGCCCTCGGCGGCGAGGCCGATCAGCTCGTCGGCGTCCCGGACGCCCACGCCGCGCTCGGCGCAGGAGGCGAGCAGGGCCGGGACGGAGATCAGCCCCTCCAGGCAGCCCCGGCCCCCGCAGTGGCAGGGCTTGCCCTCGGGGTCGCAGCTGGTGTGCCCGATCTCGCCGGCCGCGCCGTGGGCGCCGTGCACCAGCGAGCCGTTGACGACGAGTCCGCCGCCGACGCCCTGGGACCAGCGCAGGTAGACAGCGTTGTCGAAGCCCCGTGCCGCCCCCCAGGTGACCTCGGCGAGCGCGGCCAGCCGCGAGTTGTTGTCGGTGAGCACGGGGGCGCCGAAGCGCCGGCCGAGTTCCGCGGCGACGTGCCCGGCGAACGGCGTCATCGTGTGCCGGTCGGCGGACGCCGGATTCTGCACGAAGCCGGGCAGGCCGAGGCCGATGCCCTGGACCGGGGCGAGGCTGATGCTCTCGCGCCGCACCAGCTCCTCCACGGCGCGGATCGCCTGCGCGGCGCGCTCGGCGGCCTGGCTGTCCGCCGGGACCGGGGCGCTGTACCGGCCGACGATCTCGTGGGCGCAGTTGGCGACGACCACGTGGATGTGGTGGCGCTGGAGGTCGATGCCGATCAGTTCGGCGCCGCGCGAGTTGAGCGCGATCTCCAGGGCCGGCCGGCCGCGCCCCCTCGGCTGCCCGGGATCGGGGGCCGGATGCTCCACGACGGCGTTGCGTTCCAGCAGGTCGGACACGATCGCGAACAGGGTCGTACGGGACAGCCCGACCCGGTCCTTGAGCTCGCCCCGGCTGAGCGCCCCCGACCTGCGCAGCTCGCCCAGTACGGCGGCTTCATTGGCTCTGCGCAGGCGCTGGAGGGCATCGGTGCGTTCGGTCATGGACGCATGGTCGATCGGTCAAGGGCTTTCTGTCAACGTGCCGGACGAATTCACACAATGTTTATTCCGGAGGGTTGACGTAAAAAAGTGGGCCTCCCTACAGTTCCCGTCAATCGCCGGAGCCGGAACGCGTCGAGCACCCCGCACCTGCCCGGCCGGCTCCCGTCACCACCCCTGAGCACGACCACCGAAAGGGCGGCCCGAGTGGCTCCGCGCAACGTCCTGTTCCTGATGACCGACCAGCACCGGACCGACACCCTGGGCTGTTACGGCAACCCGCTCGTCGAGACCCCCGCCCTGGACGCCCTCGCGGCCGAGGGCACCCGCTTCGACCGCTTCTACACCCCGACCGCGATCTGCACCCCCGCCCGCGCCTCCCTGGCCACCGGCCTCCACCCGTTCCGCCACGGCATGCTCAACAACCCCGAGCGCAACGGCGGCAGCAAGGACGAGCTGTCCGACGAAACCCCCATGCTGTGGCGTCAGCTGACGGGCCAGGGGTACGCCGTCGGTCACGTCGGCAAATGGCACATCGGCCGCGAGCGCGGCCCCGAGTTCTACGGCCTGGACGGCGAACACCTGCCCGGCGCGCTCAACCCCGTCCACCACCCCTCCTACGAGAAGTGGCTCGACGAGAACGGCTTCCCGCCGTTCGCGGTGCGCGAGCCCGTCTTCGGGACCGCCGCCAACGGCACCGGGCGCGGCCACCTCATCGCCGGCCGTCTCCAGCAGCCCGCCGAGGCCACCGTCGAGGCGTACCTCACCGACCGCACCCTCGCCCTGCTGGACCGCTACGCCGCCGGCTGGAAGGCGACCGGCAAGCCGTTCATGCTGTCCTGCCACTGGTACGGCCCGCACCTGCCGTACCTGATCCCCGACGCCTACTACGACCTGTACGACCCCGACGACGTACCGCTGCCCGCCTCCATGGCCGAGACCTTCGCCGGGAAGCCCGAGGTGCAGCGCCAGTACAGCGCGTACTGGTCCTCCGACGACTTCGACGCCGCCGCCTGGCGCAAGCTGATCGCCGTCTACTGGGGCTACGTCACGATGATCGACCACCAGGTCGGACGCATCGTCGAGGCGCTCAGGGGCCACGGGCTGTGGGACGACACCGCGGTCTTCTTCACCGCCGACCACGGCGAGTTCACGGGCGCCCACCGGCTCAACGACAAGGGCCCGGCGATGTACGAGGACATCTACCACATCCCCGGCATCGCCCGCGTCCCCGGCGCCCCCGCCCAGGTCAACGACGACTTCGCCACCCTCGTCGACCTCAACCCGACCATCCTGGAACTCGCCGGCGCGCCCGTGCCCGACCTCTGCGACGGCACCAGCCTGCTGCCCCTGCTCCACGGCGGGAGGGCCGACGCCACCCGCGACCAGGTCGTCACCGAATTCCACGGCCACCACTTCCCGTACTCCCAGCGCATGATCCGCGACCGGCGCCACAAGCTGGTCCACAACCCGGAGAGCGTGCACGAGCTGTACGACCTGGAGGCCGACCCGCACGAACTGCGCAACGTCTACGAGGCGCCCGCCTACGCGGAGGTCCGCCGCGACCTCACCGTCCGGCTCTATCGCGAGCTGCTGCGCCGGGGCGACCCCGCCTACACCTGGATGAGCTACATGGCCGACATCGGCGGCGGCCGGGCGGCCGACGTCGACGGGGTCGCGGAGGAAGTGGCATGAACGTGCAGGACAAGCCCCGCGCACCGCACCGGGCGAAACCCCCGGGCCCGCCGGCCGTCCCCGAACGCGCCGCCAGGAAGCCGAAGAAGAAGCGCGGCACCGGCCGGCTCACCTCCGTACTCCTCGGCCTCGCCTCCGCCGCGCTCGGACTCCTCGCCTGGACCGCCCTCGCCGGCAGCGGCATCAACGGCTTCCCCGGGCCCGTCGTCGTGGCCCGCAGGGCGGGTGAACTCATCGCGGACGGCACGCTGTTCGAGGACGCGGGCGCCAGCCTGAAGCGCGTCCTCACCGGCTATGTGCTCGGCGTCGCCCTCGCGATCCCCGTCGGCTTCGTCATGGGCTGGTACCCGGTCGTCCGCCGGCTCATCGAGCCCTGGCTCCAGTTCTTCCGCATGGTGCCGCCGCTCGCGATCATCCCGCTCGCCATCGTGCTCATGGGCATCGACGAGACCCCGAAGATCTTCGTGATCTTCCTGGCCGCGTTCCTGTCCTGCGTCGTCTCCACCTTCCAGGGCGTCGTCGCCGTCGACGTCACCCTCGTCAACGCGGCCCGCGTCCTCGGCGCCCGCGACCCCCAGGTCTTCCTCGGCGTCGTCGTGCCCGCGTCCACCCCGTTCATCCTGGTCGGCATGCGCATCGGCCTCGGCGCCTCCTGGGCCACCGTCGTCGCCGCCGAACTCATCGCCGCCCAGGGCGGACTCGGCTACCGGATGCAGCAGGCGCAGGTCTACTACGACCTGCCGACCATCTTCGTCCAGCTCATCGCGATCGGCGCGATCGGACTCGCCATGGACCGGCTGCTGCTCCTCGCCGAGCGCCGGCTCACCCACTGGCAGGAACGGCGGTAACCCATGCCCAGCATCAACTTCCACGACGTGACCATGGACTTCGCGGTCAAGGACGGCGGATTCCTCGCCCTGGACCACGTCGGCCTGGACATCGAGGACGGCGAGTTCGTCACCGTCGTCGGCCCCTC
Organism: Streptomyces sp. NBC_00708; assembly: GCA_036226585.1. Taxonomy (GTDB): domain Bacteria; phylum Actinomycetota; class Actinomycetes; order Streptomycetales; family Streptomycetaceae; genus Streptomyces. The sequence continues at coordinate 6,679,442 of CP108997.1, forward strand.
CGGCTGCGGCAAGAGCACCCTGATGAACATCGCCGCGGGACTCCTCGACGCCACCGGCGGCGAAGTCCTCGTCAACGGCGCACCCGTCAGCGGCCCCGCACCCGAACGCGGCGTCATCTTCCAGCAGTACGCCCTCTTCCCCTGGATGACCGTCGCCGCCAACGTCGAGTACGGCCTCAAGGTCGCCGGGGTCAAGAAGCGGGAACGCCGTCGCCGGGCCCGCGAGGTCATCGAGCTCGTCGGCCTCACCGACTTCGCCGACGCCCTGCCCAAGACCCTCTCCGGCGGCATGAAACAGCGCTGCGCCATCGCCCGCGCCTACGCCGTCGACCCCAAGGTGCTCCTGATGGACGAGCCCTTCGGCGCCCTCGACTCCCTCACCCGGGTCCGCATGCAGGAATCGCTCCTGGACACCTGGGGCCGCGACCGGCGCACCGTCATGTTCATCACCCACGACGTCGACGAGGCGGTCTTCCTCGCCAACCGCGTCGTCGTCATGGCGGCCCGCCCCGGCCGCGTCCACACCGTCGTCCCGGTCACGCTGCCCTACCCGCGCACCGAGGAACACCGTCTGTCGCCCGAGTTCGCCGCACTGCGCACCCAGGTGTGGCACGCCGTGCACCACCAGCCCGCCCCGCTCGAAGGAATCGCGTCATGAAGCCGATCCGTGCCGTCCGCCGCCGCGCGGCGGGCCTGTTCCTCGCCCTGGCACTCGTCTCCACCGCCGCCGGCTGCGGGGACGACTCCTCGTCCGACACGGCCGGCGGCCCGGAGAAGGTGACCTTCGGGTACATCGCCGACTACAGCGGCGCCGTCGCCCTCGCGGTCGCCCGGAAGCAGGGCCTCTGGAAGAAGGCCGGAGTCACCCCCGAACTCAAGGTCTTCACCAACGGACCCCTCCAGGTGCAGGCCCTGGGCACCGGTGACCTGGACTTCGGCTACCTCGGCCCCGGCGCCCTCTGGCTGCCCGCCTCCGGCCGCGCCTCCATCGTCTCCGTCAACATGCTGGGCCTCGCCGACCGGGTCATCGCCCGCCCCGGCTCCGGCATCGACGGGCCCGCCGACCTCAAGGGCAAGAAGGTGGCCGTCGCCGAGGGCACCTCCGGCGACATGATCCTCAACCTCGCGCTCGCCGAGGCCGGACTGAAGCCCGACGACATCACCAAGGTCGCCATGGACGCCTCGACTGTCGTCACGGCGTTCTCCTCCGGCCAGGTCGACGCGGCCGCCACCTGGTACCCGCTGATCGACACCATGAAGAAGAAGGTCCCCGGCCTCAAGGAGATCAGCAGGACCGAGGACTACTACCCGAAGCTCACCTTCCCCAATGTCTTCGTCACCCAGCCGAAGCTGGCCTCCTCCGACCCCGCGCTCGTCAAGAAGGTGACCGGAGTCCTCAAGGCGGCCGGTGACTGGATCGCGGCCCACCCCGAGGAATCGGAGTCGGTCACCGCCGACTTCCTGAAGCTCCCGGCCGGGCAGCTCAAGGGCGCCACGAAGTACGTCAAGATCCTGCCTTCCGACGAGCTGACGAAGCTCACCCGGGACGGCACGGTCGACGGCTGGTTCGACGAACTGGCCGCCACCTTCCACCGGATGGGCAAGCTGCCCGACCCGGGCAAGGCCCAGGACTACTACCTCGGCGACCTCTACACCGCAGCCCGAAAGGCGGACCGCTCATGAACGACTCGCCGCACCACGACACCACCGCACCCGACGGGGTGGGACGACGCGGCTTCCTCGTCGGAGCCGCGGGGCTCGCCGGGGCCGCCCTCCTGGCCGGGACCACCACGACGGGGGCCGCCGCGGCCGGCGGACCGCTCCGGGTCACCTCCGGCGGCCGGGCCCGCGCCTCCATCCTGTGGTGGGGCGACGGCAGCGCCGCGTTCGCCGCCGCCGAGCTGCGCGACTACCTCCGCGCGATCACCGGCGTCCGCCTCCCGCTGCGCACCGCCCCCGCACCCGCCGGCCCGCCCGAAGGCGTCACCGGCCTGGTCGCCCTGCACACCGGCACCGGCGGCGGCCGCATCCCCGCGGACCGCCTCGCCGACGCCGGACGGGAACTCGCCGGCGCCCCCGAGGACTCCTTCACCCTGCTCGGCGACGACACCTGGCTGCTGCTGACGGGGCACGGCGACCGGGCCCCGCTGTACGCGGTGTACGCCCTCCTGGAACGGGCCGGTGTCCGCTTCTTCGCCCCCGCCTTCCCCGCGTACGAGGGCCACCACGAACACGTACCGCACACCCGCGACCTCGCCCTGCCGCCCGTACGCCACACCGACCGGCCCGCCACCGGGCTGCGGCGGCAGTACGCCGAGGAGGGGTTCAGCCACACCGCCGCCAGCCTGCCGCCGCTGCTCGACTGGATGGCCAAGAACCGGCTCAACACCTTCGTGTACCCGACCGACTACCTGGGCCTCGGCGTCACCGCGTACGACAAGGTGCGCGACGTACTGGCCCGCGAGGCCGGCCGGCGCGGCCTGCGGATCGAGACCGGCGGCCACGGCTACGACAGCTTCCTGCCCAGGGCCGACTACCCGCAGTACTACGAGTCGGGTGGCCCGGTCTTCGACCTCTACAACCCCGAGGCGCTCGACGCCTATGTGGGCAAGGTCGTCGCCTTCCTCCGCGAGCGCCCCGAGATCACGGTCTTCGACTGCTGGCCCCCGGACGTCGGCGCCTTCCAGAAGCCGGTCCTCGACCGGTACGGCACCGCCTCCAACGCCGAGTCGGTCGTCGTCAACGAACTGGCCCGGGTGCTGCGCCGGGAGCTGCCCGGCGTCCGCGTCGAACGCATCGCGTACGCGTCCACCGTGCGCCCGCCCGACGCGGAGCACGCGAGCGACCCCGACGTCATCGTGGACTTCGCCGCCTACTCCCGCACCTACGACGGCCACCTCGGCGACCCGGCCGTCAAGCCCAACGTCCCCTTCGCGGACGCGCTGCGCGCCTGGCGGGCCACGCACACCGGCCCGCTCGCCATGTACGAGTACTACCGGCGCTACCGCTGGCGCAGCCTGCCCGTGCACCCGCTGACGACCATCGCGGGCGACCTCGCGTTCGAGGCCGGGCTCGGTCTCGACGGGATCGGCATGTACAGCGAACCCGGCGACTGGATCACGTACGAACATGTGCAGAGCCTGGTCGCCGCGCTGGCCTGGGACAGCTCCCTGGACGGGGACGCGTTCCTCGACGGCTATCTGCACGCCCGCTTCGGCGAGGGAGCGGTGCCCGCGATGCGCCGCTACTACGACCTGACGCGCCTGGACCCGGACACGCACACCCCCGCCGCGCTCACCACCGCGTACGGACAGGCCCGTGCGGCGCTGGGGGAGGCGGCCGGGCAGGTGACGGACGCGGCGCCGCGCACGGTCCTGGACCGGCTGACCCGCAACGCAGACCTCGCGCTCGCCGACATGCGCATCGGCCTGGCACCGGCCGGCAGCGCCGAACTCGACGCCGCCCGCCGGGAGTACCGCGCGCTGGTCCACCGCAACCGGTTCAACGGGATCTGCCTGCCGAACATGCAGGCGTGGTGGCGCTGGAACGGGCCGCAGAGCCAGGCCCCGTACGACGACGCGACGATCCGGCAGGCCGTCGTCGACACCTACGCGAGCCCCGCCGCCGGGTTCGGCGACCCGGGGATCGTCGTGCTGGAACGCGGCGGCGACACGGTGCGGCTCGACGTGGAGGCCCAGGACGTCGACTTCACCGGCCACACCGTGCTCTGGACGGCCACCGCACCGGACGGCGTCCGCGTGGAGCCGTCCCACGGCACGCTGCGGGTGCGCGGCACGCGCGGCGACGCCCAGCGGGTCGCGGTCGGCGCGACGGCGGAGGCGGCGGCCGGCACCGGCCTGATCACCCTGGAGTTCCGGCTCGCGGACGGCACACCCCTCGTCGCGTCCCAGGTGGTGACCGACATCCGCTGACCGCCACCCGAACACCGGCATCCACCGACCCGCACGGCCCAGCACGACCGGCTCCACGGACCACGGAAACGCACCATGAGCACACCAGCGAAAGGGCGTCCATGACCCACCACCCCCACCGGCCGCGCACGCGGTCGCGCCTCTTACGGCGGCGCGCGGTCGTCGCCTCTCTGGCCACCGGACTCGCACTGTCCCTGTTCTCCCCGACCCCGGTCTCCGCGCACCCCGCGCGGCAGGCCGGGCCGGCGGCCGGGACCACCACGCACCGCTTTCCGGGCAACGACCACCGCCCGCACACCGTCACCTGGGACGAGAAGTCGCTCAGGATCGACGGCGAGCGGCTGGTCGTGTGGTCCGGTGAGTTCCACTACTGGCGGCTGCCCAGTCCCGACCAGTGGCGCGACGTCCTGCAGAAGCTCAAGGCCTCCGGCTTCAACGCCGTCTCGCTCTACTTCTTCTGGGGCTACCACTCCTCGAAGCCCGGCTCGTACGACTTCAGCGGCGTCCGCGACATCGACCGGCTGCTGACCATGGCCGAACAGGAGGGCCTGTACGTCATCGCCCGCCCCGGCCCGTACATCAACGCCGAAGTGAGCATGGGCGGGCTTCCCCCGTACATGAGCACCTACGGCGGCGAGCAGCGCACCGCCGACCCGCAGAACCTCGCGGCCGACCTGGAGTGGCTCAAGGCCGTCAACGGCATCATCGGGCGGCACCAGATCACCGACGGGGGCGGCAGCGTCATCGCGTACCAGGTGGAGAACGAGCAGATCGACAACTCGGCCGCGCACATCGACTACATCGAGAAGCTGCAGAGCGCCGTCGTCGGCCAGGGCATCACCGTGCCGCTGTTCCACAACGACTACGGCAACGGTCACGGCTGGAACGCCCCCGGCGGCCCCGGCGGTTCCAAGCTCGGCCTCTACGCCTTCGACACCTATCCGCTGGGCTTCGACTGCGCAGGGGCCCGGAAGAAGCTGAGCGACTACGAGTCCCGGGTGCGCGGCTATTCGCCCGGCACCCCGGTCTTCGTCGCGGAGGGGCAGGGCGGCGCGTTCACCGCGTGGGGCCGCGACTTCCAGACGAGCGAGTGCGCGAAGTTCGCCGACGAGGCGTTCACCCGCCAGTTCGCCGTGCACAACCTCGCCAACGGGGCCACCCTCTCCAACACCTACATGGAGTACGGCGGCACCAACTGGGGCTGGACCGGCGACCCCGGCTCCGGCTTCACCTCCTACGACTACGGGGCGGCGATCGCCGAGAACCGCGCGATCACCCCGAAGCTCGCCGTGCAGAAGGAGTTCGGCTACCTCCAGAACGCCGTCCGGCCGATCGCCTCCGCCGTGCCCGACACCGCCCCCGAGGTCACCGTCACGGGCGGCGGCCCGGTCAAGGCCCAGCAGCGCCGCTCCACCGAGCAGGCGGACGAGACCTCGGTGTCCGGCAACGGCATGCGGCTCATCACGCTGCGCCACCCCGACTCCAACGACACCACGACCAGCCGTGTCACCTTCCCCCTGGACCTGGGTTCCGGCGCCGCGTACGCACGGGTTCCGCAGAAGCCGGACACCGCCGTCACGGTGGACGGGAGGGACGCCACCGTCCTCGTGGCGGACTACGCCTTCGACACGCACCGACTTGTCTACTCCACCTCGCAAGTGCTCACCCGGCTGACCGCCGGACGCGATCTGCTCGTCCTCGACGGAGCGAAGGGCACGGACGGCGAAACCGTCCTGCGGTACGCGAAGCGGCCCCGGGTCACCACCGTGGACGGCGACCCGGTGGAGACCACCTGGGACCCCGTACGCAAGGACCTGCGGCTGAACTACGCGCACGGAGCCGCCAGGACCGTACGCATCACGGGCGGCGGAGGCCGGGACCTCACCGTTCTGATCGGCGACCGGGAAGCCGTGGCGACGATCTGGCAGCTCGACGCGAGCGGCGGCCAGGTCCTGGTCACCGGCCCGGAACTCGCCCGCACCGCCCGGGTGTCGGGAAGCCGGCTCGACCTCACCGGGGACACCCGTGAGGCCGGCCCGGTGCGGGTCTTCGCCCCCGCCGGGGTGCGGACCCTGACCTGGAACGGCCGGACCGTAACGGTGCGGCGCGACGCCGCCGGGGCGCTCACCGGCAGCCTGCCGGGCCCGGCCGAGGCCGAGGTACCCACCCTGGACACCTGGCGCACCTCCGCCTCCGACCCCGAGCGCACGCCGGACTTCGACGACTCCACGTGGGTCCGGGCGGACCGCACCGCCGCCGCCAACACCCGGCACGGGCCCGGCGCGGCCTCCGGAGTCGTCCTGGACACGGACGAGTACGGCTTCCACGAGGGCGACACCTGGTACCGGGGCCACTACACGCCCACCGAGGCGGGCAGCACCGTCGAGGTGACGGTCAGGACGGGGACCGCCGGCCACGCCCTGGTCTGGCTCGACGGCCACTACCTGGGCGCGCAGGGCGACGGCAGCGCCACGTACACCGTCCCCGCGGGCCTGGCCGAACCCGGCAAGCCCGCCGTACTGGCGATCCTGGTACGGAACATGGGCCAGTACGAGGACTGGAGCTCCGACGGCCGCTCCAAGGGCGGACGCGGTCTGGCCGATGTCGACATCGCCGGCGCCGGGAAGACCGAGTGGCGGATCCAGGGCGCCGAGGGCAGCGACCGGCCCGCCGACACCGCACGCGGGCTCTACAACAACGGCGGCCTGTACGGGGAACGCCTCGGCTGGCATCTGCCGGGTGCGCCGGACGCGTCATGGGCGCGCACCGCCTCGCTCAAGAGCGACCGGCCGGGCGTGCGGTGGTACCGCACCACGGCCCGGCTCGACCTGCCCGGGGGCGCCGACACCGCGCTCGGACTGCGCATCGAGGACGCCGGGGGACGGACGGACAAGTACCGTGTCCAGATCTTCGTCAACGGCTGGAACACCGGGCAGTACGTCAACAACGTGGGCCCACAGCAGGAGTTCGTCATCCCGTCCGGCTTCCTGGATCCGCACGGCGAGAACACCGTCGCGCTCGCGGTCACCGCGGAGCAGAGCGGCGCAGGTCCCGATGCGGTAGCGCTGGTGAACCAGGGCACGGTCCTCGGCGGTGTCCCGGCCGGGCAGAACGCCGCACCGGGCTACGCGGCGGTGCGCGACAGGCGTACGGGCCGGTAGCTGGACACCCGAGCGGCCGCGCCCCCTGCTGGACCGCTGGGGGCGCGGCTGTGGCCCGACCCGTTCATCGGCGCATGCGAGAACAGCGACACCGGGGTGTCAAAGCTCCTTCCTCAGATCCGGGCCCCGCTCCCGGCTCCGTCCCTGATCCCTGCGGGGCGGCTGACTGTCGCCGGCCCGACCACGCGCGGAGCGAGCTGCCGAGGCTGGAGGGAATCCCAATGCCGCGGTGCGGGCACGATCGAGGGCCGCCTCATCGGATCGTTGCTCCGGCTCGGAGGGGTCGTCGGCTGTCCGGGCACGCTCCGTCGGCTCAGCGGCCGTTGGGGCGCGTTCCGTCGTAGGTGCGGCCTCTCCGCGGGAGGCACCTACGTCGGCCTGCGCCCTGCGCGCCGCATCGATCTGGCTTGCTCTGAGCATGTTGAGCCGGTGACCGAGTTCGGCGTCAGGTCGCAGGGCATACGGCGGGATCGCCTTCATGGGCCCTTCCTTCGGATCGTCCGGATCCACATCCGAGTCGTCCTTGCGGGGTTGCTCGGGAGGTGCACCACTGCCGGACGCGGCGTCGTCCCGCACACCGGCCGGGATGTCTGCGGCGGCGTGGTCGTCTTCCGGCCGGGGGTCCTCCCGGCCTTCGGCGGATTCCGTTGTCCCGGTGGGTGCCGCGTCCGTGGAGTCCGTGGACCAGGGATCTACCGGCGCATCCTGATCCTGGTCCTCGGCCCCCGTTTCTGCCAGCGCATCGTTCGCGGTGTGTGGGGTGTTGTCTTCGGTGGGGTCGTCAGCAGCAGGTGGATGTTCGTCGTTCTGGTGGTTCTCGTCGGGGGCGTCGAACCGCACGTCTTCCGCTGTGGCCCCGGTGGACGAAACATCCGGATCGCCCAAGGACTCCACGGTGGCAGGGCCTTCCTCGGGAGCGTCGAATGCCACGTCCTCCGCCCCGTCCACCGCGCCGTCCGAGCCCTCCCCGCTTTCCGCCCGGTGCGGTGTCTCGGATCCGGAGTCCGCGCCGAAACTGCCGTCGATCACTGTTTCCTCCCGGTGGCATGCGCGCATTGAGTGGTGACGCGTGCGGCGAGGTAGTGCAGAAGGGTGTCGAGCCCCGGGCCTGTGCAGGCCGTACGGAAGGCGCGTTCGACATGGGCCTGGGTGGTGCCGCCGCTCAAGGACAGGATCGCCTCCCGCAGGCCGCTGCGTGTGACGTCCCCGATGTTGCCGTGCTTCACGGCGGTCGCGTAACGCGGGAGACGCTGGATCTCCTCGCGCTGGCCGGCGAGTGTGTTCGCTGTGAGGACGAGGCCGCGTGCGGCCCAGTCGGTGCTTTCCGGGAGCGTGCGGGGGATGTGGCCGGGCGTGCTCCGCTCGGCTGTGTGGATGGCGAGCAGCGCGTCGCGCCAACGGTAGTTGGCGTAAGTGAAACGACTGGCGTCGACCGGTTCGGGTGCGGGGCCGCGGCCGAGGCGGTGCGTGAGGACCGCGCGCAGGCGGGCGGCGAAGTCGGCGGGGTCGATGTCGTGCCGCATGTGGGATTCGCGTGCGCCGACGGCACGTTCGACGGCGTAGCCGAGCACGCAGTCGTGGTCCCGGTCGGACAGGGCCAGGAGCCGCTGTCGCAGGGCCTCGGCCGGACCGGGAGGCTTCTGGAGCATGGCGTGGGCGCAGGCGACGGCCTCGACCCAGACAAGGAGGTCCGGGGCGTCCGCGGCGTGGTGGGCGTCGTTCATCGCGCGCAGGGTGCAGGGCCGGTCCTGGCACCGTGTTCCGCACAGGGCGCTGCGACGGCCCAGCAGGGGCGGGGCGGTGTGGGCCTCGTCGGCGCTCTCGCAGTGTTCGTCGTGCGGTACAGACAGCAGGACGGGGGCGTCCATCCCGTCCGCCGTCACCGCCGCCCGGCCGGGCGGGAGCGCGACGACGTACTCGCTCTGATCCTCCTGGAGGTTCATGGTCGCGCCGACCGCGTTCCGGTCGTCGGCGGCGGGCAGCCGGTGCATCACCTTCAGGGCACTGTTCTTGACCACGTCGGGGAGGATCTTGCTGGGGATCTGCTCGACGATGACGACCCCTTCGCCGTATGCCCGGATCTCGGCGAGGAGTGAGGCGAACAGTTCGACGGCTGCGGCAGCCGCGCCGTCCTCGACATTCTTCAGCAGCCGGTGTGCTTCCTCCACCACCAGCACATGGCGCAGCGGCACTCCCCCCGCGCCGTGGTGGATGCGCAGATGCTCGACGATCCGGATGAGCACGGTGCCGATGAGGAAGGCCTTGTCCTGGTCGTTCGTGACCGCTTCCAGTTCGAGGACCACGTTCCCGGCCAGCAGAGCCGCGATGTCCAGGGGATGGCCGCCCTCGAAGAACCGGCCCGGCGTACCCTCCCGGAGGGAGCCGATGCGGACATCGATGAACCCGCTCACGTCGGCGGCGACTTCGGCGCCGTATCCGATCTGCCGCACGACCTGGCGGGCGGTTTCCTGAAGGTCGCCCAGAGTCGGATAGACGGCGCTGCGAGGTTCGTCCGGTTCCGTCAGGACGAACTTCGGCTTGTGCACCGGACGTGGCTCGCCGGTGACGAGGTCCCATCCGCCGGCCGTGTAGCACTGGGACAGGGCTCGGGCCAGCACCTGCGGGAAGGGTTCGTGCCCCTCGAAGGCGGCGAGGAAGAGGGCGCGTACCAGGTCGGCATGGCTCTGCAGCGGGAAGCCCGGCTCCGGCTCCAGCGGGTTGAGCGAGGCGGGCGCGGTGTCGACGTCTCCCGGCCGGATCACGGTGACCCGTCGCGCGTCCTTCGGCCCGCGCGCTGATGCCAGCCGGCCGGCCATGCGCGCGTACTCGGCCTTCGCCGGTTCGATCACGAGCCAGGGGACCGGTCGTTCGTGCGAGGACAGAGCGGTGAGCAGGCTTCGCACGGTCTGGGACTTGCCCGAACCGGTGGCCCCGCAGACGAACGCGTGCCTGTTGAGTGTGGAGCGCGAGACATGGAAGCGGTCGGAGGCGGCGAGGGACTCGTCGAGAATGTCGCCGACGAGGAAGCCGTCGGCATCCGCCTCGGTGTCGTCAGCGGTGACGTCGAAAGGATGGGGAGCCACGGCCCGGATCCCCGGCAGCTCCCGTTTGGGCGGCCGGGCGAGTGCTGCGACCAGTTCCGCGGGAGCCGTGAACGGACTTGCCCCCGGGGGCCCGGCGGAGACCGGGGTGACGGTGGCCAGCGCATCGGCGAGGGACAGGGGGTGCCTTCCGGGTACGAGCACGTACGGCAGTTGGTCCAGGTCGCCCGAGCCGCACAGCAGCGCCGCCGACGCCTGCGCGGCATCGGGCCGTTCGGCTCCGACCAGGACGCGCACGCTCCACATCCCGGTGGCCAGCGCCCGCGTGAGCTCGCGATAGCGGGCCTCGCACCGTTCCGCGGCCATCCGGTCGGCTGCGGAGTTCTCCCGCTGGCGCAGCCGGGGCAGCTGTACGGACAGCGTCGCGCGCTCGTGCTCCAGCTCCTCGTACGGCACGGGTTCGGCCAGGACCAGCCACGCGAAGGCGTCCGGAAGGTGGGCCACCATGTCGTCGAAGGAGCCACGGCGCTCGGCCGGCAGGACCCGCTCGTCGTCGCCCAGGCGCAGGGCGTCGTGAGATCCGAGACAGGGCAGCCAGTGATCCATGCGGGTCAGTAGTCCGGCGGCTTCGCCCGGCGGGACATCGCGGGCCGTGGCTCCGGGCGGGAAGCGCAGTGGACGCTCCGCACCGCCGCCCTCGGGCTCGTCCCCGGCGAGCGGGAAGAAGGGAGCTCCACCTACGAGGAAGTGCATCGGCCGGTGTCTGCCGGGACGTACCCACGCCACGGCGATGCCGGACGCGTCCGTCCGCGCATGGTGGGTGAGCATCGCGTGGGCAGCTGTCACCGCCGCGGCCAGCCGCGCGGCCGTACGGTCGTCGTCATGGGGGCCTCCGGGCCGGCGGGGCACGGTGACCAGGCGGTGGAACCGGTAGGCGGCGAATTCCGGAGCCGTTGGGAGGCGGCCGCGGGCGTCCGCGCTCACGTCCGGCCCGCGCGTGGTCCCGCCGACACCCGCGGCAGGAAGTTGATGGTCGGGCTGCAGTCGCCCCACACGACGCGTCGTCCGTCCGGGCCCGTCTCGACCAGGATCAGTCCGGTCACCGGCAGGGCCTGCAATTGCGTGGGCTCGACGGTGAACTCGTAGATCCGGCTGAGGTTCTCGCCCGTCGTCGTCGAACGGGCGGTGGAGGTGTTGGTGGAATCCTGCCAGCTGCGCGACAGGGAGGTCGAGGAGGAGCGCGAGCCCCCCTGGCCGAAGGAGAAGGTGTCCGCGTTCGAGACGCCGGCCTGGCCGCCGTAGCTGCTGTCGCGGCCCTCCGTGAGGGTCTCCCCGGTCTGCCGGCTCAGCTGGTTCACGATGAACTTGTGTTCCTGCCCGATGAACTGTGCCGCGGCTCTGGCCTCCTCGCCGTTGCCCATGCGCATGAACACGGTCGCGCTGCCCGATCCGCCGGCCACCTGAACGGCGGCCTCCCGCAGATGCTCCATGAGGAGAACGAGCCGGACTCCGGCGTTCCGTGCCACGCGTGCCATCGATTCGAGAGCCTCCCGGCCCAGGTGATCGGCTCCCGCGATGACCAGCGTGCTGGTTCCGGGGGCGACCGCTCGTTTGCGCAGAGTGTGGACGAGCAGGAAGAAGACGAAGCGGTCGGTGAGGTCCTTGCGGCGGTTGACGGGGTCCTCGCTCGTGACGACTGTCAGGCCGCCGGGCTGCCACCAGTCCGTCGCGCGGGCGCCGGGGCAGGCGGTGGCCGCCGCCTTCGTGAGCATTTCCATCTGGGCGCGTACGTAACGGAGTTCGTTGTGGACACGTTCGCTCTGCCCCACGAGATCGATGGCCAGGGTGAGGGACTCGACCTCGGCGTGACTGAGCGGTCCCGGCCGGTCGGCGTCGTATATACGCAGCAGCACGCGGAGACCGGCAGCGAGCCGGGCGAAGGTGACCGGACCTTCGAGCAGCTCCGCAACGGTCTGGAGCACGTCCACGTCGATCGTGTGCAGATCGACGTCCGTGCCGGGCGGGCGCATCGTCCCCAGCGACTCCGCCAGTGCCTCGGCCAGTTCCTCGGGTGTGAACTCCCCACGCAGATCGGCTCCGAGCAGGGCTCCGGGCATGGGCACATGGCCGACCGGGATGTTGCGTCGAGTGGCGAGCTCCGCCAGTTCCAGGGCCACCGCCTGCTGAGTGAGATCCAGGACGACGACCGCGTGGCCGTCTGTGAGGGGCGGCCCGCCGACCGTGGCGAGCAGACTCGCCCAGCCATTGGCGACGCCGCCGAATACGTCGATCCGGTGGGGCCGGGACGTGAGAGACAGCGGATACCAGACATCCAGCGTGTCGTTGTGGCGCAGATGTGCCGCCCGGTGTGCGGCGATCCGGCGCTCCCAGTCGCGCGTACGGGCCTCGTGATCACGGTGCGCGTCGGCCCGCGCGGCCTGAAGACGGCGTTCGGCCGCCGACAGCCTGGCCTGCGGCGAGGTGCTGACCATCAGGGCGACTACGAGAGCGACGACGGTCAACGCGACGAAGACGCCGCCCGCGAAGAACAGCACGATGGCCACGATCACGGTCAGGCACCCGGCGCAGGAGGTGTTCCTCCCGCTCATGGCCCGCACCGACAGGGCGCGCACCTCGGCGTCCGAGGGCTCGGAGTACGCGGGCGGCCTGTGGGCATCGCGATGCTCCGGCGGTTCCGGAGGCTGGACGAACTCCCAGCCCCAGCGTTCACCTCCACTGAACACGCGCAGTGCCAGTTCCGCCCCGGCCCCGGTCTCGGATCCGCTCATCAGGCCCCCGTTCTGTGGTGGAGCACCGTTCCCTCTGCTGATGAAGGTCACCACCCGGCCCTGCGTGTGCATATGCGGTGGCGTGAACTGGCTTAAAAATGACCGAAGTTGAGGAGTGCTTCGGGTTGCGGTCGGGCTCCGCCGCGTCGCTTCGTCCGCCATGTGCCGTCGACGGGTGGAAGTGTCCGAACTCCTCCGGCCGGCAGTCCCGCCACGCCTCGCACGAGGGCGCTGCGGCGGGTGCGCCCGCTCAGCTGAAGAGCTTCGTCACGAACCCGGAGAGGTTCGCCACCGTACGGGCGATCTGCTCCTCGGTGGTCAGGCTCTCCTTGAAGCGGGCGCCGGAGTCCACCGCCTTCTTCCCGCGCACGTACAGCGAGCAGGCCAGGTCGGTGCACATGTACAGGCCGACCGAGTTGCCCTCGCGCCCGGCGGGACCGGTCTTGCGGGCGGTCATCAGGGAGACCCCGCTGCCCGGGTGCGTGGTCAGGCAGAGCGAGCACATGCTCCGGTGCAGGAAGCCGCGCTGCTGGGACGGGAAGCGCAGCGAGATCCCGGCGAGCTCGCCCGCGTGCTCGGTGACGATGTAGCTGCGTCCCGGCGCGGACAGATCGCGCCAGCCCAGGAAGTCGAGGTCGTCCCAGGGCAGCTCCTCGAAGTCCCTGGGCAGCGGCAGGCGCTTGGCTTCCCCCTTGGAGCAATTCACGAACGATGAGCGGATGTCCTGCTCGGTCACGGCCTTCATACCCACGAAGTTAACGCCGCCTATGACTCCTAGGCAAACGATTAATTTGTTTAGGGGTTCACCTGGTGCTTCTCGGCCGCGAGGGCGAGCCGGTGCACGGGCGGATGCGGGATGCGGAGGTCCGGGCGCCAGGTCGCGAGGATCTGCGCCGACGGGTCGAAGAGCGGCGACGGGAGCGCGTCGAGCGGGGTCCACTCCCAGGTGCTGATCAGATGCGGCTCGGTCACCCGCGCGGTACC